>RDYW01000033.1 GCA_004293485.1 Sphingobacteriales bacterium | reverse complement strand
TAAATAACAGACCTGTAAGAAAATTTGGTTATCTAACTCCTAATGAAGTATTTTTACAGCTTAAGGTAAGTGTTGCACTTATCAGTTGAACACAGCTAAACTTTGTTCCTAGTTAAATTTAATACCCATATTTACTCCACAATTTCTTTAAAAACTCCCTAATTTTATTTTCGGCTGTATTATTACTAGGGTTATACAATTTTTTACCTGTTAATTTATCTGGAAAAAATTCCTGTTCTACAAAATTTCCTTCATAAGCATGGGCATATTTATAATTGGTGCCGTAATGTAGGTTTTTCATTAGCTGGGTGGGCGCATTGCGTAAATACAGGGGAACCGGCAAGTCGCCTGTTTCTTTTACCAGTTGCTGGGCTTTATTTATAGCTTGGTAGCTTGCATTGCTTTTGGGCGATGTGGCAAGGTAAATAACGGTTTGAGATAATATAATGCGGCTTTCGGGCCAACCAATAACATTTACCGCTTCGAAACAAGTATTGGCCAGTAAAAGTGCGTTGGGGTTGGCGTTGCCTATATCTTCAGAAGCTAAAATTAATAAGCGGCGGGCAATAAAAGTAGGCTGTTCGCCGCCTTCTATCATTCGGGCTAACCAATAAACGGCGGCATTAGGGTCGCTACCCCGTATAGATTTTATAAAGGCCGAAATAATATCGTAATGTTGTTCGCCTGTTTTATCGTACAATGCCATATTTTGCTGTACGCTGGCCAAAACCATTTCGTTGGTAATTTCTATTTGTGGGCTATTGGCCGAGTGAAGTACAATTTCAAATGTGTTTAAAAGCTTGCGCCCATCGCCACCCGAAAGCCTAAGCAATGCTTCGGTTTGTGTAAGTAAAATTGTTTTTTGTTTTAAAATAAGGTCGTTTTGTATGGCTTGTGATAGTAAATTTAATAATTCGCTTTCGCTGAGGACTTGTAAAATATATACTTGGCAGCGAGATAACAAGGCCGATATTACCTCGAAGGAAGGGTTTTCGGTGGTTGCACCAATCAATATTACCAATCCTTTTTCTACGACACCCAAAAGCGAATCTTGTTGTGATTTAGAAAAACGGTGAATTTCATCAATAAATAATATGGGTTGTATGCCTCCTTTTTTATAAACTATTGCTTTTTCGATTACCTCTCGCACTTCTTTAACCCCCGAGTTAATGGCACTTAACGAAAAAAAGGGACGGTTTAATGTTTCCGAAATTATAAAAGCCAAGGTTGTTTTACCTACACCCGGCGGCCCCCAAAACAGCATACTGGGAATATTGCCACTTTCGATGGCTTTACGCAATACCGCATTATGCCCTACCAAATGCTGCTGGCCAATATAATTTTCCAGTGTTTTAGGGCGCATTCGTTCGGCAAGTGGAGTAGTTGGGTTTGTCATTTGGTGTTTTTTTGCAACCGGCGGCGGGCTTTCGGGCGGCGGGCAAATTACGCTTTTACCAACAAATAAAAAAGCCCGTTGCAGCCTCGGAAATAACACAACACACAAGAAAGCCCGTTGCTCGAAAGCCCGAATGCCCGAGGCACTACTTCAATTTCTCATTATCCTTATGCCTTTCGGTATCTCTACTGGTTTTTTTTGCTAGGTTTTTTTCAAAAGCTTGGGTTAAATCTATACCTGTTTGGTTGGCTAGGCATACGAGCACAAAAAGTACGTCGGCCATTTCGTCGGCTAGGTTGATGGCTTCGTCCGATTTTTTATAGGATTGTTCGCCGTATTGGCGAGCCATTATTCGGGCTACTTCGCCTACTTCTTCCATAAGTAAGGCGGTATTGGTAAGGGGGTTAAAATAGCGTATGCCCGTGGTGCTTATCCAATTATCTACTCGTTTTTGTAATTCAATTATGGTCATATGGTTAATTTAAGTTTAAATTGTAATGTGAATTAAAAATTATAGCTAAGCATAAGCTTTGGTGTTAAAATTAATTATGGTATAAACGCTTTAGCTTTTTGTGTTGGCTTGGTTTTCGTTAATTAAGCCTATCAAAATCGTAAATATTTTTACATAAAATAACTTCAAATATAACCTACACATATTAAAAAACTCATTAAAACTGCTCTCATTTTATCAATTTTTGTTTTTAAAAACTGTTGAAAACTTTTTGTGGTAAAAAGTGGTAAAAAGTGGAGCAATTATCTATACTTTTACCAAATTAATACCAAAATTATAAAATGTCTCAACTCATTGGCGAATTTGAATGTAAGCTTGATGCGAAAGGGAGGCTAATGATACCTAGCAACCTAAAGCGACAACTGCCCGATGCTGAGCAGCAAGGCTTGGTTATAAACCGAGGTTTCGAAAAGCATTTGGTAATTTACACCAAGCAAGAGTGGGATAAAATAGTTGCCGATTTATCAACCCTAAACCAGTTTGAGGCTAAAACACGTGAGTTTATACGCTACTTTACCCGTGGCGCTACCGAGCTTTTGTTGGATACTGCAAGCCGTATCCTCATCCCAAAATCGCTTTCCGATTATGCTAATACCAAAACTGATGTGGTGCTTTTATGCCAGTTTAATAAAATTGAACTTTGGGATAAAGCCGCTTACGATACCCAGTTAGATAACGAACCAGAAAATTTTGCCAAACTAGCCGAAGAAGTTATGGGCAAAGGAAGGGGGCAAAATGCTTAAGAATTACCACCAACCTGTAATGCTTAAAGAGTGTATAAACGGTTTAGCTATTAAGCCTAATGGCACTTACGTAGATGTTACTTTTGGTGGCGGTGGCCACTCGCAAGAAATTATAAACCAGCTTAATGCCGATGGTGTTTTGGTAGCTTTTGACCAAGATGTGGATGCACAGCAAAACTTAATTATGGATGAACGATTTGTGTTTATCGACCAAAATTTTAAATTTTTAAAAAATAATTTACGCTTACATGGCACTTTACCTGTAGATGGTATTTTGGCCGATTTAGGTGTTTCATCGCACCAATTTGATATTCCGGACCGTGGGTTTTCTACACGTTTTGATGCTGAACTAGATATGCGTATGAACCAAACATCAAGCCTTACGGCTAAAGAAATTATAAACACCTACACCGAAAACGAGTTGCATAAAATATTTGGCATGTATGGTGAAATTCAAAATGCAAAATCGCTAGCTAAAACTATTGTAACTGCAAGGCTAAATAAAACTATAAACACGGTTAACCAGCTAAAATCCGCCATAAGCGCATTAATACCTAAACAAAAAGAAAACAAATATTTGGCCCAAGTTTTTCAGGCTTTACGTATGGAGGTAAACCAAGAAATGGAAGCCTTGCAGGTTTTTTTAGCGCATACTATTGATGTTTTAAAACCTGGAGGGCGGCTGGTAATTATGTCGTACCACTCGCTGGAGGATAGGATGGTTAAAAATTTTATGGCCAAAGGCAAATTTAGTGGCGAGGTAGAAAAAGATTTTTTTGGTAACGATATAAAGCCTTTTGATGTAATTACCCGAAAATCGGTTACGGCCAGCGCACAAGAGTTAGAAACCAATAACCGAGCCCGCAGCGCAAGGTTACGTATTGCTGTAAAACGATGAGCAACCAGTTTAAAAGCAAAATAGAAGAAATACAGGAAGAAAACGAAGCCGTTTTTGAGCCTAAAGTAAAGCAAAAATCTGATTTTGCCTTGCCAGCCAATAACTTTTTTCACTTGCTTTTTGTAAAAGGAGTGGTATCAAAAGAGGCCGCTACCGATGCCCTGCCTTTTATATTGTTTTTATCGTTTTTAGCCTTAATATATATTGGTAACCGCCATTCGGCCGAAAATAATATTCGCGAAATTGATAAACTAAATAAAGAGGTGAAAGAGTTAAGTTGGGATTTTAAAACCCTAAAAGCCGATTTAATGTTTAAAAGCAAGCAAACCGAAGTAGTAAGCCGTGTAGATACCCTGTTGCAATTAAAAGTACCTGTTACCCCACCTGTAAAAATTGTAGTAGCCCCCAATGAATATTAGAACAAACATATTATTAAGGGTATATGCAGCATTTGGCATTATATTGCTATTTGCGTGTGCAGTAATAGGAAAACTAGTACAAGTACAAGTAGTGCAGGGGCCACATTATAGGGCTATGGCCAAAAGTTTTAGTACCAAATATGTTGAAGTTGAAGCATCGCGAGGAAATATTTATGCTATTGATGGCAGCCTTTTGGCAACATCGGTTCCGCAATATGAGGTGCGTATGGATATGCTGGCTGGTGGTATAAAAGACGATAAATTATTTTATGATAAAGTAGATTCGTTAGGGGCTGCTTTAGCTACTTATTTTAAAGACAAATCGGCCCGAGATTACACCCGCAAACTGCGTAATGCCCGCCAAGATAAACAGCGTTATTTTCTTATAAAACGAGATATGACGTATCAAAACTTAAAGGCCATGAAAAAATTTCCGATGTTTAATTTAGGAAGGTATAAGGGCGGGATGATAACCATACAACAAAACAAACGCATTTTACCTTTTAGAAATTTGGCCGCCCGTACCATTGGTTATAAAAACGAAAACGTAAAAAACGGCGTAGGCCTAGAGGGTGCTTACGGCCAATATATTAATGGCGAAAGTGGCAAGCGATTGGTGCAACGTATATCGGGTGGGGTGTGGATGCCTGTAAACGAAGAAGATGAAATTGCCCCTAAAGATGGTGCCGATATTATTAGCACCATTGATATTAACATGCAAGATTTGGCACAAAATGCCCTACAAAAACAACTCGTAAAAAGCCAAGCCGACCATGGTACCGTAATAGTAATGGAAGTAGCCACAGGCGAAATTAGGGCAGTAGCCAATTTTACCAAAGTTAGCGATGGCGTGTATAAAGAACAATTTAACTACGCCATTGCTGGCAATCAAGACCCTGGCTCTACCTTTAAGCTGGCATCGTACATGGCATTGCTCGAAGATAAATTGATAGACACCAACACCATGGTTGGTACAGGTACTTATAAAATACCAGGTAAGGTAATTACCGATTCACACGGAAGTATTGGCGTGGTAACGGTAAAAAAAGCCTTTGAACAATCATCGAACGCAGCTATTGCCAAACTCGTAAATACCAATTATAGGTTTAGGCAATCGAAATTTACCAATCATTTATACAATTGGCATTTAAACGAAAAGCTAGAACTGCAAATACCTGGCGAAGCCCAGCCCGTGGTTAAAACGCCTAGAAATACCAGCTGGAACAAAAACATGACCTTGCCACAAATGGCCTACGGTTACGAAATGCAACTTACACCTTTAAAAATGCTATCGTTTTATAACGCCGTGGCCAATAACGGCAAATATATCTCGCCCATTTTTGTAAAAGAAATTAAGCGATTAGGTAATTCGGTAGAACAGTTTAAGGCCCGGGTAATTAACCCCAAAATATGCTCGGATGTTACCCTAAGCAAGGTTAAAGCAATGCTTGAAGGCGTAGTAACCGAAGGTAGTGGAAAGCTAATTGTATATAACCCACTCTATAATATTGCTGGCAAAACGGGTACAGCCCAAGTGGCCGATGGCAACAAAGGGTACAAAGCCAATAAGCAATATCAGGCTTCGTTTGTAGGATATTTCCCTGCCGAAAACCCCAAATACTCGATGATTGTGGTAATAAACGACCCCAAAGGATTATATTATGGTGCGCTGGTATCGGGGCCTGTTTTTAGGGAAGTAGCCGACCATATTTTTGCCAGTGATATGGATATGCTGCATTACGCAAACATTAAACAAAAAACCACAAGCCGCTGCACCCCCCAAGCAAAACAAGGCTACAACAAAGCCAACAATATGGTTTACAATAGCTTTGGCATAAAAACGCAACTAGAAAAACTAAGTACCGACGATGCCGATAGCAATAGCGGTATTGCCTATAAAGAGGTATTTAAACGCCGAGGTATTGTGCCCAATGTAACAGGTATGGGCTTAAAAGATGCGCTGTATGTGTTGGGGAACTCGGGCTTAAAACCCATTATTAGCGGCAGCGGGCAAGTTACCAATCAATCTATTTTGGCGGGTACACCTATTATTAAAGGAACTAAAATTTTAATCGCATTACAATAAAAATGAGTTTGTTAAAAGATATATTGTATGGCGTTGCTATTGAGCAAGTTATTGGCACTACCGATATGCTTGTTAATGCCCTACATTTCGACTCGAGGGAGGTAAACCAAGGCTCGGTTTTTATAGCTATTGATGGAACGCAAACCAATGGCCATCAATATATTAATACAACAATTAACCAAGGAGCTATCGCAATTATATGTGAAACTTTACCCGATAAATTTACCGATGGTGTAACGTATATAAAAGTGGCCAACTCGGCGAAAGCCTTAGGTATAATTGCCGCCAACTTTTACCATAACCCCAGCCAAAAATTAAAACTGGTAGGCATTACAGGCACCAATGGTAAAACCACCGTAGCCACATTACTGTACCAACTTTTTATAGCATTAGGCTACAAAACAGGTTTAATATCAACGGTAGAAAACCAAATAAATGGCAAAATAATACCATCAACACATACCACACCTAACCCTATTGCGCTTAACCAATTGCTGGCCGATATGGTAACGCAAGGTTGCGATTATTGCTTTATGGAAGTAAGCTCACACGCTATTGTGCAGCAGCGTATTGCAGGTGTAACCTTTGCGGGAGGCGTATTTACCAATATCACCCACGACCATCTCGATTTTCATAAAACGTTTGATAACTATATAAAAGCCAAAAAAGCATTTTTTGATGGCTTACCAAAACCAGCCTTTGCCCTTACCAATGTTGATGATAAAAACGGCACTGTAATGTTGCAAAACACCCAAGCAAGCAAAAAAACTTATGCCTTAAAAACCTTGGCAAATTTTAAAGGTAAAATTATCGAAAACCAGTTTTCGGGCTTGCACCTTGATGTTAACGGTAACGAAGTTTACTTTAAAATGGTGGGCAGTTTTAACGCCTATAACCTTTTGGCCGTTTATGGTACAGCCATTTTGCTGGAGCAAGATAGCCTAAACGTACTTACTGTTTTAAGCACATTAAGCGGAGCCGAAGGCCGGTTCGATTATATTATATCGCCCAATAAAATAGTAGGTATTGTTGATTACGCCCACACGCCCGATGCCGTACAAAACGTATTAAGCACCATAAGCGATTTAGCAAACGGTACCGAAAAAGTAATTACCATTATTGGTTGCGGTGGCGATAGAGATAAAACCAAACGCCCCATAATGGCCCGTACCGCATGCGACTGGAGCGATAAAGTAATTTTAACATCTGATAACCCCCGTACCGAAGCCCCCGAAAAAATTATTGAAGAAATGATGGTGGGCGTATCGCCTGTAAATCAAAAAAAAGTAATGCGCATTACCGATAGGCGTGAAGCCATAAAAACCGCTTGCCACCTAGCACAACCTGGCGATATTATTTTACTAGCAGGCAAAGGCCACGAAAAATACCAAGAAATAAACGGTGTAAAAACCCATTTTGACGATAAAGAAATATTAACGCAACAATTTAATTTACTGGCCTAATGTTGTACTACTTTTTTACATATATAGATAACCATTACAACTTCCCAGGTGCTGGACTTTTTAAGTTTATATCATTTAGGGCAGCAATGGCTATAATTTTATCGCTGATAATTACAACAGTTTATGGTGCTACACTTATCAATTATTTAAGGCAAAAACAAGTAGGCGAAACTGTACGCAACCTAGGTTTAGATGGGCAAATGCAAAAAGCGGGTACACCTACCATGGGTGGCTTAATTATTATTGCAGGCATTTTAATCCCTGTTTTATTGTTTGCCAAGCTCGAAAACATTTATATAATTTTAATGATAGTTACCACCCTGTGGATGGGTGCCATAGGTTTTTTAGACGATTATATAAAAATATTTAAAAAAAATAAAGAAGGCCTTGCGGGTAGGTTTAAAATTGTAGGGCAAGTAGGGCTATCGCTCATTGTAGGTTATACCATGTTTTTTCATTCCAATATTTTGGTACGAAAAAACATTTCTAAAATGCCAGTAAGCTACAGCAAATCAATGGGAAAACACACTGTGGGTTCGTCGCAAGAGGTAATATCGCCTAATGGCCAAAAATTAATACGCATACAAAAACCCGATGGCGTATATTATGCCAAGGATGTAAAAAGCACCATAACCAATATTCCGTTTTATAAAAACAACGAGTTTGATTATGCCAAGGTTTTAAAGTTTTTGGGTGGTAATTATCAAAAATATGGCTTAATTGTTTTTTTACTTTTTACTATCGTAATTGTAACTGCAGTATCCAACGGTGCCAATATTACCGATGGTATTGATGGCTTAGCTACGGGTACATCGGCCATTATTGGCTTAACACTGGCACTGCTGGCTTATGTATCGGGCAATACCATCATTGCCGATTACCTTAACATTATTTACATACCTAACAGTGGCGAATTGGTAATTTTCGCAGGGGCTTTTGTAGGGGCTTGTATTGGCTTTTTATGGTACAACACCTACCCTGCCCAAGTTTTTATGGGCGATACTGGTAGCTTAACCATTGGTGGTATTATTGCCGTTTTTGCCATCATTATCCGAAAAGAATTATTAATACCCATTTTATGTGGTGTGTTTTTAATCGAAAACCTATCGGTAATTATTCAAGTATTTTGGTTCAAGTTTACCAAGAAAAAATATGGCCAAGGGCGTAGGGTGTTTTTAATGGCTCCGCTGCACCATCATTTTCAAAAAAAGGGTTACCACGAATCTAAAATTGTTACCCGTTTTTGGATTGTAGGCATTTTACTTGCCGTTATTACTATTGTAACCTTAAAACTACGCTAATATGGAAAACCAAGCTACATATACTATAAACAGTTTTGTTTTTGATAGCCAAAAACCATTATTATGCATTTTAGGCGCAGGCGAAAGTGGTGTGGGCGCAGCTGTATTGGCACAAAAACAGGGTTATAATGTTTTTGTTTCTGATTTTGGTGAGATAAAAGAAAACTATAAAACCGAGTTACAAAACCTAAATATCCCATTCGAAGAAAACCAGCATAGCGAAGAAATTATACTTAAATCTGTTGAAATTATAAAAAGCCCAGGCATAGCCGATAAGGCACAAATAATACAAAAACTAATAGCTAATAATATCCCTATAATTTCCGAAATTGAATTTGCCAGCCGGTACACCAATGCCAAAACAATATGTATTACAGGTAGCAATGGCAAAACCACTACCACATTATTAACCTACCATATATTAAAAAACGCAGGCTTAAATGTAGGCTTAGCGGGTAATATTGGCTACAGCTTTGCTAGGCAAGTGGCTAAGCAAAACTTTGATATTTATGTATTAGAAATCAGCAGTTTTATGTTGGATAATATGTACGCCTTTAAGGCCGATATTGCCGTATTGCTAAACATAACTCCCGACCATTTAGATAGGTACGATTATGTGATGCAAAACTACGTAAACGCAAAATTTAGAATTATCCAAAACCAAACTTCGGCCAATCATTTTATTTATTGTGATGATGATGCCGAAACCCTAAAAGAATTACCCAACAAAATCATACACGCACAAAAGCACCCTTTTTCTATCGAACATCCGCTAACATCGGGTGCTTTTTTAAATAACAATACAATGCAAGTACATATAAAAGATAACGATACATTTGAAATGATGGTAAACGAACTGGCCATACAAGGCAAGCATAATTTATACAATTCGATGGCATCGGGCATTGCGGCAAAAATTTTGGAGATACGAAATCCCACCATCCGCGAAAGCTTAAGTAACTTTAAAAACGCCGACCACCGACTAGAGTTTGTAGCCAAAATAGCCGATGTTACTTTTATAAACGACTCTAAAGCCACCAATGTAAACTCCACTTGGTATGCGCTAGATTCGTACAATACCGATATTGTACTAATTATGGGCGGGGTAGATAAGGGTAACGATTACAACCAAATACGCGAACTAGTAAAGCAAAAAGTAAAAGCCATTGTATGCCTAGGCAAAAAAAACCAAGCCATACACAATGCTTTCGAAGATGTGGTAGAACTTATTGTAAACACAGCAACCGCAGCCGATGCCGTACAAGTTGCCTACCATTTAGCCACTAAAGGCGATACCGTTTTACTTTCGCCTGCCTGTGCAAGTTTCGATTTGTTTAGCAATTACGAAGATAGGGGAAACCAATTTAAACAAGCCGTATTGGCTTTATAATTAACAATCAAAATGATGATAAACAATATTTTAAACCGTACTAAAGGCGACCGTTGGATATGGCTCATCATCATCCTATTGTCCATACTTTCGGTATTGGCGGTGTACAGTTCTACAGGTACGTTGGCACATAAAAAAGGCGTAGGCTCCGAGTCGTTGGTTATCAAACACTTTATTTTTATTGTGGCTGGTTTTGGTTTAATATACTGTTCGCACTTAATAAACTACCGCTATTATGCTGGTATTTCTAAAATATTAATGATTATTACCATCCCATTATTACTTTATACCCTACTTTTTGGTAGCCATGTAAACGATGCCAGCCGTTGGGTAGCCATACCTGGTACAGGCTTAACTTTCCAAACATCGGATATGGCAAAACTAGCTTTAATAACCTTTTTAGCCCGCATGCTTACCAAAAAGCAGGAGAATATTAAAGATGTTAAGCAGGCGTTTATCCCCATTATGGGCTCGGTATTGGTGGTGTTTATTTTAATTGGTATTGCCAATTTATCTACCGCCTTAATGCTATTTGGCGTAAGCATATTGATACTATTAATTGGCCGTATAAGTTTTAAACAAATTTCTTTGGTGTGTTTAGGTGGGATGATTTTACTGGCTATTTTAGTGCTTTTTGGCCCACGGCGTGAAACCTATAAATCTCGTATCAACTCTTACATGCACCCCGAAATGCAACATTCCGACAAAACATTTCAGGAAGACCAAGCCAAAATAGCCATTGCCAACGGCGGTATTTTTGGCAAAGGCCCGGGCAATAGCATACAACGCAATTTTTTACCCCACCCCTATTCCGATTTTATTTACGCCATCATCATCGAAGAATATGGTATGCTGGGCGGCATTGCTGTAATTGTATTATACCTTATTTTAATGTACCGCATTATACGTATAGTTACCCAAGCACCCAAGGCATTTGGAGCATTATTGGCGGCTGGGCTAGGCTTTAGTTTAACCATACAAGCATTGGCCAATATGGCGGTGGCAGTAAATTTATTCCCCGTTACGGGTGTGCCTTTGCCCTTAGTAAGCATGGGCGGAACCAGCATTTTATTTACCAGTATAGCCTTTGGCATCATACTATCGGTAAGTAAAGATGTGGAAGAATATAAAGCCGAGAATTTAAAAAATAAAGACAAAATTATTGTAGGCGAAATCCCAGCAATGGCATAAATATATGGAAACAGCAAAACGAATTATCATTAGCGGCGGCGGCACTGGGGGGCATATTTTCCCTGCTATTGCTATTGCCAATGCTTTGCGCCAAATAGATAGCCGCACCCAAATACTTTTTGTAGGTGCACTGGGCAAAATGGAGATGGATAAAGTACCCGCCGCAGGCTATCAAATTATTGGTTTAGATATTAAAGGTTTTCAGCGTAATAATTTATTAAAAAATTTAGCCCTTCCGTTTAAGGTATTAAAAAGTGTGCTACATGCCAGCACCATTATTAAAAACTTTAAGCCCAATGTGGTGGTAGGTGTAGGCGGCTACGCATCGGGGCCTTTATTGTATGCGGCATCGTTAAAAAATGTGCCTATTTTAATACAAGAACAAAACTCGTATGCAGGCATTACCAATAAATATTTAGGTAAAAAAGCCAGTAAAATATGTGTAGCTTTTGATGGGATGGAAGCCTTTTTTGCAGCTAGTAAAATTATAAAAACAGGCAACCCTATTAGGCAAGCATCGGTAGCTATTGAAGGTAAACGAAACGAAGCTTTACAATATTTTGGCTTATCGCCGATAAAAAAAACCATACTACTTACTGGCGGAAGCCTAGGCGCTGGTACGCTAAACAAAACCATATTAGCAGGGTTAGCCAAGCTCGAAGAAAACCATATACAACTAATATGGCAAACAGGTAAATACTATTACAAGGGAATTATTGAACAATACGGCAACCGAAGTAAAGATGCTGGCATAAAAATTTACGAGTTTTTAAACCGCATGGATTTTGCCTACGCTGCCGCCGATGTTATCATTTCCAGAGCGGGAGCAGGCACCATTGCCGAACTGTGTATGGTACAAAAACCTGTAATTTTAGTGCCATCGCCTAACGTGGCCGAAGACCATCAAACCAAAAACGCCAACGCATTAATTGATAAAAATTGCGCCCTTTTGGTAACCGATAAAAATGCCGAAACCGATTTAGTTGATGCTGCTATAAAACTATTAAACGATAGCAAACTAATGCAAAGCCTAAGCAACAATATTGCCCAACTAGCCTTGCCCAATGCCGATACGGATATTGCCAAACAAATATTTAAACTAGCCCATAAAATATGATACTAGCCGATATACAAAAAGTTTATTTAGTAGGTATAGGTGGCATAGGTATGAGCGGACTTGCTCGCTACTTTCACCACATTGGTTGCCAAGTGTGCGGTTACGATAAAACCGAAACACCCCTAACCTTGGCTTTAATTGCCGAAGGTATGGCGGTAAATTACGATGATAGCGTTGATAAAATTCCGCAAGCGTTTACGGTAAACACGCCTAACACCTTAATTATTTACACCCCAGCCATACCCGCAAACTCGCCCATTTTAAATTATTTTAAACAAAACGGGTTCGAGCTGCAAAAACGTTCGCAGGTTTTAGGCATATTATCCAAAGGTATGTTTACCGTTGCTGTGGCAGGCACACACGGCAAAACCACCACCAGTTGTTTAATAGCACATATTTTACAAAGTTCGGGCAATAATTGTTCGGCATTTTTGGGGGGCATAAGCAGCAATTACAATACCAATGTGCTGTTTGGAACTAATAATGTTTTGGTGGTGGAAGCCGATGAGTACGATAGATCGTTCCTTACCCTACATCCCGATATTGCCATTATAACATCAATGGATGCCGACCACCTGGATATTTATGGCGACGAAAGCCACTTGGTGCAATCGTTCCAATTATTTGCCTCGCAAATAAAACCCGATGGTACCTTAATTGCCAAGCTGGGGCTCGATGTAAGCACAGGCACAACCTATTCAATTACTGGCAAAGCCGATGCCCAAGCCTATAATATTCGTATAGAAAACGGTGCATTTGTGTTCGATTTTAAAAATCAAAACCTACAATTAGAAGGCTTAATTTTAGGTTTGCCTGGCCAGCACAATATCGAAAACGCCGTTGCTGCCATACAAGTAGCACTTTTAATGGATATTGATGTAAACCGAATTCGTGAAGCATTACACTCATTTAAGGGGGTAAAAAGGCGTTTCGAGTATCAGCTTAAAGCTAATAAAATATATGTGGACGATTATGCCCACCACCCCGAAGAGTTAAAGGCTTGCTTTACAGCGATAAAAACCTTATATCCCGATAAGGAATTAACCGTAATTTTTCAGCCACATTTATTTACCCGTACCCGGGATTTTGCCGATGCCTTTGCACACGTTTTAAGCACTGCCGATGATTTGGTATTGTTAGATATTTACCCAGCCCGCGAGCTGCCGATAAAAAACGTAAATAGCCAAATGTTGTTAGATAAAATTACCCTAAATAAAAAGCAAATTTGCAGTAAACAACAAGCCCTAGATTATATAAAAAACAAACAGCCCCAACTACTATTAACCGTAGGTGCTGGCGATATTGATACCTTGGTTTTACCTTTACTTAACAGTTTAAAAGATGCTTAAAAAAATAAACTGGCGTTTGGTATTTAACACTTTTGCGTGGGCAATTAGCCTATCGGGATTGCTGGTGCTAATGAGTTTTATCGAAACCCAAAAAACCGAATTAACCTGCAAAACAGTAAAAGTACTATTGCCCGGCAACCAGTTTTTTATTGAACAAGCCGAGGTTGACGAAATTTTAAACGCCAATAACAAACAATTGGTGGGTAAAAGGTTACGTTATATCAATATCCAAAACCTAGAGGATAAACTAAAAGCAAATCCTTTTATACTGTTTGCCAAAGTTTACGCCGATATGGAAGGTACGCTACACGCCGAAATCACACAACGTGAACCCATATTGCGCATATTTAACACCGCAGGGCAAGATTTTTATGTAGATGCCCAAGGGTTAAAAATACCACTATCAAGCCATTATACCGCCAGGGTTTTGGTAGCCAATGGGGCTATTAACGAAGCATTTAATGGTAAAATAGATACGCTAAAAACCCCGATGGGCAAAAGCGTATTTGCCATTGCCCATTTTATTGCTACCGATACTTTATGGAACGAGCAGATAGAGCAAGTGTATGTAACACAAAATAACGTTATTGAACTTGTACCCCGTTTAGGCAACCAAAAAATTATTTTAGGCAATGCCGATAGCCTAAGCAATAAATTTAAAAACCTATATATATTTTATAAAAAAGCCATGCCCAAGGTAGGCTGGCAAACTTACAGCAGCATTAACCTAAGTTATAAAGGGCAAATTGTATGCGAAAAACGAGATACCTTATATCATAAACCCGACACCTTAAAAACGGCAGTTGCCGATAGTTTAATTCAAAAAACGATTAAAAAAATTGTAAAAGATTCAATAAAAAAAATGCTATAAAAAATGGAAAAAGGCATCACAAAACAAGGTAAAAATTCGCCCATAGTAGTTGGGTTGGATATTGGTACTACCAAAATATGCGTAATTGTAGGCCGCCGAAACGAGTACGGTAAAATAGAGGTACTGGGCTTGGGCAAAGCCGAATCGGCTGGAGTAACCCGTGGCGTAGTATCTAACATTGCAAAAACTGTAAAAGGCATTGTAGATGCTGTAAAAGAAGGCAGTGCACAATCAAATGTGGATATTAGAGTGGTAAGCGTAGGTATTGCTGGGCAGCATATTAAAAGCCTACAACACCGAGGCATATTAACCCGTAAAGATTTAAGCTCCGAAATTTGCAAAAAAGATATCGACCGCCTAATCGACGATATGTTTAAACTAGCCATGAACCCCGGCGAAGAAATTATTCATGTGCTTCCGCAAGAGTTTACCGTAGATAACGAGCCTGGTGTAAAAGACCCTATTGGTATGGCTGGCGTAAGGCTCGAAGCTAATTTTCATATTATAACCGGCCAAGTTACCGCCATTAAAAATATTATGAAATGCGTTACCAATGCCGATTTAGAAACACAGGATTTGATATTAGAACCTTTGGCATCGTCCGAATCGGTATTAAGCGACGAAGAAAAAGAAGCCGGCGTAGTATTGGTTGATGTAGGCGGTGGCACTACTGATGTAGCTATTTTTCACGAAGGTATTATCCGCCATACGGCAGTAATCCCTTTTGGAGGCAATAGCATTACCGAAGATATTAAAGAAGGCTGCGCCGTTATGCGCAACCAAGCCGAGCTGCTAAAAGTTAAATTTGGTTCGGCCCTGGCCGATGAAAATAAAGACAACGAAATTGTATGCGTACCCAGCTTGCGTGGCCGCGAACCCAAAGAAATATCGATAAAAAACCTAGCCAATGTAATACAAGCCCGCATGGAAGAAATTATCGAACATGTGTATTACGAAATAAAATCGTCCAACTACGAAAATAAACTCATAGGCGGTATCGTAATTACAGGCGGTGGAGCGCAGCTAAAACATGTAACCCAATTGGTAGAATTTATTACCGGTTTCGATTGTAGGGTGGGTTACCCTACCGAACATTTGGCCAAAAACGAAGCCCTGCCTAAAAATGTATATGAAGATTTAAAAAGCCCCATGTACGCCACAGGTATTGGTTTATTGATGAAAGGCATCCAAAAAATAGAAGACGAAATGCTTAAAGATAACACCACAGCAAAGCAAACTAAAATTAGTGCCGAGCCTACAAAATCAAAAGGCTTATTCGCTTCAATAATTGAGGGAAGCAAAAAATTTATTAAAGACGATATTAGCGATACTGATTTTTTAAAGTAATTATTAATTTTAATTTGATGATTGAAAAGAAATTAAATATCATGTTTAAACATTGTTTAAGAGCGTTAACGATTGCAACGGCATCCTTTTTTTTATTGCCCCCCATCTTGGGCAATTGGCAAATGGGGGGCAATAAAAAAAAGATACTTGCCTGCTGGCAAGCAGGTAGTGGAAAGCGTGTTACCTGCCTGCGCAGGCAGGAAACGCCCAAATTATAATTTTAAAAAAATACATTATATATAACAATTGAAGCTAGTTAGTTACATGTTTAACTGCTTAGAAAATTAAGTTATCAACATTTTTTATTTTTCAACAGGCTAACATTTGTGGAAAACCATTGTGGAAAAAGTTATATCATTACAATACATATTAACCTAAGTGTAAATTAATTTAAAAAACTGAATATTAAGTATATGAAGTTTGAAATGCTAAAAGAAAAATCATCTATTATTAAAGTAATAGGTGTAGGCGGTGGCGGTGGCAATGCTGTAAACCACATGTATAGGCAAGGCATAGCCGGTGTAGATTTTATTATTTGTAACACCGATGCCCAAGCACTCGAGCTAAGCCCTATACCCAATAAGGTACAATTAGGTGCTAGCCTAACCGAGGGAATGGGCGCAGGTTCGATACCCGAAGTGGGTAAAAACTCGGCCATCGAAAATATTGATGATATAAAAGATATGCTGGGTAGCAATACCCGAATGCTGTTTATAACCGCAGGTATGGGCGGCGGCACAGGCACAGGCGCAAGCCCAATTATTGCTAAAGCAGCCCGCGAATTAGATATACTAACAGTAGCCATTATTACTACGCCTTTTTCGTTCGAAGGAAAACGCCGTAAAATGCAGGCCGAAGATGGGCTGGAAGAGCTGAAGAAAAATGTAGATTCGTACCTTGTAATTTCTAACGATCGCCTTCGCGAGATTTTTGGTAACCTTACCCTAGGTTCGGCATTTGGCCAGGCCGATGATATATTAACCACCGCCGCTAAAGGCATTGCCGAAATTATTACTTTACCAGGATACATAAACGTTGATTTTAAAGATGTACGTACCGTAATGAAAGATAGCGGTGTATCTATTATGGGAAGTTTTTCGGCCGAGGGCGAAGAACGGGCATTTAAAGCTGTAAAAGGTGCGCTATCATCGCCATTATTAAAAGATAACGAGATTGAAGGTGCAAGCTATATTTTGTTAAACATAAGCTCGGGCACTAAAGAAGTTACCATGGATGAGGTAAGCATTATTACCGATTTTATACAGGAACAAGCAGGCCTATCGGCCGATTTAATATGGGGAAACTGTAGCGATGAAAACCTAGGCGAAAAAATATCGGTAACCATTATTGCTACTGGTTTTCAAACCAAAGAAGAGCGGGAACAAACCCGCCAAAGCGTACCCGTAAAACAATACTTAAACGCCGAAAACCCATTGATAAAACCTGTTGCCCAAGTATTACAAGCAAGCAATAATTTTATTAAACCCCTTGCCGAGCATAGCCAGCCTGTGCCTAAAAAAGAAGATAAGCAACAGATTGATTTATTTGGCCACACCTTCGCAACAAAAGAAAAAAACACTTGGATAAGCGATACCAAATATATTGGTGAAGATATAATTAAACACCAATTGGTAGAGGAAGAAAAAGAAGAAGCCCCTACCGAAATCGAAGAACCATCGGCTTTAAAGTTTGATGTTAAAATTTCGGAATCGGAATTTGCTACGCCTGTTTTTATACCCGCTGCACCTGTTGCCGAAACACCAAAATTGGTGGATGTAGATGCGCATAAAAACGACGAATCGATGGAAGAACAATTGCGAAAATCGAAAGAACGCATTTTGCGTTTAAAAGATTTAAGCATGAAACTGCGCACCAGTAATGGCTTACAAGAAATGGAAAACGAACCAGCCTATAAGCGTAAGCAAATGCTTATGGATAATGTTCCCCATTCCTCGGAATCAATAGTTTCTCGTTTTACGCTTTCGCTAGAGGATGGACAAACCGAAATACGGCCAAACAATTCTTTTTTGCATGACAACGTAGATTAAATTACAGCCCACTCTTATATCGCTTGTTTGCTTTTTGGGGCT
The DNA here is from genome assembly GCA_004293485.1 of Sphingobacteriales bacterium. GTDB lineage: Bacteria > Bacteroidota > Bacteroidia > Sphingobacteriales > Sphingobacteriaceae > Pseudopedobacter. Next base: position 77,797 of record RDYW01000033.1, on the reverse strand, counting down.
TAAAAACAATTGCTTTTATTTTAATTTTGAACCAAAATATTAACAACTCGTTAAAATAAATACCTTGAAACTACTTTACAGCATATTCATGTTTTTAACCTCCTGTTTTGGAGGTGGAAAAACTATATCAAAACCAGCCCATATGATTACTGAAATCAATAGCAAAAGTATATTTTACACCTTTAAACTTAATGCCATCGACGGCAAAGTAATTGATTTTGCAAAATTTGCAGGTAAAAAAGTATTGATAGTAAACACAGCATCCGAATGTGGCTACACTCCACAATATAAAGAACTACAAAAACTACACGAAACCTTTGGCAACAAAGTAATAGTTTTAGCCTTCCCTTGCGATGATTTTGGAGGGCAAGAACCAGGAAATGCAAGTACAATACAGTCTTTTTGTGAAAAAAATTACGGTGTTACTTTTCAGATATTCCAAAAAATAAATGCTAAAGGCAATACCATTTCGCCCTTATACCAATGGCTTACCAATAAAAACCAAAACGGCTGGAACGAACAAGCCCCTACATGGAATTTTTGTAAATATTTGATAAACGAAAAAGGAGAATTGGTAAAATTTTTTCCTAGTAGCATTAACCCTATGGGTAAAGAAATAATGGATGCCATAACACTCTAGCGCCACTATTTTTACCTATCAGTAGCCTACTTAGTTTAAGTTTTAACTTTTTTACACTACTTTATGCAATAATTTTTGGTTATATTTTTACATTTTTTTTCAAAATATTAAACCATTATTAATTGTAGCTATCGTATTAAAAAAATAAAAAAAATTAAGCAATGAAAATTAAACCATACTTAACCTTATGCCTTTTATTCACTTTATTAATAAGTTGTAAGAAAAAAAACCAAGCCGAAACCGATAAAATATACAGGTTTAACGAAAGCATTACCCTAAATGGCGAACAGCGAAATTATCTGCTAAACCTACCACCCAATTATTACGAAACCAATAATTTGTCGCTAGTTATTGCTATGCATGGCGGTGGTGGCAATGCAGCACAATTCGAAAAAACATCTTTACTAACACAAAAAGCCAATACCTCAAATTTTATAGTTGTATATCCCGATGGCATACCTAGCCCCCTAGGTATAGCAACTTGGAATGCAGGCCTATGCTGCGGTTACGCAGTAAATAGCAATACCAACGATGTAGCTTTTATTAGTGCCTTAATAGATAAACTGTTAGCCAATTATAAAATTAACCCTAAAAAAGTATATGCTACAGGCCACTCAAACGGAGGTATGATGGCTTACAGGCTTGCCAGCGAACTTAGCCATAAAATTGCAGCCATTGGTGTAAGTGCTTGTACTATGGTTACAAACCAACCCTTAAAAGCCATTAGGGCTGTGCCCATAGTGCACATACACTCGTTGCTAGATAAAAATGTGCCTATCGAAGGAGGGCTAGGCATTGGCCCTTCGGGTGTAAATTACCCAGCCGTATTAACAGGCTTACAAGCATGGGCTACGTACAATAACTGCCCTGCAATGCAAAAAGTAGTAAGCAAGAACAATAATTATACCCTAACAAAATGGAACAATTGCACAAACAATACCCATATCGAATATTACCTTAGCAACGATGGCGGACATGCTTGGGCAGGAGGACTAAAAGGTAGTGCCATGGGCGATGAACCTTCGAAAACCTTAAACACCAATGATTTAATTTGGAATTTTTTTCAGCAATATCAGCTTTAGTTGCAAATTTGAGGCTGTGGCTTTGTTGTATATAAGTAAATCTTTAGGTTGTAACCCAAAGTAAACAATGTGCGTTAAAACTCCGATGTTTCGTAAAAAACAATATGCTCGTATTGTCGCTTTGTATAATCTAAATCCCAGGCACTGGTGGTAAATAGTACAGGGCGGTTTTCCTTATCAAAACCCACTTTGGCGTGGTTACGTTGTATAAATTCGTTAATTTTTAAAGCATCGGGGCAGGTAAACCAATGTGCTTTGGTAAAATTTAAGTGCCTAAAAATACACGATGCGCCGTACTCTTGCAGTAGCCTAAATTGTATCACTTCAAATTGAAGTTCGCCTACGGTGCCTATAATTTTACGGTTACCCGGATTTTGGATAAATAACTGTGCCACACCTTCATCGGTTAATTGCTGGATGCCTTTTTCCAATTGCTTGGATTTCATAGGGTCGGTGTTTTCGATTTCTTTAAAAATTTCGGGCGAAAAACTGGGGATACCCACAAACCTAATATCTTCGCCAGTGGTAATGGTATCGCCTATTTTAAAGTTTCCCGAATCGTATAAACCCACTACATCGCCAGGCCATGCCTCATCAATCACACTTTTGGCATTAGCCATAAAACTGGTGGGCGATGCAAACCTTAGCTTCTTTTGTGTTCGGGTATTTTTGTAAAAAACATTTCGCTCGAACTTGCCCGAGCATATACGGCAAAAAGCAATTCTATCTCTATGGTTAGGATCTAAGTTGGCATGTATTTTAAATACAAAACCCGAAAAATTACTTTCGGCAGGGCTTATTAAGCGTTCTAAAGTGGCTCTTGGTTGCGGTTGGGGGGCAATACGTACAAAGGTATCTAGCAATTCTTTAACGCCAAAATTATTGATAGCACTACCAAAAAACACGGGGGCTAAATAGCCTTCTTTGTAAAGGCTTTCGTTAAATGGTTCGTAAAAACTTTCTATCAGTTCAATATCTTCACGCAATTTAGAAGCTAAATTTTGGCCTACTATGCTGTCTAGTTTTTTATCATCAAGTGATTTTATTTCTACCACATCATTTTCGATGTGTTTTTTATTGGCGCTAAAAAGGCTTAAAGTATTGTTAAAGATATTAAAAACGCCTTTAAAAGTACTACCAATGCCAATGGGCCAGCTTAACGGGCGGGTGCTTATGTTGAGTTCGGTTTCTAGCTCGTCTAAAAGGTCGAAAGGGTTTTGCCCTTCTCTATCCATTTTATTGATAAAAATAATTACGGGAGTATTGCGCATACGGCATACCTGCATAAGTTTGCGGGTTTGTTCTTCTACACCTTTTACACAATCAACCACTAGTATAACCGAATCTACGGCGGTTAAAGTACGGTAGGTGTCTTCGGCAAAATCCTTATGGCCCGGGGTATCTAGTATATTTACTTTAAAATCATGATAATCGAAACCCATTACCGATGTAGCTACTGATATACCACGTTGTTTTTCGATTTCCATAAAATCGGAGGTGGCGGTTTTTTCGATTTTATTACGCTTTACCGAGCCTGCGGTTTGTATAGCACCGCCAAAAAGTAATAGTTTTTCGGTTAGGGTGGTTTTGCCCGCATCGGGGTGGCTTATGATGCCAAATGTTCTTCTTTTATCAATTTCGGTTTGTAAACTCATTGCTTTAATAAATGCGTTGAAGTAAAAAAAGCCTTTCAGTTTTACTTGAAAGGCTTTGTGTGGTCGCATTTGGATTCGAACCAAAGACCTACTGCTTAGAAGGCAGTTGCTCTATCCAGCTGAGCTATGCAACCATTATAAAAAATTAAAGCTCCCTTTTCGGGGAGCCTTAGTCGGGGTGGCAGGATTCGAACCTACGACCTCCACATCCCAAATGTGGCGCGATACCGGGCTACGCTACACCCCGAGTGTGTATTGATTATAGGATTGCAAAACTATGATTTTTATTGGTGCAATCAAAATTATTTTTAATTATTTTAAAAGTAAAGATGAGATTAAAGGTAAGCAGTAAAGCTATTCTAAATGGGTGGTTATGGTAATTCATATTGCGTTTGCTTGCGTTAATTGATATGCTATATACTATAACTGCTTTTACGTTTTAGTATTTTTGTACTTATTAGATGTACAGATTATGTGTATTTTTGGAGGGTTATTAATAAATAAAAGAAATTGAAAGTTAATTTATGAACTCATACATTTTAATATCTGTAAAAATGTAGGTTTAAAATATTTTGATGTTACTGATGAATAAAAACATAGCTATACATTCGATAAATATTAAAGGCGAGGCCGAGTTATTGGTTGCCGATCATCAAAGTGCACATACTGCATACAATAAGCAAGCTATTACGATAGGGGCTATTTATTTAACTTTTACGGGCTTTAAAGGCGATATTGTGATTGATACGAAGCACCACGGAGGTAACGACAAGGCGGTGTGTTGCTATAATGCGGATAGGTTTATGCATTGGAAAAACACTTTAGATATTGATATGAAAGCGGGGGCATTTGGCGAAAATCTTACCTTATTGGGCAATGTAGCCTTAGAAGAAAACGTATATATTGGAGATAGGTATATGCTGGGCGAAAGTATGGTAGAGGTATCGGAACCGCGAGGCCCTTGTTATATGATAGGTATTAGGTATAATTATAAAAAATTTCCTGTATTGTGTCAAGAAACAGGTTATACAGGCTTTTATTTTCGCACTATAAAAGAAGGATGGGTAAAACCTAGCGACACGCTTGTACATGTAAGCGCACACCCCGCTATGGTTTCGGTAATGGAAGTAAACTATACACGTTACCACGATTATAAAAATAAAGCTGCATTGCAACGTTTGGTAAACTTGCAAGCACTTACGTTAGAGTGGCGGCAAAAACTTAAGGTATTGTTAAACAAACTATAAGCTAAAAAGTTAGCCTATATCCTAGCCCGCGTACGGTTTGTAAATATTCGGGGTTATCGGGGTTGGTTTCAAGTTTTTTGCGTAAGCGTACGATGTGCATATCTAGGGTTCGGGTACTTAAATCGGCATCGTAACCCCATACTTCCATCATTAAATCTTCGCGGCTTACAATTTTATTGGCATTTTGCAAAAAATAAGTTAATATTCGGTTTTCTAGTATAGTTAATTCTATTTTTATATCGTTTTTTACAACTGAAAGTGTATTTGGATGGTACTCCATGGTACCAAATTTATTTATTTCAATCTTATCGGGTTGTAGATATTTAATTTTATTTTCGAGCATTGCTACCATAACATCCATATTAAATGGTTTGGTAATGTAATCGGATACGCCAAAATTGTAGGCATCAATTTTATCTAGATCTTGCGCTTTGGCGGTCATCATAATAATTTGATTTTCAAATCCTTTGGCTCGAAGCGAGGTGCATATTTGCGCACCGTCTTTATGAGGTAACATCCAATCAAGCAATACAATATTAGGTTGTTCGGTTATAATTAGCTCTTCGGCGAGCTGGCCATTACCTGTTTGTATTACGGTAAAGCCTTCGTTAATTAACCTGTGAACTACTAGAAATCTTAGGTTTTCATCATCTTCTACGATAGCAATTTTTATGTTTTTATTCATTTTTAAATTGATTTATAAGGTAAAACTATATGAAAGCATGAGCCTTCGCCGATATTACTTTTAACAGTGATGCTGCCTTTCATAAATACAACTAGTTCTTTACAAAATGCTAAGCCTAAACCTACGCTTCCTTGTTGATTATATTGATTTTGTATTCGATAAAATTTTTTAAATATATTATTAAGTTCTGATTGTTTAATACCTATTCCTTTATCGGTAAATGTAAAATCAACATTATTACGATTTCGCTGAATAAATATACTTAATTGTTTATTGGCTACCGTAGAATATTTATAAGCATTATCTATTAAATTATGAAAAATACTTGCTAGCAATATTGGGTCGGAGCTGAAGGTAGTTATATCTTTGATTTCAAGATTTATTTCGTAATCGGGATATTTAAATTGAAACGAGTCGATAATATTTTGCACATAAACTTCGAGGTTTAGTTTTTCGTATTTTAATGTAATGGATTTTGACTCGAGTTGTGCAAGGGAAAGTAATTTATTCATTAAATCGTTAAGCTTGTCGGCTTCCTCGTCTAAAATTTTGCTATAATGATTTTTTTCTTCCAAGCTTAATTGAGCCGATCGTTTAATATTGTTGCCTGCTATTTTTATTACCGATACCGGGGTTTTAAATTCGTGGGTAAAATTATTTATAAAATCGTATTGTAATTGAAAAAGTTTATTGTTTACACTTAAATTTCGAAACAATAATAAAATTATAATTACCAAAATAAGGTATATAAATGTTATACCCGAAGCTATAGGTAAGTATCTGTTTTGTATTCTATTTTTAATAAAATTACGCTCGCTTGCAAAGTATAATTTATAATCGGCAAAAGCACCCGGAAGGTTAATATTAGTAGAAACAAGGTTAGGCTGCTCGTACACTGGGTCGTACGATATTTTGCGTAAGCTTATAAACTGGTATAATTCTTTGTGTTGGTTTACAATTTTAATTTTAAATGGATTTAGTTCGAAGGAAATTATATCTTGTTGGTATAATGGAGATTTTATTTTTTTGTGAAGCATTAGTTGTTTGTAAAGTATCAAATCGTTTGGGCGGGGTACGCCCATGTAGGTAATTTTGTTGTTTGATATGTTGTAAAATGTTTTAAAAATTACATCCGATGATAGTGAAGTTATGCTATCGGTTTTTCTTACTAAAAAACAAAAGCGTTGCCCAATTTTATTAAAATCATCGGTTTTTGATAAGGTAAAACTACCTGCTTTATCGTTTTTAAAAATTATAACCGAATCCTTGTTCGGGTTTATTTTAAATTTATATAATCCTTTTATGCCAATAGATAATTTGTTAAATCTAAATCCATCGGTTATATTGTGGTTGCTAATTTCGGCATCGTAAAATAAAACTCTACTAACAAAAGGGTAAGTATGCAAAATATTATTAGCAAATTGGGCTGCCGATAAGGAATCTAAAAATCCTTGATAATAGGATACTTGAGGAATTTTGTTTTGCAAAAAAGTATTATATGGTTCGAGGCTTTTTTCCATTACTTCGGTTTTTAAGGTTATAAACTCGCTTTCAACGTATTTACGGGCGAGGTTATATCCTACAATTAAAGCTACAATCAACGAAATCGAAATCAACACCAAAAAAGAAACAATTAAAAAATAGCTTTTTTTATAATTAGTTGTATTTGACTTCATTTTTTTAGTTAAGATTTTGTTTAAAAAAGTTATCTAAATTATTGTATAGCTCAATAATATTTTCTTTGTTTTTAAAGGTATGGCCTTCTTCATCTTTAACTAAGTATTTAATTTTAATATTTCGTTTTCGTAAAATCTTAACAAAGTCGTTGGTTTCGTTAACACTAATCAAATTATCTTTACCTCCTTGTGCTATAAATAAAGGAATATTTATTTTATCGGTATTAAAAACAGGAGAAAAATTACGTATAAAACTTGCTTCATTAAGCGATTTTTTTTTTGTGTTATACAGCAAATATTGGTATATACTGGCTGTGTTATGTTCTTTTAAATAAGTAAACAAATTATTAATACCCGAATAAGCGGCTGCACATTTAAATATTTGAGGCTTTTGGTATGCAGCGTTTAATGCAATAAAACCACCAAAACCTGTTCCATATATGCCTATATTGCTGGGGTTTGCAATTTGTTTTTTAATTAACCATTTGGTAGCTACAATAATATCGGCTTGCATTGCAAATACCCATTTTTTTAAATCATTTTTTTTAGCCTCGTTACTATAACCAACATTAAGTGTACTTTTTATTTGTAGCACAGCGTAACCTTTATGGGCCAAAAACTGCACTTCGGGTACAAATCCTAAATTATTTTTACTGTTCGAATTGGCATATGGTATTATTACTGTTGGTAAATTAATAGTACCACTTTTAGGTAGTGTTAAAAAACCATACACTGCTTTGCCACTTGTTTTAGAAAATTGTACAGGTTTTGTTTCACATAAATTACTTGGGGTAATGGCTTCATTATCAGATAATAAATCGCAGGTATTTTTAGTTTTATTGTATAAGTAAAAAGCATCTTTCTGCCTATCGCTGTATGTTTTTAGTATATAAAAATTGTTTTTTGCATCATTATCAATTATATCAAAATATGAAGGGTTTAAACACTTTTTTATTGCTTTTATTATATCTGCATTATTAGCATTCAAAAATTGTTTATAGCTTCCTTTATAACCCGCTATTAAAGTTGGCTTCCAAGTAGCAATATTAACACTGTAGGCTTGTTTTGTTTGTTCACCATGTTTTTTTAATGATAGTAAAATAAACTTATTATACCATAATTTACTGTCGATAAATGATATTGAATTAGCATTTAAAGTTTTATAATTACCTCTTCCTTTAGTGTTTACATAATATAACGATTCTCCATCGGGTTTTGATGAGATGTAAAAAATGGTATTATCGTTAGCCCAATAATACGATTTTATGTTACCAATTTTTAAATAAGTAATTTGAGCACTGTAACCCGAAACTATATTTTTAACAAAAATATTTGTTACTTCATTTTTACGTTTAACATAAGATACAAAAACACCATCGGGCGATATACGATAATCACTTACATTATTTTGAGTAAAAAAGTATGCTGTTGGAATGCTCTGCTGCCCAGGCATATTACAATTTGCATACAAAAAAATTAAAAGAAATAAGCCTGGTAATTTAATTGCCCTAGTCATTATTTTACATAATTTTGATGATATTTAAAATACAAAATAATGCTATTACACGGTGTTTACAGCAAATTGTGTGTAACAAATTAGTTACGCATAACAAATGTTGTATATTTAATAGTTATTAAAAATATATCTTACTTATTATTAAAACATTATGACTAAAAAATACATTTTTGTATGGATGCTTAATTTTTTTAGTGTATTGCTATTCGCCCAACAAAATAAAATTGATTTAGGCTATACATACGAACAAAATAAACAGCCCGAAAAAGCAAATAAAATTTACGATAAAGCAATAAGCCAACTTAAACCCGATGAAAATGTAATAAACGAAATGGCAAACGTATTTTATATGCGCCAAAACTATACTTACGCTTTAAAAACATTTATCCAAGGCCGAAAAATTTTAAACAATAAAACCGCATTCAGTTTACAAATTATAAATTGTTTAGCCGCCTTAAAAAATAAAAATGATGTAATAAATGAAACTCTTATTTTATTAAATTATGATACCAATTATGTAGATTATGCAAAAAAAAACCTAGCAAAAACTCTTACAGATTCAATTGATTATGCCTTACTTAAAACACTCATATTAAAACAATTACAAAAGCAACCCGATAATACTAACCTGACTAAATTACTAATTTGGCAATACTTACAACAAAAAGATTTTAAATCGGCCTTAGCCCAAACCATTGCATTAGATAAAAGAAACCAGCAAGATGGTGAATTGGTGTTTGAAATTGCCGAAATTTTTAACCAAAATAAAGATTACCAAACAGCATGTAAAGCCTATCAATACCTTATTGCAAAAGGCAATACTAAGCCCTATTACATTATTGCCCAAATACAAAACCTAAATAATAAAAAACAACTATTAACCGAAGGCACATTGTTAATGCCCGATGTACAATCTCTAGAAAACGATTATAATACCCTATTAAATAATTACGGCAAAAACTACCAAACTTTATTTGCAATTATAGGCCTAGCACAACTGCAAGCTTACTACTTAAATAAACCTACCCAAGCACAAAATTTATTGCTTAACGCATTGCAACTGCATAACATAACGCAACAGCAAATAGCCGAATTAAAATTACAACTAGGCGATATTTACCTCATAAACAACACTATATGGGAAGCCGCACTGTTATACAGCCAAGTAGAAAAAGCATATACCAACCAGCCCCTAGGGCAAGAAGCCAAGCTGCGAAACGCCAAGCTATCGTTTTACAACGCCGATTTTAAATGGGCTCAAAGCCAGCTCGATGTATTAAAAGCATCAACATCGCAATTAATAGCCAACGATGCATTGGATTTAGGCTTATTAATACAAGATAATTTAATAGCCGACAGCACTGGTAAAGCATTAAAAATGTACGCTTTCGCGGATTTAAACGTATTAAAAAATAATTTACCTAAAGCTTTACTCGTCCTCGATAGCATTACAACACAATATCCCAATGGCACATTAAAAGATGATGTATTACTTACCAAAGCCAAAATATTTATAAAACAAAACAATAACCAAGCCGCCGCATTACAATACCAAACCATTATTAACCAGCACAGCCAAGACATGTATATAGACGATGCCCTGTTTTTACTGGCTAAGCTACAAGAAGAAAAATTAGGTTTAACCAGCCAAGCCCAGCAAAATTATCAAAACCTTATAAACAATTATCCTAGCAGTCCTTATATTACCGAAGCTCGCCAAAGGTATCGAGCCTTGCGTGGCGATGCATTATAATTTTATTTATTTGGCTTAAACCATATATTTGCCTCATGATTATTTACAACGTAACCACCATTATCGAACCCAGCATACAAGCTCAATACCTTACTTTTATGCAACAAGAACATATGCCATTAGTAATGGCCACAGGTGCTTTTACAAGCAGCAACCTATTTTTACTTACCGAACCCGAAAACGAGGGTATTACCTATTGCGCCCAATATATTACAGATGATGAACAAAAATTAATAGCTTACCGAGCGCAGCATTCGCCCCAGTTACAAGTACATTTTCAAGAAAAATTTGAAGGTAAATATGTAGCCTTCAGAAGTGTACTACACTTGGTAAAGCCCATTTAAAAAAAACACTAAAACAACAAAAGGAAACCATTACAGTTTCCTTTTTTTATTGGTGGAGAATATCGGATTCGAACCGATCACCTCTTCACTGCCAGCGAAGCGCTCTAGCCGAATGAGCTAATCCCCCATTTTTTTAATCAGATTGCAAATATTGAAAAAATAAACGGATGTGCAAAGCCATAGTTCAAAATAAATTTACGGGCTGTTATAATTTTTAAAACTCGCTATATCCAAAATTTTATTTTTTTGGGTGCGCCCCGATGATAGGATATGTTGCATACTAAAATTGGGTTGGTGTTTTAAATTCAAATTATTTAAACCCTTGGCCGTGTAAATACCACAAAAAGGTTCCCAAAAATTGCCATTATGGTAAGCATAAAAATCAAAATCGGGCTGTTGGTTGTAATTATTTACCAATGTTTGTATGGTTATAGCTTGCATATCAATCATATCGCAGGCTAAAACAAGTAAATCTTTTTCGGGATATTGCTGGTGTACGGTGAACAATCCCCGCAAAGGGCCAGGTATGGTTTGCTTATCAAGCACCAAAGTATTGGTATTAAAATAAGCTGTGTAACTTGTGGTTTGGCTATGGTTTATCGAAACTATATATGCTATGTTTAAGGCATCAAATTTTTGGGCAACCAAGGCGGCCCATGGTTTATCGGCTTGTAATAAAAGACCTTTATCTGCACCCATGCGCATACTTTTACCACCGCATAATACTGCGCCTAATAGGTTTGTTAGGTTATTTTTTATCGCTGTGACCAAGGTTTTTATCGGGGTTTATTTTATCACGAAGCTTTTGTTTTAGGTCTTTAATTTCGGGAAAACCACCTTCGGTTTTGCGGTCGTAAATTTCTTCATCGTTAATACTGATGCTAAATTTACCAGCCAATTCGCTAGGCTGCAAGTTTACACTAAACACATCATCGCTAAAAGTTGAGAGTATTTCTTGAGCAAAATAGGCTGCTCGTAACATCCAGTTGCATTTGGGGCAATATTCTACGGTAATGGTGGGTTTCATTATAACTTATTTTGTTGGTCAAACTCGTAAATATGCTTGTTAACATCGCCAGTAAGTTTTTGGCAGTTACAATTGCCACCCCATTCTTTAGTGCCATCGGTAAAATATTCGCATTTCCAAATGGGTACTTCATGTTTTATACGGTCTATAATATAACGGTTAGCCGCGTAAGCTTCGGTACGGTGTGGCGATGTTGTAATTACTACTACGGCACTTTCGCCACTTTTTACTATACCAGTGCGGTGCTGCGCTATGGCGTAGGTTAATTGCCAGCGGGTTATGGCTTCGGCAACAATGGCGTGTATCATTTTTATGGCCATAGCTGGGTAGGCTTCATATTCTAAATAATCAACAGCTTTGCCTAGGCTATTGTCCCTTACTTCGCCACTAAACAATACCACAGCACCCGCCTTGGGGTGGTGGGCAAGGCTTAATAAAGCTACCAAATTTAAAGGTAGTGCATTTAATGGCTCAATATTAACCTCCGCTGCTTGGGGGTATAATGCTAATGCTGTCATTGGGTTTTATTTCAAAATCTAAATCTACAAAAGTATCGTTTACGGCAAACCTTGATAGGTTTAATACAGCTTCTGCATTAGGGTTTTGTTGTACTAAAAATGTTTTTAAATCTGTTATATGGTTTAAGTTTTCTAGCACTTCAAAGTTAGCCGAAAAATAATCTTTTAGGGCGGCGAATGTTTGTATAGTCATTGATATTATTTTTTTGTACAAAAAATTACTTCTATTTACCTCGAATAATTAGGTGCTTCTTTGGTTATGGTTATATCATGCGGGTGCGATTCGCGAATACCTGAAGCCGTAATTTTTACAAATTGTGCTTGCTGTAAAGTGGCAATATTTTTAGCGCCGCAGTAGCCCATGCTGGCTTTAAGGCCACCTACAAATTGGTGCATAACCTCGGCCAAGCTACCTTTATAAGGTACACGGCCTACAATACCCTCGGGCACAAGTTTTTTAATATCATCTTCTACATCTTGAAAGTAGCGGTCTTTCGAGCCTTGCTCCATAGCCTCTACCGAACCCATACCACGGTACGATTTAAATTTACGGCCTTCGTAAATAATGGTTTCGCCTGGCGATTCCTCTACCCCAGCAAATAAAGAGCCTGCCATTATCGAGCTTGCCCCTGCGGCAATAGCTTTAGCAATATCGCCCGTATATTTTATGCCTCCATCGGCTATTATAGGTACGCCCAGGCTTGCTACACCTAGCGCAGCTTGGTAAACGGCATACAATTGGGGTACACCCACACCTGCAATAATGCGGGTGGTGCATATAGAACCTGGGCCTATGCCTACTTTTATACCATCGGCACCCGCATCGGCTAGGGCTTTTGCACCTGCTGCCGTAGCTACATTGCCTGCTATAATTTGCAAATTTGGATGGGCAGCTTTAACTTCTTTAAGCTTATCAATCACACCTTTTGAGTGCCCATGGGCGGTATCAATGGCTATAACATCTACTTCGGCTTTTACTAATGCCTCTACACGTTGCAGCGTATCAGCGGTAACACCCACAGCTGCACCCACACGCAAGCGACCGTGTTCGTCTTTACAAGCCTGTGGAAATTTTTTAACTTTTTGTATATCTTTAAACGTAATCAATCCACTTAATTTACCTTGTTCGTTTACAACAGGAAGCTTCTCAATCTTATAACTTTGCAATAATGCTTCGGCTTGTGCAAATGTAGTACCCACGGGTGCCGTAATTAGGTTTTCTTTGGTCATTACCTCACTAATAGGTTGGTTCATATCTTTTTGAAAACGTAAATCGCGGTTGGTAATCATCCCTACCAGTACTTTATCGTGTGATATAATGGGGATACCTCCGATGCGAAATTCTTTCATAATTTGAAAGGCATCGCCCACTTTGGCATCTTTTTGTAGCGTTACGGGGTCTTGTATCATGCCACTTTCCGATCGTTTTACCCTTCGAACTTCGTTAGCTTGGGCTTCGATACTCATATTTTTGTGTATAAAACCTATACCACCCGTTTGCGCTATGGCAATGGCTAATTTATAATCGGTAACGGTATCCATAGCTGCCGAAACAATGGGTACATTTAGTTTTATTTTTTTGGTAAGATAGCTTGATGTATCTACATCACGAGGTAAAACCTCCGAATATGCGGGTATTAAAAGTACATCGTCGTAGGTAAGCCCGTCGGATAAAAATTTAGAAGTTTCTGATTGCATAGCAAATAAATTAGGGTGTTTTACTTGCGGAACAAAAGTAGTATTTTTATATGTATTTTTTTATTTGATTTTAGTTTAGTTTTATAATTTGAAAACTAACTAGTTATGAAGCTATATATACTGATTACGTATTTAACTAAATAGTAAGCCCATAAATACTTAACAAATATTTATATTAATTTAAAAAACTAATATTTCATTAACTTATGTTTACATTTTATTTATGTAAAAAAATTAACCCTATGAAATTAAAAGTGCTTTATCTTATTGCATTACCTTTTTTATCGCTAACCTTTATTTCTTGGGGAACTATAGGCCACCGCTGTATAGGCAAAATTGCGCAAAATCATTTATCAGCAACAGCCAAAATCGAAGTAACAAAGATATTTGGTGCCCATTTGCCTTTGGCTTGTACCTTTGCGGATGAATTAAGGCCGTACAAACAGTTTAATTATACCAATAAGTGGCATTATATAAACATGCCAGAGGGTTTAAATTATAAAGATTTTGTTGCTTTTTTGGTAACCAATAAAGGCCCTAATGTATATAATGCTGTTTTAAATCAAATAAAAATTTTAAAAAACCCCAACCAAACTAAGCAAGCTAAAACATTTGCATTAAAATTTTTGATTCATTTGGTAGGCGATTTGCACCAACCTATGCATGTAAGTAGGGCAATTGATAAGGGTGGTAACGATATTGAAGTACGGTTTTTAAATAAAAAAAATAATTTACATAGTGTGTGGGATACTGGCATGGTAGAATATTATGGCCTTAGCTATACCGAAATGGCTACCGATTTTGATGATGCCAGCCCTGAGGATATAGAAAAATGGCAAAAAGATTCGATCGAAAAATGGATTTACGAATCGTATAAAATAAGCGAACAACTTTATGCCGAGGTAGAAACAAATAACAATTTAGATTATGATTACTTTCCTAGCCACGCTCCAATTATAAAAAAACGAATATTGCAGGGTGGTATCCGCTTGGCAGGATTGCTAAATGAGCTGTATAAAAAATAGTTTTTTGTGCTAATTAATTAGGCTTTAAATATATATTTGTGGCTTATACTCGGGTGGCGAAATTGGTAGACGCACCAGCTTGAGGGGCTGGCACCTGTAAGGGTGTGGGAGTTCGAATCTCCTCTCGAGTACAAATATTTAAAACACTAACCCTCCAAAAAATCTCTATAACTTATTTTTTTTTGAAAGTTATAAATATTTACACACGCATTAGCTAACCATAAAAAACAAAAAAGCCCCTTAACACTAGCGTTAAGGGGCTTTAACATTTGCTCCCAAGCCTGGGCTCGAACCAGGGACCCTCTGATTAACAGTCAGATGCTCTAACCAGCTGAGCTACTTAGGAATTTCTGGTTATTTTAGTATCCTACAAAAACAAAATTATAAAACAATTATTGTATTTGGGTTTGCAATAGTCGGAATTTTAAATTTATTATGCAATATTTGCAATAAAAAAATTTAAAAAAAATTATGAGCTTACTTGTTATAGGCACCGTTGCCTTCGATGCTATTGAAACTCCATTTGGTAAAACCGATAAAATTGTAGGTGGTGCCGCTACTTATGCTAGCTTAGCGGCATCGTATTTTTATACAAAAACCAAAATTGTTGCCGTAGTAGGCGATGATTTTCCAACAGCCGATATACAAATATTTAAAAACCGTGGCATTAATGTTGAAGGCTTACAAATAAAAGAAGGCGAAAAATCGTTTTTTTGGAGCGGAAAATACCACAACGATATGAACAGCCGCGATACGCTAATTACCGAATTAAATGTTTTGGCTAATTTCGACCCTGTTATACCACCATCGTACCAAAATTGCGATTACTTAATGCTAGGCAACCTAACCCCACAAATACAAAAAACAGTGATTAATCGTTTACAAAAACGGCCAAAACTAATTGTAATGGACACCATGAATTTTTGGATGGATATAGCCTTAGCCGATTTATTAGAAACCATAAAATTAGTAGATGTATTGGCCATTAACGATGCCGAAGCCCGCCAGCTATCAGGCGAATATTCGCTAGTAAAAGCAGCCAACAAAATACTTACTATGGGGCCTAAGTACCTTATTATTAAAAAAGGAGAACACGGTGCATTGCTGTTTTTCGAAGATAAAATTTTTGCCGCCCCAGCTTTGCCTTTGGCCGATGTATTCGACCCTACAGGTGCAGGCGATTGCTTTGCAGGTGGCTTTATAGGCTACTTGGCACAAGTAGGCACCATAAATTTTAATAACATGAAAAACGCCATTATTTTTGGTTCGGCATTGGCTTCGTTATGTGTCGAAAAATTTGGCACCGAACGCATCAAAAACCTAAGCCAAGCCGAAATTACCGAAAGAGTGCAACAGTTTGTAAAACTTAGTAGCTTTAGCTTGTAAAATTTTTATTAGGGTGTTCGGGCGGGCTTTTCGCTGTATCTTTTTTTCATTAGCCCCAAATCAGAAGAAACCTTATATTCCCATTTAGGGCTAAGGAAAAAAAGGATGACGCTGCAATCCCTAACACAAACAACCATTAACAAATAAATTACTTTAAATTAATAAAATACAAAAATGCAATACGACGTTATCGTTATCGGAGCTGGCCCAGGAGGCTATGTAGCAGCTATCAGATGTGCCCAATTAGGGATGAAAACTGCCCTTATCGAAAAATATACCACCCTTGGTGGCACTTGTTTAAATGTGGGTTGTATCCCATCAAAGGCATTATTAGACTCGAGCGAACATTACCACAATGCCGCACATACTTTTGAAGCACACGGTATTGAGTTAAAAAACTTAAAGGTAAACCTACCACAAATGATACACCGCAAAAACGAAGTAGTAGCGCAAACCACCGCTGGTATAACGTATTTAATGAAAAAAAATAAAATCGATACTTTTTACGGTACAGCTTCATTCATAGATAAAAATACCATAAACATAAAAAAAGCCGATGATAGCCATCAACAAATAACCTCTAAAAATGTAATTATAGCCACCGGTAGCAAACCTACCCAACTGCCATTTTTAAAAACCGATGGCCAACGTATCATTACATCTACCGAAGCCCTAAATCTTAAAGAAATACCCAAACATTTAATTTTAATTGGAGGTGGCGTAATTGGTTTAGAGCTAGGCTCGGTATATGCCCGCTTGGGCGCAAAAGTTACCGTAGTAGAGTTTATGGATGCCATTATCCCCACTATGGATAAAACCCTAGGAAAAGAATTACAAAAAAGCCTTAGCAAACTAGGCCTAAACTTTTTATTAAGCCATAAAGTTACTGGCGCAACGGTAAAAGGTAATGAAGTTACTGTAACTGCCGACTCGCCCAATGGCGAAAAAATAGTTTTAAAAGGCGATTATTGTTTGGTTGCCGTAGGGCGTACTGCCTATACCGATGGTTTAGGTTTAGATAAAATAGGCATTACTGTGGAAGAACGAGGTAAAAAAATTACCGTTAATGCCCATTTAGAAACCAAAGTTAAAGGTATTTATGCCATAGGCGATGTAATAACAGGGGCTATGCTGGCGCACAAAGCCGAAGAAGAAGGCACTTTTGTTGCCGAAATTATAGCAGGCCAAAAACCTCATATAAATTATAACTTAATACCTGGCGTAGTTTATACTTGGCCCGAAGTGGCCGCCGTAGGCTATACCGAAGAGCAGCTAAAAGCAAACGGAACAGCTTATAAAACAGGCTCGTTTCCGTTTAAAGCCAGCGGTAGGGCAAGGGCAAGTATGGATACCGATGGCCTTATAAAAGTATTGGCCGATGCCAAAACCGATGAAATTTTGGGCGTACACATGATAGGTCCACGCGTTGCCGATGTAATTGCCGAAGCCGTTGTAGCTATGGAATTTAGAGCATCGGCCGAAGATATTTGCCGTATATCACACGCCCACCCAACGTATACCGAAGCATTTAAAGAAGCTTGTTTAGCTGCCACCGATAACAGAGCCTTGCATGTGTAAAGGGGCAAAATTTTGATAAAAAACGGTTTGGCTTATTTCAAAATTGCGGAAGCATATTGTGGCGCACCATAACCAAAGCAGTTATTTTACGCCACAATTTCGAGTAATAAGCCAAACCTTAAGTTTTATACACTTAAGTAAATATTAATTGTAAATAATTGTAACTTATTTTTTTAATTTATATACCACAATCAAAAAAAATATTACCATTGTATCCGCCAAAAACACAATTATAATTATGATGACCAAGTTTTCTTTTCTCCTTTTTTCTGTGCTTTTTAGTACCTTATGCTTTGCGCAAAATAGCGATAAAGCAATTTACAAAAGCGATGCTTACAGCATTTATCCCGATAGCGTTGTACAAGGCAAGTTTGTAGCAAAAGCAGTTTCCGACAACCAAATTACATCATCTTACAAAAGCCCATCTAAGGTAAATTTTTCGGCCAACGTAAAATTTAAGTTTACCATAAACGGTAATATTATCGAAATGAAATCTGGCACCGACCATCATTATTTTGTTAAAAATGATGGCGATGAAACCCCAATTATCACATTTGGCCAAGAGCTAAAAGAAAAATCGTCCGATAAATCGCTACTAAAACCCGATACCCGCCTAAAAATTAGGTTAGATATGAGCCCCGTTTTTAACGATTTTAAAACCAAAGGGTATTACGTTGCTTATACGGGCGATACTTTGTTTAAAAAAGATTTTAAAAACGTTTACGTAGGTGGCGAAACTACACCCATGACTTGGAATTTTGCCGCCTTATATAAAATACCCGAGTTAGAGTTAAAAGACGATGATAAAGACGGTATTTACGAAACCACCGTAAACCTTAACCCCAGCGCACTGCCTAGCTGGAAACTAAGCAAAAATATTTCGGCTTTCCCGCAGTATAAATCGGCCTTCCCCATTTCCAATGCCATTTACAACCTATCGCTAGAGGAAATGGAAAACGCTATCGAAAAAGACAGCACTTTTAGAACAGGGATAGACTGGCCCGGTGTATGGACACGCGATATCAGCTACAGCATTATACTTTCTATGGCTTATTTGCAACCCAAAGTAGCCATGAATAGCTTGCTACGAAAAGTAAACGCCAACGGCCGCATTATACAAGATACAGGTACAGGAGGCAGTTACCCAGTATCAACCGACCGTATGATATGGGCAACCGCTGCTTGGGAAGTGTATAAAGTTACGGGCGATATTAACTGGCTAAAAAAAGTGTATCCTATTATAAAAAATTCGCTTGAAGATGATTTATCAAATATATATGATGCAAAAACAGGCTTATACAGGGGGGAATCATCGTTTTTAGACTGGCGCAATCAAACCTATCCTAACTGGGTACAACCTGTTGATATTTATTCATCGCTAAACTTAGGCACCAATGCCGTTCATCACAACGCCCAAAAAGTATTTATACAAATGGCAACTCGGTTGTATTTAGAAAAAGATTCGATGAAATATTTATACAGACGGGATTCAACTAAATACAGCAATTTTTTTACAAGGCTACATTCTGCTGTTAACCAGCAATTTTGGCTCGAAGATAAAGGATATCACGGGCAGTATATGTACGGGAAAAATTACTTATCTCTTTCTCCTAAATCCGAAGCATTAGGAGAAGCATTATGTATTTATTTTGATATTTTAGATACCGAACGAGCCAAAACCGTAGTAGCCAATACACCAGTTACCACTTTTGGCATTCCTTGTATTTACCCGCAAATACCCGATATGTACCCTTATCATAACAACGCTGTATGGCCTTTTGTACAATCTTATTGGGCATTGGCATCGGCAAAGGCGGGTAACGAGAAATCCGTATTGGAAAGTATAAGCGCTATATATCGCCCTGCGGCAATGTTTTTAACCAATAAAGAAAACTTTGTTGCCGATAATGGCGATTTTTCGGGTACCGCCATAAATTCTAGCAATATGTTGTGGAGCTTATCCGGAAATATAAGTTTAGTACACAAGGTTTTTTTTGGTATAGAGTTTAAAACCAATAGTTTACTGTTTCACCCTTTTGTGCCTAAGGCTTTCGCCGATACACGTACGCTTACCAACTTTAAGTACCGAAACGCCGTATTAGATATAACCATGGTAGGCTACGGCAAAGTGCGTTTTATACTTTTAGATAACAACTTAGTGCCTGATAACGAAATACCCGCAAATTTAGAGGGTAAGCATACCGTAAATATTGTATTAACAAATACCGATTTCCCTAATGATAAAATAAATAAAGTAAGCAACGATATTGCCCCACAAATCCCACTCCTTACTTACGCCAAAGGAATATTAAAATGGAGCAAAACCAAAACAGCAGCACAGTATAAGTTACTACGAAATGGTAAAACCCTCAGTATTACCAATAAATTATCGTTAAGCGTAAAAAACGATTCTACCTATTCCGAATATCAAGTTATAGCTATTGATGCCAAAAAGCATGAGTCCTTTGCCTCCGAACCTATTGTGGTGCCGTATAAAAAAGTTTTGATATTTGAGCTAGGCGATGATACCACCGCAACCCTAAAAAATGTAAAAGGTTATACAGGTAAGGGTTTTGTAGAAATAAGCAAAACCAAAAACACCACAGTAACCCTACCTATAAATATTGATACAGCAGGCTTTTTTGTCATCGATTTTAAATACGCAAATGGCAATGGCGAACTGGGGCAAAATAATAAGGCGGCAATAAGAACTTTACTAATAGATGAAAAAACTGCTGGAAGTATAGTTTTTCCACAAAGGGGCGATAAACTATGGAGCAATTGGGGCTTTAGCAATGCCACCAAGTATTATTTTTACAAAGGACAGCACACTATCGAAGTTATTTTTAGGCCAAAAAACGAGAATATGAACATAAACGTTAATCAAGCATTGTTAGATTATATGCGCCTAAGTAGGGTAAACTAAGCTTAAAAATCAATGAAAGTTAGGGCAACTGTTTTAGTGTTATTATTAATTTGGGGAGGGCAAAATAAAACGTATGCCCAAACTTTGCAGCATTTAAAAGTGGCACATATTTTTAGCCACAATATGGTTTTGCAACGCCAAGTAAATACCCCTATTTGGGGTTGGGCTAAGGCCGATACCAAAGTAAACATTCTGTTTGCAAATACCATTACTACGGCAATAACCAATGCTGCAGGCAAGTGGATGGCCTATTTACCCGCCCAAAAAGCTGGCGGCCCTTATCATTTAAAAATTTATCAAACTAATGATACCATAACTATTAACAATGTTTTGGTGGGCGATGTGTGGCTAGCCGCTGGCCAATCAAACATGGGCTGGCAATTAGATTGGGGCGTATTAAATAAAGACGAAGCCATTAAAAACTCCACCAACCCCAACATCCGTTTTTTTACCGTTGCCGATGATTTGAATAATAAGCCACAGCCCGATGTAAGCGGTGGCGAATGGGTAGAAAGTAACCCGAAAACATCGCCACAGTTTTCGGCCCTAGCCTATTTTTTTGCCCAAGATTTGCAAAAAAAATTAAACATCCCCATCGGTATCATACACTCATCGTGGGGAGGTACAAAAATAGAAAGCTGGATGAGTACCGAAATGCTAAAAACACACCCCGAATACGCCAGCGCAATGGCTACACAAATAGCCGATACCACAAATTTTGATAATGGTTACGAAAAATTTAATGCCACCAATACACTAAGAGATTCTATTTTAAAATATTCGGAAAACGGGATAAACCAAAAAGTTTTTGCCCCTAATTATGATGACAGTACATGGCAAACCATCATATTACCTGCCAAACTTACAAGCGTTGGTATAAACAATTTTTACGGTTATTGCTGGTTTCGTAAAACGGTAAACATCCCCCCAAGGGAAACAAAAAAAGATTTTATTTTAACCTTTGGCGAAATTAGCAACGAAAACATTTGCTATGTAAACGGGCAAAAGGTAGAACGCCTAAACCAAAACCCCATGATACAATATACCGTACCCCACAGTATTTTAAAATCGGGTAACAACCAAATAACGATAAGGGTGCTTGCAAGGTACGGCGTGGGCGGTTTTGATAGCAAAGCCAATGATTTATTTGCCCAAAGCAATAACAAAAAGTTTAAAATAACCCTTGCAGGTAATTGGAAATTTAACCAAAACATTGAACCCCAAACCCCTTTATGGGCCGAGCCATATAACAGCCCAGCCTATATTTACAATGCCAAAATTGCGCCCTTGTTGCCTTATGCTTTAAAAGGTATAATTTGGTACCAAGGCGAAAGCAACGATAAAAATGCCCCACTTTACCAAAGCCTATTCCCTATATTAATAAACAATTGGCGCAGCCAGCTTAACCAAGCCAAGCTCCCCTTTATTTATGGGCAACTGGCCAATTATGGTGCAAAAACCACTATGCCTGTCGAAAAAAGTAATACCGCAATAGTAAGAAACGCCCAGCTACAAACCCTAAGTTTACCCAACACGGCCATGGTGGTAAATATAGATTTAGGCCTTGATGAAGATGTGCATTTTAAAAACAAACAAGCCTGTGGTCAGCGTTTTGCATTGGCTGCACTCGATATTGCCTACAAGCATGATAACAGCTTTATAACGCCCATTTTCAAATCCTCAAAAACAAAAGGAAATAGTATATGCTTATCATTTTCGGCCAATACCCAGGGCTTTAAAAGTAAAAATAATCAACCGTTAAAAGGCTTTGCTATTCGTTCGGCTATGGGTAAATTTGTATGGGCAAAAGCCAAAATAAAAGGCAAACAAATTATAGTATGGGCCAATAGTATAGCTAAACCCACAGCGGTAAGGTATGCGTGGGCAAATAATCCTACCTGCAATTTATTAACACTTGATGGTTTGCCTGTATCGCCTTTTAAAACCGATTAATTTCAAAAAAAACTATATTATCTTTTTTGATACTGATTGTTTTTTTATACTTTAGACGGCTAATAAACCACACAAAGCAAACTCCTCGACATGAAATTTATATTTTATACCCTTTGCTTATCTTTATTTTTTGTTTCCTGTAAAAAAAAAGAACAACCATTGTACCGCGAAATACCCGCTAGTGAAAGCGGTATTTATTTTAACAACCAAATAGTAGAAGATGCAGACTTTAACATTATCCGTAACGAATACCTATACAATGGTGCAGGTGTAGGCATTGGCGATTTTAATAACGATGGCTTGCCCGATATTTACTTTGCAGGTAACCGAGTTCCCCCTAGTTTGTACCTTAATAAAGGCGGTTTTAAATTTGAAGATGTTACCGCAAAAGCGGGAGTATTGCGCAAATATGTATGGAGCAATGGCGTAAGCGTGGTAGATATTAATAATGATGGCTTAATGGATATTTATATTAGTTGTTTAAGGCATGCATCAAGCGGTCCCAAAAAAAACTTATTATACGTTAATCAAAAAACTAACGATAAAAACCAACCCATATTTAAGGAAATGGCCGAAGAATACGGCCTTGCCGATACCAGCAGTACCACCATGGCCAGTTTTTTTGATTACGATAACGATGGCGATTTAGATGTGTATTTATTGGTAAACTTATACAATGATGATGTAAATACAATTAGCCCAGTAGTAAATGATGGCACAAGGCCATCAACCGATAAGTTGTATCAAAACAACTGGGATGCCAAATTAAAACACCCCGTTTTTACCGATGTAAGCAAAAAAGCGGGCATAACTGCCGAAGGCTATGGTTTAGGAATAAATATAGTGGATATAAATAACGATGGCTACAAAGATATTTATGTAAGCAACGATTACATGTCGAACAACTTACTCTATATCAATAACCGCAACGGCACTTTTACCAACAAGGCACCAAGCACATTTAAACATATCAGCCGTAATGCTATGGGCAACGATATTGCCGATATTAACAACGATGGCTTGGTAGATATTGTAGAGTTAGACATGTCGCCACAGGATAATTACCGTATAAAAATGATGTACACCATTAACAGCTACAATGTAGTTAGAAAAATGGACGAAATGGGTTACACACAACAAAATATTCATAACTGCCTACAACTAAATCAAGGCAATAGAATGTTAGCCAACGATAGTATTGGCGCACCTATTTTTAGCGATATTGCTTATTTTAGTGGCATAGCACAAACCGATTGGAGCTGGGCACCACTTTTAGTTGATGTAGATAACGACGGACTTAGAGATTTAATGATTACAAATGGATTGCCTAAAGATGTAACCGATTTAGACTTTATAGCCTACCGCGAATTATCCAATGCCAAAACCCCTTTAAAGGAAATTTTAAGTCGTATTCCATCTTTAAAAATACCCAACTACATGTATAAAAACAACGGCAATGCTACCTTTACCGATAAAACATTAGAATGGGGCTGGCAAACACCCACTTTTTCATCGGGTATGGCTTATGCCGATTTTGATAACGATGGCGATATTGATGTAGTAGTTAACAACACCAATATGGAAGCATCACTACTAGAAAATACCACTAATGAAAACAAAACCGATAGCCAGCCTACCTACCAAGCAGGCAGCAATTACATACGCATAAAACTTAACGGAAGCCCAAGCAACCTTAATGGTATAGGTACTAAATTACACCTTTATTATAATGGGCAACAACAGGTTTACGAATGTAACCCTTACCGGGGATATTTATCAAGCGTAGAAAACATAGCTCATTTTGGATTAGGAAAAACCACCTTAATTGATTCGATATTGGTGCAATGGCCTGGCTTTAAAACACAAAAATTATTTAATGTGGCAACAAACAAAACCATCACTATTAATATACAACAAGCACAACAAGTACAGCCAGCAACTAGCCCAATTTTAGCAACAAACAATTGGTTTACCGATATCACCAAAAATATTGGCTTTAATTTTACGGCCACCGAAACAGAATTTGTTGACTTTAACGTACAGCGCTTATTACCTCGCAAGCTATCACAACAAGGGCCATCTTTAGTTTCCGCCGATGTAAACGGCGATGGCTTACCTGATGTACTAGTAGGCGGCGGGTTTCCTAACAACCTTAAATTATTTATACAAAACACCACAGGAAAATTTACCTCAAAAGCAATTTTACCCGAAATAAAAACCCGCACAAGCGATGATATGGGCATTTGTCTTTTTGATGCCGATAATGATAACGACATGGATATATACGTAGCCAGTGGCAGCAACGAAAAATTTCCTGATGCCAAAGATTATGCCGATAAATTTTACATAAACGATGGCAAAGCAAATTTTACCGAATTAGCCACTGCCATACCTGCCAATACCACCAGTAGAAGCTGTGTAAAAGCTGCCGATTACGATGCAGATGGTGATTTAGACTTATTTATTGGTGGCCGTGTACGCCCTGGCGTTTACCCCATGCCTGTAAATAGCACTATTTTGCGTAACGATAGCAGCAATGGCAAAGTTGTATTTACCGATGTTACCAATGAGGTAGCTACTACCCTACAAAATTTTGGCTTGGTATGCGATGCCACCTGGACCGATGCCAATAACGATGGCTTGCTAGATTTAATTGTAGTAGGCGAGTGGATGCCCATTACTATATTTAAAAATATTGGCGGCAAATTTTCGGCCATCGAAACCGATTTTGCTACCCAAAATGGTTGGTTCAATAGCATTTCTTCGGCCGATATAGATAACGATGGCGATATGGATTACGTAGTAGGTAACTTTGGAGAAAACAGTTTTTACAAAGCATCGGCACAGCAACCTGTAAATGCCTATGCCAAAGATTTTGATAATAATGGCAGTTTCGATGTAGTATTTAGCACCTGGCTACCATCGGCACCACACGCTTCGTTTTTAGAGTATCCCACCGCTGGGCGTGATGAGATAATTAGAGAACTATCGTATATAAAAACCAAATTCCCTAACTACGCATTATATGCCAAAGCTACCATGCCCGATGTGTTTAGCCCCGACGAATTAAAAAGCGCATTAAAACTAAGTGTTCAAAATTTTTCGACCGTATGGGTCGAAAACAAAGGCAATATGCAATTTCAAATCCACCGCCTACCCATGCAGGCACAGCTTAGCAACATAAACGGTATGGTAGTAAATGATTTTGATGGCGATGGCAATATAGATATTGCCCTTAATAGCAACGATTATGGCATGGCACCTATGCTAGGCCGAAACGATGCCATGAACGGTTTGCTATTAAAAGGCGATGGTAAAGGTAATTTTAAGCCCCTATCTATATTACAAAGTGGTTTATTTATCCCATCTAATGGCAAAGCATTAATAAGTACTTTAATAAACAATAAACCTGTATTAATGGCTACCCAAAATGGTGGCAAACTAAAAACATTTAGCAATAAACTAAACAAGGGTAAAATAATAACCCTAAACAATAACGACCAATACGCCATCATCACACTAAAAAATGGCAAAAAACGAAAAGAAGAATTTAACTACGGCACATCGTATTTATCACAATCGGCAAGGTTTATACAGCTTAACCATCATATAAAAAGCATACAAATTGTAAATAACAAACAGCAAACACGCACAGTTTTAAATTAAAAATAATGTTAAAAACAACAAAAACCTTCTTTTTTATCTTTGCTTTTGCGTTGCCGTTTTTAGCCTGCAACCATAAAAAACAAAGCAAGTTAAACATAGATTTTAACAGCCTACAACACATTTGCCAGCACCGCCTTACCGATGTTATTGTATATGACATATTTAACCCACCTGTAGCCAGCCGTATTTACGCATACAGCAATTTGGCGTACTACGAAGCCTTACGTGGTAAAGCAAAAAATACACCATCTATAACGGCTAAATTAAAAGGCTTTGCCCCTATGCCCCTGCCCAGCGATGCCAAAAATTGTAATTATAACCTTGCCGCCGTAAAAGCTTTTTTTAAAGTGGCCAAGGCACTCACTTTTTCTAAAGACACTTTAAAGCAAACCGAAGAAAAAATACTAGCCCAGTTTAAAGATGCTTTGCTGGATAATGTATATCAAAATTCGGTAGCTTTTGGCGATACCATTGCAGGCACCATACTTTTGCGTAGCAAAGTCGATAATTACAAACTTACCCGTGGCATGCCCAAATATACCGTTTATACCCAAGCAGGTATTTGGCAACCTACCCCACCCGATTATTTTGATGCCGTAGAACCCAACTGGCCTAAAATTAAATGCTTATTATTAGATTCGGCATCACAATTTGCGCCACCACCACCACCGGTTTATAGCCTAGCCAATACAAGTGTGTATTATAAACAACTCATAGAAACCTATAATGCGGTTAAAAACAGCAGCCCTACGCAAGATACCATTGCCCGCTACTGGGACGATAACGCATTTGTTACCCAGCATGATGGGCATTTAACCTACGCCAGCAAAAAAACCACCCCACCCGGCCATTGGATGGGTATTATAGCCATATTAAGCAAGCAACAAAAAGCCAGCGAAATAACTACCGCCAAGGTTTACGCCTTGGCAGCGGCCGCCATGTTCGATGGTTTTATAACCTGCTGGACCGAAAAATACAAAAGTAAAACCGTAAGGCCCATTACCGTAATACAAGAAAACATTGATAGAAACTGGAACCCCATATTACAAACCCCACCTTTCCCCGAATACATTAGTGGGCACAGTGTAATATCATCGGCCGCCGCTGGCATACTTAGTGCTATTTGGGGCAATAATATAGCCTTTACCGATACTACAGAAGTACAATATTTAGGCTTAAAACGGCATTTTAATACTATTAAAGAAGCAGCTAACGAAGTAAGTATAAGCAGAATATACGGCGGCATACATTACAAAGCAGCAGTTGAAGAAGGTGCTACGCAAGGAAAAAAAATAGCCCGGTTATATACCAAAAAATTTAAATAAAAATAAAACAAATAGGTAAAATAATACAATAATTTGCCAACAAAGCATATATTTTAAAGTAACAGCTTACATACTTTTACATACCAATAAATTTATAAACTATATTATTTATTCTGCCTAAGTTTTAGTACCTAATACAGCAGTAAAATTTTATAAACTCAATTATTTAATTAACTTAAAAAGAACAAAAAAATGAAAACAAATTTACTAAAATTAGCTGCTGGGCTTTGTTTCTCGGTAGTAACTTTAACAGCAAATGCCCAGGTAGATGCTGTAGAAAATTTTGAATACCCAGCTGGTGCATTGGCTGGCCTAAATGGTGGTACAGGTTGGGATGGTGCTTGGAAAAAAGGTGAATTAGCCCCAGTAGTAGATAATGACCCTCTAACCGCCCAAGTAGTAGCAGGCAATATTGGTGTTAATACCGTTGGTAACCATGCCGAATTTAAAGGAGGATGGACTGCAGGCAGACACAGGTTATTTACCAACCCAGTAATTAACGAAGCGGGTACTTCGTTTTGGGCAGGTTTTAACTACCATGTAACAGGTACTAGTGATGTACAATATGGTGGATTCTCTTTTTTTAATAGCGATGCTAGTAACCGAGAAAAAGGATATTTCGGTAAAACAAATGACGGCTTAATTGGTACTGGTTCTGCTTGGCCAGATAATACATTTACAGGTGCAAACTCTGATCAACAAGGTACTGTATCTGTATTTACCCCACACTACTACCTAATACATGCAACCATGTTTGGTGATGCGGTAGTGAGATATGATGTATGGGCCGATTATTTTGGTGCTACTGCCCCAATGGCCGATTTTTCAGAACCAACTTACCAATACACTGCGTGGTTTAATTCTATTGGTAGCATAACTCAACTGCGGTTGGTTAGTGCACATGACGCCGGTATAGGCTCTTTTGATGGTGTTAAATTAAAAAGCACTTATTTTCAAACGCTTAATGTGCTTCCTTTAGCCCTTACTGCATTAAACGCAAAATCAACTGCAGCGGGTAACCTAGTAACTTGGGATTTTACAAGCAACGATAAAGTGGCTTCTATATCAGTATTAAGAAAAGATGCTTCAGGTAACTTTGTATCTATTGCTACTTTGGGTAAAGATGCTAAATCACATGTTGATGCAAACCCTTTACCAGGAACTAACTACTATAAATTATCTTCAACAGATACCGATGGATCATCAAATGCTTACGATTTAGTAGCTTCAGCAAAAGGCTTTGATGTAGCCCCAACCTTTTTCCCTAACCCAGCAACTGGCGGTGTAGTAAACGTTGTTGCAGGTAATAGCGAAGTAAAATCAGTTTCTATATTTGATTTAGCAGGTAAAAAAGTAGCTTCTAAAGCTGGTGCAGGTGCTGTAAACACATCATCTTTAGCTAAAGGAGTATATATTATCGAAATTACAAGTGCAGCTTCAACTACCAGAAGCAAACTAGTAGTAGAATAATCGAATAATTTTATTTTAAAAAAGCTACCAAACTTAGGTTTGGTAGCTTTTTTTGTTTAGGTGGGGTTTGTAATTTTTTTTGGTATCAATAAACTAACTTGTATCTTATAGCAATACCCATTTTTTAGTTATACATTTATTTCAAAATACTAAATACAAATATTATAATAAATACCCATTGGTATTTTATCAAAAAAGATAACGCATAAATACATGATAACTGGAAAACTATTTTTAGTACCCACACCTATAGGAAATTTAGAAGACATCACCTTTAGGGCTATAAGGATTTTAAAAGAAGTGGATGTGATATTGGCCGAAGACACCCGCACTTCGGCACCATTATTAAAACATTTTGGCATTGATAAAAAGGTGTATGCCCACCATCAACACAACGAACATAAGGCAGTAAACGAAATTGTACGGTTTTTAAACCAAGGGCAAAATATTGCTTTAATATCCGATGCCGGTACACCTGCCATTAGCGACCCAGGTTTTTTATTGGTAAGGGCAGTAATACATGCAGGCTTAACCATCGAATGCTTGCCAGGTGCAACGGCCTTTGTACCAGCATTGGTAAACTCGGGCTTGGCTAATGATAGATTTTGTTTTGAGGGCTTTTTACCTGTAAAAAAAGGGAGACAAACCCGCATGAAAGAATTGGTAACTGAAACCCGAACCATGATTTTTTACGAATCGCCACACCGATTATTAAAAACTTTAAACGAGTTTAAAGTGTATTTTGGTAACGATAGGCAAGTTTCGGTAGCAAGAGAGCTAAGTAAAATATTTGAAGAAAATGTTCGAGGAACTATCGAAGAAATAATTTCACATTATCAAAACAATATTTTAAAAGGAGAATTTGTTATTTGCGTGGCTGGTAAGTAAAAATAGTTGATTTTAATAAAAAATCGGCTATTGTATTGCAAATCATTTTTTTAACTCTTTACGCTTACATGAAAAAAAACATACTTTTATCGCTTTTATCGGCATGTATATTGTGGCTAGCTTGGCCACCTACGCCCTATGTTTCTTTGTTACTTTTGGTGGCATTTGTTCCTTTGTTGGTGGCAGTACATCGTGTTCAAGTATCGGCGAAAGCCAAAAAGGGTAAAGCTGTTTTTTTACTCGCCTTACTTACTTGCTTTTTATGGAACACCGCATCTATTTATTGGGTTTTTAATTCGTTAAATGCGGTAATGCCCACAGCTATTGCCTGTATTTTGGCATTAATTCCGTTTGGTTTAGCCGCACTATTAATGGCACTTTGCTTTGTTTTGTATCATAAAACTAGGGCAATAACTAAGCCAATAATGGCCGATATTTTATTGATTGGTTTTTGGGTGTGTTACGAATATTTACACCAAAGTTGGGATTTAAAGTTTCCTTGGATGACCTTAGGTAACGGCTTTGCAAGCAACCACCAATGGGTGCAATGGTACAGCTATACAGGTGTTTATGGTGGTACCTTATGGGTTTGGGTAAGCAATATTTTAGTTTTTAGGTTTTACAAACTATTGCCTAATAAAACCATTACAGCTAAAAATATAAAACAAAAATTAATAATTGTATGGGTATTATGGCTTGCCATACCCATAGGTACATCGTTACTAATGTACCATAATTACAGCGAGGAAATAAACCCAAGCAACGTAATAATTGTACAACCCAATATAAACCCCTATTTAAAATACGGTGGCTTAACCGCACAGCAACAGCTTGATACATTAATAACACTAAGCCAGCAAAAAGCGAAAAAAAATACCGAATTTTTTATTTGGCCCGAAACCGCATTAACAGGTTTAACACACGAACAAGATTTTAGAAACACGGCCAATTATAGCACCGTAAAAACATTTTTAAAGCCCTTTAAAAACGCTACCTTAATTACCGGAGCCGAAACTTTTTTAACCTACACTGGCCCACAAACCCCATCGGCTACGTACGATAAAAATAATAAAGTGTATTACGATACTTTTAATGCGGCAGTAGCCATCGAAAACAGCGAAAAACTTCAGTTTTACCATAAGTCGAAACTGGTACCCGGAGTCGAAAAAATGCCTTTTACCACCGTTTTATATTTTTTAAAACCCGTTTTCGAAAAATTTGGCGGCACCACCGGTGGCTATGGTTACCAGCAAAGCCCCAATAATTTATACAGCCAAAGTGGTATTGCGGCATCGCCAGTAATATGTTACGAATCTATCTGGGGAAATTGGGTAGCACAGTATATACAGCAAGGAGGGCAGTTTATTGCCATTATTACCAACGATGCTTGGTGGGGAAATACGCCAGGCAAAAACCAACACCTCGAATATGCAAAACTAAGAGCTATTGAAAACCGAAGGTGGGTGGTACGGTCGGCCAATACGGGCATATCGGCAACTGTAAACCAGCGGGGCGATATAGTGCAACAAAGCCAGTGGTGGCAGCCGGCAGCCATTAATCAAACCATTAACCTAAATACTACACTTACTTTTTATACCCAATACCCCGATGTGTTGGTATATCCTTTTATTTTAATGGGTATATTGGGTGTGTTGTATTTGCTTTACCAGAAATTTAAAAAATAATCTATCGATACATCTTTTTAGCAAACTGTATATTAAATTGCTAACTACTTGCAAAT
This sequence comes from Sphingobacteriales bacterium, assembly GCA_004293485.1. Taxonomy (GTDB): domain Bacteria; phylum Bacteroidota; class Bacteroidia; order Sphingobacteriales; family Sphingobacteriaceae; genus Pseudopedobacter. The sequence continues at coordinate 45,998 of RDYW01000033.1, read as the reverse complement.
AATTATATTTGCATCCGAATGATACAAAAAATTACTCCTTACCAAAACACTACCGATAGTAAAACCAAGCAGGTAGCCACCATGTTTAACAATATATCGGCTACGTACGATTTTTTAAATCATTTTTTATCTTTAGGTATTGATATTATTTGGCGCAAAAAAGCCATCAAACAGCTATTAAAAGATAAACCCAAATATATTTTAGATATAGCCACCGGCACCGGCGATTTTGCTTTTGAAGCAATAAAAATATTAAAACCCGAAAAAATTATGGGCGTTGATATTTCGGCTGGGATGCTGGCTGTGGCCGATAAAAAAATTATCGAAAGGCAAAAATCATCGATTTTTGAGGTACAATTAGGCGACTCGGAAAATTTAGCATTTGCCAACAATACTTTTGATGCTGCAACCGTAGCCTACGGTGTACGCAATTTTGATAATTTACTAAAAGGGCTTAGCGATATACATAGGGTTTTAAAAACAGGAGGCAAGCTGGTAGTTTTAGAATTTAGCAAACCCAAAGTTTTTCCTGTAAAACAATTGTATACATTTTATTTTAAGCACATTACACCAGCCATAGGTAAACTTTTTTCGAAAGATAATGGTGCTTATACTTATTTGCCTGCATCGGTAGAGGCTTTCCCCGATGGCGATAATTTTTTGTTAATAATGAAAAATGCAGGGTTTAATGATACCAAATGTACACCTTTAGCGTTTGGCATTTGTTCCATTTATACAGGCATCAAATGATTAAATTAAAAATTTTACTCTCAACCACTTTTGTTATGCTATCGGGCAGCCTATTAGCACAAGGTAACTTTGGTGGCGGTGTTGATGATGAAGATATACACTTTGGCTTTACGTTTCAATACATCTCATCCGAGTATAAAATAGTACGTAATAATAACTGGCAGAGTGCTTTTTTAGACCCCGAAAAAGGATTTACCAGCACAACAGGCGAAGTAAAAAGCATACGTTCGATACCTAACCCTGGTTTTGGTATTGGCTTTGTAGCCAATGCTTTTATTACCAAAAATGTAGATTTTAGGTTTACGCCCACCCTAGCCTTTACCGATAGAGTAGTGGATTACGAATTTAAAAACGCCAAAACATTCGACCAGCCAGGCCTAGTATCGCCCGATGGATATACCCGCCGTGTGGTATCGGCCGTAATGATGGAATTTCCGGTAGGTATTAAACTAAAATCCGAACGACGAAATAATTTTAGGGCCTATATTTTAGGTGGGATAAAATATGGCACCAATATTGCCTCACGCAAAAAAGAAGACGACAATATCCTTGGTGCCGAATTTAAGTTTTTAAAAAACAATAAAAACATACTTTCGTACGAAGCAGGTATAGGTTTCGATTTGTATTTCGAGTTTTTTAAACTTTCGCCCGAAATAAAAATAAGCAACTCGATAAACAGTGTGCTAAGAAGCGATTATACGCCTTATGCAAACCCCATCGAAAAAATGTATTTACGAAATTTTCAGTTTAGCTTATATTTCGAATAATTAGCTACCATAGCAACTGCCAAAACGTATGCCAAAAACAATTTTAATTTAAGGTGCTACCTAAGGGTACAAAGTATATAGTAATTATGCTTTGGGGGCTCAATTATAGGCTACGTATTGGCATAAAAATTATTAATTTTAACCCACAAATTATTCGATACAAAAAACCATGTCGTTAGAAACCACCGTAAATACCGCCATAAAAACAGCTATGCTGAACAAGCAAGAAGTTGCATTAAGGGCTTTAAGGGCCATTAAATCGGCACTATTGATTGCTAAAACCGAAAAAGGAGCTACTGAAATTTTATCAGAAGAAACCGAAATTAAAGTGTTGCAAAAATTAATAAAACAACGAAAAGAATCGGCCGAAATTTATCAAACCCAAAATCGGCCCGACCTTTACCAAATAGAAACTGATGAAGCCGAAGTAATAGAACAATATTTACCACAACAATTATCGCCCAAAGAAATTAAACTTGCCATTACTCAAATAATACAAAACCTAAACATTACTTCGATAAAAGAAATGGGCAAAGTAATGGCAGCTGCCAATGTACAAATGGCAGGCAAGGCCGATGGTAAAACAATATCCGAAGCAATAAAAGCCATTTTGAAATAAATTTACAACTTAGTTTTTTTTAGCCACATCCTATTTTTACATTAATTTGGCACTAAATAATATTATTTACCATAAAAAGCATAATTTGCAATTTATTCTATATGGAATTGGAAATTAAAGAAGAAAACGGATTTAGATATATCGAAGAAGGCAAAGGGCCAACTTTATTGTTGCTGCATGGCTTAATGGGTACATTAAGCAATTGGGATAAAGTAATAAACGAGTTTAAAGGCAGTTACACTGTGGTAATTCCTATTTTACCTATATACGATTTACCACTTTTAACTACTGGCGTAAAAAGTTTGGCTAAGTTTGTGCATAAATTTGTAAAGTTTAAGCAATATAGCCAAGTTACCGTTTTGGGCAATTCGCTGGGAGGGCATGTGGGCTTAATATATGTAACCTCGCACCCCGAATATGTAAAAAGTTTGGTATTAACTGGCAGTTCGGGCTTATACGAAAACGCCTTTGGAGGCTCGTTTCCTAAACGCGAAAATTACGATTTTATAAAAGAAAAAGTAGAATATACTTTTTATAACCCCGAAGTAGCCACCAAAGAATTGGTAGATGAAGTGTACCAAACGGTAAACGATCGAAATAAAGTAATAAGGATATTGGCCATGGCAAAATCGGCCATAAGGCACAACATGTCGAAAGATTTACACCATATAAAAGTGCCTGTAATGCTAATATGGGGCAAAAACGATAAAATAACCCCACCCGAAGTAGCCGAAGAATTTGAAGCTTTATTGCCCAATGCCCAGTTAGCTTGGATAGATAAATGTGGCCACGCCCCAATGATGGAACAACCCGAAGAATTTAATAAAATATTACGCAAGTTTTTGGATAAATTATAAACATATGATTGCCTTAAACCTTATTTCTAACCATATACCACCCTTAAAACCCACCGATACTGTGGCAAGCGCAGGGGTACTTATGCTAGATTTTAAGGTAAATCAATTGCCCATGGTAAGTTCGGATTTAACCTTTTTGGGCTTAATATCCGACGACGATTTAATTAAAATAAGCGCCAAAGATACTTTATTAGAAACCCTTATAAAGCCCAATTACACCCATTTTGTGTACCAACAGCAACACATTTACGATGTAATAAAAACCGTGTACGAACTACAATTATCGCTCGTACCTGTATTAAACGACACACATAAATACCTTGGTTTAATAAGCTTAAACACCTTGTTAGAAAACATTGCAAGCCTACTATCGTTACCCGAAAAAGGCGCAATCATAGTACTTGAGCTTAATGCAAATGATAATTCACTAGCCTTTATTGCCCAAATTATTGAATCCCAAGATAGCAAAATTTTAAGTGCCTCTACCCGATATTTACCTCTATCAACACAGGTAGAAATTACCCTTAAAATAAACAAAACCGATATTAGTCAAATATTAGCGGCGTTAAATCAACACAAAATTGATGTTAAAAAAGCCTTTAACCATCAAAATAATTACAACAACCTTGCCGATAGGTACCAATCGTTAATGAATTACCTAAGTTTTTAAAACCGCAACCGCATGAAAATTGGCATTTACGGACGAGATTTTAACAACACCGTTTTACCTTATGTACAACAAGTTTTTGATTGTTTGATAGAAGGTAATGCCGAAATATTGGTATATGATAAATTTTGCACCTTTATATCCGATAAATTATTTTTACCCCAACAGTTTACCACGTTTACATCACAAGAAAATTTAAAAAACAGGCTACATATATTGGTAAGCCTTGGCGGCGATGGTACCATGCTTGATACTGTAACCTTGGTAAAAGATACGGGCATACCCATCATAGGCATTAACTTTGGCCGATTAGGTTTTTTAGCCAGTATCAATAAAGAAGGTATAAAGCGAGCCATTAATGGGATATTAAACAGCCAATTTACCCTCGATGTACGCACCATGCTCGAAATAAATGCCAACCAAACACTTTTCGAAAACTTTAATTTTGCACTCAACGATTTTACTATACATAAACGCGATACTTCGGCCATGATGCTTATCCACTGTTACCAAGATGGCGAATTTTTAAACTCCTATTGGGCCGATGGGTTGATAGTAGCAACACCCACTGGTTCAACAGCCTATTCAATGAGTTGTGGTGGCCCCATCGTTTTTCCTCGTTCAGGAAACTTTATTATTACACCCATATCGCCCCACAACCTAAATGTGCGGCCAGTAGTGCTAAGCGATGCCAGCATATTAACTTTCGAAATAGAAGGGCGAAGTGCCAAATATTTGGTAAGTTGCGATTCGCGAACCGAAGTTGTAGATAACACCATTAAATTACAAATAAAACGAGCCTCGTTTAACATCAATCTTATCCGGCTAAACAATGAAAGCTACTTATCAACGTTAAGAAACAAATTACTTTGGGGCATTGATACCAGAAACTATTAAAATTAATGAAATCAAAAATCATCACCTTACTTTTTATTTTTATTGGCGTTACAAGCCAAGCCCAAATATGGGAGGTAGGCTTTACTAGCGGTAGCATGGGGTACATAGGCGACCTTAATCAAAACAATTATTTAAAAATTAGCCATTTGGCTTTTGGTGGGATGATAAAAAACAACATAGATGGCTACTGGTCGGTAAAACTTTCGGTATTATCAGGCCAAATAGGTGCCGATATGTCGAAATCAAACAACCCAATCGAAAAAGAACGCAACCTAAGTTTTAACACCCCAATTACCGAAGCAAGCCTACAAGTAGAATTTAACTTTTTTGATTATGGAAGGCTTTTTGGTAAAAAACGAATAACACCTTTTTTATTTACAGGCCTATCTGGCTTTACTTTTAACCCCAAAACCACTATCAATAACACTACCTACGAACTTAAAAATTACCGTACCGAAGGGCAAGAGGCAAATTACCGAACATCGGCCCTAGCCATACCATTTGGCCTAGGTGTTAAATGTAACTTAACCAAAAACTTAAATATTATTGGCGAATTTGGCTACCGCAAAGCATTTACCGATTATATTGATGATGTAAGCGGTTACTACCCAAACACCAATGAACTAGCCAATTTTACACCGTTAAGAATGGCATTATCCGACCGATCAATAAACTCTTCAGCAAGCCCAGGTAGCCAACGAGGCGATTTTAGAAAAAACGACACCTATCTATTTGCTGGTATAACCTTATCTTATACCTTTGTAAGCCAAAAATGTTATTCGTTTTAAAGCATTTTTTTACATATTAATGGATTTTAAGGAGCAGATAAACCTATCAAAACTACCCAAGCACATTGCTATTGTAATGGATGGTAACGGCCGATGGGCAAAAGAAAAAGGAAAACTTAGGGTATTTGGCCATAAAAACGGAATAATATCGGTAAAAGATGTTATAGAAGGAGCCACCGAAATAGGTATCGAATATGTAACCCTTTACGCATTTTCGACCGAAAACTGGAACCGCCCCAAGCTTGAAGTGGCCGCCATTATGGAAATACTTATATCAACCATACACAAAGAAACCCAAACATTAATAAACAACAATGTAAGGCTAAACGTAATAGGAAATATGGATGCCTTGCCTACAAATTGTAAACGCGAATTAAACGAAGCAATGCAAAAAACCGCACATAACTATCGGCTTACCCTAACCCTAGCTTTAAGTTATAGTGCCCGATGGGATATAACCCAAGCTACCAAAAACATTGCCCAAAAAGTAAAAAACGGACAATTACAACCTGCCGAAATAAACGAAACACTTTTTAGCCATCATTTAAATACCCATAACCTGCCCGACCCCGAACTATTGATACGCACCAGTGGCGAACACCGGGTAAGCAATTATTTATTATGGGAAATTGCCTACGCCGAACTATATTTTACTCCTAAACTTTGGCCCGATTTTAGGCGGAACGACTTATTTGAAGCCATTTATAACTTTCAAAAACGCGAACGCCGATTTGGACTTACTAGCGAACAGCTTACCTAAAATTTTAATTAACAAAAATTAACAAAGTTTACCGCTATTTTAGCACCTCATAAAATACATGAATAAATACTTTTTTATACTACTTATACTTGGTTTTGCGGTAACAAGTTTTGCACAAGCACCTTCTTTACGCTCAAGAAATACTAGCCAAACCTCTACCGATAGTTCGGCTTATTTAAACCCTAAACAATATATTATAGGCGGCATAAATGTAAACGGAGTAGTTTATTTGGATAAATCGGTATTGATAACCCTATCAAAACTCACAGTAGGCGAAACCATTACTGTACCAAGCGATGCCACCTCAAATGCAGTAAAAAACTTGTGGGCACAAAAATTATTCGACAATGTAGAATTAGTAATTGCCAGTATTAAACAAGACACCATTTTTTTTGATTTAAACCTAGCCGAAAGGCCAAGAGTAGGGCGTATTGATATTAAAGGACTTAGCAAAAGCGAAACCACCGATATTAGAGAAAAACTAAATAACCAAAAAGGAAAAATTGTAAACGAAAATTTAAACAACACTATAAATACCGTTATTAAAAAACATTTTGTAGATAAAGGCTATTTAAACACCTCGGTTGATGTAGCCATAAGCAACGATACTTCAGATGTAAACAGCCGTATAGTAGCCATAACTGTAAATAAACACCGAAAAGTAAAGGTACACGCCATTAATATCGAAGGAAACACCATATTTACAGATGCTAAACTTAAAAAGTATCTTAAAAAAACGAAACAAAAAGCATTTTATAAAGTGTTTGGATCGGGCAAATTTTTAAAAGAAAAATACGAAGAAGACAAAGCAACCATGATTGCTAAGATGAGGGCAAAAGGCTACCGCGAAGCCGAAATACTTTCAGATTCGGTATATAAGCATGATAAAAATACCGTAGCCATAGATTTAAAAATACATGAAGGCCCCATATACTATTTTGGTAACATAACCTTTGCTGGCAATGCAAAATATAGCAGCGATATACTAAAACAAATACTTCGTATTGATAAAGGCGAAGTATTTAGCGAAGAAAAACTAGAAAAACGCCTACGTAGCAGCCCATCAAACGACGATGTTTCATCGCTTTACTTAAACGATGGCTATCTTACCTTTAATATCGACCCTATACAAACCCGCATTTATAAAGATACCATTGATATTGAAGTACGCTTATCTGAAGGGCCACAATACACCATCAACAAAATAATTATTAAAGGAAACGAACTTACCAACGATAAAGTAATACTAAGAGAAATACGTACCAAACCTGGGCAAAAATTTTCGAAAGAAGCACTTATACGCTCACAAAGGCAAATTGTACAATTAGGTAATTTCGACGAACAAAAAATGGATATGAAACCCATACCCAACCCTGCCGACGGAACAGTAGATATACAATATACTGTAGTAGAAAAACCATCAGACCAAGTAGAACTTTCTGGTGGATTTGGCGGTGGCCGTATTGTAGGTACTTTAGGTTTAACGTTTAATAATTTTTCGGCAAAAAATATTTTTAATGCCAAAGCCTATAAACCACTACCCAAAGGCGATGGGCAAAAACTAAGTATTAGAGGGCAAACCAATGGAAAGTTTTATCAATCGTATAGTTTTTCGTTTTCGGAACCTTGGTTTGGCGGTAAAAAACCTGTTTACTTTGGTATAAGTGCCTTTACATCATTGCAAAGTAATGGCAGGCCTAACAGCGATATTAACCAACAAAAAATTAGGCTAAACGGTATTACGTTTAGTTTAGGTAAGCAACTTAAATTTCCAGACGATTATTTTAGGGTTGATTATGCCGCCAATTTACAGCAATATAAACTACGAAATTACAGCGGATTTTTGTTTACCAACGGCGATTCGTACGATTTAAGTATCAGCCAAGTTTTAAGCCGCAACTCAGTTGATGCCCCTATATTTCCTACCTCGGGCTCTAATTTAAAATTTACTGTACAAGCCACCCCACCCTACTCGCTATTAAACGGCAAAAATTATGATAACTTAACCACCTCGCAGCGTTACCAGTTTTCCGAATATCATAAATGGAAATTCGAATCTCAATTTTTCCAAAAAATATATGGCAAGCTAATATTAAAAGCACAAGCACAATTTGGATTTATTGGTTTTTATAACCGGCAAGTAGGGCAAGCGCCGTTTGGTAGGTTTAAGCTTGGGGGCGATGGTATGCAAGGTTTCGATTTTTTACAGGGCTCCGAAGTAATAGCCATGCGTGGCTACGCCAATAATGCTGTAGCATCCGAAGGCATAGCTACCAATTCTGGTAGCCCTATTTTTACAAAATATATGCTCGAAATGCGCTACCCTATTTCACTAAGCCAATCGGCAACAGTATTTGTATTGGGTTTTGCCGAGGGCGGTAACACCTGGAATAGGTTTAGCAGTTTCAATCCTTTTAATGTTCGCCGTTCGGTAGGCGTAGGTGCTCGAATATTTTTACCTATTTTTGGCTTGCTAGGTTTGGATTATGGCCACGCTTTTGACCCTATAACGGGTTTACAAGACGGTGGTAAACAATCATTCACATTTAGTATAGCACAGCAAATGGGTGGCTTTAATTAAACCTTTTTAGCTATTAATGGTCAGATAAATTATTTTTAACCAAATAAAAATTTAAAAACATGAAAAATTTAACTTTAGCTTTATTTTTTATTTTAACTTGCCATTTTTATGCTAAAGCGCAACGATTAGCTTATGTAGATTCGGAGTTTATTTTAAAACATATCCCAGATTACAAATCGGCACAAAAACAATTAGATAACCAATCGAGCGTGTGGCAAAAAGAAATAGATACCAAGTTTCGTGAGATCGAAAAAATGTATCAAACCTACCAAGCCGACCAAGTGTTGCTATCGGCTGAAATGAAAAAACGCCGCGAAAACGAAATAATAGATAAAGAAAAAGCCGCCAAAGATTTTCAAAAACTTAAATTTGGCTACGAAGGCGATTTGTTTAAAGAAAGGGTTAAACTTATTAAACCTATACAAGATAAGGTTGCAGCAGCAATAAAAGAATATGCCGAAACCGAAGATTTAGATATGATTTTTGATAAAAGCGCTGGCGTTACTTTATTATTTGGAAGAAACACCTACGATAAAAGCAACGATATTATTACCAAGCTAGGCTACAAAACTGGCAGTGCTAGATAAAAATCTTAAAAAACAAATAAATAATATTAACAATAAAAAAACAATAGAAACAAAAAAATGAAAAATTTATTAAAAACCACTTTAGTATCAGCCGCTTTATTGTTAAGCATTAGTGCTGTAAAAGCACAACAAAAAATAGCACACATCAACTCGGCCGAGCTAATAAAAGCAATGCCCGAAATTGCCGTAGCCGACAAGCAACTAGAGGTATACAAAGGCACTTTAGATACCGATGGCAAAACCATGTACACCGAGTATCAAAGTAAAGTGGCCGATTTTCAGGCAAAAGAAAAAACCATGAGCGACGCTTTAAAAGAGGCTAAAGTTAAAGAAATACAAGATTTAGAAAAACGCATACAAGAGTTTCAACAAAAAGCCACACAAGACTTCGAAAAAAAACGTGGCGAACTGTACGACCCCATATTAAAAAAAGCCGAGGAAGCTGTAAAAGCAGTAGCTAAAGAAAAAGGCTTAGCTTACGTAATTGATGTATCGCAACAAGCAGCCATTTACTACGAAGGCGGTGTAAACATACTAGCTGATGTAAAAGCTAAATTAGGGATTGTTAAAAAATAATATTATTTATTAGTTTTATGCGAGGTATAGTTAAAAACTTGCTTCGCATTTTTGTTTCCGTATGATTTTAAAAAATAAACCCATTGGTATTTTTGATTCCGGTATTGGGGGCTTAACCGTAGCCAATGCCATACGCGAAGCACTGCCCCACGAAACACTAATATATTTTGGCGATACGGCTCACATGCCTTACGGCGATAAATCGGCCGAAGCCATAAAATATTATAGCCTTAAAATAGCTAAATTTTTACAACTTTTAGAGTGTAAAGCTATAATAATTGCTTGCAATACTGCCTCATCGCTAGGCTACAAAGATGTAAAAGATTTTTTGGGCTATAACCTACCTATATTAAACGTGATAGACCCTGTTGTAAATTATATTACCCAGCAAGGCCAATATAAAAGTATTGGAGTAATAGGTACTAAAGCTACAATAAAATCGGGCGTTTATCAATCAAAACTTGCCTCGGCTTTGCCCCATTTAAACGTTAAGGCAATGGCTACACCCTTACTTGCCCCTATGATTGAAGAAGGTTTTTTCGAAAATAACATCAGTAAAACAATTATTAATACCTACCTATCATCGCCCAAGCTTAAAAATATTGAAGCTATTGTGCTGGCATGCACCCATTACCCGTTAATACAAAATGAAATCAGGCAATTTTATAATGGTAAAATTGATATTTTAAATACGGCACAAATTATGGCACTTAATGTAAAGCAACAGTTGCTCGAAAAAAATTTACTAAGCGATACCAAAGTAGCTAAACACCAGTTTTTTGTTTCTGATAAAACAACATCGTTTGAAAACAGTACCCGCATATTTTTTGGCAACAAAATTAATTTACAACAAAAAAATATTTGGAGTGTGTAATACCACTTGCATCTATAATGTAGTGAAGCACCTCCGTTTCACCTAAAAAATTTATTCATCTTTAACCTTCGGTTTTTTGTACTTTTGCAAATCATATTAAATAATATTAAACATATCTTAAATGAAAAATAACAAACCCACTATATTGGTAGTAAACGACGATGGCATTACCGCCCCAGGCATTAAAGCTTTAATAGAGGTAATGCAACAGCTAGGTAATGTTACAGTAGTGGCTCCTGATAGCCCACAATCAGGTATGGGGCATGCCATAACCATTGGCAAACCGCTTAGGTTAGATAAAGTAAACTTATACGAAGGCGTTGAAATGTATAAAAGCAGTGGCACCCCTGTTGATTGTGTAAAGCTGGCAGTAAACAAAATTTTTAAAGGTAAAAAGCCCAATTTATGTGTATCGGGTATTAACCATGGACTTAATAATTCTATAAATGTAATATACTCGGGCACCATGTCGGCAGCGGTTGAAGGCTGTATTGAGGGCATCCCATCGTTGGGTTTTTCGATGGATGATTATACTTGGGATGCTGATTTTGAGGCTTGTAAAAAATACATTAAAGCTATATGTCAGCAAGTAATGCAAAAAGGCCTGCCAATAGGCGTACTGTTAAATGTAAATTTCCCTAACAATAGCCAACCTATAAAAGGTATAAAAATATGCCGCCAAGCCAATGCCAAATGGGCCGAAGAGTTCGACGAAAGGCAAGACCCCTACAAACGAAACTATTACTGGCTTACAGGCGTTTTTCAGTTGAACGATAAAGGCGAAGATGCCGATGTGTGGGCTTTAAACAACCATTACGCATCGGTGGTGCCGGTGCAATTTGATATGACGGCGCACCACGCCATTAACACTTTAAACGATTGGGATTTTAATGTTTAAAAAAGATAATGTTTGGATAGGGCTTGCCCTAGGTTTGGTTTTACCTGCTTTAGGATTTTTAATTGTGCAGCTGCTAAAACGTAATTTTACCTTTTTAGGTAAAGCCGATTTATTATATATTGGTTGTGTAGCTATTAATTTATGGTTATTAAAGCTAGCCTATAAAAAAGAAATGGAAGCAAGTGCCAAAGGAATAATTTCGGCAACGTTTGTATGTGCTTTGCTATTTTTTTACTATAAAGTACAAAAAGGGTGAAGTATTATTTGGTAGCCGGCGAAGCCTCGGGCGATTTACACGGTGCCAACCTGATAAAAACTTTTAAAGACATAGACCCTAAAGCCGATTTTAGATATTTCGGCGGCCACTTAATGCAAACCGAAGGGGGTACGTTGGTAAAACACTACGCCGAAATGGCGTATATGGGTTTTTTAGAAGTGCTGTTTAACCTAAACATTATTCTTAAAAACATTAAAAACTGCAAAGCCGATATATTAGCTTATCAGCCCGATGTATTGATACTAATTGATTTCCCCGGCTTTAACCTTAAAATTGCCAAGTTTGCCAAAAAAAACAAGCTAAAAGTATGTTACTACATTTCGCCAAAAGTGTGGGCTTGGAACTCAAAAAGGGTTTTAAAAATTAAGCGAGATGTAGATAAACTGTTTTGCATTTTACCTTTTGAAGTAGATTTTTACAAAAATTGGGGCATGCAGGTAACCTATGTAGGCAATCCTTTGTTAGATGCTATGAACAATTTTTATCCAAACTCTAACTTTAATGCCGATAATCAATTAAGTACAAAAAAAATTATCGCCCTATTGCCAGGTAGCCGTAAACAAGAAATTGATTATATTTTGCCTGTAATGTTATCTGTTACAAGCCAATTTACTCAATACCAGTTTGTAATAGCAGGTGCCCCATCGTTTAGTATCGATTTTTATTTGCCTTATGTTGGCCATAAAAATATTCCAGTTGTATTTAATCAAACCTACGATTTACTAAACAATGCCCATGCCGCATTAGTAACTTCGGGTACCGCAACGCTTGAAACCGCTTTATTTAAAGTGCCCCAGGTAGTACTATACAAAGGTAATATCATAAGCATTGCCATTGCCCGTTTGCTGGTAAAAATTAAGTTTATAAGCCTAGTAAATCTAATTATGGATAAAGAAATAGTAAAAGAACTGCTGCAAAACAACTGCAATACAACACTATTAAAAACAGAGTTAAGCCATATACTAGGTAACAAAAGGCAAACTATGCTTGATAATTACACCAGGCTAGCTAGCTTAATGGGCAAAGCTGGTGCATCGGAAAGGGTGGCACATAGCGTGTACGGGTGGTTGGCAAATTAAAAATTATACCTTTAAAGTTTACTTTTCCTCAACCTCTTCAACCCTTATGCCTACATCATTTATGCCATTAAGTGGGTTATCACGCATGTTTTGTTCTACCACAATGGTATATTTTCCTTTTGCGGCGAAGTTATAATTTAGTTTATAAGGTAATTGGTAAGTAAATAAACTGCCACTGGTATTGCCCAGCCATGTACCATCGGGCGAGGCGATTGAAAATGCTATACGTTCGGTTTTTTTGTGTTTATTAGGCTGTATAATGCTTATTTTAAACCAAATATTGCTATACCTATAATCGTCGGTATGGCGTAAGTTAATAAGTATATTGTATTTTTTATGTATATCTATGATTTCGAGGTTGCTTTTGCAGGGTTGGGCATAGGTCCAATGTTGGTTGGGTATGCTTGTAAAAACATCGGTTAAAGCATTATTGGTACAGCTTTGTAAAGCAACCACTAAAAGGCATAAACTCCAAAACGTAAATTTAATTTTCATTTATACAGATGGTGTTTGGGGTGGTTTATTACGATTTTTATTACGGTTATTTGAGCGTTTTTTTTGAGTTGTATTATTGCTAATTGCGGGTTTAGGGTCGGTATTTGTTTTAGGTTTTACCAAAGGTTTTGTTGTAGTATTTGTGGCAGCTTCGGCAACATTACGGTTTTTAGTTTTTTGTTTACTTTTTTTCTTTTTTCGGGCTTTTTCGTCTAGCCTGGTTAAGCTATCTTGCCCTACTACGTTTTCGTAATCAAATACCTTGCTTACTAACTTTGTTTCGGCAACTTGTTGGGCCAAGTCTTTTAAATCATCGGGTTTTTCGCCTTTTTTATTTAGTTCTTGTATTTCTTTTACCCTTTTTATTTCTAAGGGAATCCAGGTGTTTTCTTCGCCAGGATATACATACCACATTATTTTTTTAAAAATATCGGTTTTTTGTAATCTTGCATCGCCACGTACGGTTTTAAGGCGGTCGGCATTATCGGGTATATGTTTTAGGGCATCCATATACGAGTCGAGCTCAAAATTTAAGCAACATTTTAATTTACCACATTGGCCAGCAAGCTTTAGGGTGTTTAACGATAAGTTTTGGTACCTAGCTGCGGCGGTAGATACGGTTTTAAAATCGGTTAACCAGGTACTACAGCATAACTCTCGCCCGCAAGAGCCTATACCGCCTAAGCGGCTAGCTTCTTGGCGCATACCTATTTGGCGCATTTCTATTCGTACTTTAAACGAATCGGCTAGGCGTTTTATTAGCTCTCTAAAATCAACCCTACCTTCGGCGGTGTAGTAAAAAGTAGCTTTGGATTTATCGCCCTGGTAATCTACATCGCTAAGTTTCATGGCTAAGCCTAGCTCAATAGCAATGGTACGGGCCTTGTGCATCGTTGCCGATTCGGTTTCCTTTGCTAATTTCCATTTTTCAACATCGCTAGGGCTTGCTTTTCGGTATACTTTTAGTTCTATTTTTTCTTCATTGGTACGACGTTTTTTCATCTGCATACGCACCAACTCGCCCGTTAACGAAACATGGCCAATATCGTAACCGCCAGTAGCGGTTTCTACCGCCACCAGTTCGCCAGCTTCAAAGTATATATTATCTACATTACGGTAAAACTCTTTCCTCGAACCCTTAAACTTTATTTCTACAATATTAAAAGGCTTAAAATTGGTGGGCAAATCCATATCCGATAACCAATCGTACACTTCCAATTTGCTGCAACCGCCATCGGTTAAGCATGAACCATTACTTTTACAGCCCCCAGGGGTACACCCCCCGGTTGAGCAACTTGCACATCCCATAATTTAAATTAATATATGTTGAGTTCCCGCAGGAAACGTATTAAACTTTAATAATTTTATCAGCATCAAAGATACATCTAAAAACAATATCTTGGGGTTCGCATTTCGTTCGATATGATAATGCGCTTTTTCAAACTCGGTAGCTATACTTTGGGCTTTCGCCAAAGTTAAAATTTTTGCAAACTTGCTTATAAAATCTAACTCTTTTTCGGGCAAATGCACCAGTGCAGGCATATCAGATAAGCATAACACGGCTTCACGCATAAGGTTTATACCGTATTTAAAAAAGTTTTTTTGGTTTTCACGCCCCATTTTTGCCAGCTCATCTACATAGTTTATCATTTCTATACCTCGGTTTTGAACACAATAGCGCATCCAAGTTATAAATGTTTCGCAATAGTTGTTTTCCTCGTGTGCCATGTATTCTTGCGCTGTATGCAAATTTCCGTTGCTTAAATAAGCAATTTGCTGTGCTTTATTGGTGGCAATATTTTTTTGGATTGTTAAAAAATTTACCACATCGGTATCGCTTAATTTGGGTATTTTTACAATTTGAGTGCGAGATATAATGGTATTAAGCAATTGATCTTGGTTTTGTGCTACCAATAAAAATAGCGTTTTATCGGCAGGTTCTTCAATTATTTTTAGCAGCGCATTGCCTGCACTTACCAAATATTCAGGTAACCACATAATCATAATTTTAAATTCGGCTTCAAATGGCTTTAAACTTAAACGACTGATAATGTGATGACTTTCGGCAATGTTAATATTAAATTGCTTGTTATCAACATTTAAATGATAACGCCAAGCATCAAGCCCTAAATAATGATTTTTGATAATGGCATGCCTCCAATCGGCTATGTAATTACTAGCAACATCGTCTTTATCTTTTGCAAAAAACGGAAACGAAAAATGTAAATCGGGATGAATTAATTTTTGATATTTATTGCATGATGCACATTGCCCACAGGCATCGTCGGGTAATTTATGGGTACAGCAAATATATTGTGCATAGGCAATAGCCAAAGCCAAGCTACCGCTACCCTCGGGGCCTAAAAACAATTGCGCATGGCTTACCCTGTTTTGTGTTACGGTATGTATAAGGTGTTTTTTAACGGATAGTTGCCCCGCAATATCTTTAAACTGCATGGTGGCAAAATAAACATTTTGTACGGTTTTTTTGTTGGATATTGATACAGAAATTAATTTTTTGTGGGTAATAGATTGTAGAATTTTGAGGCTTGGCATACGTTCCGCATGCAAATAATATTAATATCCGATAGTTAAATAACTTGAGTTTTATAGTTAAAAAGCATACAATTTGCTAAAGTTTACGGTTTGTTACTTTATTGAGAACTTTTTTGGTTAAATACTGTAAGTAAACAAGTTAGCTCATAAGTTTATCGTAAAATAGATGAATAATATATGCCTTTATTGCTTAAATAGTATTAATATAAAAACTCATTATTGGCTTTTTTTATTACTTAAATTTTACTGAACATAACTGTAAAGTACATAGTTATAAAGTTGTTTTTTATTTTTTATAGGGATTGCGTAGTATGCCATTTTTAAAAAGTAATAGAGAACACTTTTTTAAAATACTATATCTTTTTTACCTAAAATAATGCTGCTTTTTAATCAAAAATATTACAATTTTTAAATTGTATTAACCTTTGTATTTATTTGGTTATTTATAAAATTAAGGCTTACCACTTTGTTTTATATTGCTTTATAAAAACTTGAAATCAAAAAACCATCCCCTAGTAAATAAACCCAAAATAATTATGTGTTTTGATACCTTAAGCACTAAACATTTAAATACAAAAAACTAAACAATAAAAGAAAAACAACAAGCTCGCAAATAAACATATTTGGCTGGCCTATTAGCAATTTATTAATATTAAAATTTTTGCTCACTTTTTAAAATTAATTTGAAACCGATATCAATAAATTTTTAACAAAAAAATTTACCAAATAAAATTAAATTTACCATCAAAAAGTACATCACAATAAAAACAAAAACAATGATAAAAATATTTAAACTAGCAATTATTACGGCAATATGTGCAATAAATACGCTTGCAAACGCCCAAAAAATAATTACCGAAGGTATTGTAACCTATGGTTTAACCTATAATTTACCCGCCGATAAACAAGCCATGGCTGCCATGTTACCCAATGAATATGGCATGAAATTTAAAGGCGATTTAAGTCAATTTAAAATGGATATGGGTATGTTTGTTACCGAAGTAATTTTTAACAATAGTACCAAAGAAACCCTAAGCCTTACCGATGTACCTTTTCAAGACAAAAAAATTGCGGTTAAAATGACCAAATCCCAAACCGAAAAAATGGCTGAAATGCAGGGTAACAACAAAAATTTTGACGTTACACCCACTACCGAAAAAAAAATAATTGCCACCTATAATTGTACCAAATACCTTTGTAAAGATAAAGAAACAGGTAAAGTAGTAGAAGTATGGGCTACTACCGATGTGCAAGTACCCGCCAATACGTTAACCACCATGTTTAACAGCATAAAAGGCGTACCTATGGAGTTTAGTACCGATAGCCAAGGTATAAAAGCTAAAATTACTGTTAAAGCCATTAACGCCCAAAAAGTAGAACCCATTAAAATGGATATCCCAACTGGGTACGAATTAATGAGTTTTGATGATTTGATAAAACAAATGGGTGGATAAACATATTTGCTAATAAATTATAAAATTTTTATCGTTACGTTTGTTAAAAATTTTTATGAAATTTTTAACCACCATACTTTTATTATTTGCATTGCTAGGCACAAACTTTAGCAAGTATTTTATGTATGCTGGTTTTACTATCAACAAAAAATATATTGCTGCATCGCTTTGCGAAAACCGAAACAAACCACAATTGCATTGTAAGGGGAGTTGTTTTTTAATGAAAAAAATAAAACAAGCCGAGCAAAAAGAAAAAAACGAAAAACAACTATTAAAAAAAAATAACACGTACGAAGCATTAATATATACTAAAATTAACATTAAAATACCTTTGGTTAAAAACATTAAACTCGTTTTTGTACATCCTACGTTTACCTATCCCACACAATCCAATGCAGTTTTTGAGCCACCACAGGCTTAAGTTTAAATTATACCCACAATAATTAAGGTTGTATTAATTATGCAAGCACTTTTGTAGCTATATTTTTATATCGTGGTATAAAAAAAACGGATACAAATTATTGCTACAAAACCTTTTTAATTTTCTAAAAAGTAGGGTATTTAATGCTTTTGTTTATTAACACTAAGCATAAAAATTTTTATTTAAAGGTTTAGGTTATTTGTAATTTAACATAGTAAGCCTAGCTATTTTCAAATAATTAAATAAAACTAAAATTGAATACTAAAAATATTTTAAGCATAATATTGTGCTTTTTAAGCATAGGTGCTTTTGCACAAAATCAAAATAATACCCTTAAAGGCAAAATATATGATGCCGAAACCAAAGAACCTATTATTGGTGCAAGCATACATTTACTAACCAACCCAAATATTACAAGTTTTAGCAATGCTGATGGGTCATTTAAAATAGCTGTAAACCAAGCTACCGATAGCTTAAAAATAGATTATGTAGGCTATGCAAGTACAACTATATTGGCAACTAACAATTTGCGTATTGCACTTAAAAATAATGCTTTAGAGCTACACTCTGTATATGTTACAGCTAACCGCGAGGCTGGCTTACGTACACAAAGCCCAGTGGCAATATCTAAAATATCGCCTAAATTAATATATGAAACTAAAGCAAGTATGGTTTTTGAGTTAATTAACAAAGTGCCTGGGGTAATTATGCCCAGTTACAATAACGAGCAACACGGTATGGCAATTAGGCAACCAATGGGTACTAGTGCCTATTATTTATATATGGAAGATGGTGTACCCATTAGACCTTTAGGCATATTTAACCATAATGCGTTGTTAGAAATTAACCAATTTACTATTGGTAGTATTGAAGTTGTTAAAGGTCCTGTATCATCAATATATGGTCCCGAAGCTGTTGGGGGAGCTATAAATTTTATTATGCAAAAACCTACCTTGGTACCTACAGCAAAAATTGGCATACAAGCCGATAATTGGGGCTTTAGACGGTTACAATTTGGCACAAGTGCTAAAATTGGCAAATTTGGTTTTTACTTAGGTGGCTTAAGTAGTAAACAAACCAATTCGTGGATGACAAATTCCGATTACGATAAAACATCTATTAACGCCCGTTTAGAGTATAATTTTACCGATAAAACCCGTTTAATAGGTAATTTAATTTACGGTAAATATTACTCACAAATGGCGGGTAGTGTAGATAGTGCCGCATTTTACGATAGAAAATATGTGAGCACTTCGGATTTTACGTATCGAAAATCGGATGCATACCGCTCTCGTTTAACTTTAGAACACGATTGGAGCAACCACTCAAAAACATTTATTACCGCTTTTTTACGCAACAATAAACATGGGCAAAATCCATCTTATAGTATCCGTTGGAACCCTGTTGCCAGCCCAACCAATAACCCATTAAAGGCAAAAGGCGAAATAAATTCTAATAATTTTGAAAGCCATGGCGTAATAGCGCAACATAGTCAAAAAATAGATTTTTTAAAATCTAAACTAATTTTAGGTGGTGTATTTGATTATTCTACAAATAATTACTGGAGCCATCAAATTTTATTAAATGCCCAACTAAGGCCTGACGGTAAAAATGTAGAACGCTATACCATTGACCAAATAAGACCCGATTTAAAAATCGCCGATTATAATGGTATCATCAAAAACTCGGCAGCTTATGTGCAGTATGATTTTGAACCGATTTCTAAACTTAGGTTTTCTTTGGGAGCTAGGTATGATTTAATGGCTTTAAATTATAAAAATAATGTAAACAATACCGCAGGAAACATTGTTTACAAAAGGTTTACACCCAAAATTGGAGCAACTTTTGATTTAGGTAACGATAAAGGCTTATACGCTAATTATGCTCAAGGGTTTTCTCCACCTTCGCTTACAGCAATATTTAGGCCAAGGCCAAATACCACACCAGTTGAGTTTTATACCAATTTACAACCCGCCGTTTTTCAAAATTACGAAATTGGCGGCTGGGCATCGTTATTAAAAAACAAACTATACATTGATGTTGCCCTATACCAAATGAACGGTCAAAACGAGTTATTAAACATTCGTCAGCCCGATAACTCGTTTGATTACCAATCGGCTGGTAAAACCTTACATCGTGGTATAGAGTTTGGTATTACCGCAAAACCAAATACCGAGTATTCGTTTAGATTTGGAGGTACAACAGCTTTACATCGTTACGAAAATTTTTTGCTAAGCAATAAACCTACAGACCCCGTACAAAACTTAGCAGGTTTTGAAATGCCCAGTGCGCCACGTTGGAATTGGAATACAGAACTTAATTATTACCCAAAATGGTTTAAAAACTTCCGTAGTGCAATAGAGTGGCAATATGTTTCGAGCTGGTATCAAGACCAAGTTAATAAAGTAAAATATAAAGGTTATAATTTAATAAACTTTAGAACTGGTTACCAGTATAAAAGCGTTGAACTTTTTACTAACCTAATGAATATTACCAACGCCCTGGTGGCAAACTCTGCCTCCAGAGGAAACAATACAACCGACCGTACCACCTTTAACCCAGGTGCACCACGTACCTTTGTTTTAGGCATACAATATAATTTTGCAGGCAAATAGTATTTACTTACACCTCGCTTATAAAAATTTTATAAGCGATGTTCATTTTGTTTTGATATGGAACAACAAGCAACAAATAAGTTAAAAAAAACAATCCGAAAAAATGTGTATAAATGGCATAAATACATTGGTTTAATTACTATTGTGCCTGTAATATTTTGGTGCTTATCGGGCCTAATGCACCCTTTTTTAGCACATTGGTTTAAGCCACAAATTGCTCACGAGTTTGTATTACCAAAACCTATTAACAAAGCACAAATAAAAATTTCGATATACGATGTATTAAACCAAAACCACATTTTTAAAATTAAAAACCTGCGTATAGTTAATTTTGCTGGCGCAACATACTATCAAATAAAAAACACAAAAAACAGTTGGCTGTATTTTAATACCCAAACGGGTAAACAATTGCCCAATGGCGATGTAAAATATGCCGAATATTTAAGCCGATATTTTTTAGCCGACAGTACAAGTTCTATAAAATCTATTTCCCAACAAACTACATTTAGCCACGAGTACAAATATATAAACAGGTTACTACCCGTTTGGAAAGTTAGTTTTAACCGCCCCGATAGTATAGATGTTTATGTAGAAACGCCTTACAGTAGGTTAGGTACTTTTAACCCAACATCTCGCAAAGTTTTTTTATGGATTTTTGATAACTTTCATACTTGGAGCTTTTTAGAAAACATAAGTAATAACACATACAGCATATTTATAATGCTGCTTTTGTTAAGCATTATAAGCGTTTCGGCCCTTAGCGGAGTTATTATTTACGGCTTTATGTGGGGTAAATTTAAAAACCCCAAAGCCGAAAATAAAAAAGGCATCTTAAAAAAATATCATCGTAAAATTGGCATTTCGGTGGCTTTTGTAAGTTTTACATTTGCTTTTAGCGGTGGCTACCACGCCATCAGAAAGCTAACACCTAACACCCTACCACAAATGGTTTACGAACCAAGTATCGAAACTAAAAATCTAGTTTTAGATGTTTTTAAACTGCCCATTGATTGGGTAAGGCTTAGCAATGTATCGATAGTAAAAATAAAAAAAGAATATTTTTACCAACTTTTTTATACCCAAACAAACGATACAGATGCCGAAATTATTTATCTAAATACCAGCACTACCAAAGTATTAAAAAACGGCAATATTGAGTATGCCAAATTTTTAGCTAACAAATTTGAAAACAAATTATTAAGCATAAACCCTACACTACCCGATTGTTGCGAAGCTGTATGCGAAAAACCAACAAATAGTTTACCCAACAGCTTACTTTTAAAAGCCGAAGAATTACAAAAATTTGATAAGCGAGAATACGGGTTTGCTTTTAAACGCTTGCCTGTTGTTGGTTTGGCATACAATACAACTAACAAAAGCAGTTATTATATAGAAACCACAACATCACGCTTAGCTGCAAAAATACAAAACGATGATAGGTACGAAGGATATTCGTTTGCCATTTTTCATAAATTTTTATTTATGGATTGGGCAGGTAAAAACATCAGAGATATAGTAACTATGCTAGCTGCATTAGGCGTACTTACCGTAAGTATGTTTGGCTTGGTACTTTTTTTAAAAAAATAAAAAAATTGTAAAGTTTAGTAACCCAAAAATATGATGAAACGCTACTACCTTACTTGTTATGCCGTTGCATTTATTACTTGAATGTAAGCACTATTAATTTTAAAATAAATATAACTTTGGAAAAGTTTTTTTCAACAAAAACGTACAGTTTAAAAAAAATAGTAACCAACACAGTTTATTAAAACGTTTCCATTTAGTTAAAAATATAATATGAAAGTTGCTGGTTTTACATTTATTAGAAATGCAGTAACAAACGATTACCCCATTGTAGCAGCTATTACTTCTATTTTACCGCTTTGCGATGAGTTTGTGGTAGCCGTGGGCAATGGTAATGATGGAACGAGGGCTTTGATAGAAAACATAAAATCACCCAAAATAAAAATTATTGATACCCTTTGGGACGATGATTTGCGGGAAGGCGGGCGTGTTTTTGCTTTAGAAACCGATAAGGCCTTTGCAGCAATTGCCAAAGATATAGACTGGGCTTTTTACATACAAGGCGATGAGTGCGTACACGAAAAATACCTGCCCCTAATTAAAGCCGAAATGCAAGCCACACTAAGCAACCCCAATATCGAAGGTTTGTTATTTAAGTATTTGCACTTTTATGGGTCGTATGATTATGTGGGGCAATCACGTAGGTGGTACAGGCGAGAAATACGGGTGGTAAAACGAAACCTTAACGTACAATCGTACCGCGATGCACAAGGATTTAGGATAGATAACCGCAAAATAAAAGTTAAGTTAATAGATGCTTACATATACCATTATGGTTGGGTAAAGCCACCCGAAGGCTTAAAAAATAAATTGCTAAACTTTAACCAGTTTTACCAAAGTGCTGAATGGATAGCAACCAACCTACCCCAAACCTTTGAATTTGATTACAGCAATGCCGATAGGCTGGTAAAATTTGAAGGCGAACACCCAACCACAATGCTACAACGAATTAAAACTTGCAATTGGAAATTTACCACCAACCCACTTTTGTTAAAAAATAAAATGAGCTTACGCCGAAGGATATTGCAAAAAATAGAAGATATAACAAGTTGGCGGGTAAGCGAGTATAGAAATTATAAGGTGGTGTAAATGTATATTAACTTTTTTAATTTAAATTAGTAAATGCTGTAGTTTTTTATTTATGCCCTGTTACAATTTATTACATTTGTTTAAAGTTAAAAAAATACAATTATTTAGCGTATGATACACCCCACATTTAAACCCTACATGCCCCAAATAATTAAGTTATTAAAAAAGCATAAAATTAAAAGTGCCTATTTTTTTGGCTCGGTACTTACCGATAAATTTAACGAAAATAGCGATGTAGATTTTTTGGTAAATTTTCAAGAAAATTTAGACCCGTTAGAAAAAGGTCAGTTGTGGTGGG
Source organism: Sphingobacteriales bacterium (assembly GCA_004293485.1). Classification (GTDB taxonomy): domain Bacteria; phylum Bacteroidota; class Bacteroidia; order Sphingobacteriales; family Sphingobacteriaceae; genus Pseudopedobacter. The sequence goes on along the minus strand of RDYW01000033.1, from coordinate 22,509 downwards.
ATTTACACGACTCGCTAAGAGATAGTTTGCACAGAGAAATAGATATAGTGTCTGAAAAAAGTATAAAAAACCCTTATTTTATGAAACAAGTTCGCCAAACAAGGATAAAAATTTATGGATGATACAATAAAAAAATATCTTTACGATATACTGCAATGTATAACAAAAATTGACACCTATATTGGTACACCCAAAATTTTTAAACACTATTCGAGTAACGCATTATTGCAAGATGCCGTGGAGCGAAATTTTGAAATAATAGGAGAAGCCACCAACAGAGTTTTGAAACTTAAACCAGACATAGCTATAACAAACGCCCGTAAAATTGTAGATACAAGAAACAAAATATCGCATGGATATGATGATATTGAACCTGAAAATATTTGGAACATAATTATCAATTACCTACCCACATTAAAAACCGAGGTAGAAAATTTATTGGGCGAAAATCCTTAATCTAAAACTTTATTGCCTAATAAATTAATAAAATGAAGTTAAGTCGAAAAATATTGCAAAAAATAGAAGATATAACAGGTTGGCGGGTAAGCGAGTATAGAAATTATAAGATGGTGTAAATGGGGTTAAAAACTATATCGGTAATTATACCAAATTATAACGGAAAGCATTTACTGGAACAAAACCTACCTTCGGTTTATGTGGCTTTAAAAAACATTGCGCTGGATTTCGAGATTATATTGGTTGATGATTGTTCAAAAGATAATTCAGTTACGTTTATAAAAGAAAAATATCAAGATATTAAAGTAATCGTTAATGATAAAAATAAGGGCTTTTCGGCTACTTGCAACAAAGGAATTTTTGAAGCTACAAAAGAATTAATTTTTTTGTTGAACACCGATATACAACTTACGCCCAATTATTTTGATGGGCAGCTAAAATATTTTGATGATAAAAATACCTTTGGTGTGATGGGTAAAATTATCGGTTTTAAAGATAAAGAAGTGCAAGATACTGCAAGGTATATTACCCGAAATGGCTTAAAAATACAGGCTAATAATTTTTACCATATCAATAACCCCGATTTTTGGACACCCACAGCCTACCTATCTGGCGCAAATGCCTTAATAGATGCAAAAAAGTTAAAAGAAATAGGAGGATTTGATGAATTATTTTCTCCTTTTTATTGCGAAGATTTTGAACTAGGTTTACGAAGTTGGCGTTTAGGTTGGTCGTCATACTACCACGCCCAAAGTGTATGTTTACACGAGCAATCATCCACCACCAAAAACATTAAAACAAAAAACTGGGTAAAAGCTGTTTTTTTTAGAAACCGTATGTTTGCACACGCCATACATTTGCCTCCGTTGGCTTTAAATTTGTGGTTTGTACAAGTTTTACTAACCGATTTTTTGTTTAGCTGGTTATTTTTAAAACTCTATTTTTACAAAAGTTTTTTTATGTTTTTTAAAAATTTGGGTGCTATAAAATTATCGAGATTAAAAATGACTACATTAATGTGTAAATATAATAATACAATTAGTGTAAACGATGTTAATTTAAAGATGGATGCGCTGCTAAAAGGGCAAAACGTAATTTTAGGCAAGGGTAAATAAAAACTGTTTAAAAATTAGATGGATAATGTATTAAATATTTCAAAACCAATAAGCCAAATAACTTATAATTACCAGTTTACTATTTGCACTTTGGTTACCAGTAAGCCCGAGTACGAAGAAATGCTACAAACGTTTTTAGCCAAAGGATTTGATACCCAAACCTGCGAATATTTATATATTGATAACTGCGCACAATGCACTTTTGATGCTTACAAGGGCTTAAACCAGTTTTTACAGCAGGCAAAAGGGAAGTATATCATTATTTGCCATCAGGATATTGTATTGCATAACCATAGCTGTTTTGATTTATTAAACCGTATTAACGAAATAGAAGATTTAGACCCTCAATGGGCAATATTATCAAACGCTGGAGGGATAAATTTAAAACATGTTGCTATGCATGTTACGCAAAAAAACGGGAACAGATTGTTAGAAAAATATTTACCCCTAAAAGCACAAACAGTTGATGAAAACTTTATTTTAGTTAAAAACGAAGCCAATTTATCGCTATCAAACAACTTATATGGTTTTCACATGTACGGTACAGATATTTGCTTAATAGCCGATATTTGTGGGTATAACGCTTATATTATTGATTTTAATTTAACCCATAAAAGCGATGGAAATGCGGATAGTAGTTTTTATGCACTTCGAAAAAAAATAAAACTTAAATATAAATATGCTTTAAGAGGGCGGTTTATGTCAACTACTATAACAAGGTTTTATATTTCGGGTAACTGTATAGGGTTTTGGCTTTGCAATACAGGTATAATACTATTTTTGGTAAGGCAGTATTATAAAGTTTTTAAAAATAAACCCCAATATATTTTAAAAAAGCGTTTTAACCATTAATTACTATGCTACTTATTAAGCCTCAAACTAAAATATATTTTTTTTGTGCCCCCAATTTTGCGACTGGCGGCCCCGAGGCTTTGCACCAACTTGCACATCATTTAAACAAATTAGGGTGTAATGCTTATATGTATTATGAGCCAGATAAAAAAAAAGTAAATCCTGTACATCCTTTTTACGAAAAGTACAACGTACCTTTTGTAAGAAAAATAATAAATGAAAATACTAATATTTTAATTTTACCCGAAACATCTTTAGACCCATTATTTGATAAAAAATTTTCGGAAATCAAAAAAGTAATTTGGTGGTTAAGTGTTACCAACTACTATTTACAACTAAACCCTAAAATAAGGAGAACGAAACGTAAAATAACTTTTTGGTTACGAAAATTATATAACCCTGTAACGTTTCCAACCTTATCTACTATTAAAGATTTAGAGATATATAATATTGCACACTCTTATTTTTCAAAGGTGCACCTTTTAGAAAACAACATTAAGCCCATAGGCCAAATATCTGATTATATGAACCATACTTACTTTGATATGGTTGATGTAAAAACTGCAAAAGAGAATATCATCATTTATAATCCAAAAAAAAACAGTGATTTTTTAAATAAGATAATCGAGGTAACGCCTCAATTTAATTGGATACCCCTTTTTAATTTAACGCCTACTCAAGTGGCAGGTTGGATGAATAAAGCAAAACTCTATGTAGATTTTGGTTATCACCCAGGTAAAGAAAGAATGCCAAGGGAAGCCTGCATAATGAATTGTTGTTTAATAATTGGGAAAGATGGCTCGGCAAAATATACAGAAGATATGCCTATTCCAGATAAATACCGTTTTGAAAAAGAAGAGCAAAAAATAAATAAAATTATTACTCAAATAAACAATTGCTTAGATAACTATGAAATTGAAATTGAGAACTTTAAACCATATAGAGAAATATTACTAAACGAGGAAACAACATTTATTAAAGACATTAAAACTGTTTTTCGATTTGAAAATGAATATAGGAAACCCTAACATACCTTTAATTTCTGTGGCTCTTTGTACGTATAATGGTACTTCTTACTTAGAGGAACAAATAATGAGTATTATTAATCAAACCTATAAAAAAATAGAACTTATAGTTGTTGACGACTGCTCTACAGATAACACAAACCATATTATAGCAAAATTAGCAGCTATTTACCCGCAAATAAAGCATTACAAAAACGATGAAAATCTGGGGTTTAACCAAAACTTTCAAAAGGCAATTAAACTTACTTCAGGCAACTTTATTGCTATAAGCGACCAGGATGATATTTGGGCATTAGACAAGCTAGAATTATTAATTAATCATATTGGCGATAATTGGCTTGTGTTTTCTAACTCGCAATTTATAGATAAAAGCGGACATTTAATTAAGGGACAAATGTTAGCCGATAACTTCGCTTTACAAAACCATGGTTTTAAAAGCTTAATGTTTAGCAATTTTGTTACCGGGCACACCGTACTTTTTTCAAAAGAGTTAGTTAATTATTTACTACCAATACCCAAAATAGGGTATTACGATTGGTGGATTGGTTTTGTAGCACTTTATCACAACAAAATAATTTATCTAAATAAAAAATTAACTTTTCACCGTATTCACAAAAAATCTGTAATGTACAGAGAAAAGGAAATTGACAAAGCACTCGCAAAAAAGGAACGGTATAATGAGATAAAAGAAAATTTATTAATTATAAAAGATTACAAAGGTTTAAATAGTGAAGATAAGGCGTTCCTAAATAAAATTCATTTCCTTTGCAAGAATAGTAGCTTAAAAAACACTTTTGGGCTGCTGAAAACTGTTTTTAGTAATTACGAAAATTGTTTTCCTGATTTAAAAAAGAGGGCTTTTTTAAGTAGATTAAACTTTTCGTTAAAGTTTGCTAAACAAATTTCTAGCATTAAAGAAATTTAAAAAAGCTATTTTTTTTTGGGTTATTCGATAATAAGTAAAAAATTAAAAATGTGGAATAAAATAAAATGGTTATTGGGGTTAGAGTCGAAAATTTCTTTACCGATTTATACAAATTTAAACCAATCAAATAAAACAATATTGGTGATTGATGACGATATTCCTCATTATGATAAATCTTCGGGATCTAAAAGGATATTTGAATTATTAAAAATTTTTAAACACTTAGAGTTAAACGTTATTTTTTTACCGAATGACGGGTTGGCTCCAGAGCCATATTTTAGCGAATTACGCCTATTGGGAGTTGAAGTTTTAACAAATAGTCCTAAAAGAAAAGGGATGCTTAAAAAATTAAGAGCTACCCTACCGTTAGTTAATTATGCTTGGATTTCTAGACCAATGTTAAATAAAGAATTTCAAACAATAGTAAGAATAAATAGAGAAATTAAAATAATATTTGATACCGTTGACCTACATTTTTTACGTATGCAAAGGCAGGCTAAGTACGAAAAAGACAGCATATTAATGCAGGAGGCATTAGAATTAGAAAAATTAGAACTGCTGTTAGCTACCAATGCAGACATAACTTTAACGGTTACCGAGTTCGAAAAAAATATACTTGAACTCGCACAAATTAAAAATGTTTTTGTAATACCAAATATCCATGAAGTAAAAAAAAATCTTCACCCGATTTCTTTTGAGAACAGAAAAGGAATACTTTTTATAGGAGGCTATAAACATGCCCCCAACGTAGATGCAGTAAGCTGGTTAATAAATGAAATTATGCCTTTAGTTTGGGAAAAACTAAGGGGAGTAACAGTTTATTTACTAGGCAGTTACCCTAACAAACAAGTCCTTTCTCTTTCAAGTGATTGTGTATTTGTTCCAGGTTTTATAGATGATGTTAGCGAATATTTTTTCACTTCAAAAATTTTTGTGGCCCCATTAAGATATGGCGCAGGTATGAAGGGCAAATTAGGGCAAAGCCTAGAACACGGTTTACCTATTGTTACCACTTCTATAGGTGCCGAAGGTATGAACCTAACCAATAATCTAAATGTATTAATAGCCGATGATACACTTGATTTTGCTAACAAAATAATAGAATTGTACCAAAACGTTTCCACTTGGTCTACAATACAGTCGAATGCAGAACAAGCAATATGTGCATACTCCCCCAAAGTTGTTAGCAAGCAGTTAAAAATTTTATTTAAAGGTTTAGATAATTAGTTATGAGTAAATTAATATCAGTAATTACCATTAATTTAAACAATAAAACAGGCTTGCAAAAAACTATTAATAGTGTATTAAGGCAAACCTACCCTGATTTTGAGTTTATTATTATTGACGGTAACAGTACAGATGGTAGTAAGCATGTTATCGAGTCAAATAAAAAAAAACTTTCCTATTACATAAGCGAACCAGATAAGGGAATATATAATGCTATGAATAAAGGAATTACAGCTGCCAATGGTAAATATTTATTGTTTTTAAACAGTGGCGATTTGTTAAATGATGCTACTACGCTTGAAAGAGTATCTGAAAATTTGTGTGGTAAATTTGGTATATATTATGGTAATGCTAATTATTTAGAAACAAATGGCGAAATTATACGTACCTACCCTTCAACGCTTTCTTTTAGTTTTTTCTTACAACAGAATTTATCTCACCAAGCTAGTTTTATAGAAAAAAAATTATTTTACACTTTTTTTCTTTACAATGAAACGTATAAAATTGTGTCTGATTGGGAATTTTTTATTTACACCATTTGTAAAGAAAACGTATTATACAAGCATCTTGATTTAGTAATATGCAAATACAATACCTTAGGTGTTTCTTCTTCAAATAATAATCAGTTGTTAATGAATAATGAAAGGCAAAAAACTTTAAAAAAGTATTTCCCCCTATTTATTGATGATTATAAATTTTCAAATGAATTAAATACTAAAAGAGGAAAACAATTTATTTTAATTAAGACCCATGCAATTGGATGGAAACTTTTAAAAGGATTTATGAATTTAATATTACTGTTTTTGCCTAAAAAAGAGCGTTAAAATATGCATCACGTTTAAAAACCTTACATTAACTAAAACGTAATTTTAACTTTAAAAAACTGTAAAAATAACAACAACACCTAGACGAAAATTTAAGACAGACTTCAAAGCCAGGTAATGCTTAAAGCTGATGTTGATAGTCTCATTAATGTCATTAATAATTATTGATTTTTTTGATATGTTAAGGTAAAAAAAGTGCTCTACAAACACATTTTTTGTTAACCAAAGTTTGGTTCTCCACATCAACACCTGCCTGCCGGTAGGCAAGTTTTGTGGTGAAAATCGCCCCTATCGCCAAGCCCCAAACCGCTAAAAAAAATAACCACATTTAAAAACACAAAAAATATTTATAAAGTAAAGCTCCTCACAACCTTATTACCTCTTTTGCTAAATTGCCTTCCACCTCTTTACTCACACAACCAAAATCAAACCCTGGGTACGCTTCTGTAAATTTTTTATATTTATTAGGTTTAAACTGCGTTTCGTTGTATTTAACTTCGTAAGCTAAACCTTTGTTTTCGGGTTGCTTTATTATAAAGTCTATTTCGTTGCCATCGGCGGTACGCCAAAAATATAGGTTACTTTGGCCGTATAATGTTTTTAGGCGGTTGTAAACATAGTTTTCAAGCAAAACGCCTTTATCGGGTCGGTTGTTTAAGGTGTTAAAATTGTTTAATAAAGCATTACGCAAGCCATTATCGTTAAAATACACTTTGGGCATTTTGGTTAATTCTTTGCGTACATTACCATAAAATGGGGTTAATAGCTGCACAATAAAGGTTTTTTGCATCAAGTAAATATAGTTTTCTACAGTGCTGCTAGCCATTTTTACGGTATTGGCCAGTTCGTAGTGGTTTAAAAGATTACCTGTTTGGTCGGCCAGTATTTTAGCCAATTCAAAAAACTTTAAGGCTTCTTTAATACCTGCTTCTAAGGCATCTTTTTTCATATAACTGTTTACCAGTTCCTGTAATAATTCTTGTTTTTCGGGCAATGTAGGTGCAAGTACTACGGCTGGGTAGCCACCATAAATTAAATACTCATTAAATAAAGTATGTATTTTGTTTTTATCTAGCCCTTGGTAATTTGGGCGTTCTATCATGTGTTGCCAATCGGCAATAAGCTCATCTTGTTGTTTAAAGTGCAAAAATTCATCAAAGGCTAAGGGGTAAAATTCAAATATTTTTTTTTTACCAGCCAAGCTGTCTTTAAAACTTTTATCTATATAAAATGCACAGCTGCCTGTGGCTATAATTTTAAGCTTGGGGGCGTATTTATCGTACAATAATTTTAAAAAATTACTGGGCTCTTGGGCGTATTGCACTTCAACTATAATCAAATACAGCGTTTTATTTTCAGGCAAAGCCGATGGTAACTGCGTAAAATTAAATATGTTTTCGGGATGTTGGTTTACAGCTTCGAGTATGCTGGGGTCTTCAAAGGTTAAAAAATAATACTTTTGGTTTTGTTGCTTTAAATGCTGTGCTAGCTGTTTTACCAAGGTAGTTTTGCCAATTTGCCTTGCCCCAATAATAATGCTATGTTGGGGTTAGTGCAAATGTTTTATTAACTGTTATAGTGCATTTTTGCGTTCCATACCTAAAATATTAGCAAACAAATGCACACAAATTTTTATGGTATCTTAAAAACCTTTACTATACGATATTTTTAAGATAAAAATATTTAACCACTTAATAATCAAATTATAAGTTCTATGTTTAACGATTGGAAAAAAGCCCGTAGCCCGTTGCCCGATAGCCCGCTGCCCAATAGGCCTAAACCAACACCCACAAAAAATAAACCAGCAATACGGTAGCACTAATTACCGTCGTACGCATCATATTTTGGTACGATGCCGCAGCTTCGTTTTTTAAAACCTGCCAAAACCACCAGCTAAAAAAGCCTAAAACAGGCAGCGTTATCACACCAAAAACATAAAAGTTTAGCAATTGTTGCGCTTGTTGCCAGTACAAGCGCATCAGGCCAAAGCCTAAAAAAAATATACCGCCCGAAAACAAAAACGAACCCCTAATACCCAATAAAATGCTCAGTGTTTTGTCGCCACGTTTGCCATCTTCGGCGTGTTGATATACCTGCGTTAAAGGGTACGATGCGCCAATTAAGCAAGAACATACCAGCCCAGCCAAAAAAACCATAGCATTAAAACCCGTATAAATATTGCCCACCGCATAGTAAGTAGCCACATAAATAAACCATCCTTGAAAAACAAAAACCACCAAAAAACTAACGATAGGATATTTTTTTAAACGAATTTTAGGGTTACTGTAAGCCTTTGAAAGTACATTGTATAGCAACACACAAAATGCAAAATGCCAGCTTACTATTGCCGCCAAGGCTACGCCCAGCCACTCTAACGTAACGGCCAAATGGTATAAATTGCGCTGTATTTTAGGCGGGTTTTTTAGCAAAGCTATGCTGCCTTCGTCCTTATCAAAATAACTATTATACGCATTGCTGGCGGGGTAAACCAGCAAATGCCAAACTACAAAAACCAATAACGCATTTAAAACGTTTAAATTAGTGGTTTGGCTAATAGCAAAAACATAAACAGGTAATAATAGTACCGAAAACGGTAAACGTAAATGCAATAAGTTAGCTTTGGAAAAAATAGACATCGGTTTTGGCGTTTAATTTGTACAGCAAATAAATATAAGAAATGAGTAGCGTAATATCGGCAATTGGTACCAGTAACCCAGTAAATAAATTTGCGCAAAGCCAAATACTTGATTTTATGTTAACTGCACACCAGTTAAGTGGCGATAATGCAAAACGCTTGCAAAAACTTTACCACGCATCGGGCATACATTTTAGGCATTCGGTAATTACCGATTTTGATAAACAGCCTGGCAATTTTTCTTTCTTTGGTAACGATGCTCGTTTAACGCCCTTCCCTAGTACCGCCCAGCGGGGGCAATTGTACCAACAAACCGCCATTAATATTAGCCTTACGGCGATACAAAACGCCATACAAAAATTGCCAAACTTTGATATAAAAACCATTACCCATGTTATAACTGTAAGCTGTACAGGCATGTACGCCCCAGGTTTAGATATTGAAATTGTAGAACAGCTAAACCTTAACCCATGGGTTGAGCGCACTTGTATAAATTTTATGGGTTGCTACGGAGCGTTTAATGCGCTTAAAATGGCCGATTATATTTGTAAAGCCCAGCCTAATGCTACGGTTTTAGTGCTAAGTGTAGAGCTGTGTACCCTCCATTTTCAAAAAGAAAACACGCTGGATAATTGGTTATCTAATTCCTTATTTGCCGATGGTGCCGCTGCTGTACTGGTGCAACACAAAGATTTTGCCAGCCAAAAACTGTTTAACATTAAAGGTTTTTACAGCCAACTAGTAAGCAAAGCCCGTAACCAAATGGCCTGGACAATAGGCAACCACGGCTACCAAATGCAGCTAAGCAACCAAGTAGCCAAACAAATTAAAGCCGAAATAAAAAATGTAGCGCAAACGCTTTTACTTAAATTAGGTTTGGCTTTGGCCGATATTGGCCAGTACGCTATACACCCTGGCGGCAGGCGGATTTTAGAAGTTTGCGATGAGGTTTTTAACCTCGAAACCCACCAAAACCAACACGCTTACAAGGTGTTGCGTGATTGTGGCAATATGTCGTCGGCCAGTATTTTATTTGTTTTAGATGAATTAAGTAATGCTTTACCATTACAAAATAAAAGCGAAAATGTGTTGAGTTTTGCTTTTGGGCCGGGGTTAACATTTGAGAGTATGTTGTTGGGGATGGGGTAAAAGTTTTTCTAAATAAATTTTGGTAAAGTTAGCTAATTAGCTAACTTTGTTTGCTGTTAAAAAATTGTGATGAACGATAAATTTGTAAGGAACATTTTTTATTTTGAAGAATTTTACCTTGACTTTTACGAAAGGCTAAAACCAGCTGTAAAAAAGAAATTTAACTGGACTTTAGGTTTAATAGCTTCAATTGAAAAAGTTCCCGAAAAATATTTTAAACATATAACAGGTTCTACGGGGCTTTTTGAAATTAGAGTGGAGGTTGGGTCAGATATTTTTAGAGTATTTTGTTTTTTTTGATATAGGAAAACTTATTGTCTTGCTAAACGGATTTCAAAAGAAGACACAAAAAATACCCAATAATGAAATTGAACTTGCAGAAAAACTTAAAAAACAATATTTCGATGGAAAAGACAACCCATAAATTAACTTCTTTTACGTCTCATTTAGATAAAGAGTACGGGGTTAAAGGAACACCTACAAGAGAGTTATATGAGCAAGAGTTTGAAACTTTTAAACTTGGCGTGATGCTACAAGAATTAAGAAAAGAACAAGGTTTAACACAAGAACAACTTGCAAATAAATGTGGTACCACAAAAACATATATCTCCAGAATTGAAAACAATTCGAGCGATATTAGACTTTCAACTTTAATGCGTATCATACAAGTGGGGCTTGGTAGGCATTTAAAGTTGAACGTAAGTTTGTAGCATAAAGTTCGCAAACCACCGAAATCAGTTTGATAAAAATATTTCATTATGCCTAATTTTACCCACCGCAGCACCGAAATTGAAATAATGGACGATTTTGATTTGCCCAGCAAGCAAATACATCCTGTTTTAAAAGAACTGCAAACCATTAATAAATTATTGGGCGGTTTTACTGTTTTTTATGATGCTTTTAAGCGCATAAAACTACAAAACAGCGATATTGTAAGCGACTGGGGTTGTGGCGGTGGCGATAGCTTACAAGTTTTAAACCAATATTTTACCCGCAAAAATCTACACATTAATTTTGTAGGGATTGATGCCACACCTGCCGCCGTACAATTTGCGCAACAAGCCCATCAACACCAAAAAAATATACGTTTTTTACTGGCCGATGTTTTAAAAACCAATTTTAAACCTGCCGAGTTTGATGTAGTTATCAGCAGCCTTTTTACCCACCATTTTGATGATGATAGCTGGGTTTTGCTTATCCAAAAAATGGCTGATGCTAGTAAAAAAGCGGTAGTGATAAACGATTTACACCGACATTGGTTTGCCTATTATTCCATTAGCTGGCTTACACAATTGTTTTCTAAATCGGCAATGGTAAAGTACGATAGCAAGCTATCGGTTTTGCGTAGCTTTACCCGTAAAGAGTTAGTGGTTTTATTACACAAAGCTGGCATACAAAACTTTAGCATAAAATGGATGTGGGCTTTTAGGTGGCAAATAATTATCCTTAAATAATGGCAAAACCTAGCATCGTAATTATTGGCGGCGGCTTGGCAGGTTTAATAAATGCCATAGTTTTAAGCAAAGCAGATTTTGAGGTTACCTTAATAGAACGTAAAAAATACCCTTTTAACCGTGTATGTGGCGAATATATAAGCAACGAAGTGCTGCCGTTTTTAAACCGCTTGGGTATTTTTCCGTTGCTTGTGGGCGCAGCCGAAATAAACACGTTAAAAGTAACCTCGGTAAATGGCAACACGCTAAACCAAAAATTAGATTTGGGTGGTTTTGGCATAAGCCGATTTAAGCTCGACCATTTACTGTACCAAAAAGCCTTAGCCTGCGGTACAAAATTTATACTCGAAACCAAGGTAAATGAGGTGCTATTTAAAGACGAAAAATTTTATCTCTCCCTGGCAGATGAACAACCGCTACAAGCCGATTTGGTTATTGGTAGTTTTGGCAAACGCAGCAATATCGACCAAAAACTTAACCGCCCTTTTTTTTACCAACGTAGCCCTTATTTGGGAGTAAAATATCATATTAAAACCCAGTTCCCTAATAATTTAATACAGCTCGATAATTTTGAAGGCGGCTATTGTGGCATTAGTAAAATTGAAGACGATTTATATTGCCTATGTTATCTTACCAAAAACAGCCAACTAAAAAAATATGGTAGCATCCCCGAAATGGAAAAAATGGTGCTACATAAAAACCATCATTTAAAATACGTTTTCGATAATTCGGATTTTGTATGGCCTAAGCCCGAAACTATCAACGAAATATCTTTTAACCCTAAAAGCACCATTACCAACCATATTATTATGAGTGGCGATAGTGCTGGTATGATAGCGCCACTTTGCGGCAACGGTATGGCAATGGCCATACACTCGGCAAGTTTGCTTAGTAAATGTATAATTAAACATACCGCTTTGGGTATTTTGCCCGCCATTAGGGCAACCCTCGAAGAGGAATATACGCAGTTATGGCAACAAAATTTTGCGCACCGTTTGTTTATTGGGCGTAGCATACAAGGGTTATTTGGCAGCAATAGGTTATCAAATAATGCGGTAGGTGTTTTGGGCAATTTGCCCAAGGTAAGCAGATATTTAATAAGCAAAACCCATGGAAGCGGATTTTGATAAACAAATTTATGCCTACTTTTTTAAAAAACCAGACATAAAAAAAAACCCTTAATTTTATCAATTAAGGGTTTTTTTAAAATATTAAAATAATTACGCACCTAATACTACACGTTTAAATGCGGTTACGGTTAATCCTTTAGAGGTATCATCTAAAAATTTACGAATGTCTTTCGACGAATCTTTAACAAACTCTTGGTTTAAAAGCGTTTGTTCTTTATAAAATTTATTTAGTTTACCTGCTGCAATCTTCTCAACCATTGCTTCTGGTTTGCCTTCGGCCCTAATTTGTTCTTTTGCAATTTCAAGTTCTCTTTCAATTACCCTAGCATCTACATCAGCTTTATCAACACCTACAGGACTCATGGCTGCAATTTGCATCGCAACATCTTTACCTGTTTCGGTTAAGGCATCGCCAGCTTGGTTAAAACCAACCAACACACCTAAACGGTAATTTCCGTGAATGTAGGCAACTACTTTTTCGGCCTCGATAACCTCAAATTTAGAAACGCCAATTTTTTCTCCTATCTTACCAGTTTGGTCGATAATTAAATCGGCAATTAAAGCACCATTAATACTTTGTGCTAACAGGTTTTCTAAAGTTGCAGTACTAAGGTTTACCGCTACATCAGCTATTGATGTTGCAAAAGATATAAAATCGGCATTTTTAGCCACAAAATCTGTTTCGCAATTTACTTCAACTACGATACCTTTTTTACCATCGGCAGTAGTTTTGGCTATTACAACGCCTTCGTTCGAGTCTCTGTCTGAGCGGCTTGCAGCCACTTTAGCCCCTTTTTTACGTAAATAATCCACTGCGGCTTCAAAATCTCCGTTCGATTCTGTTAACGCTTTTTTGCAATCCATCATACCTGCACCTGTTTGTTGACGTAGTTTATTAACATCAGCGGCAGTAATTTGTAGTGTTGACATTTTGTAAGTTTTTTTCCCCCTGCAAAAGAGGGATGAATATTTTATTTGTTACTTATTTAAAAATTTATTCTATTACCTCTTTTTTTAAGAGGTTAAGAAACGATTATTCTCCTTTTACTTCGGCTATCAATTCTGTTGCTGAGGCTTCGGCAGCTAAAGTTTCTGCGCCTTTACGCACTCTTTTGCCTGACTCGGTGGCTGTTCTTTCTGCTGTTACTGCATTGCTTATTGAAACACTAGGCGCATCTATTTTAGCTTTTTCGGCAGCAGCTTCTTTATCGTTTTCGGCATCTTTTTCTTGCTTACGTTCTTCTAAACCTTCTTTAATGGCATCTATAACAATACCAGCAATTAAAGAGATAGATTTTGTAGCATCATCGTTAGCCGGGATAGGGAAATCGATACTTGATGGGTCGGAGTTGGTATCCACCATTGCAAACGTAGGGATGTTTAATTTTAACGCCTCGGTTACTGCAATATGTTCTTTTTTAACATCAATTAAAAATAAAGCAGCTGGTAAACGGTTTAAATCAGCAATACCACCCAAAAGGGTTTCTAATTTAATCCGCTCACGCTGTATCATTAATTTTTCTTTTTTCGATAAAACATCGTAAGTACCATCTTTGGTCATCTTATCAATGTTAGTCATTTTTTTAATCGATTTACGTACCGTAGCAAAGTTGGTTAACATACCACCTAACCATCTTTCGGTTACGTAAGGCATATTTACCGATTTAGCGTATTCGGCAACTATATCTTTAGCTTGTTTTTTTGTAGCTACAAATAATATTTTACGGCCCGATTTTACAATTTGTTTGATAGCCGAAGCAGCTTCTTCAACGCGAGTAAGGGTTTTGTTTAAATCGATAATGTGTATTCCATTGCGCTCCATAAAAATATATTGCGCCATTTTTGGGTTCCACTTGCGGGTAAGGTGACCAAAATGTACACCTGCATCCAATAAATCTTGATATGTTGTTCTTGCCATTGTCGTGTCCTCCTAATTTTAACGTTTACTAAATTGGAATTTTTTACGAGCTTTTGCTCTTCCTGGTTTCTTACGCTCAACCATACGGTTATCACGTGTCATAATGCCTTTTGCTCTAAGCGATGGCTTTCTGAGTGGCTCCAGTTCAACAATGGCTTTTGCAATGGCTAAACGAACGGCCTCGGCCTGTCCTTTAACGCCACCACCTGCAACATTTACCTTTACATCAAATTGGCCTGTAACTTCGGCAACTATAAATGCTTGGTTTACCATGTATTGCAATGGCAATGTTGGAAAGTACTCTTTGTGGTCTTTACCGTTTACGGTAATTGTACCGTTACCCTCTGTTAAATAGATACGGGCAACAGCGGTTTTTCTTCTACCTGATGTGTTTGTAACCGACATTTCTTTTCTCTTTTAAAATTAAAACTTAACTTCTTTAGGGTTTTGCGCAACATGCGGATGCTCGCTTCCTGCATATATATACAGGTTTTTAAAAATTGCCCGTCCTAGGCGATTTCTTGGTAACATACCGCGTACAGCCTTCTCGATTACTCGAGTAGGATGTTTTGCCATTAACTCTCTGGGAGAAATAAAACGCTGGCCACCAGGATAACCGGTGTAAGAAATATAAGTCTTGTTCGACAATTTATTTCCTGTGAGTTTTACCTTGTCTGCATTGATAACGATAACGTTATCTCCGCAATCTACGTTTGGGGTAAATGATGGCTTGTTTTTTCCTCGAATCGCTTTTGCGATGTTTGAAGACAAGCGCCCCAAAATCTCGTTCTGAGCGTCAACAACAATCCATTGTTTATCAACGGTTTTATTGTTAGCAGAGACAGTTTTGTAACTTAACGTATTCACTTGCTTGATATTTAATTAGTTAAAAAATATTTATTTGCCCTAAATTTAGGGACTGCAAAGATAGAATTATAAGTTTAATAATCAAATGCTTTATGTATTTATTTTGGAGGTTACAGTTATTGATAACTTTATGTTAAAAGTTTTTAACTTACACACAACATAAAAAACTGGCACATAATGCCCATTCTTATTATAAACCGACCTAATTTAAGAGATATAAATTTTTAAAGGCCTACCTTTCAATAACTTTAGCTACTTTAAAATAAGTACCATCGCTCAGTGGTGCATTTAACAATGCTTCGGCAGTGGTAATTTCTTGGCGCACTTCATCGGGGCGTAATACGTTTACGGCATCGTTCATATACACTAAGGGTTGTACGCCTGTGGTATCCAGCTCGTCTAGTTTAGCCATAAAACTTAAAATTTCGCTTAGCTCTACAATGGCTTTTTGCTTCTCGGCTTCGTTAAGCTCAAGGCGAGCTAAATGGGCAATTTTATCTACGGTATCTTTATCTATTTTCATTGTGTTGTTTCAATAACCTACCTTACTCCCAATCAACCTGTAAACCTCTTCCTTTAATTTATCTTCGTTTAAGGGCTGCAAGTTAGCAGTTTCAATTGGTTTATGCACATAAATTTGGCAAATACCTGGTTTGCTACCTCTTGCTTTGCCATCATCAGGTTGTAGTTGCCAGCTATTAATTATGCTTACAGGCAAAATAGCTACTTTACTTTCGATAGCCATTTTAAAAGCCCCGTTTTTAAATGGGTGTAAAATAGGAGGGAAGGTTTCGCCAATAATACCTTCGGGGAAAAGTGCCAAGCTAAAACCCTGTTTTAATTGTTCGGTAGCTTTTTTATAAGCTCTAAAAGCGGCCATTTTACTTTCTCGGTTTACGGGTACATCAATAGTTTTAAACCATATTTTTGTTACAGGATTACGCAGCAAATCATCTTTACCCATAAAAAAAATATTGCTTTTGCCTAGCAAAGTAAGGGCGGTGCTATCTAAGTTTGAGCTATGGTTAGCGCATATAATATAGTTTTTATCCCAGTTTATGGGGCTATGGTACGTGTATTTGTAAAATAATCCCGCTAAAGCGGAGGACAAAAAAGCGAAAATTCGGCGGTAAAAATTGAGTTTTTTATACCGTTGTGGCTTCCTACTAAAATAAAAAACAAAAGGATACAGTAAGTAAAACGAAAGCACAATGGTAAACATAAGCCAATACCTATGCGCTTGCTTAAAAAATGTTTTCATCGACTTCAAAAATAGAAAATTTCTGTACTTTCGTTGCATATATGGAAACTGTTGTTAGCGGAATAAGATCGACCGGGAAATTGCATTTAGGAAACTATTATGGTGCAGTACAAAATTTTGTAAAAATGCAAAACCAGTACAATTGCTATTTTTTTATTGCCGATTTTCATTCCTTAACCACGCATCCTACGCCGGCAAATCTTCACGGTAACGTAAAACAGGTTTTGGTAGAGTATTTGGCTTGCGGCCTAAATCCCGAAAAGGCAACACTTTACGTACAGTCGGACGTACCCGAAATTGCCGAATTATACCTTTACTTAAATATGAACGCCTATTTGGGCGAACTGGAACGCAGCACATCATTTAAAGATAAAATACGCAACAACCCCGAAAACGTAAATGCAGGCTTGCTTACCTACCCAGTTTTAATGGCTGCCGATATTTTAATTCACCACGCTACCAAAGTACCTGTAGGTAAAGATCAAGAGCAACATTTAGAAATGAGCCGCACTTTTGGCAACCGCTTTAATAATTTATACCAAACCAACTATTTTAAAGAGCCTTTTGCGTTTAACTTTACACAAAATTTGGTTAAAATTCCGGGTTTAGATGGTAACGGTAAAATGGGAAAATCGGAAGGCGAAAACAATGCGATTTACCTATCTGATACACCCGAAATTATTCGTAAAAAGGTAATGAAAGCCCTAACCGATGCTGGGCCAACGCAGCAAAACCAAACCAAACCTCCCGAAATTCAAAATTTATTTGATTTGATGAAGGTGGTATCAACGTCCGATACTTTACAACATTTTGAGCAACTTTACCAAACTTGCCAAATACGCTACGGCGATTTTAAAAAACAATTGGCCGAAGATATGGTGCTAGCAACTGCCCCAATCCGTGAAAAAATTATTGATATTGCTGCCGATACCGTTTACCTGCAAAAAGTAACCCAACTAGGTGCTGCTAAAGCCCGCGAAAGTGCCAGCAAAACCATTAATGAAGTAAGAGAAATTATAGGCTTTAGGGCTTTTTAAATAACGTTTAAATATCTATTTTTATGCACATTGCAGTAGTAGGAAACATTGGTGCTGGCAAAACCACCCTTACACAAATGTTGGCCAAAAATTACAATTGGGAGCCTATTTTCGAGGCTGTGGACAATAACCCGTACTTAGAAGATTTTTACAACGATATGAAACGTTGGAGTTTTAACTTGCAAGTGTATTTTTTAAATAGCCGTTTTCAGCAGATTTTAGAAATACAAAAAGCCGAAAAAAAAATAATCCAAGATAGAACGATTTATGAAGACGCTTATATTTTTGCCGAAAACTTACACGAAATGGGCCTAATGCCCACTCGCGATTACGAAAACTATAAAGCTATTTTCGATAATGTTACCTCATTTATTCGCCCGCCCGATTTGCTCATTTACCTTAAAGCCAGTGTGCCCACCTTGGTAGAAAACATACAACGCCGAGGCCGAGAATACGAAGCTAGCATACGCCTCGATTATTTACAAAAGCTGAATACCAAATACGAAAAATGGATAAGCGGCTACAACAAAGGCAAGCTATTAATTTTAGATAAAGACCAATTAGATTTTGCCAACAATACCGAGCATTTTGCGGGCATTATTGAACAAGTAGAACGAGAAGTAAATGGTTTGTTTTAGCTTTCGCCGATGAAAATTTTAGGCATCATACCTGCCCGTTTTGCCAGCACCCGCCTGCCAGGAAAACCATTGGTAAACTTAGCTGGCAAAACAATGATTAAGCGGGTTTACCAGCAAGCCTTAAAAGCCAATTTTATAAACCATGTGGTGGTTGCCACCGATGACAAACGCATAGTAAACGAAGTAAAAAGTTTTGGCGGAAACGTTATTTTAACATCTACCCATCACCAAAGTGGCACCGATAGGTGCGCCGAAGTAGCCCAAAAAATGTCTGGTTACGATGTTATAATTAACATACAAGGCGACGAACCACTAATAAACCCAGCGCAAATAAACCTATTGGCCAGCTGTTTTAACAGCCCAAACACCAGTATTGCCACCTTGGTAAAAAAAATTGAAAAGTACGATGAACTCCATAATTTTGGCACACCCAAAGTGGTACTTAACCAGCACCTAGAAGCCATTTATTTTAGCCGCCAAGCCTTACCGCATGTAAGAGATATACCCACAACTGATTGGCTAGCCCAACATACTTTTTACAAGCACATTGGCATTTACGGCTTTTTAACTTCTACCTTATTAAGTGTTAGTAAATTACCCGCTAGCCCGCTCGAAAAAATGGAAATGTTAGAGCAATTACGCTGGATAGAAAACGGATATAAAATTAAGGTGGCTATTACCGATTTAGAAAGCCTTTCGGTTGATTGTATAGAAGATGTAGGTAAAGTGTTACACGTGTTGGGTGTTACCTGATTGAAATTAAGTAGGTTTTTTTTGGGATGTGGATGAAAATTTTACATTTGTTTACTTAGTTTACAATGTTTATTTTTACCAAAAAGCACTAAAATGAGTTTTACAGAAATTCAACTTTTTCAATTACTAAAAACTAAACTAGGCGACCGCGAGGCCGAGTATTTGGTATCGTATGTAAAAGATGAAGTTAAAAACGATTTTGATAACAAAAAAGATATTTTAGCCACCAAAAAAAATGTTGCCAATTGCAAAGCCGAAATTATAAAATGGATGTTTTTATTTTGGATTGGCCAAGTTGCCGTTACTATTGGTATGGTATTTACGTTTATAAATAGCGTAATAAAGTAGTTTTTTAAACCATCTGTTGTATGTTTTTAATGCCTTTTTAGCAGGTTTACACCTAGGTAAACTGTTATATTGTCTTCATTTTTAATTATTTATAGTCAAAATTTCAGTTTTAACTATATTTTAAGATACTTGGTAGGTATTTTGCATACGTTTAGGCAAACTTAAATCATCATGAACCTAAATAACTTTACCATAAAGGCACAAGAAACCCTACAAAAAGCCCAAGAAATTGCTGGTGGTTTGCAGCAACAAGCCATCGAAAACGCACATTTATTAAAAGCACTATTAGCCGTTGATGAAAACGTTGTGGGTTATTTGCTAAAAAAACTCAACATAAATATCAGTCGTTTAACCACCGGTGTCGATGATTTAATTGCCACCTACCCTAAAGTTAGCGGCAGCAATATTTACCTATCTAACTCGGCCAATGCCACCTTACAAAAAGCTAAAACGTATCTTAAAGATTTTAAAGACGAATTTGTATCGTTAGAGCATATTTTACTGGCTTTGTTGGCTGCGGCCGATAAAAACGCTGCTTTGCTAAAAAACCAAGGAGCTAACGAAAAAGACCTTAAAAAAGCCATTAAAGATTTGCGTGGCGATGCCAAAGTTACCGACCCTAACGCCGAAGCAACCTACCAAGCACTTAATAAATATGCGAGAAACTTAAACCAATATGCCGAATCGGGTAAGTTAGACCCTGTTATTGGCCGTGATGACGAGATACGAAGAGTGATACAAATACTATCACGCCGTACCAAAAATAACCCCATTTTAATAGGCGAACCTGGCGTAGGTAAAACCGCCATTGCCGAGGGTATTGCATTTAGGATTATAAAAGGCGATGTGCCCGAAAACCTAAAATCTAAAGTGGTGTATTCGTTAGATATGGGAGCTTTAATTGCTGGTGCAAAATACAAAGGCGAGTTTGAAGAACGCCTAAAAGCGGTAATTAAAGAAGTATCAGATTCGGATGGCGAAACCATTTTATTTATCGATGAAATACATACCCTTGTAGGTGCTGGGGGTGGCGAAGGTGCCATAGATGCCGCCAATATTTTAAAACCTGCCCTTGCCCGTGGCGAATTGCGGGCCATAGGTGCCACTACCTTAAACGAATACCAAAAATATGTAGAAAAAGATAAAGCCTTAGAACGCCGTTTCCAAAAAGTAATGGTAGAAGAACCCGATACCGCCGATGCCATTTCGATATTGCGAGGCTTAAAAGAACGTTACGAAACGCACCACAAGGTGCGTATAAAAGACGAAGCCATTATTGCCGCCGTTGAGCTTTCGCAACGTTACATTGCCGATAGGTTTTTGCCCGATAAAGCCATTGATTTAATGGACGAAGCAGCATCAAAACTGCGTATGGAAATGGATAGTGTACCCGAAGCGGTGGACGAACTAAACCGTAAAATAATGCAATTAGAAATTGAACGGGAAGCCATTAAACGAGAAAACGATACCAAAAAAGTGGCCGTTTTATCGCAAGAAATTGCCAATATTAGTACCCAGCGTGATGAGATAAAAGCCAAATGGCAAGGCGAAAAAGATTTGGTAGACAATGTAAACAACAAAATAGAAGAAATTGAAGACCTAAAACAAACCGCCGACCAAGCCGAACGGGCAGGCTATTATGGCAAAGTTGCCGAAATACGCTACGGCAAAATTAAAGATGCACAAACCCAATTAGCGGTACTGCAAACCCAACTAGCCAGCAAAACCACCGATAACCGTATGCTAAAAGAAGAGGTAACTACCGACGATATTGCAGGCGTAGTTGCCCGCTGGACAGGCATACCCGTTACCAAACTTATTGCCAGCGAACGAGAAAAATTACTGCATTTAGAAGCCGAATTGCACAACCGTGTGGCTGGCCAAAACGAAGCTATTGAGGCTATTGCCGATGCTATAAGGCGGTCGAGGGCGGGATTATCAGACCAAAAAAAACCGATAGGCTCTTTTATTTTTTTAGGCACTACTGGGGTGGGAAAAACCGAATTGGCAAAAGCCCTTGCCGAATTTTTATTTAACGATGAAGCCGCAATGGTGCGCATAGATATGAGCGAGTACCAAGAACGCCATTCGGTATCACGCCTTATAGGTGCGCCACCAGGCTATTTAGGGTACGATGAAGGTGGCCAACTTACCGAAGCCGTACGCCGTAAACCTTACTCGGTTATTTTATTAGATGAGATAGAAAAAGCCCATCCCGATGTGTTTAACATACTTTTACAGGTGCTTGATGATGGCCGCTTAACCGATAACAAAGGCCGTGTGGTAAATTTTAAAAATACCATCATCATCATGACCTCAAACATTGGCTCGCACCTAATACAAGAAAACTTTACGCAGTTAGATGACGAAAATCGTGAAAACGTAATTGCCAAAACCAAAAACGAGGTGTTTGAACTGTTAAAAAAAACCATACGCCCCGAGTTTTTAAACCGTATTGATGAAATAATTATGTTTACGCCGCTTAATCGCGATGAAATAAGAGATATAGTAAACCTACAATTTAAACACGTACAAAGCAGTTTAGCCGAGATGGGTATAACCCTTGAAGCCAGTACCGAAGCCTTAGATTGGCTGGCCGAACTAGGCTACGACCCACAATTTGGCGCAAGGCCATTAAAACGGGTTATCCAAAAACGGATATTAAACGAGCTTTCGAAACAAATTTTGGCAGGTAAAGTAAATCGCGATAGCAACATAAAATTAGATTGTTTTGACCACAATTTTATATTTTTAAATACCTAGTAATTAAAATAATAAATTGCAAGTAATAATCACATGCTGTGTTCAACTGATAAGTGCAACACTTACCTTAAGCTGTAAAAATACTTCATTAGGAGTTAGATAACCAAATTTTCTTACAGGTCTGTTATTTAA
>RDYW01000015.1 GCA_004293485.1 Sphingobacteriales bacterium | reverse complement strand
GTGGTAAAAAAAAAAAACAGGCTTTAGGTTTAGCCGCTACCGATTACCTGGCGATACCACCAACTTACAAACCGCTAGGCAAGCTGTTTTTAGGTCGTTCGCCTTGCCGGGATTAGGACAATACAAAAACGGAAAATGGTGGAAAGTACCGCTAGTGCCCGCAGGTTTTGTAGGTATAGGTTTGGTTTTCGAGTTTAATAACCGCTATTATAAACAAACCCTTACCGAATTACAATTTAGATTTAACAACCCAGGAAAATCTCAAGACCCCGAGTTTCCCCTACAAATAAGCCAAGAACAATTGGTACAAGCCAAAGATTTTTACCGCCGAAACCGAGATTTATCTATTTTTGGAGGTATTCTTTTTTATGGTATTGTAGCTATTGATGCCTATATAGATGCCCGCCTTGCTCGTTTCGATGTAAGTCAAAATCTTTCTTTCGATATTAAACCATCTATTTATGTACCTTCGCTTGTAGGAAACTTGGGCGCACCAGTACCTATGTTAAAATTAACAGTCCGATTATGAAAATTGCCTTACTAGGATATGGTAAAATGGGTAAAATGATAGAAACTATCGCCCTAGACCGTAACCACCAAGTTGTTTTAAAAATAGACCAGCACAACGCCCACGAGCTTACTATAGCCAATTTACAAACGGCCGATGTAGCCATAGAATTTAGCACTCCCGATACCGTATTGCAAAATATACAAAATTGCTTAGCCGCTAAAGTACCCGTAATTGTGGGTACCACAGGTTGGTATGGCAGTTTACAAAAAATTAAAAACGATTGCTTAAACGCAAAATCGGGCTTAATGTACGGCTCTAACTTTAGTGTAGGCGTAAATGTGTTTTTTCAGATTAATAAAATGGCTGCCAAAATGATGAACCAATTTGCTGCCCAATACGATGTAGAACTAGAAGAAATACACCACATACATAAATTAGATGCCCCAAGCGGCACCGCCATTACCCTTGCCGAAGATGTGCTAGACGAGTTTAAAGCTAAAACCGAATGGCTATCGGTAAATGCCGATGAAAGCGATGTAACAATTGCCAGTCCTGATAATCTTATTATCGAATCGTACCGCCAAGGCGAAGTGCCAGGCACACATTCGGTAATTTACGACTCGGACGAAGATAGGATAGAACTCAAACACATTGCCCACGGCCGCCAAGGTTTTGCCCTAGGTGCGGTAGTAGCCGCCGAATGGTTACAAAACAAAACAGGGTTTTTCTCTGTAAAAGATATGTACAATTTTAACGCTTAAAACAAATTAAAATCAAACCATGAACCTTAAATTTTGGAAAAAAAACACAAATAAAGTAGCTGTTAAAAAAAGTGCAGGTAAAGAATGGTTAGATGCCATTATATTTGCCGTAGTAGCCGCAACACTTATACGAGGTTTATTTATAGAAGCCTACGTTATACCCACAGGCTCTATGGAGCGTACCTTGCTGGTAGGCGATTTCCTGTTTGTAAGTAAAGTAAATTACGGAGCCCGCACCCCCATTACCCCAATTGCTTTTCCGTTTGCCCACCATACTATGCCCATTATAGGCACAAAAGCCTATTGGGATGGCATACAATTACCCTATTACCGTTTGCCGGGATTTGGGAATGTTAAACGTTACGATGTAGTAGTTTTTAACTACCCTATGGATGCCGATGCCCCCCTTAGCCGCCCAATAGATAAGCAAGAAAATTATATAAAACGCTGTATGGGTGTACCTGGCGATACATTAAGCGTAATAAATGGACAAGTTTATATTGATGGAAAACCCGCCGAGAACCCACCTATGAGCCAAACCAATTACATGGTTACTACCGATGGTAGTGCTTTTAACCCTATTGCTTTAAATGAAATAAAAGCCGATATGGAAGAAGGCTATAATAATCAATATATTTTTAATGCACCCAAAACCGAAATTGAAAAGTTAAAACAATTTAATTCGGTGAAGCAAATTACCCCGATAGTAAGCGAAAAAAACTTAAGAGAACAAGGTATTTTTCCTGGCGACTCGTTACATAAATGGAGCCGCGATAACTACGGAGCCATCATCATCCCCAAACAAGGCTGGACAGTAAAACTAGATAGCCTTAGCTTGCCTATTTACCGCCGAGCCATCGAAGTATACGAAGCCAATACTTTAGAAATACAAGGAAACGATATTATTATTAACGGTAAAAAAACCAACACCTACACCTTTAAAATGAACTATTATTGGATGATGGGCGATAACCGACACAACAGTGCCGACTCCCGCTACTGGGGCTTTGTACCCGAAGACCATATTGTAGGCAAAGCCCTGTTTGTATGGATGAGCTTGGATGATAAAGCCTCATTTTTTAATAAAATACGCTGGAGCCGATTATTTAGAGGGATTTATTAGTTGCAGTAAAATCGATAAATCAAAAAATAAACAAATCTGTTAATTTAAACAAGATAATTTTTTATGCCATTATGGTTAGTAGTTGCTATTTGCTTTTCGCCGATTATTTTATTTTTAGGTTGGACAAATAAATTCCGCGAAAAAAACCCTGATATTTTTGCTTATATTTTATCGTTATTGGGTACTTTTGTAGGGGTAGTAGTAGGCTTGTATTTTAATAATTTAGCCTCATTAAAGGATAAACAAAATCGTACTATAAAGGTGTATCAGGCTAGCCGTGTAGAAATGGAATGGTTAATTAATAGGGCAAAAACATTAGATATTTTATCCGATTCGGTGCCTGTTAAAAAACATCAACAGTTTTATAATTTAGAACTCCCACCATTTTACAGCCAAACGCTCCGCTCCGAACTTATATCTGAAATTAGCCACCCACTTAGTTTAGAAAAATTTAACCTTATTAGAGAAAATTTATTGTTTGATGTAGAGCTTTTAAGGCAAGATAACAAACTAAAAAATAAAGCAAAACTAGAGGAAGACTTAGCCGAATACCGTACCCAACTAAATTATTCGATTAATGCTATTAATTTAGAAATAAAACGTTTAAACCAAGAAATTACGAATGATGATTTCGAAAATCAATCACAGGTTTTGTTAAAAAAACTGATGCAGTAAGTGTTTTAAAACCCATTAGCATCGTGTAAAACATATAGTCCTATTTTATAGAAATAGTACTATGTAAGTTAATTGCTTTTTTTACAAAAAAAAATCAAACTAATCGAACTGGTTTTTTATACGTTCTAAATCTTGCAGCATTTGGTTAATAGCTTTTTCTTCACGTTTTCTATAAATTTTTAAAATGTACATATAACTCCCTAAAAACCAGAGGATAATAAACATCAGCGATACTGCTATTACCCAAGCATTTACTTGCGAAAAAAATTCGATAAAATAAAGTATAAAACCTACACCTATGGCCAGGGTATAAAAAAAGTAGTTACGTGTATTTTCTTTATACCTTAATTGCTTAAACTTTTGGATTTTTTCGATATAAAATTTAGGTGTTTCTGTGAGGTTATTTTTTGATAATAAGGTCAGATTTTTTATTTGTAGCACCATATAATACACGCAACAAATAACAAAAACCAGCAAACTAATATGTGTTGTAGTGTAGCTAAACGGTGTTTTAAGCCATAAAAACAATATTGTAACCAAGGCTATTGCCATAGCTATTAACCCCCAAAATAATTTTAATATAAGTTTATTTTTACTTTTGTTAACCTGCGTAATAACAGTTTTATAATCTATATCGGGCTTGCTATTTTGTGCTTGCCAAATATCTACTAGCGAATCAAAATTTTTCATATTGGTTATATAATTCGGTAAGTTTTTGCTTAATGCGATGTATTTTAACCCTTAAATTTCCGTCGGATATGCCTGCAATTTCGGCTATTTCGGGGTAAGGTATTTCATCCATTACCATGGTTATAATTAATCGCTCGTTTTCTTCGAGAAGGGCTATACAAGCATATAATTGGTTAATTTGGTTTTGCTTGTCCGATACCTCTTCGGCTTTGTTTTCTATAATATTGGGCGTAAGTTCTTCTTTATGTTGCCGTTTTTCTTTTTTTAAATACGTAAGGCAAGTATTTACAGCTATGCGGTAAATCCAGGTTGATATTTGCGATTGTTCTCTAAATTTTGCTAAATTTTGCCAAACTTTTATAAAAGTTTCTTGTAATAAATCATTTGCAGCATCTTCATCGTTGGTATAACCATAGCACAAATGATAAATTTTTTTAGAATTGGCCTCAAAAATATCTTTAAAAACCTTTTCTTGTGGGTTCATTAATTGTGGGTGTTTTTAATTTTTAGAACCTTTAAAATTAAATATGTTACAAAAAAATTGCTATCAACTTTTAAGCATTTTATACCATTTTTAAATGTTTATAATAGTTGCTTTTTTTTAAGGCATTAAAAATTATATCTATTTGAATTTGGTAATCAAACTGTAAATCCTCATCTAGTTTTTCTACCACCTTGCATATCTTAACCAATTGGCGGTAAAGTACTTGTACCAAAGGGATATAGCTCCCTCGCATATCTATTTTTTCGATAAAAGCATTACAAAATGCAAGCAAAATTTCGGCTTCGAGGTTTTTATCGGCTATAAACTTTAAATGTTTATTAAGGTGTGTAAGTAGATTTTTTAGCAATCTACTTATTGTATATTCGTTTTGTGTTGTAAACCCAAATGCTTTGGTTATATCCAATTTTAGGGTATCTATATAGGGTTGGTTATCGTAACTGTAAAATAAAAGGTAGTTTAAAAGTTCTTTATTTTCGCTTTTATATTTAGCCAATCTTATGCAAATATTGGCTAGGGTTTGTTTATCAAGTTTCGCTATTTCCTTTTTTTGGGCTTGTAATTTTATGTTTTCCATAAATACGTTTTAGCTGTGTTCACCTGATAAGTGCAACACTTACCTTAAGTTGTAAAAATACTTTATTAGGGGTTAAATAACCAAATTTTCTTGCACATGTGTTATTTAATTCGTTATCAACCAATTGTTTTATGATACAAGTGCTTTTTATAGTTCCCCTATTGGAATTTAGGTTACAGCCCGATACGTACGGCTGTTACCTACTAAAGTTTTTATGTCCATTATCAAACTTTCATCGTTGGTGTTTAAAATGGTTTGTAAAATATTTAGTTTTTCTGTTTGTAAATTCATAAATACTTATTTTATGCTAAGGTAATAAATTGATAAGAAATTAACGCATAAAAAACCTCCCTGCTTAAATGAATAAACAGGGAGGTTTTTAATTTATAACAGAGAATTTTTTAAATTAATTTTTTCTTCTAACTGTTTTTTGAGTGCAAATATTTTTTCAATTTTGGACATATCTGCAGAACTGTTTCCTTCCTCGTAAAGCTCTACTTCTGCCTTATTATGTTTTATTGTTAATTCTAAAATTTCGTTGTCAAGGTTTTCTATGCTCATATTGTTTGTTTTAAAAGTTGGGAACTGTTTCGCTGATTTTTAGATTAACGCTAATTTACACTGCCTAATACTGGTCTTGTAAAATTCAAATCATCAATAAATTCGCTATCAAAATCTACAATTTTTTTAAAACCTGTACCATCAACAGAACAAGAGTAGATATATTGTTTATTGTTGTAATTATTGTTAACTGATTTTCTAAGTTCCGCTTCAAATATGATAGTTTTACCATTTGGAGATAGTTTAACATCATAAATATGTAATTCGCTAGGGATACTTAAAGGCACTTTACGTGGG
>RDYW01000032.1 GCA_004293485.1 Sphingobacteriales bacterium | reverse complement strand
TTAAATATTCACACCCGTATAGATCATATAACAAAATCTAATAATTACCAATTTTCGCTAATTGGCTTAAACGGCGAGCCATCGTACATGAACCTAAATAACCAAACTGTGTTTGAAAAAGAAGCTGCTTTTAGTAAACGGGAAATAGAAATTTTAAAATTAATTAGCAATGGCAACAATAATAATGAAATAGCCGATAAACTATGTATAAGCCAATTAACAGTAAAAAAACACCGTAAAAACATTTTACAAAAAGCCAGTTGCAAAAACACTACGCAGTTGATTAAGAATTGTGTATTGCAAGGGTTGGTATGATGAGGTTTTTATGTAGAATTTGCTTGTCATTAAGAACCAAGGGGCTGTTACTTTGAGTGCAACAAAGCTTCTTGTTTACAAACAATTGTATACTAGTATTTAAAACCACTTCGAATAGATAAATAAACTTGTTTTCTAATCAAATAAAAAATTTTAAAAAATTCGCCTGTAAAAGAATAAAAGCTTTTTTTGCCTAAAATTTTCGAGTATGCAAGAAAAATTTAACGCTTCAGCAAAATACAACTTTTGGAATGGCAATGTGCCTCAACAAGGTTTTTTGCGTACCTATTATTTGAATACAATTTTGGGTTTTTGTCATAATAAATTAGTGAAAGTAATTGAAGATTTTTTTCTAATACGAAAATCTTATCTTTCTCGCCTTCTTTCAGGAGGTCTGATTTGTACATTTGGCAACAAAAAAGCTCAAAAATTTGATAAGAAAACGAAACCTGCGGTTTTTTTGGGTAACAAAAAACTATGGTTTAAGCATCTACCGATTATGTAAGTATTAAATAAATACTTAAGCATATTATGTAAAGTTTTATTCAGGAATAAACTTTAGCAATTCGGTAAAATCTTTGTCAGGTATATTTTCTTGTTCAGATTTATCGTAAATGGTAAGCAAAAAAACTTTGGTATCAGTTACCTGCACATAGGCAATAACCCTCGCACCACCCGATTTTTCCTTACCCTTAGATGCAATACCAAGTCTAATTTTATAACAATTGTTTCCAAGAGCTGTGCCTGTTCGGGATATTCTTTTAATTTTTGCACCAAATCAAAATAATCATTTTTAAGCGAAGGATATTTTTTGGCCAATCGTTTAAGGTCTTTATCAAATTTTGGAATTGTGTTTAATTAAAGTTTATTAAATAAATCTTCTGCGTTATGAGCTTCAAGTTTTCCTGTTTTTACTAACTTCATTTCTTCAACAGCCTCTTTAATGCTTTCTAAAATATTTGCTTTATAAGGAGTAAGCGTTTTTGTTTTTACAAATGAAAAATTTTTTAAAAGTTCCAGTACAAAATCAGCTTTAGAATCTTTTATGTCTAATAACATTCTCATATTTTTTAATTAACAATGTTTGATTTTTTGTTTAATATATACACACAATTGTTAAAACAAATTTAGGGTTAAAATTAAGTAATAGCAAAAGATACCTTAAATTTTCGGTAAGTAGCTCCCATCGTGGTTTAAAACCTCGAAGTATATGAATGAGTGCAATTTACAATCAACCTTTTCTGTAGATTCATCAATGCTTTTAGAGTGATAAAAAAAAGTGCCTGTCATACTGAGTACAACCCTGTTACCCTGAGAGCTAACCTGTTACTCTAAGTCCAACGAAGAGTCTCGTTTACTTTCAAACATTTCTTAAACTATTCAATAGTTTCGAATAATAAGGTATAAACACAGATTTTAAAGATTAATAGATAACAGGGATTTTTATTGGTTGTTCAGTTCGTTGCTTAAAGTTCAACCAAATTTTAATTATCCTAAAATTGTGGTATCAATGGACGATATATCTTTGCCCATTAAAAATGGAGTTATACATTTACAAGCTTGGAAATTACACGATTTTTTAATCGCAGAAAACGCCTTTTCACTCTGAGTTCAACAATGAGTCTTATTAAACTCTTCTCTCCGTTCAAAGTAAAACCTAAATCGGTGTAACAAAAAAGCCTGCCACTATGCAGTAACCTATACCGTAGCAAAAAAACAAAATATCGATAAGGTAAAAATATACCCAAAAAAACTGTTCCCATATTTTTTAAATTAATTTTAATTTAATGCTATTTTAGCAAGCAATAAACAGGAAGTATGATATTGTCAGACAAACGTATTTTAGAGGAAATTGAAGCAGGAAATATTATTATCGAACCTTTTAAAAAGGAGTGTTTGGGTACCAATTCATACGATGTACATTTAGGAAAATATTTGGCATGTTATAAAAACCGAACTTTGGATGCTAAATTACACAACAAAATTGAACATTTTGAAATACCCAAAGATGGCTTTGTGCTACAGCCCAATACCTTGTACCTAGGTGTAACCCTCGAATATACCGAAACACATAAGCAAGTACCTTTTTTAGAAGGAAAATCGAGCACTGGCCGGTTAGGTATTGATATACATGCCACAGCAGGCAAAGGCGATGTAGGCTTTTGTAATACTTGGACGCTTGAAATTTCGGCTACCCAACCCGTAAAAATTTATGCAGGCATGCCTATTGGTCAGCTTATATATTTTGAAGTTAAAGGCGATATTGCTAATATTTACAGCACAAAAGGAAATGCAAAATACAATACCAAAACCACCAAACCTGTAGAGAGCATGATGTGGAAAAACCAGTTTTAGCTATCCAAAAAATAAATCAGTGTTAAGCAACATAATAAAAACAACAAACAAAAAAAAACATGAGACAAAACATATCATCTGGTTCGCCTTGGGAAGATATAATTGGCTATAGCCGAGCCGTTAAAATAGGTAATGTGGTTGAAATTTCGGGTACTACAGCCTCGTCAGATAATGGCATAGTGGGCAAAAACGACCTTTACACCCAAACAAAATTCATACTCGAAAAAGTAAACAGCGTATTGGCCGAAGCAGGTGCAAGCATGCAACACGTAGTACGTACACGTATGTTTTTAACCAACATTAGCCAATGGGAACAAGCAGCAAAAGCACATGGACAATTTTTTAAAACCGTTAAACCTGTAACTACAATGGTAGAAGTTAGCAATTTAATTGATGCAGATATGTTAATAGAAATAGAAGTTACAGCAATTATTAGCTAAAAATTATCCTTTTTTTTCGATAATCGAAAAAATAGAATTGCATTTTTCGCACCAATATTTTTTGAAATTTTGTTCGCCAAAAAAAAGTTTTTCTAACCACCCACGTTTTGCCCTACATTTAAAAGGCAAATAACAATTTGGGCAAATTGGTAAATTTTTATTGCTGTTAATGTTTAAAATTGCTGCTTGTTTAAAGGTCATGTACTTAAAATTAAATCCAATTTTTCAATTAATATTTGCCCAGGTTTAAAATTAAAACCCACCAAACTATAAGTCGCAATATATCACAAAAACAAATTTTAAAAATCCCCCATATTGCATTATTTTTTTAAAGTACATTAGTTTTAATTAAACGTAAAAAAAAACTATAATTGACATAAATTTTAAACCAAAAATTAACCAATTATGAATCAAATAAACGAACTTGTAATTAAAGATAATAGTGCTAACCCTGCACCACTAGGCTTATTAGGCTTTGGCCTTACCACCGTATTGCTAAACATACACAACGCTGGCTATTTCGAACTTAACGCCATGATATTTGGTATGGGTATTTTTTACGGCGGCATAGCCCAAATTATAGCCGGCATCATGGAGTCTCGTAAAAATAACACCTTCGGTTTTACCGCTTTTATATCGTACGGCTTTTTTTGGCTATCGTTAGTAGGCCTATTAGTAATGCCCAAATTGGGCTGGGTTGCGCCAGCATCACAACTATCAATGGCCTATTACTTAGGTATATGGGGGCTGTTTACATTTTGTTTTTTTATTGGTACTTTTAAACTTAACAGGGCATTACAAATCGTATTTGGCTCGTTGGTAATTTTATTTTTTATGCTTGCCATAGGCGATGCTACCGGGAATGCTCAACTTAAAACTATGGCCGGTTACGAAGGTATTTTTTGTGGTTTTACCGCAATTTATACGGGCGTAGCACAATTGTTAAACGAAGTTTACGGCAAAGTGGTTTTGCCCATAGGACCCGTAAAACCATAAAAGGCTTACCAACTCTCCAAAATATATAACCTTTTTTTGGAGAGTTTTTTTAATAATGCACAAACAACCCCTTGCCGTTGCCCAAAGCCCTAAGCCCGTTGCCCGTTGCCCACCCCTTCTACCCTCTGCTATCATTACCAAAATAAATACTTGTATAACTATCGTACCTCGATGATTCAATTTCGCCGTTTTTTAAAGCAGTTAAAATGGCGCAGCCTGGTTCGTTAATATGTACGCAATTGTGGTACTTGCAAGTGTTTAAGCGTTGGCGCATTTCGGGGAAAAAATGACTTAATTCCTCTTTTTTAATATCTACAACGCCTAATTCGCGTATACCAGGGGTATCTATCAGTTTTCCGCCGAAAGGCAAATGAAACATTTCGGCAAAAGTGGTGGTATGTTTTCCTTTATCGCTAAAATCCGAAATTATACCCGTACGTAAACCTATACCTGGCACTATTTGGTTAATCAAACTCGATTTTCCAACACCCGAATGCCCCGAAAAAAGGGTAGTTTTATGGGTAAGTAAATTTTTTACGGCAGTTAAATTATCCCCGTTAAGGGCCGAAACAGCCTCGCAACGGTAGCCAATGTTTTGATAAATAGCTATATAGCTTGCCAATTGTTGCATACCTTCGCTTCCATATAAGTCTAACTTATTAAATATTAAAACTGTAGGTATGCTGTAAGCTTCGGCAGTTACCAAAAACCTATCAATAAACCCTAACGATGTACGAGGCGACGCCAAAGTTACCACCAAGCAAGCCAAATCAATATTGGCGGCTATTACCTGAGCTTGTTTCGATAAATTGATAGATTTACGAATAATGTAGTTTTTTCGAGGATGTAAATACGTAATTACCGCCGTTTCCTGCTCGGGTTCGGGTTCAAAATCAACCACATCGCCCACCGCAACAGGGTTGGTAGTTACCAGACCCTTCATTCTAAATTTACCTTTTATACGGCATTCGTATTTTAAGTTATTGCTATCCAATACGGTGTACCAACTTCCGGTAGATTTTATAACCAATCCTTGCATGGGCTTAAAGATATGTAAATTGAAACAAAACCAAAGGCCAAGCCATAATTAATCATTGCTTGTTACCTCGCAATCAAAAAATATATACACTGCAGCAACCTAAAAAATTTACCCTCAAGTATTCATTTATATTTACCCTTAACGGGGATGTTAAAAAAGCCATTTCATCAAAAATTATTGTTTAGTTTTGTTCCGTTAATACTAAACTATGTTATAAAAAATATCTTTGAATAATACCTCAAAATTACCTTATTCGATTACAATAAATTAACAACATGTTCGAAAACACCAACACTACCGAAATTGCCGAATTGGGCGAATTTGGCCTAATAAAACACCTTACCCAGCACATTACGCTAAACAGCCCGCACACCCATAAAGGCGTAGGCGATGATGCCGCAGTAATAGATGCAAAAGGAAAAAAAATATTAATATCTACCGATTTATTGCTCGAAGGCATACATTTTGATTTGGCATTTACACCGCTTAAACATCTAGGATACAAAGCTATACAAGTTAATCTAAGCGATATTTACGCCATGAATGCTTTGGCTCATCAGGTTACCGTGTCGTTAGGGTTTTCAAGCAAGTTTTCGCTCGAGGCCATCGAAGAACTGTACAGCGGAATGCTATTGGCATGTCAAAAATATAATATCGACTTAATAGGGGGCGATACCACTTCATCGCAGCAAGGCTTAGTAATTAGCGTAACCAGTATTGGTTATGCCCAACCCGAAGATATAAGCTACCGCAACGGGGCGCAAGAAGGCGATTTATTATGCGTATCGGGCGATTTGGGCGGAGCTTATGTAGGCCTACAATTATTAGAACGAGAAAAACAAGTTTTTTTAGCAAACCCAAATATCCAGCCCGACTTAGAAGGAAAAGATTATATTATTGAACGACAGCTAAAACCCGAAGCCCGCCTTGACATTGTTGATTTATTAAAAAAAATAGGCATAAAACCAACCGCTATGATTGATGTTTCGGATGGTTTAGCTTCCGAAATATTACACCTTACCCAACAATCAAATAAAGGATGTAAACTGTACGAGGAAAAAATACCTATCGACCCACAAACCAGCGAAATGGCTAAATATTTTGGCCTCGACCCTACCGTTTGCGCCCTTAACGGAGGCGAAGATTACGAACTGCTATTTACCATTAAACAAGCCGATTACGACCGCCTAAAACACGATGTTGATATTAGTGTAATTGGTTACATTACCGAGCAAAGTGCAGGCAATTACCTTATTACCAAAGCTGGTAACATACACGAACTTAAAGCGCAAGGCTGGAACGCTTTTAAACCCAAAAGTTAGGCATTTTTTTTACTCTAACAAAGTTTTCCAGCTTACCAAATCGCCAATAATTTTTGGTAAATTAGTTATAGCTACACGTTCTTGTTCCATACTATCTCGGTGGCGTATGGTTACGGTATTATCTTCTAACGTTTGATGATCTACCGTTACGCAAAAAGGCGTACCCACAGCATCCATACGGCGGTAACGCTTGCCTATGGCATCTTTTTCTTCATAAATACAGTTAAAATCGTATTTAAGGGTGTTCATAATTTCCCTTGCCTTTTCGGGAAGGCCATCTTTTTTGGTTAAGGGAAATATGGCTACTTTATAGGGCGCTAAGGCAGGATGCAGGCGTAATAAAGTGCGTGAATCTGTTTTGTCTTCGGTGCTTAAATCTTGCTCTTCAAAAGCGTTTATGAGGGTTAATAAAAACATACGGTCTAAACCTATCGAAGTTTCTATCACGTAAGGGATATAGTTACCACGTGGTTTTCCTGTGGTTTCATCAACCTCGGCATCAAAATATTGCATTTTTTTACCCGAAAACTGCTGGTGTTGGCTTAAATCGAAATCGGTACGCGAGTGTATGCCTTCCACTTCTTTAAAACCGAAGGGGAACTCGAACTCAATATCGGTAGCAGCATTGGCATAATGTGCTAGTTTTACGTGGTTGTGAAAATGGTATTTATCAGGGCTTGTACCCAAAGCCAAATGCCATTTTAGGCGGGCTTGTTTCCAATGTGCAAACCACGCCATCTCGGTACCTGGGGCTACAAAAAACTGCATTTCCATTTGCTCAAACTCACGCATACGCATAATAAACTGGCGGGCAATTACCTCGTTTCTAAATGCTTTACCTATTTGGGCAATGCCAAAAGGTATTTTCATGCGTCCCGATTTTTGTACATTTAAAAAGTTTACAAAAATACCCTGGGCAGTTTCGGGGCGTAAATATACCTCGTCGCTACCTTCGGCCATGGCACCAAATTGGGTGCTAAACATGAGGTTAAACTGGCGTACTTCCGTCCAATTACGTGTGCCCGAAACTGGGCAAGCAATTTCGTGTTCTTCTATCAGTAATTTTAATTGAGGCAAATCTTCGGCTTTTAATGCTTCATCCATTGCTTTTTGTAAGTTTTCGGCTTTGTCCGATTTTCCGTCTTTTAGGTAACGGGTTATTTTATCTTCTAATAACTGGTCGGCTCGGTAACGTTTTTTCGAGTCTTTATTATCAATCATTGGGTCGTTAAAACCATCTACATGGCCGCTGGCTTTCCATATTTTGGGGTGCATAAATATGGCCGAATCTATACCTACAATATTTTCGTTCATCTGCACCATGGCTTTCCACCAATAGGTTTTAATATTATTTTTTAACTCGGCACCTAGTTGCCCATAATCATATACAGCACTTAGGCCGTCATATATTTCGCTCGATGGAAACACAAAGCCATATTCCTTAGCGTGTGATATTACATTTTTTAAAAGCTCGTCGTTATTTTTTGCCATAATAGTGCAAATATTATTTTATGAAGGGTTAATTTTAGTGCCTACAAAAATTTTTATTTATTTTTTTAAGAAGCAAACTTAGTGATAAAATTGATTTGGGGGTAATAATTTAAGGTAAGATTATGATGCTTTATTGCAATCAATATTTTACCCTATTCCTCCATCTCATCCCGCAACATATTAAAAACCCCCATTAGCTCGTTTAAAGCGTGTTGGTCTTTGGCGTTTTTGGCTACGTTCATCCCCGTTTGGTAAACCTCTAAGGCTGCTGGTTTTTGGTTTAAGGTTTCGTATAATTTCCCCAAATGGTAATAAGTACCCACATAATTGGGGTGGTTTTTGGTTAAATTAAGGTAATATTCCAATGCTTTATCGGTTTCATTTAGCCGCAAATATTCGGTGGCTAAGGCATATTTTAAAAAAGCATCGTTAGGCTCGGCGGTAGCAAATTCTAATAATTTTTCTAATCGGTTAATTGGCATTTTTTAATTGGCTTAAATAGTTAAATTTGTAAAAATTTTTTTATGAAAATATTAGTTTGTATTAGCAACGTACCCGATACAACCACAAAAATAACTTTTACTGATAACAATACACAGTTTAATACACAAGGTGTACAGTATATTTTAAATCCTTATGATGAGATTGCGCTAGCCCGAGCCGTTGAACTTGCCGAAAACGAACAAGGTACAGTAACCGTACTACACGTGGGCGATGCAAATGCCGACGCTACGCTACGAAAAGCCCTAGCCATAGGCGCTAGCGATGCTGTTAGAATTAATGCCCAACCCACCGATGCCTATTTTGTAGCCAGCCAAATTGCTGCTTACGCACAAGATAAAGGTTTTGATATGATTTTAACAGGCCGAGAATCAATAGATTATAACGGAACTAAAGTAGCCGCTATGCTGGGCGAAATGCTAGATATTCCATCGGTATCTATCACTAAAAAAATAACTATCGAAGGTAATACAGGTATTTTAGAACGTGAAATAGAAGGCGGAAAAGAAGTTTTAGCCATTCCTTTTCCGTTTGTAGCCGGTACAGCCGAGGGTGTTGCCGACTGGAAAATACCCAATATGCGTGGCATAATGAGTGCCCGCACCAAACCTCTTTTAGTTGTTGAGCCTATTGAGGTACAGGGCCTAAGTAAAATTGTAAAATTTGAAAGCCCAGCATCACGTACATCGGTACAATTAATTGATGCTAGCGAGGTAGGTAAACTGATAGACCTATTGCAAAGCCAAGGTTTTTTAAAAAATTAAGAAATAAAAATGAGTGTATTAGTATATATTGAAAATACCGAGGGAAAGTTTAAAAAATCGGGTTTTGAGGTGCTTAGTTATGCAAAAACCATTGCTAACCAGTTAAATACCAACTTGATTGCACTATCAATAGGTAACGTTGCCGATGACGATTTAAAATCGTTAGGTAACTACGGTGCCGATAAGGTGTTAACCGTAAACCATCAAAACCTTAAATCGTTTGTAAACCAAGCATACTCAGCCATTATTGCCCAAGCAGCAAAAAATTCGGATGCTAGCGTTGTAGTACTTTCCAACTCGTTTACGGGCAAAGGTTTAGCCCCACGCATAGCGGTAAAATTACAAGCAGGCTTGGCTGATGGTGCCATTAGTTTACCCGATATGGCCGATGGTAAATTTATAGTAAAAAACAATGTTTTCTCAAGCAAAGCCATTGCTTTTGTAGAAATAACATCGGCTATAAAAGTATTGGCTTTAATGCCTAATGCTTATAAAGTAGTTGAAACAGGCGGACAAGCAACTGTAGAAAACTTTGATTACCAAGCCAATGAAAGCGATTTTAAAACCATCATCAAAGAAATTGTAAAAGCAAGCGATAAAGTTTCGTTGCCCGATGCCGAAATTGTGGTATCGGCAGGTAGGGGTTTAAAAGGCCCCGAAAACTGGGGAATGATAGAAGAATTAGCCGCTTTGCTAGGTGCAGCGGTGGCTTGTTCGAAACCCGTATCGGATGCGCACTGGCGCCCACACGAAGAACACGTAGGCCAAACAGGTATAACTGTAAGCCCTAATTTGTATATTGCCATTGGTATTTCGGGAGCTATACAGCATATTGCAGGCGTATCATCATCAAAAATAATTGTGGTGATAAATAGCGATGCCAATGCCCCATTTTTTAAAGTGGCCGATTATGGTATTGTAGGCGATGCATTTGAGCTTGTTCCCCAATTAATTGCAGCCGTTAAAGCATTAAAATCGTAAATGAAAAAACTGAAACTAGATATTGTAGGCTTATCGTACAGCCAAAGCCAAACAGGAGCTTATGCCTTGGTATTGGGCGAGGTAAATGGCAGGCGCAGGTTGCCCATTATTATTGGCGCATTTGAGGCACAAGCCATTGCCATCGAAATCGAAAAAATGACACCCAGCCGCCCGCTTACGCATGATTTGTTTAAGGCTTTCGCCGATGCTTACCACATATCTGTAAGCGAGGTAATTATTTACAACCTTGTAGATGGTATTTTTTACGCTAAGCTGATGTGTAACGATGGCAAAAAAAACATGGAAATTGATGCCCGTACTTCGGATGCGATTGCGCTGGCGGTAAGGTTTAATTGCCCCATTTATACGTACGAATTTATTTTAGCCTCGGCGGGGATTGTTATCGAAGGAACCGATTTTGTTATTTTAGATAATTTAGAAGCCGTAAGCGAAGCTAAACCTACCTTAACCAGCAATTACACAGCTATTTCTATAGATGAATTGCAAGCAAAATTACAAGAAGCATTAAACGAGGAAGCGTACGAAAAAGCTGCTAAAATAAGGGATGAGATTACTAAGAGGAAATCTTCGTAAATTTTTTGGTTAGCACCAAGCGTATGACGACAGAACGACACATAAAACTCGGACGACAAACAGCATTAATTTCATTCTTGCTTGGGATAGGTATTTTCGGACTTTACTTCCTGACTTCTTCGTGGGAATTACTTTTTGTTGGCTACGCATTTATTGCATTAACAGGACTAATAAATCTTGGAATTTTAGTTTCAATTTTATTAAAAGCTAATAAAGACAAAGACAACAGGAAAAAGCTATTGACGACTTGCGGACTAATGTTGCTTAATATTCCAGTAATGCTGTTTTATTGTTGGGTTGCAATTATTCTACTTGACACAATGAGAATAACATTTACAAACTCAACGCAGACAACTTTGACGAACATAAATATAGTGGGTTGTGGCGGTGGATACATTGACAAATTAGAAGTCGGAGAAAGTAAAATCGTTTGGGTTGACATTACGGGTGACTGCTCAATAAATATTGACTACTTATCCAATGGACAACAAAAGGAAGAACGTGTTGCTGGTTATGTAACGAACAGCAATGGACAGAAAATGAAACATAATATTGGCGGAAAAAACGAAGAACAATTTTGATAGTAAGACAGAAAATATCAACGTTGGACAGAACGCCAGGTGCTAACAGCGGGTTTAAAAAATTTGCGGTTCAGTGGTTAAATGAAGTTTTTTGCTCAGTGGTGGCGGATAATTTTCTTCCTCGAAATCGCCAACTTTTTGTAGCTACAAAACTTTATTATTTTTATTATTATATTTAAAAAATGGGCAGATTTACAGGATTACTAGGCATAGCATTAATTTTTAGCATTGCTTTTTTAATGTCGAACAACAGAAAAGCGATAAATTACCGTTTGGTATTTTCGGGTTTAGCTATACAAATTGGCTTGGCATTGTTTATTTTAAAAACTTCGGTAGGCAAAAATATTTTTGCCTTTGTGGCTTCAATGGTTAAAAAAATTCTTTCGTTTTCGGATAAAGGAGCCGAGTTTGTGTTTGGGATAGTGGCCAACCAAAACCAACAAATAGATAAACTTTTTGGCTCGCAATACAATTTTATTTTCTTTTTTAGGGTAATACCCACCATTATTTTTGTGGCTGTATTGGTAAGTATGGCCTATTATTTTGGCATTATGCAAAGGGTGGTAAAAATATTTGCATGGGTGGTTTATAAGCTAATGGGTGTAAGTGGGTCCGAGGCGGTATCAAACGTAGGTAGTGCTTTTGTAGGCCAAGTAGAGGCGCAAATTATGATAAAACCCTACATAAACGGGATGACAAACTCCGAATTATTGGCCAGCATGGTAGGCAGTATGGCCTGCATTGCGGGCGGTGTAATGGCGGTTTATATATCACTAGGCGTACCTGCCGAGTACTTGTTGGCTGCCAGTATTATGGCAGCACCAGGGGCTTTGGTTATTTCCAAAATCGTATATCCCGAAACCGAAGTATCGGAAACAAAGGGAAAAGTATCTATCGAAATTAAAAAAACACACTCAAATTTAGTGGATGCCATATCACACGGCGCAGCCGATGGCTTAAAAATAGGCTTAAACGTTATTGCAATGCTAATTGGTTTTATAGCCATTATTGCGCTATTAGATTATGTGTTGGGTTATATTGGTTCGTCGCTGGGGCATTTGGGGGTGAGTTTATCGTTTATACATATTGATATTAACACGCTAAGTTTAAAGCAAATATTAGGCACTATATTTTCGGTTTTTGCGTATGCCATGGGTATTCCAGCTAAGGATATACAGGTAGCAGGTTCGCTTATGGGTACAAAAATGGTTATTAATGAATTTGTGGCTTACCTTGATTTGGCACAAATAAAAGCCACCCTCGACCCTAAAACCCTATTAATTACCAGTTTCGCTTTGTGCGGATTTGCCAATTTTAGTTCCATAGGGATACAAGTGGGTGGGATAGGGGAATTAGCACCTAATCGCCGAGCCGATTTGGCAAAGCTGGGAATGCGGGCATTAATATGTGGTACATTGGCTTCGTATTTATCGGCTACCATTGCTGGGATTTTAATGTAAGCCAACTGCTGTACGTAAAAAATTACTATGAGATAAATAACGTAAAATCTTAATTTTATAAATACAATAAAATCACATAGCATACATATACTAACTTGCATCAAAAAAATATGACACGCATTAAAAAACTTACAACTGCTTTTATATTAATGCTTTGCGTTTTAAATTTAAAAGCCCAAATACTAAGTTCGCTACAAATAGATAGCTTAACCGAAAAAACACTCAGCACTTTTAATGTGCCTGGCATTGCCGTTGCTGTAATTAAAGATGGCAAAATAATACACGCAAAAGGGTATGGCATACGATCTATTAAAGGCAAACAGAAGGTAGACGAAAACACACTTTTTGGCGTTGCATCTAACACCAAAGCGTTTACAGCTGCTGCATTGGGTATGTTGGTTGATGCAAAAAAATTAACGTGGGATACCAAAGTGGTAAAAATAATTCCCGGTTTTAAAATGTATGATGCTTATGTTACTCGCGAGTTTACCGTACGCGATTTACTAACCCACCGCAGCGGTTTAGGCTTAGGCGCAGGCGATTTAATGATATGGCCCGATAGTAGTTTGGTAACCAAAACCCAATTGATACATAATTTAAGGTTTTTAAAACCCGTATCATCGTTTCGTACCAAGTTTGATTACGATAATTTATTGTACATTGTTGCTGGCGAAGTAGTTGCAAAGGTTTCGGGCATAAGCTACGAAGATTTTATAGAAAGCAAAATTATTAAACCCCTAGGCATGTCGCAAACTGCAGCATCGTGGTATAGGTTAAAAAATAAAACCAATATTATTGATGGCCACGCCCCATATCAAGGTAAATTATTGCCCGTAGGTTTAAGTTTTGGTGAAATTGCAAACGCCGCAGGGGGTATATATTCAAACATTACCGATATGAGTAAATGGGTTTTGGCCATGCTTAACGGTGGAAAATATGGCGATAATTTAAATAAATCTTTATTTAGCCCACAAGTACATCAAGCATTGTGGACTCCGCAAACTATCATTGAAAGCCCTCCTCAAACTTTAAGTGCCTATGGTTTAGGTTGGTTTTTAAACGAAGCTAACGGCTATTTTCAAGTATCGCACACTGGTGGCTTATCGGGTATTGTTACCCAAGTAAGCCTAGTACCAAAACTTAATTTAGGTATAATTGTGTTAACTAACCAACAATCGGGTGCGGCATTTTCGGCCATAACAAACACTATTAAAGATGGTTATTTTGGCATGAAGCAAAAAGACAGGATAAAAATTTACAACGATAATAGGCTAGCCAACGAAAAAGAAGCCGATAGCATTGTGGCTAAAACTTGGGCAAATATCGATGAAGTTAAAAAATTAAAATCGGCCACAGCCAACCTAAAAAATTATGTAGGTACTTTTACCGATAGTTGGTTTGGCCAAGTAAACATCAGCAAAAAAAACGGGCAGTTATTTTTTACAGCCCTTAATGCTCCTAAGCTAAAAGGACCCATTACTTTTTACAAAAACAATACCTTTATTGTAAAATGGATAGATAGGAGTTTAGATGCCGATGCGTTTATAAAGTTCGAGGTTGATAAATATGGGAAAGCAAAAAGCTTTAAAATGGAATCCATATCGCCATTAACCGATTTTAGTTTCGATTTTCAGGATTTAGATTTCAAAAAGATGCCAACACTCAAATAATAAAGTTAAACTGCAATTTAACTTACAAAAATTAAATTTTTAACCAAGGTAAGATTTTAATATTTTACTCCTCGAAGTATGCCTTAACCTTTGTAATGCTTTATCTTTTATTTGCCTTACTCTTTCGCGAGTTAAATTAAATTTTTCGCCAATTTCTTCTAACGATAGTGGATGGTTGGTACCTAAGCCAAAAAATAAAATAATAATTTCACGCTCACGCTCGGTAAGTGTTGATAGCGAACGCTTTATTTCTTCGGATAAAGATTCGTTAATTAAATTACTATCAGTGTTGGGGTTATCGTTTTCTAATACATCTAACAACGTATTTTCTTCGCCTTGTACAAATGGAGCATCCATAGATACATGGCGACCCGAGTTACTTAAGGTATCCGAAATTTTATCAACCGTAGTTTCGAGTATTACTGCCAATTCTTCGGGCGATGGCTCTCGCTCGTACTCTTGTTCTAATTTAGAAAAAGCTTTGCTTATTTTACTTAAAGAACCTACTTGGTTAAGCGGTAAGCGCACAATACGTGATTGTTCGGCTATAGCCTGCAAAATCGATTGCCTAATCCACCATACAGCATAAGAAATAAATTTAAAGCCTTTGGTTTCATCGAAACGCTTTGCTGCTTTTATCAACCCTAAATTTCCCTCGTTTATTAAATCGCCTAAAGTTAAACCTTGGTTTTGGTACTGTTTTGCAACTGAAACCACAAAGCGTAAGTTAGTTTTGGTTAAACGCTCTAAAGCTGCTTGGTCGCCTTCACGTATTTTTTGCGCTAGTATTACTTCCTCTTCGGCAGTTATTAAATCAACCTTACCTATTTCATGTAAATATTTATCTAACGATTGCGATTCGCGATTGGTAATGGATTGGGTTATCTTGAGTTGTCTCATGTGTGTTAAAATCTGATGCTAAAAAGATTGCGAAGTTATAAAAAATTGTAGTATTTACACGTTAATTAATTGAAAATGTTGTGTTTTAAGTTAAAAAATTAAAACTTTTGAAGACAGTTATTGTCAGCAAAAATCATTCCAAATGTTTTTTTATTTTGTTATCCTACTGTATGTAAGCTAGGTTAAAACTAAAATGTAACTTTATAAAGAATTTATTTTTTTTTTAATAAAAACAACATTAGAAAAGTATAAGATTGCAATCATCGAGAAAATTGACCCTTAAAAGCCAAATTAAACATTAGCCAAATTATGAACTAATGGTATAACCCTCTGGTGTATTTTTAACAAGCTTGGCATCTAGCAAATTGCGAAGGGCGTTTATTTTATCTTCATCGTTTCCTTTTTTAATTTTTTTTAAAAGCTGATGTAAATTTAGCTCATCGTTTTTTAAAAGTGTAATTATTTGCTTTTGTATATCAATTTCTAAGCTTTGGTTATCTTTTTTTTTGCGCAAGCATACATCACATATACCACATTTTTGCGGGTTTTTTTCGTTAAAATATTTTAAAATACTTAGGTTTCGGCATATTTCGTTTTCGGCATAAGCCAATATAGCCTGCATTTTATTGTAGTAAGTAGTTTTGCGGTGGGTGTAGTAATTTGTATCTATAATTAACTGGTCGGTTGGCCACCTGGGTTTAATAAAGTATAGCTGTGGTTGGTGGCTTTGGGGTGCATAGGTTATTATTTGGTAATTATTTAATTCGTTTAACATGGCTTTGGTTTTATTAATTGAAATTCCAAATCGCTTGGCGATATCGGTTTCGTTTATGTGAATTAAGTTATCAAATGCACCACCATACGTTCTTAATATATTTTTTATAAAGCCATCGTATTTGTGGTTCTCTACCTGAAAACGGTATAAGTTTTCGCCATCAACTATAAACTGTAACCTAGAGGGTAATAGCGCATTTTCGCTGAGGGTAATG
Organism: Sphingobacteriales bacterium; assembly: GCA_004293485.1. Lineage (GTDB taxonomy): Bacteria > Bacteroidota > Bacteroidia > Sphingobacteriales > Sphingobacteriaceae > Pseudopedobacter. The sequence goes on along the minus strand of RDYW01000032.1, from coordinate 81,450 downwards.
TACTCGTCTCGTTCTAAAAATTTAATCGCGTTAATGGTTTCTATTACTTCGGTTTTAAATTTGTTGCAAAAGTCGGCGATATTAAACTCAAAACTTAGCCCTTCGCCAGCACCAATGGCCAGTTGAAAATAATTGGCTAAGTGGTGGTAAATTTTTTTTATTTCGGTAATTGACGGAAAGTTTTGTATGTATTTTCGTTCGAAAGCCTGCCGGTCAGAGGTGTGGTAAAGCATTACAGCATAGGCTTTTTTTTCGTCGCGGCCAGCTCGTCCGGCTTCTTGGTAGTAAGCTTCTAGGCTTTCGGGCAGTGTATAGTGAAGTACAAATCTTACATCGGGCTTATCAATACCCATACCAAAAGCATTGGTAGCTACTATTACTTTTATTTTATTGTTTTTCCAAAGGTTTTGCTTGTGGCTACGTTGTTGGGCATCAAGCCCGGCGTGGTAATAATCGGCTAAAATATGGTGTTGGTTAAGAAAAGTAGATAGTTCGAGGGTTTGTTTTCGGGTGCTGGCATATACAATACCTGTACCTTTTACATTAGTGCATACATCAATTAATTTTTGTAGTTTATTATCTTGTATTAAAACTGCATAGCTTAGGTTTTTACGTTCAAAGCTTTTTTTAAATATATTTTTTGATGTAAAATTTAGCTTAGTTACAATATCGTTTTGCACAATGTGGGTTGCCGAAGCCGTTAAAGCCAGCACAGTAACTTGTGGATGTATGTTTCTAAAACTAGCGATACGTAGGTATGGAGGCCTAAAATCGTAACCCCATTGAGATATGCAATGTGCCTCGTCGATGGCTAGTAAGTTTACTTTCATGTGCTTAATACGTTCGGTTACGATATCAGAAAATAGCCTTTCGGGCGATAGGTATAAAAATTTTATTTTACCATAAATACAGTTATCAAGGGCAATATCAATTTCGCGTTTGGTTAGGCCCGAAGTTATAGAAATAGCTTGTATGCCTTTGCTGTTTAGGTTTTCTACTTGGTCTTTCATTAAGGCAATAAGCGGCGAAATTACAATACAAATTCCTTCCATTACCATTGCTGGGATTTGAAAACACAAAGATTTTCCTCCGCCGGTAGGCAACAAAGCTAAGGTATCGTGTTTATTTAAAATCGATTGTATAATTTCGAGTTGTAATGGCCTAAAATTATCGAAGCCCCAATATTTTTTTAATACTTGGTGTGTGGTCATGTTTTTTAGGGAGTTGTTAGTACCTAGTTGTTAGTGTTTAGTTGTTAGTGTTCAGTTGATAATGATTAGTGGTTAATAATTAGTTAGTTGCAGTGTATTTTTACAACCCGTTTATTATTGATTTTTTTGTTTTAAATGTGTTGTAATTAATTCATTAGTTTTTAACCCAATCCCACTAATTACTAACCACTACCCACTAACCTCTTCTTACCCCAATAAATTATTTGTAAACGTCATTTTAATACCCGATTGAAAGTTGGCAATAGTTTTAAAAATTTCTTTTAATGTGGCGAGTTCTATTTTAGATAAGTTAAAGGTGTTGATAAGGTTATTCGGGAGTATTTTGTCTTGTATAATTTGTTTTGCTTGGTTTTTTAGGCGCATGCTCATTAAAAAATAATAACATTGGTATAAATCGTTGTATTGGGTGGTGCTAAATATTTCTAAATTTTTTAGTGCTTTCATTCGTTCGCCTGTGTTTTCTACAAAAATTCTGTTTTGTAAGGCATACACGCGTACTAAATCTACCACGGGTGTCATCGCTTTTTTAATATCAAAAACTTCTTGAGTGCCCACAGTTTTGGTGCGTATGTTATTAAAAAATGTAAGTGGGGGTTCGTATTGTAGGGCGTTTTTGGCAATATTTACATAAAACTTTTCGATGGGTTTTTGTAATTCTGTATCTAAAAAATCACGTAAATTATCCATAATACTAATTTCGCCATATACCAATCTACAATCAAAAAAGGTAGAAAACTTTATTACTGTTTCGGGTAACGAATCGTCTATCCAACTTTTATAATTATTTTTCCAATGCGATAATGAGTGGCACCACTCGGGGTTTTGCGCCATAAAACCACCACTACAAAACACAATGCCTACATCGTTTAGCTGCGTAGAAATTTGTGAGGCAAAATTTAAAAAGTATTTACGTACTGTTTCTCGTTGTTCGTTGGCTTTATCTTCATAAATAATGGCATTATCTTGGTCGGTTTTAAGGGTGAGTTCTTTTCTACCTTCGCTTCCGGTAACCATAAATACAAATTTAGCAGGCGGTTGCCCAAGGTTTTCAATTACTTTATCGATAATTTTTTGGGTAATGGTATCGGCAATGGTGGTAATTACTTGGTTTACAATTTCGGCATTTACACCCCGGTTTAATAATTGGTACACCATAGGCGCTACGCTTTCCCATTTTTTTTTTAGTTCAGAAAAAGAGTTGGCCAATTTTACCGATTGTATAAACATAAGAGGCGACTGTGCCTGCTCGCTTAATAGTTTATTACGGCTTAAAAAACCAATATACTCGCCCTCTTTTTCTATTAAAAGGTAACGTGTTTGGGTTCTAAACATCATTAATAAAGCTTCGTACACATAAGCTTGTGTGTTAATTTGAATGGTTGGGTTGGCAATATAATTACTAATAGGTAGGCTTGCATCTTGCTGTTGGGCTATTATTTTATCGCGAAGGGTAATATCGGTTACGTAGCCAATAATTTTTTGTTCGTTATTTTTTACGAAAAGGCAGCTTACTTTTGCTAAGGCCATTATTTGTGCCGTTTGGTACGCTGGTGTATTATGGGGGCAGCTAATTATTTCTCTAAATTCAAGACTTTCAATTTTGCGTGAGTACAGCTGTTCGGCTGCTATGTAGCTTTCGTTAAAGTCTTCGGGTTTTTTAAAAAAATGGGCAAACTCTTCATCCAGCATTCGCTTGCCAAATTCGGCAGTAAAATACTGAAAAAAAGATTCGTGGCTTTGGCACAGTTGTTTAAAATACTTACGATGTAAAAAGTAAGTTTGGGTTTGGCTGTTTACAATAACTGTTTTTAACGATTTTTTTCGGTTTAATAAAACGGATATACCTCCATAACAATCGCCTGATTTATATATTTCTATCGAGCGTTTATTACCTTGGCCATCATAAAAAAAAGTTTCGTAACTTCCCTTTATTATAATATCGATACCCCGCATTTTAGACTCGCCTTGCCTGTATAATACTTCTTGTTTAAAGTAAGTAATAGGCTGTAAAAATTGCGAAACCTCCATCAATATATCGTTAGATAACAAATTAAAAGGCGAAATATTTTTAATTGTTGCTAGCTTTTTGTCCATATCAAATAAATTATTATACCTATTAATATTGTTACAAATGTAAGGTAAGCCCACTTTACGTAGTTGTCGTTGTGGTATTGTTTTTTATGTATGATTTGTTGCTGTTGCTCAATTAATTCGGGGGTTATGTCGCCTCTTTTTATGAGTTCGAAAAAGCATTGGGCGGTAGCATAAGCATCGGCCAAGGCATTATGCATATTTTCGGCTTTTTTATCAAAAAGGATATTAAATAATTGGCCTAGCCTTAAATGCTTTACGCCATAATTTTGCACATATTTAGTACTGGCAAGCATGGTACAAAATACAGGATTTTTTTTTAAATCATTATTGATGCCCGCCCTATAAAAATCGGCGTTAAGCAAATGTAAATCTAATTCTATAAAATGCCCAACAAGCATTGGCTGATAATGCTGTACATCTTGCGCAAGTAAATGCATTACATCTTGCCTACTTTTGCCCTTGTTAGCTATTAAGTGCGGGCTAATAGCGTGTATTTTTTGGGCTTGGGCCGATATTTTAAAATCGGTTTCGTTAATATAATGGTTTTCTCTTTTAATTTCTTGTCCGCTGGCATCGTAAATTAGCCAAGCTAGTTGTACAATATGAGGCCAGTTTTTAGTTTTGCTGTAAGGTAAGTTCCACTTTTTAGGTAGGCCGGTAGCCTCGGTATCAATAAAAAGTAGATTTTTTCTCATCCTTATTTTAACAAATTATACTTAAAGGTATTAAAAGGCTACGTTAAAATTTTTATTAATGCCTCTACTTCTATCGCTTTATCGTTCGAGCCTGCTTTTTGGTACGATGATATTAAATTTCGTAACACTCGTTTTATAATTTCAACATTGCTGCAAGGTGTATAAAATGCTGGGCTAGGCCGGATGTTTAATTGGCGTAAAAATTGGTCGATATCTCGTTTGCCAAAGGTGTATCCCTTATTAAAGGTATTGATATAAAATAAAACCGATGATTCTTCTTCTTTATTTTTTAACTCATCTACATAAGCCAATATAAAATGTTGTGGAAGGTTTACGCCATAAATAGGTATATCAAGTTTTTGTGCAACTATAGAATATATGATAGCTAAACTTATTTGGTTACCTTTTTTACTTTCTAATACTTGGCTTATGTACGAATTTTGAGGGTCTTGATGATGAAGGGTATTGCCCGAAAAGCGAAATTGGTTATAAAACACATTGTTAATAATTTTTACGGTTTCGGTAGGATTGGTTTCGTACATTAACTGTAGCCATATTTCGCGTTTTATAGCTTCAATTTGGTTAATTATTTTTTGTTCGTCGAGGTCGGGATATTGGTATTTATTTACAAGCAATATGCCTTTTAGTAAATCGAAATTTCCGCTGTGGTGCCATAAGGCTAAATCGTGTTTTAACGTATTAAACTGAATTTTATGAACAAGGTTTTCGATCCGTTTTTGTAGTAAAGCATCAAACGATTGTGCCCAAGCATCCTCAAGGTAACTAATTACTGGGCTACCGTACGACAGTATTTTATGTTCTATTTGATGGTAAATATATTGGTCGGGGTCATCAAGTAGTTTAATAACCGCTGTAATTTCTTTTTCGTTTAACATAAAAATTGTAAAATATTTTAAGGTAAAAGTGCCTATTTACCTCAACAAATAAATTTTTCCGATGTTTTTATTAAACAAACCGTCGCCTTCGGTTTTGCGTTTGCCTATTTGCGCATCGTTGTAATTTTTTACAGTTACTTTATAAAAATAAACACCATTGGCCAGCCTATCGCCATACTGGTCGGTACCATCCCATGCAAAATCTGATATGTTGTTTCCTACCCTAATATTGCCAAGTTCGTTTTTAAATACTTCTCGTATTACCTTTCCTGTAGCTGTAAAAATAGTAATTTTTATATCGTCGGGTATTTTTATACCCGTAAGGGTAAATACAAAACGCATACTGGTTGTACAGGGATTAGGGTAGGGGTAAAAATTTGTTATTTCCGATTTATTAATACATTCAAAATCAATAATATAATCGTTGCTGGTATTGTAGTTTCCACTTGCATCTTTGCTGCGTATTTTTAGGGTATATATACCGTCTTCAAATGGGCTTGCGGTTAAGTATTCTACATTTAATTTATTTACACCTGTTTTGGATGATGGTTTAATTTTTAGTTCGTTGTTACTGTAAAATAATCGGGTATAATTATTGGCATCGGGTTTTTTTAGGTACACCTCGGTAAGTGTAGTATCGGTATCGTTAAGTAATAATAGTTTATTTTCATCGATGGTGGTAATACTTATAACGGGCTGTGGCGAAACAATTTCGCCGTTTATAATGCTTTTACCATCAAAAACCACGTTTACTATCGGTTCTTTTACATCTTTATTTACGGTATATTCTTTAGATAAGGTGTTGTTAAAGGGATATAGCTCTGCATCTTTTGATACTTGTAGCTGTAATTTTAAATTATTTTTACCGCCCAAGCCTTTTGTGCCATCAGCAATTTTTATGGTAGTGCTGGTATGTGGTGCAAGTTTGGGTAGGCCAATAGGGGTTTTACTTACCATAGTTTTATCGGCTTTTAGCAGGGTGGCGGCAACATTCATGGCTTCCGAATCGTAATCCGATAAGTTGGTAATTCCTATTTCCCAGTGTGTGCTATCGCCCTCTTGTACGGTTAAAGATTTAAAAACATCTTTAAACTCGGGGTTAAATGTTAATTCAGCTACGGGTTGGTATAATATGCGCCAGTATTTTAAATCAGGCACATCAAAATCAACTTTATCTACCACATCGGCTTTTATTTTTAGGTACGGGTAAGCTGTTGCACTTATGCCCGAAATATCTACTTCGTTAGCACTAATGTTTTGTAAAATAGTGGTTTCGTTTCCATTTTTTGCTATTCCAACAATGCTAAAAGTAACTGCATCGGAAGCCTTTTTATAAAAATCAAACTGTGCTTTTTCCCATACTTTTGCTGGCCCTATTTTTTCGGATACTATAAAACCGTTGTTCACATTATAGGTGTATGCTTTGGTAAATCGAATCAATTGCGACCTTGCTGGTGTTGCCGAAGCATAATCGGCGGTAAACTCTTCGGCTGTGCCTGGGCTTGCTCCTTTTACGCCCCAAAACATGTATGGTTCGCCAGCATTTACCAATTCAAACTTGTTTAAACCAATACTTTTTAGGGCATTTTTGGCGTATGTAGGCAACTGGTTTATTGCAATATTTAAACCATTAATACCCATTACATAATAGCCATTAGGTATTTGGTTAATGTAAGCCACCATCGAATCTACTTCTACTGGATTGTTAATATCCCAAAAAAACTGACCCGAATAGCCATTCACAGGGTAAAGCCCTGCCTTAAAGTTATGAGGGCTAGGGTAACTAAAAATATTATCAAAAATTTTATTGTGGTAACTGGCTATCGAAAAGCCCGAAAAATCGGGGTTGTTGTAGGCTATTGCATCTTGCCCACGTACCCTTAGCCGTCTTTCGTTGGCGTTAGAGGCATCATCGCCACGGGTTTGTATTGTGGTAAAAAATAAATTGGTCGAAAAACTAAATTTACCACTATTGCTATCAAAATTTATGTTTTTTAAGCTCATGTTTTGCAACTGCGAGGTATGGGAAATATTTACACCGTCGGCTGTATTGGGCAAATAAGTAAACGATGCAGAAGACCAAGCGCCGCCTTTATCAAGCGGGGCATTAATTCGGGCTCGCCAATAATACACTTTAGCATTTTCAAAAGTTATGTTGGGTATCCATTTGGGCAGTAAACCAGCAGCAATTATGGGCGATTTTTTTACAAAACTGCTGTTAAGAGTTATAACCGTATCTATCTCAAAAAAATACTCTGCATTTTTGGTATACAAGTCATCGGGTTCGGCTTCAAGCGAAACGCTGTTGGTAGCCACAATACCTTTATCAATAGGGTACAATAAATTAATACCATTACCAGGTAAAAATACATCTAGCGTAGCTTGGTTATTGTTTTCATTAAGCTCGTTTACTTTATTCTCTGGGTCTATAAATACAGTAATTTTATTGTTACCTGCAGCCGGTATCCCTTCGTTACTTAACTCAATGGCAATGGTATCGGTATTGTAAACGGGTTTTACTTTAAAATTAGGTATTTGCACTACCGAATTATCGGCAAGCGTACGGGTAATTTTAAGCACCACACTATCGCTTATTGCCTTACCAGGATTTTCTATTTTTAATTTTAAAGATAGCGTAGGTAAGCTCGAATTTTGGTTATTTACCGTAGGGTAAAAGTAAGCATTTTTGGTTTCGTAATCGGGTTTACTTGGGCTATAAAAAGTTAAAGCAGGGTCGCCTATAAAAATGTACTGACGTGTATGGGCTACATTGCTAGGGCTATTAGGGTTTTGGTAGCTTGCTAATCCTTTTTTAAGGCCCTCGCTTATTGGTTGGCCATAACCATCTTTAAACCAATTTTTATAAAACAGCGAAGTGGCCGAAAATAATTCGTTGCCAACCCCCTCGCTGGTGGTTGCTATCCAAGCTATGCCTCCATAATCTTTTTGCATAATAAACTGCTCGGCCAAGGAGTTCGAAAAACTAAAAATATCTCCTGTGCTACAGCCATTTACAATATACACGGCTGGCTTATCTTTGTTATCGTAGTTTTTGGCTAGTCCAAACGAAATTTCGGTGCCTGTAGATGCCCCGTGGCCAAAATACGAAATTAATGATAGGCCTTTATTGGTTTCGCGTATTACCCTTTCGGTTTGGTTTTCGGTAATGGGTGAGTTTATATTTTTTTTGATACTTGATAGCTTAGCACCAAAATTTTCGGCTTTGGCTTGGTTAAAAAAAGCTGTTTGATAAAAAGCAAAACTTTCGTTTTCGTTTAATGTTTTTCCGCCCGATATGTGTAATAAATTTTTACGCCACAGCGAATCGGGTAGTTGGTTATACGTTTTTATTTTGCTTAGATAATTGTCTATATCTTGGTTGTTGATGGCGGGTACGCGGCCAGTTATTAGCCCAGGTTCTAGCCTCGACCCATTTAAGCCCGAAGTAAGCATATTATCCGATGGTGGATACCCTATAGTAGGCACAAAATCAATAGCCAAATTATTTTTGGCGTACTCGGCACCATTGCCTAACAATAATAAATATTTTGGTTTTAATTCTACATTAGCCAATAATCCCCAATTTACAAAGTTTCGTATAGCCATAGGGTGATGAAAACCGTAATAAAATTCGTTATACAAATCGTCGGTGTAGGCCAATACGGTAGGCAGGTTTCGGGTTTCGTTATACGCTTTATAAGCCTCAGCTCCAGCGCTAAAATTTTTATTTGAAATTATTAAAAACGGTTTTATATCATTAACTCTAAAGTTTTTAAATGTAACCTCTTCGATAACAACCGGATTTGTGGTGTTTAAATCGGCTAAATAATACATAATTTCGGCTTTTGCTTCTACTACAAATTCGGCATCTCCTGCATTTTTGGTTTCGGTATAAATGCTATTGCTGCTAATATCTAAAATAATGGCGTTGGCAATAGTGCTATTCGTAAATTTTAAATAACTATTTACTTGGGTGGTATTTAAGCCAAATTTTAAATTATTTACACCACTTAAATTTACCATACGAGGGTATGTAATTTCGAAATAGCCGGGTGCCTGAAAATCGGTAAAATTTGGATTAGTTGTTAAATCGTCTACCGACTGAAAAACAACCGTACTAACCGATGGTAAATTTCCTAATGCAGTTTTTTTTTGTTGCCTAATTACATTGTAGCCCCTAAAAGTGGTATCGGCCGCGGTTACTCCATTGGCGGTAATTTTTAAGTGGTGATTTCCGCGTATATTCCCTGATTGCGAATCGGACCTACCAGCAACGTAATACGAGGCCAAAGTTTCGAAACCTGTATTGGGCGCAAAGTTTGGGGTATTTAAATTAATGCTTGTGCTTTTCCCTCGGCCATATGTGCCCCCTAAATAACCCTCGCCAGCAATATATTCTGAGTAAGTAATTTCGGCAAATAAATACGCTCCGGGGTAATAACTGCTCGATAAATTTAACCTGCTTTTGGCAATTACAAAATTTTCGGGTGTTAAACCGTTTTTGCTTATGTTTTTAATTTGATACCTTAAACCGTTTTCGGTTTCGCTGTAAGTTAAAAAATAATAGTTTGCGTCTTCAAATAAACTTACTTCGCTGTTGGGCAAATCGGTTTGTTTAGGATATAATATTTTATCTAAACTTGCATCATTAGCTTGGCCGTAAAAGGTTACATTATCAGTAGGTGTTAGTGTGGTTTGATTGCCACTTACAAGCAAGGGCACTTGTTTTCCTTTGTTAAATAATTGAATTTTTTTAGGGTCGATGGTGCTAGTAGTTAGGCCAGCTTGCATTATTTGGGTGTACGAAATGCTGTACAAGCCTTCGGTGCTAATTTTTATTTTTACATATTTTTGTGATGCTTTTATCCACTCGTTACCAAGCTGTGCTTTAGTGGTGTAATGTGTAATTACACTAAAAAAAAACAGCAATGCCAAGCACTTTTTAAATGTATTATAAATCATTTTTTTTTTGAATATGATACAAATTTAGCAAATGGTTTTTTATAAACCCGACCTTATTTATACCTTTATGGTTTATTATCAAATATACTAATAGCATTGGAAACTCAAACCCTTACCACCCTACAAACAGCAAAAGATTTAGGTTTACTTGAAATTGAATACGTTAAAATTATAGAAATATTGGGTAGAGTGCCAAATTTTACCGAACTATCTATTTTTTCGGTCATGTGGAGCGAGCATTGCTCGTACAAAAACTCTATTGTATGGCTAAAAACTTTACCTAAAGATGGGCCACGAATGTTGGCCAAAGCAGGCGAAGAAAACGCTGGCATGGTTGATTTAGGCGATGGTATAGGTTGTGTTTTTAAAATAGAATCGCATAATCACCCATCGGCCCTAGAGCCATACCAAGGTGCTGCCACTGGGGTGGGAGGTATAAACCGAGATATATTTACCATGGGTGCAAGGCCCATTGCGCAACTAAATTCGCTACGATTTGGCAACCCCAATCACCCAAAAACCCAATGGTTAATTAAAGGCGTGGTAAAAGGCATTGGCGATTATGGCAACGCTTTTGGCATACCTACCGTGGGTGGCGAAGTTTTTTTTGACGATTGTTACCACGTAAATCCGTTGGTAAACGCCATGTCGGCAGGGATAGTAAAAGCGGGCGAAACGGTTTCGGCAACATCGTATGGTGTGGGCAACCCAGTGTATATTGTAGGCTCGGCAACGGGTAAAGATGGCATACACGGGGCAGCATTTGCATCAAAAAACATAAGTGCCGATAGCATTAACGATTTACCAGCCGTACAAGTAGGCGACCCTTTTCAAGAAAAATTATTGTTAGAAGCCACCCTCGAAGTTATAAAAACTGGTGCCGTAATAGGTATGCAAGATATGGGTGCGGCAGGCATTATATGCTCCAACTCCGAAATGAGTGCCAAAGGCGAACACGGTATGCGCATACATTTAGATAAAGTGCCTACCCGCCAAGCTAATATGCAACCTTTCGAAATCTTATTATCCGAATCGCAGGAGCGGATGCTAATTGTGGTACAAAAAGGTCGAGAAAAAGATGTGGAAGCTGTTTTTGACAAGTGGGATTTAAACTGTGCCATTATTGGCGAAGTTACCGATACCAAACGTTTAGAGTATTTTGTAGATGGCGTTTTGGTAGCCGATGTACCTGCACACGATTTAGTGCTAGGCGGCGGTGCCCCCGTTTACCACCGTGAGTATAAAGAACCTGCTTACTTTAAAGAATTTAAAAAATTTAAAATTGATGATGTAATAGAGCCCCAAGATTTAACTTTGGTAGCCCAACACTTAGTATCGCACCCAAATATTGCCTCAAAAAATTGGGTAACCAGCCAGTACGATAGCATGGTAGGTACAGCAACCGTTACCACCAATAAACCCAGCGATGCCGCCATTGTAGCCGTAAAAGATACCGAAAAAGCCATTGTGCTAACCGTTGATTGTAACTCACGCTATGTAAACGCCGACCCCGAAACAGGTTGTGCCATAGCCGTTGCCGAAGCTGCCCGTAACATAACTTGTGCCGGTGGCGAACCTGTGGCCATTACCAATTGTTTAAACTTTGGCAACCCCAATGTGCCCGAAGTTTTTTGGCAATTTGTAAGTGCCATTAAAGGTATGAGTACCGCTTGTACCAAATTTGAAACCCCAGTAACGGGTGGTAATGTATCGTTTTATAACCAATCGAGCGATGAAGGCCCGGTTTTCCCAACCCCAACTATTGGTATGTTAGGCGTTATGGATACTTTAGATAATATGATGACACTAGATTTTAAAGCCGAAGGCGATTTGATTTATTTAGTAGGGCAATCGGTAAACTGTATCGCATCGTCGCAATATTTGGCATCGTACCATAACATTACCCAATCGCCAGCACCGTATTTTAATTTAGATGATGAGTATGCTATGCACCAAGTTATCAAACAATTAATACAACAAAAATTGATACAATCGGCACACGATGTAGCCGATGGTGGTTTATATATTGCCCTTTTAGAATCGGCTATGCCTAACCATTTAGGCTTTACCGTTGAAACCGACGACGAAATACGCAAAGATGCTTTCCTATTTGGCGAGGCGCAAGGTAGGGTTGTTGTAAGCGTATCGCCTGCAAACCAAGAAGCTTTTGTGGAATTAATGGCAACATCGGGTACTGAATTTAGCTTGTTAGGTACCGTAACAACAGGAAATTTAACCGTTGATAATCAAAGTTTTGGTAACATATTTGATTGCCAAAAGGTGTACGAAAACGTATTGGCAAATATAATGAATAGCTAATTTACTTTTGTGAGGATTAAAAAATCCTCTTTATTTGTAGTACTACAATCGCTACGCTAAATGTCGTACAGCAGGGCAAATCCTATTTTTATTTGTCAATACAACAACGTTGTGCTAACTCTTACAAGCAATTGGGTTCCTTAGCAAAAAATATATTTTAACACTTGGTTCGTGGGTTCACGAACCAAGGTTTGTAAAGGTCAGCTAATTTGTGTAAAATAAAATGCAATAGGGTACCAAATTTTGAAGTAAAAAAATACTGTTTAAGATGCAAAAACACCATTTTTTAAGTGTATATTTTATAGATGCTGGCATGTTTTTAACTTATTTGGTTACCCAACCAAAGCATTTACCTTACCATTGGCTACGTTTATGGCATAGGTTTTTAAGTTGGGAGCGTTACCACCTGATTGTGGCAGGCGGGTATTAGCTCCATTTTTATCAAATTCTGCAAAATGAAACTGGCATTGAATTAAGTTATCTTTTGCTTTCCATAGTAACTCCCCATCTGCATGTGAACAAAAAGCCTGGGTAGCAATAAATGATGTTGCTGTATCGCCTGCCGCAATTCTAAAAAATGCTATACCGCTTTCAATTTTTTTTTGCCCGATATTTGGTATATCTGATAGGTTTAAGGTAGCCTTAATACCGGCTGGTGGTAGGGGCTGCGGTGTTTCCTCATTTTTTTTGCTACAAGCATTTATACACGAACCTGCGCATACGGTGGCAAAACTAATTCCTAAAGTTTTTAAAAATTCTTGACGTTCCATAATATAATAGTTTAAAATTTGGTTTCTACTTCTTGGTTTTCTTTTGAAATAAACTAAAATTACGCGATACTGCAAAGCCCCACCTTACGCCGCCATTGGTCCACGATTTTTGCGTATTGGCTATAAAATTATTTTCGATAATATAAGGTGCATTTTGAAAGTTGAGGCTAAACACATGTCCGCCAGTTTCAATTTCTAAGCCTGCGCCTAAAGGGTTGTAATATTTTGTGCTAAGGTTTTGTGGCCTGCCTAATCCTTCTATTAAAGTATAATCAATTATTAAGGCAAGCCTAGGGCTAATTTTGCATCGGCCGCCAAAACCTATGGCGGGCAATGCTTTTTTATCGCCAAGGTCGGCAGTTTTTTCTCTTAATAACACACTAGGGCTTAATAAAAACGATAAACCACTATTTACCTTTGTTGTCAAAATGGCACTAAAGTAATGCGACATACGTTGTGCTTGGGTAGCAAATTCGTTATCAAAAAAAGGTTTACGTGTTACCCAAGCTGTTTGGGTAAATAAGGTTAGTGAAAAAGGAAGGCCTTTATCTAGCTGTTCTAGCAATTTAAATTTTCCTGATAAGTTGTATGTTTCGTTATTACGACTTCGGCCCAAGCCTAAAGTAAACCTATCGGTAAAGCCATAATCGAAACCAAAATAAATATCTTGTGCATTATCTAAACCAAATAAAGTATGCGAACCGCCAAACTCTCCACCAATATCCCCAAACCTATGCGCTATCCAAAAAGCCAAATCATTTTTCTTTTGGGTTTCGTTGGTTGTTAGCAATACCAGGCGAGGGCTTTTAAAAGTAGCCGTAACTTTTTCGGGAGGTTTGCTTGCGATTAAGGCATTCATTAACGAATCGGTATCTTGCGCTTTTGTTATTTGCATTGCTATGGCCAAGGCTAGCGTACAAAATAATTTAGGATTGTATTTTTTCATCACTCGTTGTAATTGGCTAGTACACTGATATTTATTTTTTCGGCAATTTTTTTAAATACCAAACTGGGTATTTTAATGTGATGGTCGGCACATAAAACATCAAAATTGCTGCTTATGCTAGGTTTGCCATTTACAATCTCTATTTTACCTGCAATGGTTCTTTCTTTAGCTACGCCGTGAAGGGTAAGTATGCCTTTAACGGTGACGGTATAGTTGCCATCTTTGGTAAAATCAACAACATCAACAATGGTTCCTTTAAAAAGCCCGTAAGGGTATTTTTCGCTTTCCATATAGTTTTCGTTAAAGTGTTCTTGCATTAATGGGCGTGGGAAAACTAGACTGCTAATGGCTAATTTAAAAGCAATTTGTTGGCTTTTAGGTACAATTACCGAGTAACCTTGGTTTGATTGGGCTTTAATGTCTTCGAGCGGTGCTGATGAGTACAAACTAATTTTAGCTTCTTTGGTGCTAAAAATAGTTTGGCTGTAAGTTTGGATGCTACAAAATTGTAGAGCTAGCAATACAATAAAATTTAATACCAGTTTATATATTAATTTATTCATTGTTGTGATTTAAAGTAAATACAAATAACGCTTTTATTTGTTATGCAGCATGTTTATATTTTTTTTCGTGTTTAAATATCTAAACTTAAAAAATAAAATTGATATACAAATAAATTAAAGGGTGTAGGGCATATTAAAAATTGGAGATTTAAAAAATGACGAAAACTAACAATAAAATCAATTAAAAGAAACAAATAAATTTTAATCAAAATTAAATCAACTAACATCAACAACGTTGTGAAACTCGACAATTATTCACTAGGCAAGTAACGCCAAAAGGATTTTTATTTACGTTAAACGGATTTTATGATTTTTAATCTTTCGGTCAATGGGCAATTTACATATAACGCCAAAATTTCGCCAGCACTTTTTTCTAATATTAAAGTTGAAAAAAAAACAATAAATTTTCATCAACACGGTACAATAGCCACAGGTATTCAGTTATCCTTTGCAAGATTTTTGTTTATAAATGTAAAAATTATACCAGCCAGCCCTATAAAACTTTATTTTATTTTACCCAATAATTATTGTGTTATAGGCTGCAGCTACAATACACAATTGCAACATGCATTAGGTTTTATAAAGTACACTCCAGTAGAGCCTATAAGTATCTCTAAATCTTTATTTATAAATGCATTGTGTTGCGTTTACCCTTACGGGGATGCTTTAATTGCGCCACAAATAAGTACGCATTACAGCATGCTGATGCAAAAAATTTTTAACGAAATGGTGCATTGTAATAAACTGGGGCTTAGTAAATGCTTGTTTTTAAAAGCTAAATGTTACGAAATTTTAAGTTTAGTAGGAGAGCCAATAAGCCACTATCCGCGTATTGCAGATGAAAAGCAAAAACACATTTTACGCCCCGATGATGCAGAAAAAATAAGTGAAGCAAAAGCCATAATAGCCACATCGTTACAAAATCCGTATAGCCTAGTTGAGTTGGCGCACAAGGTTGGCCTCAACGATTTTAAACTAAAAAAGTACTTTAAAGAGGTTTATGGCACTACTGTATTTGGTTATTTACACCATATAAGGATGCAAAAAGCTTGTACCCTTTTAAAACAAAAACAAAAAATAAGCGAGGTAGCTTACGCCGTAGGCTATAAAAATGCACAACACTTTACGGCTGCTTTTAAAAAATATTTTGGGCTAGTACCAAGTGCGTTTTTAACTAAAAATCAATAAATTTAAAGTATTAAAAACTATTGGTATTGTATGTAAATAGGTTTTGGTTTTAGTTTTAATAACTCATCGGCTGTCATAAGTCGATGAGGTGCTTTTTTTAAATCGTTTTTATAAAATAACTTAAAACCAACAAATTGAACGGGTTCTTTATACAAATAATGGCGGTAAGTGCCTTTTTTTAATTCAGGTTCGCCCCAGCCATCCATGTGCATTATAATTTGTATTTCTTTACGCAATTTAATGTTTTGGTAATTGGTTACCATGCCTTGGGTAAACCTATGCACTATTAATATTTTGGCAGGTAAATTATTTTGGGTAACTAATTTAGCTAAATATTGGGCAGCATAGTTTATATCGCTAGCATCGTAAGTGCCAATTTTAGTACCTGGTTTTGCCCCTGTTTTCATCGAAAACTCGGGGTCGATGCCTAAGTGTACCTGTGGCAGTTTTAAATATTTTTCTAAGCGAGGCAATTCGGTTTTAAGGTTGCTAAGCGATACCTGTATATCTAAAAACACAATAGCATTGTGCATTTTAGCTATAGCTAAGGCCGAGTCTATTTGGCTTTCGGGCATACGGTTATTGTAAAAGCCATTTTTACCTGCTGTGCCACTAGCAACCGTAGCAATATAATGTATGGCTGGTATGGCTTTTATAACCGAATCGGCTTTGTTCCATTTTGCCACTTCTGCATCTAGCTTTTCCCACATTTCTTTAGGAGCGTACTCGCCCAAGGCACCCATTTTTTTAGAATATAAATTTCCGTAGTAAGCAATAATGCGGTTAAATGGCAAAATAGCTCCACTTATTGGGATAACATCGTTTTTTACAGGCCACTTGCCCGTAGTATCGCCATTGGCCAAATATTTTTGTAAGGCTACATACTTAGCACTATCTACAGGCATAGCTTTGGTTTCGGGTATAGCTTGCACCGATGCTACGAGACTTTTTTGATGAGCATTTGTTTTGCTATCGGCACCAGCACACGATACCAATACACATACAATTATAAAATATGCGGCAATTAAAGATATTTTTTTATAAGGCATTTTTAAGTAAATTTTTTTAGTAAATGTAGCGCAATTTTTTTATTTTATTGATTTGAAATTAATCGATTTTAAAATGTTTATTAAAATTAGCTGCTTTAAAATTTAGTGTTTTTTAGCTCTATTAATTCCATGTTTTCTATCCTATCGCTATTAATATCAAAACGTAACAAGGTGCGTACTTTGTGCCAGCCATGTTTGCCTGCCGCACCTGGGTTTATATGCAAGCAATTTATTTTTTTATCGTAAATAATTTTTACAATATGCGAATGGCCGCAGATAAACAGCTTGGGTGGGTTTATATAAATTTCGTTTTTAACCTTTGGCGCATACCTATTGGGGTAACCGCCTATATGGGTTATCCATACATCAACCTGCTCGCAATTAAACCGTAAATTTTCGGGATAAACGCTGCGTACATCGGCACCATCAATGTTACCATACACACCTCGCAAAGGCTTAAAGGCTTGCAGTTCATCAGCCACAGCTATATTTCCAAAATCGCCAGCATGCCATATTTCGTGGCATTTATCAAAATATTTAAAAACCGTTGGGTCTAAATAGCTGTGCGTATCGGAAAGTAAGCCTATTTTTTTCATTTAAAATAGGATAAAAAAATCTTTTAAAGCATTTTTATATGCCACCGAATGTACGCCTTGTTGGGCATAAATGGAAAAAAAAATCTCCCGATAAGGAACATCATTTTTACCAAAACTTAAAATACTGCGTATAGCTTTGGTATTATCGAACGAGCTGATACTTATTTTTTGTTGTAAAAAAAGGTGGTTTTTACATGCAATAGCTAAAATTAATTTTTCTATTTCGGTAGGGATTATTATTTCTAATCGTCCATTAGCTGTTAAATGTGCAGCTGAAAGGCGTAACAAATCTTCAAAAAAAATTTCGGAAGTGTGCCTAGCCAAGTTTTTTTTCTCTTGGTTTGATTTTAAGGCATTAATAAAAAAAGGAGGATTGCTAACGATAAGGTCGTAATGTTTTCGAGGTTCATTTTTAAAATAATCTTGAAAACTTTGCTGGTGTGCTTTTAAACGGTTGTTAAATACCGAATTAGTAAAATTTAACGCAGCAGTTTTGGCCGCTTCGGCATCAATTTCTATGGCATCAATAAACGCACCTTCGTTTCTTTGGGCTAACATTAAAGCAATAATACCTGTGCCAGTGCCAATATCTAGCATCTCGGTTTTATGCTGCACACCTGCCAAAGCAGCCAATAATACCCCATCGGTATTTATTTTCATGGGGCAATTTTGCTGGCTTACGCTGAATTTTTTAAACGCGAACAAAACGGATTGCAGATTTTTGAGGTGTGATTTTTGATTTTTTGAAGTCGTTTTAATTTTTAATTTACCCATTCATCCTACCATCCTTAAATCCTAAAAATTCTAATCTAGACAATGTGTGATTTTTGAATTTATTTTAATAAAATAGCAGCGTATAAGCCTAGTATCATTAAAGTTAAGGTAATAAAAGTACCTAACATCCATCTAGATTGTTCTTTAAAACCTCGCTCTAAATCTTCACGGGTAGCTAAGGGTTTTGTTTTATAATCTATTTCTTTTTCAATTTTATGCTCTATAAAATGTGTAAGCGCTTTAGCTTCATCTTTGCCTAATTTAGAAACTAGTACATCGTACAAGTCTGTAATGCTTATTGTTTGGTTTGTCATTTTAGCTTATTAAAATTTATAAGTGTAAAAATTTAAAATAAATTTATTGTTTTTTAAGCATTAATACTTTCGATTTAACCGAAGGCGTCAATTAATTCCAAAATTTATAATGGCAACAGAGCCCCCGAAGTTGTTAAAATTAATTTACCATTCGCATCTTACCATCATTAAATCCTAATAAATACAAAAAAACACTACCTCCTACACATCAATTTTAGCATACTTGGCATTTTTTTCAATAAACTCGCGGCGTGGCGCAACTTCATCGCCCATTAGTACCGAAAATATGTGGTCGCATTCGGCAGCATTTTCAATACTTACTTGTTTTAAGGTACGGGTTTCGGGGTTTAGGGTTGTTTCCCACAATTGCTCGGCGTTCATCTCACCTAAACCTTTGTAACGTTGTATGTGTACACTGTCCTCTTTACCAGCACCTTTTAAGCGTTGTACGGCTAGGTCTCGTTGTTGGTCGTTCCAGCAATATTCAAATTCTTTACCTTTTTTAACTTGGTACAGCGGCGGGGCAGCAATATAAATGTTACCAAACTCTATCAACTGTTTCATATACCTAAAAAAGAAAGTTAAAATTAGCGTGGTAATGTGCGAACCATCAATATCGGCATCGGTCATTATGATAATTTTATGGTAGCGTAATTTGGCAGTGTTTAAGGCTTTATCATCCTCGGCAGTGCCAATACTTACGCCCAATGCAGTAAAAATATTTTTTATCTCATCGTTTTCGTAAATTTTATGCTCCATTGCTTTTTCTACGTTCAATATTTTTCCCTTTAGGGGGAGTATGGCTTGAAAATCGCGGTTACGCCCTTGCTTGGCTGTACCACCTGCCGAATCGCCCTCTACTAAGTAAATTTCGCAAACCAATGGGTCTTTATTGGCACAATCGGCCAGCTTGCCGGGTAAGCCCGAGCCGCCCATTACGTTTTTACGCTGCACCATTTCCCTAGCTTTACGGGCTGCTGCTCTAGCTTGTGCGGCTATAATTACCTTGTTTACAATTAGTTTTGCTTCACGCGGATTTTCTTCTAAATAATTACCCAAAGCCTCGCCTACGGCAATATCTACAGCACCAGTAACCTCATTATTGCCTAGTTTGGTTTTGGTTTGCCCTTCAAATTGTGGCTCTTGCACTTTTACCGATACTACGGCGGTTAGGCCTTCTCTAAAATCGTCGCCTGTAATTTCAATCTTCATGTTTTTTAACAATCCCGATTTATCGGCATACGATTTTAAAGTACGGGTTAATCCCCTACGGAAACCTGCAATATGCGTTCCGCCTTCAATAGTGTTGATATTATTTACGTACGAGTGTACGTTTTCGCTGTACGAATTATTGTAGGTAAAAGCCAGCTCAACCGGAATGCCGTTTTTTTCGCCTTCAATGTAAATGGCTTCGGGTATTAACGATGTACGGGTTTCATCCAAATATTTAACAAACTCACGCAGGCCGCCTTCGCTGTAAAAATGCTCGTGTAAAAAATTGCCATCGTCATCTGTTTCACGCTCATCCACCAAATCTAAATGTATGCCTTTGTTTAAGTAAGCAAGCTCTCGCAGGCGGCCAGCAATGGTGGCAAAAATATATTCGGTAGTTTGGGTAAAAATACTATCGTCGGGTATAAAAGTTACAATAGTACCTGTAACATCGGTTGTACCTATTTCTTTAACGTCAAATTGTGGCTTTCCGCAGCTATACTCTTGCACAAAAATTTTACCCTCGCGGTGTACTTCGGCCTTTAAAAATACCGAAAGTGCATTTACGCAACTTACGCCCACACCGTGTAAACCGCCCGATACTTTATAAGTGTCTTTATCAAATTTACCTCCAGCGTGTAAAACCGTCATTACCACCTCTAAGGCACTTCGTTTTTCTTTGGTGTGCATTGCTGTAGGTATACCACGACCATTATCTTTTACAGTGATAGAATTGTTTGGGTGTATGGTTACAAAAATATCTGTACAATGACCAGCCAAAGCCTCATCAATCGAGTTATCTACCACTTCGTACACCAAATGGTGTAAGCCTTTTACGCCTGTATCGCCAATGTACATAGCTGGGCGTTTACGTACCGCTTCTAAACCTTCTAAAACTTGTATATTATCTGCCGAGTAATTCGATTTGTCTTCTATTTCTTCGTTCATTATTTTTTTTTGAATAGGCGTAAAAGTACTTTTTTTTATGCGAATACCGAAATGCTAAAAACATTATATTAGCATCCAATTAAATATTATTTGGTTACGCTTAACGCTGATTTTGTACTGGCTGTTATACTGCACTATTGGCTAAATTAATTATCTGTTTAACCATCAAAATATTTGTAAATTTGAAGTATGAAATTTGTAGATGTAACCAACGATGTAGCATTTAAAAAGATTTTTGGAAATGAGCATAAAAAAATATCTTTGATTTCTTTTTTAAACGCTGTTTTAGATCTTAAAAGTAGTGATATTATTACCGTGTTACTATTAAAACACCTTATCAATTACCCAAATACCATGGCGGTAAAACTACCATTGTTGATGTTAAAGCCACCGACCTGCAAGGCAATACCTTTATTGTTGAAATGCAGGTTGCTGAGGTAAAAGATTTTGATAAACGGGTGTTATATTATGCTTCGCAAAGCTATACCGACCAAATCGAGCGTGGCGATTTATACCCCAACCTAAGGCCTACATTTTTTATAGGAATTTTAAATTTTGAGGCTACACAAAACCCACATTATTTAAGCCGACATAAGATATTAGATAACGAAACTGGCGAAAATGTGATTAAAAATATGGAGTTCACCTTTATCGAACTTACAAAGTTTAACCTTCAACTGCATCAATTAAAAACAATTGTAGAGCAATGGGTTTATTTTATAAAAAATGCCGAAAACTTAACTTTTGTACCCAAAATAATTACCGATAAAGGATTGATAACAGCCTTTGATGTTGCCGATAAACACAACTGGACAAAGCAGGAACTTGAAGATTACAACAAAATTTTTATTCGAGAGCAAGACGAAAGAGGTCGTTTTGAGTTAGGAATGGAACGAGCCGAAAAACGAGGCTTAGCTATTGGCGAAGCAAGAGGCTTAGAAATCGGCGAAGCTAAAGGCGAACGGTTAAATAGCATTAAAATAGCTTCAAAACTCAAATTAGCAGGTATGGATTTTAACTTTATTGCCGAAACAACAGGACTAAGTATCCAAGATATAGAAAACCTGTAAGCTAGTAAATTAACCTATGCTTTTAGAAATTTTATACCAAGATGCGCACCTTGTTGCCATAAATAAACCGCATAATTTATTGGTGCATCAATCATCAATAGCCCGTGATGCTACCGAATTTGCCCTACAAATTTTACGAGACCAAATAGGCCAATGGGTTTCGCCTGTACACCGTTTAGACCGAAAAACGGCAGGTGTTTTATTATTTGCCTTGGATAAAGAAACCGAAAAACTTATGAACCAGCAATTTGCCAGTAGCTTGGTAAGTAAAAAATACCTTGCCATAGTGCGGGGTTTTACCCCCGATGAACAGGCTATTGATTACCCTTTACGCAAAGAAAACGGAACGCTACAAGCTGCTTTTACCCGTTTTAAAACCCTTGCCCGAACCGAAATAGACCTTGCCTTCGGTAAAAACCTTAGCTCTCGTTATTCATTTGTTGAGGCCAAGCCCACCACAGGTCGTATGCACCAGCTACGCAAGCATTTTGCACA
Source organism: Sphingobacteriales bacterium (assembly GCA_004293485.1). Classification (GTDB taxonomy): domain Bacteria; phylum Bacteroidota; class Bacteroidia; order Sphingobacteriales; family Sphingobacteriaceae; genus Pseudopedobacter. The sequence continues at coordinate 59,327 of RDYW01000032.1, read as the reverse complement.
CATACACCACCCCATTATAGGCGATAGGCCACACGGTTGCAATAAGCAAAACAAACTTTTTAAAACCAAATGGGAAATGGATACCATGATGCTACATGCCGCCGAAGTAGTTTTTAAGCACCCTATAACGCATCAAAATGTAGGAATTAAAGCACCATTAAGCGATGAGTTTAAAAGGGTATTGGGTTTTTTAGGGTTTTGAATTTTAGGGTACAAAAACATTGTTTAAAAAACATTGTTGTCATCTAAAATATAAAAATGAAACTTTCAATTATTTTTTTATTGTGCCTTACGGGTTTATTTACCGCTTGTAAAAAAGCTGAACAAGCTTTTGAAGAACCATCAAAAATTACAGTAAACAATAATATTGTGTACGGTAATGCCAATAATTTTGCTGGCATAACCCAACCCTTATTGCTTGATATATACACACCTAAATCCAAACAAGCTTTAAGGCCTTTAATTGTATTTATTCACGGGGGGCATTTTTACTGGGCGATAAAAATGAAGCCAGCGAAATATGTAAATTTTTTGCCGAAAAAGGATTTACAGCCGTAAGTATAAATTATAGGCTAGGCTGGAATTTTGGCACCAATAATTGCGATGGCAATATGCAAAGTCTTAAATTAGCAGCTTACCGTGGCCTGCAAGATACCAAAGCCGCATTGCGTTATTTGGTGGCTAATGCCAGTGTGTATGCTATTGATACCAGTAAAATATTTATTGGTGGTGCCAGTGCTGGCAGTGTTTTAGCTTTGCAAACTGCTTTTATAAACAAAAAAGATGTAGATACGTACTTTCCGAATTTTGAAAAAAAATTTAACGAACTTAATACATCAGGAAACAATTTAAAAAACATTTTTTCGATAAAAGGCGTAATAAATATGTGGGGTGGTGTATTTGATTTGGGCATCATATCCGAAAGCGAAAACATACCAGTAATAAGTTTTCATGGCACTAATGATAAAATAATACCTTATGAGGTAGGCACCTATGCAGGATGTAAAAATTATTTACCCGTTTTTGGTTCTAAAGCTATATACGATTTAATGCGCCAACGCAACTTTAATAGCCTAATACATGGCCAAATAAATGGCGAGCATGGGGTTTATAATGAAGCTTACATTGCTGCAAACAGTTACTGCTTTATAAAAAAAATAATGGCTAACACTAAAACTTGGGGGGCTTACAATTATTTTATAAGTAGCTGCCAATAAATTGCTAAAGAAAATTATAATCAAGTACAGCGTATAAATAAAATCGTAAATCACTATATTGATAAGTAAATTTTTGGCATAAAAAAACCTTCCAAAAATAATTCGGAAGGTTTTTAATGCCCTAGTGGTGTGGGCCGGGATCGAACCGGCGACACAAGGATTTTCAGTCCTTTGCTCTACCGACTGAGCTACCGCACCATAATTCTTAAAACACTCGGTGTGTTGTTTTAGGGATTGCAAATGTAGATTGTTTTTGTTAATCTACAAATTTTTTATTCGTTTATCACAAAAATTTTCTCAGTTTAAATGTTATTATGTTGTAAATCAAGTGTATAATTGCAGTAACTAAAAACTTAATGGCATTTTATACTACATCTAAAATGGTTTTTATAAATTCGCATAAATTTTAATGAATGGCAATAATAGCACAAATACTTTTTTTACTGGCCTTTATATCTGCTGTTACGCTGTTTTATAAAAATTTTAAAAAAATTTTACGAAACATACAACTAGGTAAAAGTATTAGCCGAAACGACAATAAAAAGCTTAGATGGCTTATGGTTTTAAAAGTAGCTTTTGGGCAAAGCAAACTGGCGGCTAAACCTATTGCTGCCCTTATGCACTTTTTTATTTACGCTGGGTTTATAATCATCAATATCGAAGTTTTAGAAATTATAATCGATGGCCTATTAGGCACCCACCGTATATTTTTATTTTTAGGTGGGTTTTATAATTTTTTAATTGGCAGTTTCGAATTTTTAGCTTTACTGGTTTTGTTTGCCGTTTTTGTGTTTTTAGCCCGTAGGCTTGTACTTAAATTAAAAAGATTTTCGGGGGCTGAAATGACAGCATGGCCAAAAAAAGATGCTACAATAATCTTGCTCACCGAGGTAGTATTGATGTTTGCTTTTTTAATAATGAACGCTAGCGACCATCAATTGCAAAAACTAGGGCAGGCACATTACCCTATTGCAGGGTGGTTTCCTGTTTCGCAATATTTACAGGTTGTGCTACCTACATCGGCGCAAGCCTTGGTATTTTTAGAACGTTTTTGCTGGTGGCTACATATAATGGGCATTTTCGCTTTCTTAAACTATTTACCCTATTCAAAACATTTGCATATTATATTGGCATTTCCTACTACATGGTATGCTAGGTTAAATAACCTAGCTACCCTTGATAATATGGCAACGGTAACAAACGAAGTAAAAGCAATGCTAGATACATCACTTGTACCACCCACAGCATCCGAAAATGCTACGTTTGGGGCTAACGATGTGCATGCTTTGCACCAAATACAATTGTTAAATGCTTATACCTGTACCGAGTGCGGTAGGTGTACCGAAGTATGCCCCGCAAATATTACGGGTAAGTTGTTATCGCCCCGTAAAATAATGATGGATACCCGTGATAGGCTGGTAGAGGTAGGCCAAAATATCGACCGAAATGGTAACGATTATGTGGATGGAAAATCGTTGCTGGGTAATTATATTTCATACGAAGAAATATGGGCTTGTACCTCTTGTAACGCTTGTGTGCAAGCCTGCCCTATTAATATCGACCCATTATCGATTATTATAGATTTGCGCCGCTACGCTGTTATGGAACAATCGCAAGCGCCTAATAGCTTAAATAATATGTTTGCCAATATCGAAAATAATGGTGCACCTTGGAAATATGCTGCAGCCGATAGGTTAAATTGGGCAAATAATTTATCAAATTAAATTTTAAAAAAAATATGCAGCACATGAGTAATTTTAATCTAAAAGTACCCACCATGGCCAGTATGATGGCTAATGGCGAAACCCCCGAAATATTATTTTGGGTAGGTTGTGCTGGTAGCTACGATGAAAGGGCGCAAAGAGTTACACAAGCCTTTGCTAAAATATTAAACCATGTAGGCATTAAGTATGCAGTACTAGGAACCGATGAAAGTTGTACTGGCGACCCAGCTAAGCGAGCCGGTAACGAGTTTTTGTTTCAAATGCAGGCTATGCAAGCTATAGAAACGCTTAACGGTTATAAAGTTACCAAAATTGTTACCGCTTGCCCGCACTGTTTTAACACTATAAAAAACGAATACCCACAACTGGGCGGTAACTACCAAGTAATACACCACACACAATTAATAGCCGACCTAGTAGCCGATGGAAAGTTAAAGACCAAAGATAACAAGGTATTTAAAGGCAAGCGTATTACCTACCACGACCCCTGTTACTTAGGCCGAGGCAACAATGTATATGAAGCCCCAAGGTTTGCCCTTGAAGCTTTAGATGCCGACCTAGTAGAACTTAAACGTTGTAAGCAAAACGGCTTGTGCTGTGGTGCTGGCGGTGCACAAATGTTTAAAGAACCCGAAAAAGGAACAAAAGATATTAATATTGAACGTATGGAAGATGTAAAAGAAAGTAATGCAAGCATTGTGGCTGTAGGATGCCCTTTTTGTATGACTATGCTAAGTGACGGGGTAAAAAATATAGATAACCTTAGCCATACAGCAGTGCTAGATATTGCCGAACTTACAGCATTAAGTAATAATTTATAAGGATGTTTTTTTTTAAACTTTGCGGTATAATTTTTGGGGAGAGTAATTTTTATGGTAGGATTGATTATCAATAACTCTAATTGCCTTTTCGGATTTAATTGATACTACCCAAAAACACATTATACAAATGTGAAAAATCAACAAAATAGGTATAACAATAAAATAAACGTAACTATTTTTTCTCATACACATCATTTAAAAAACTTGTTACAACAAATGTATAAATTTGTAACAACTAAATTTAATTGTAATAAAAATGTTATAATGCTTTTAAACTATGTATTAACTTACCCATATAAATATGTTAAATAACCCCAATACCAAGGTATGGATTTACCAAAGCAACAAACTTTTAATTAAACAACAAGTAACCGAAATCGAAAAAATTTTAACAAATTTTACTTTAAACTGGCAAGCACACGGCCAGCCTTTAAGTGCAGGTTTCGAATTAAAATATAATTTATTTATTGTTTTATGGGTTGATGAAAAATTAGCCCAAGCTAGTGGCTGTTCAATTGATGCATTGGTGAGAGTAATTAAAGAGATAGATCAAAAATTTAACCTCGATTTATTTAATCGTTTTAACATGGCTTGGCTACAAAACGGTATTTTGAAGTTTAGCAACAAAGAAAATTTTGCACAATTGGTACTAAATAAAACGATACAAGCCGATACCTTAGTGTTTAATAATATGGTACAAACTGCCTATCAATACATAAACGAATGGAAAATTCCTTTTGCACAAAGCTGGCATAGTAAAGTTTTTGCAATTGTTTAATAATGGAGTAGTTAGTGCTTAGTGGATAGTAATTAGTTGTAAATACTACACACTAACTAGTTTTTGCTATAAGCCATTATTACCTTAAATCAAAAAAACTATCCACGCCCAATAATTTTTTACTCAAAAAACCTTCGGCATAAGTGGCGTTTATGGCTTTGCCAAATTCGCGAGACCGGGCAATAATGGTATCTAAAAACACTGGATTTGATATATATGTTTCGGGTTCGGTAGTATTGGCTACAGCCGAAAAAAACTGTGTAGTATAAGCCCGTATAGCTGCCATTTTTGTTTCGTGATAGGGGGTTATATCAATCAAAAAATCGGGCTTTATATAATTATCTTGTATAAAATGAAGCAATAAACTAGGGCGAAAAGATTGTTGAATACCAGTTTTAGTATTGGTTTTTATTTTGGGAAGGCCAGCTAAAAAGCAAGCGTCGTACACTAATTCTGAAGCTCGCCCATGGTCGGGGTGCCTATCGTGGTAAGCGTTGGTAATAATAATTTCGGGGGTAAATTCTCTTATTTTTTCGATAATTTTTATACGATGATATTCATCGTTTACAAAAAAACCATCTCTAAATCCTAAATTTTCTCGCCAATGTATCCCTAAAATTTGGGCGGCATTTTTAGCTTCAGCATCACGGGTTTGTGCAGTACCACGGGTGCCAAGTTCGCCACGTGTAAGGTCTAAGATACCAACTTTTTTACCTAATTGTATATGCTTTAAAATAGTGCCTCCACTGCAAAGTTCCACATCGTCGGGGTGGGCGGCAATAAATAATAAATCTAGTTTCATGGTGTAAAAGTAGCGGTAAGCAATAATTTGTTAATGGCTTTTTTAATACCCGATGAAGTGGGCTTGGTAAAAGGATAAAAAAAATCAACTACCTCGCCTTTGCTATTTACTAAATACTTATGAAAATTCCATTTAGGGGCTGCACTTACTTTACCGTTACGGTTTTTATCGGCCAAAAAACTATACAGAGGGTGTGCAAATGTACCTCTAACCCTTAATTTTTTAAATAAAGTAAAATGGGTATCGTAGTTTATTTCGCAAAAGCTACTTATTTGGCTATCATCAAGTGGTTCTTGCTGGCCAAAATCGTTACTAGGGAAGGCTAATATTTCAAAAGGTTTTCCTTCAAAATCTTTACGCAGTTGTTCTAAATCTTTTAGCTGGGGCGTAAAGCCACATTCGGATGCAGTGTTTACAATTAATAATACTTTTCCCTCGTAATCGCTCAACCTTTTTTCGGTGTTTTGTAGCGTATTAACTGTAAATTGATAAATGTTTTCAGTAGCCATAGTTTATTGATAAGTGTAATTACCTGCCGAGTTAATAATACTTTCTATATTTCTTTCTTCTTCGGGGTCGTACTCGGCTTTTAAATTATGTCCAAACAACCTTGCTAACGATTGCATAAAAAAAGCAGGAAGTGCCCCTTGTATTTCACGCACTAGCCCGTAGCTGCTGCTTCCTGTTTCTCTATCAATAAGTTTAATTAAAATTTCGCCTTGGTTAATGGTCATATCTTTTATTTTGCTGTTAAAAAGTTGTTTAATTTCTTTTTCGCAGTTTTTTACCAGTTGTCGTTGGGTTTTTTTATCGTTAGTAAGCGCAAGGTCACGCTCCAGCTTACGGTAACGTTCGCCAGCATAGCGGGCATAAGGCAATACTTTTAATACATTGTACCGTAGGCGATTAAACTTTGCCTTATCTAATGCAGTTTTAAAAATACGCCTATCGCGTACTACTACTTCGTTTAATACTACCCAAGGTATAATTTCGCCATCGTAATTGGTAGTAGCTACGGTAATGGTATCGTATTTTCCGATGCTAATGGTGGCCATTTGTTGCGTGTATGCAAAACTTGACATTAACACCATAGAAACAAGCAGTAACAAAACTTTAAAATTCATATTTTTATGTGCGATATAATATGATATTAATTACCTTACCTTTTAATAAGTAACCCAATGTTGCAAATATATAAGCTTTGCCTATATTGCTACAAATATACGCATGAAAGATTACACAATTGATATAGAACAAGAAAAGTCGGAGATTTTAAAAAGATACCGAGCATTGTTACGAGCCTGTAAATCAACCTTAAAAAAAGGAGATAAGGGGATGATACGCTTGGCATTTGATATGGCTGTAGAAAGCCATAAAGATATGCGTCGAAAATCGGGCGAACCTTATATTTACCATCCTATTGCGGTAGCACAAATTGCAGCCGAAGAAATTGGCTTGGGCACTACATCAATTGTATGTGCTTTGCTACATGATGTGGTTGAAGATACCGATATTACGCTAGATGATATTGAGCATAAATTTGGAAAAAAAGTTACTAAAATTATTGATGGCTTAACCAAAATTTCGGGCGTGTTTGATGCCAATAGCAGTATGCAGGCCGAAAATTTTCGTAAAATGTTGCTTACCCTTGCCGATGATGTACGGGTAATATTAATAAAACTTGCCGATAGGTTGCATAATATGCGAACTATGGAATTTATGCCAAGGGATAAGCAGCTTAAAATTTGCTCGGAAACGGTATATTTATATGCCCCTTTGGCGCATAGGCTGGGCTTATACAGCTTAAAATCGGAACTCGAAGATTTATCAATGAAGTATATGGAGCCCGAAACGTATAAGTTTATTGCCCTAAAACTGAACGAGAAAAAAGCTGAACGCGAGCATTTTATAAGCGAATTTATAGGGCCTATAACCAAAATATTAAGCGGCCAAGGCCTTGAGGCACAGGTGCTAGGCAGGCCAAAATCTATCCATTCGATATGGACGAAGATGAAAAAAAAGGGCATCCCGTTTGAGGAGGTGTACGATTTATTTGCCATCCGTATTATTTTAATTTGTAATACGGAGCTGGAAAAATCGGAATCGTGGAAAGCATATTCTATTGTTACCGATTTATATCGCCCTAATCCCGATAGGTTAAGAGATTGGATATCATCGCCTAAGGCAAACGGGTACGAATCTTTACACACCACCGTAATGGGGCCTAAAGGCCAATGGGTGGAGGTACAAATACGCTCGCAGCGGATGAACGAAATTGCCGAAAAAGGGTTTGCAGCGCATTGGAAATATAAAGAATCATCAAGCGATAGCGGGCTAGACCAATGGGTTACCAAAGTGCGAGAATTACTAAGCAACCCCGAGGCTAATGCGCTTGATTTTTTGGACGATTTTAAGATGAACCTTTTTTCGGACGAGATTTTTATTTTTACCCCCAAGGGCGATTTAATGCAGCTACCTATTGATGCTACTGCATTGGATTTTGCCTTCGAAATACACTCGGATGTAGGCGCAAAATGTATTGGTGCAAAGGTAAACCATAAGCTGGTACCGCTATCGTACAAGCTACAAAACGGCGACCAAGTAGAAATTATTACCTCAACCAAGCAAACCCCAAAAGAAGATTGGCTAACGTATGTAGTTACTGCAAAGGCAAAAGCAAAAATAAAATCATCATTAAAAGATGAAAAACGAAAAATTGCTGATGATGGTAAAGAAATACTGGAACGTAAATTAAAATCATTAAAAATTACCTACAATACCGATAATATTTTAAAGCTATCGTACTATTTTAAGCTTCAATCAACCCAAGATTTATTTTACAACGTAGCCAAAGGATTGATAGATGTTAAAGACCTTAAAGAGTATGTAGCATCAGAAAAAATTGTAGAACAAAAACCGCAACAAACTACTGATAACGAAAACATACAATCGTTAATTAAACAAGTAAAAACCAAAGACAGCGATATATTATTAATAGGCGAAGATTTACAAAAAATAGATTACAAGCTATCTAGCTGCTGTAACCCTATCCCTGGCGACGATGTTTTTGGTTTTGTAACTGTAAGCGAAGGCATAAAAATACACCGCACCAATTGCCCTAATGCAACCAAACTAATGTCGAGCTTTGGCTACCGTATATTAAAAGCCAAATGGACAAGCCAAAAACAATTGGCCTTTTTAACAGGCTTGCAAATTACAGGTATTGATGAAGTAGGCTTAATAAACAACCTTACCCAAATTATATCCAACGATTTTAAGGTAAATATGCGCAGCATAACCGTTGATAGCGATGAGGGAATATTTAGCGGCTCTATAATGATATATGTAAACGATACCCAACATTTAGAAAATTTAATAGCCAAGTTAAAGGAAGTAAAAGGCATTACCGATATTACTCGGTTTGACTCGGAAACCGAAAAAATTAATTTTAAAACAGCGTAAAAAAACTATCTTTTTATAAATTTTAATACCTTTAACCCTTTGCAAAAAATATGAGCCAACAGCAAACTTTAGAAATGGTAAAAAAAATTTTCGAAACTTACCTCGAAAATAAAAACCTAAGGAAAACTCCCGAACGTTTTGCTATACTCGAAGAAATATACACGCGTACCGACCATTTTGATGTAGAAATGCTGTACATACACATGAAAAATAAAAAATACCGTGTAAGCCGAGCTACTGTATATAATACCTTAGAGCTTCTTTTATCTTGTGATTTGGTAACCAAACATCAGTTTGGTAAAAATATGGCTCAGTTCGAAAAATCGTATGGTTATAAACAACACGACCATATTATTTGCCTCGATTGTGGTAAAGTGGTTGAGTTTTGCGACCCACGTGTTCAACAAATACAATCTATGATGGGCGATTTGTTAAAATTTAATATCCAACACCACTCGTTAAACCTATACGGCAACTGCACCAAACTGCTGGCTGGCAACTGCGATAGTCGAGAAAACAAAAATTAAAGCATTGATTATTTGGCTTAGGCCAATAAAACATTAAAAGAAAATACCAAAATTTATAATACCAAACGATTAAAAATAATGACTGTTGATGTACTATTAGGCCTCCAATGGGGCGATGAAGGAAAAGGTAAAATTGTAGATGTATTGGCACCAAAATACGATTTAATTGCTCGTTTTCAAGGCGGCCCAAATGCGGGGCATACACTTGAATTTGACGGAAAAAAATTTGTACTAAATACCATTCCATCGGGCATATTTGAAAACAACACCATGAACCTTATTGGTAACGGCGTGGTAATTGACCCCATCATTTTAAAAAAAGAAATTGATAAATTAAAATTAGCAGGTATTGATTTATTGGCAAAAAAAAACCTACTAATAGCCCGCAAAGCACATTTAATTTTACCCACCCACCAACTGCTTGATGCATCTTCGGAGAAAAAAATGGGCGATGGCAAAATAGGTTCAACCCTTAAAGGTATTGGCCCAACCTACATGGATAAAACAGGGCGTAATGGCTTACGTGTAGGCGATATTTCGCTACCCGATTTTAAAGAAAAATATAACAAATTGGTAGAAAAACATAAATCAATACTAAGTAATTATGGCGAAGTAGAAGATTTTAGCGAGCGTGAAGCTTCATTTTTTGATGCGCTTGAACTGTTAAAAAAAATTCCTTTTGTAGATAGCGAACACATTGTAAACCAATATTTAAAAAACGGAAAATCGGTATTGGCCGAAGGAGCCCAAGGTACTATGTTAGATATTGATTTTGGTTCGTACCCTTTTGTAACCTCATCAAACACAACTACTGCTGGTGCTTGCACAGGTTTAGGCATTGCGCCCAATAAAATTGGCGAAGTAATTGGTATTTTTAAAGCCTACTGTACCCGTGTGGGTAGTGGCCCATTTCCTACCGAGCTAGAAAACCAAACAGGCGAAGAATTACGTAAAATTGGCCACGAGTTTGGCGCCACTACCGGCAGGCCTCGCCGATGCGGGTGGATAGATTTACCCGCTTTAAAATACGCCATTATGCTAAATGGTGTTACCCAACTGGTAATGACAAAGGCCGACGTACTAAGCGGATTTGATAAAATTTATGCCTGTACGCATTATAACTACAACGGTGAGATTATTGATTATATGCCTTTTGATATTAGTTCGATAAAACCTGAACCTATATGGAAAGAAGTAGCAGGCTGGCATGAAGACCTTACCCAAATAAGGCTAGCAAACCAAGTACCACAAAAATTACAGGCTTATATAAATTATTTAGAAACCGAGCTAGGGGTGCCTATAAAATATTTATCGGTTGGGCCCGATAGGTTACAAACCTTGCTTATGCACTCCTAGTAAAAAAAAGTAGGTATTTTACCTTGTTAAACTATTTTTTAAGGATGTTAAAGATTTTACTTTACCGCAAAGTTTTTATCTCGAACCGATTTTTTTATGTAACAGTTTAGATTAAAAATATTGCAAAAAATAAACTTTAGATATACAGTATCTATCCACTTTAGCTTAGTTTTATAAATTTTTATTAGTTCTACAAAAATTTTTAATTGCCTGTATTGGCCTAGTACCTTGCAAATTGTGTTATTTAATGCACTTCAATCATTAGCACCACTTGTGTGCCGCAAACATTGCCTGCATTATCTAAAATATCGTTGTAAACCAATGGGTTATTAATATTTTTATTCCAAATATTTAAGCGTTTTATTAGGGCTTGGCTAGCGTAGGATTGATGGCTGCTTATATTTTTAGTTTTCATTTCCGCAGCTTTTTGCCTGCCTATTCCGTTATCAATAATGGTGCAAATTAGCACATCTTCGGTAGGGTTTAGGTTAAAGTTTAGGCTTAATTTTTTTAAACCTTGCAGGTGCATTAAGCCGTGTTTTATGCTGTTTTCTAACAAAGGCTGTAAAAGCATTGGGGGTAGTTCGTGGTAATCGGGGTCGAGGTTGCCACTTAGTGTAATTTCGTATTCAAAATTAGTTTCGAAACGCATTTTTTCGAGTTCGAGGTATTTGGTTAAAATTTCTATTTCGGTGGCTACTAATATTTGTTTAAGCCCCGATACGTTTAATATTTGCCTTGTAAGGTAGGTAAAATTGCCCATTTGTTCGTTGGCAAGGTTTTTATCGCCGTACATAAACTGGTGTTGTATGCTGCTAAGGGCGTTAAAAATAAAGTGAGGGTTCATTTGGCTTTTTAGGGCTTTAAGTTCGCTTTCGGCGGCTTGTTTTTCGGCGAAAATTCTTTTATCAACCTCTAATAATTGTAGCTTTAAATACTGGTTTTGTTTTTTAGTTTTATACCTATTAAAAATAAAATAACTTAAAGTAGTTAAAAAAACCAATATCACTACCAAAATTATAACAATATTTTGTTGACGTTGATTTTCTAGATCGGCTATTTTTTTCTCTTGGGTTAATTTATTTATTTTAGTTTCTTTTAATTTAGAATTGTACCAATGTTCTAGCTTTAAAGCAATGTTTTGTTTTTCGTTGTAATAAATGCTATCGTTAATTTTTTGTACAATTTGGGTAAAAGCCAAAGCATTTTTATACTGTTTTTTTTGTGTATAAATTTTGCTTAAAATTTCGGAAGATGACTTAATTTCAATGGGGTAGTTATTTTTTATAGTTATTGTGTACGATTTTTGTGCATAATATTGTGCCAAGTTTAGTTGGTTATTTTTAAAATAAATTTTTGCTAACTGTGTTAATGATTTTGCATAAAAGAAATTGGTTTGTGTGTTTTTAAATATTTTTATGGCTTTTAAATAATTTAGTTCTGAATTTTTATACTCATTATTTGAAAAGTAATAATCGCCAAAAAGTGAAAAACAAACAGCAGTTGTTGCCAAAAAATTATTTTTTTTGGTTATCAGAAAAGATTTTTCTAAGTTTTTTTTTGCTTCGGGGTATTTTTTTAAGATAATATAAACATTTGCCAAACTATTTAAGTTTATACATAGCCTTTCTTGGTTATTGGTTTTTGTTGAAATAAACAAAGCCTTTTTATAGTAGAATATACTTTTATCGAATTCTTTTTGATTATCAAAAATTTTACCAATGGCAAAATAGGTACGTTCTAAACCTTCGTAATCTTTAAGTTTTGTAAATAAGCTTAATGCTTTTAAATTGTAAACAATTGCCTTTTTGTAATTTCCTAGGTTATTGTACACATAGCCCAAATCGGTAAGTACGTAAGCTATTGAGGCATCGCTTTTTGATTTGTATGCGTAATTTAATGCTTTAATAAAATAGGTTAAGCTGCTATCTATTTTACCTAAATAATCAAACGATGTACCTATATTTCCTAACGCAATGGCGCAGCCTTCATAATAATTTATATTTTTAGCAATTAAGTATGATATAGTGTAATTATTTATTGCCTTTTGATGTTTACTTTTATATTGATAGTAAGCCCCTTCATTTACTTTAGCATCGCTTAAAAATTTTAAAAATACGTTTCTTTGTTTATTGGTTAAAGCCTTGTTTATACTATTTTTACTACTTAATAAAAACAATTCTTGGTTATATTTTATCCATATATTTTCGTCCCATTCGGCTTCTATTAATTGGTATAATTGTTGGCATTTTAAGCTATCAACATTAAAGTTTATACTTTTACGTTGATTTGCAGTTTGCGAAAACGCAAAAAAAGCAAGTAATAAACATAAAAAGGTTAATACAGTTTTTCTCATCTACACACTTAAATTACCTATATGCATTTCAAATTCATTTTTTTTCTCCCTAGCCATAGGTACACATTTGTTATTGCCAAAATATAAATTTAGGCCTTCTTTTTTACTGTACGTTTTTAATTGCTGTATATTTACCAAGTAGCTGCGGTGTACCCTAAAAAACCTAGCATCTTGGGCAAATAGTTCGTGAAAATCCTTAATTTTTTTGCAAACCATTAATGTTTCGGTAGCAGTAATTACGTTGCAGTAGCTGCCATCGGCCTCAAAATAATAAATATCATCAATTTTAATAAACACCAAACCATCGGCTAGGGGCAAGGCTATTTTTTGCAATTGGTTTAGGCTAAGGTTTTCTTTTAACGCACCTACTGTTTGCTTGTTTTGTAGGTTGTTAGTGGTTATAGCCTTATTTACGGCTGTTACAATTTTGCTACTGCTAATAGGTTTTAATACGTAATCAATAGCCGATACCTCGAAGGCTTTACAGGCATAATCGCTGTATGCGGTACAAAAAATGGTTGTAAAAGTAGGTTTATCAAAATAATCAAACAAGACAAAACCGTTTTCGTTGGGCATATCTACATCTAAAAAAACCAATTGTATGTAGTGCTGGTTTATTAGCTTTACTGCATCTTTTACATTTGCCGCTTGTGCAATTATTTGTACTTGGGGGCAATGTTGGGTAAGTATATTTAATAGTGTTTCTCTGGCGTGTGCTTCATCGTCTATAATTATGGCTCTCATTATATTTATGCTTAAAATTTTTTGCTTTATATACTCAAACTAGCATTTGGTGTAACTACACCCACATTACGTAAAGTAGCCCCATTTGTTGCCTGCAAATAAACCATTTTTGGTGTAAATATTTTAAACGTACATAAACAAAAAGTATAAAGTTATGAAAAAAATTACACTAGCAATTACCTTATTAATGGCTGTATTTGCCATATATAGCTGTAAAAAAGACAAAAAAGATGAAGTATCCATATTAGTGGGCAAAAAATGGGAATTATCAGAAGGCAGTAGTTCGGGTAGTGCTTACGCTGAATTAGTTACAGCCAATATTAGCTGCCCATACAAAGATAGCGATGCAGCACCTGCAGTAAGTAAAAAAAATAGTTCGAAAATTTTAGAAGCAAAAGAAAAATCTAAAAATTTTGGTATAAGTCCAATGTATATTACTTTTAATGCCGATGGTACATGGATAAATACATTCAACAGTAGCTTTAAAAGCTGTTTAGAGGGCCAAGCTACTACCGCCGGGCAAAATGGTACTTGGAAAATAGAAGGTAACAAATTTACTTTAAACAATATGTACAAAACCATGCCAACAATAGTGTTTACGATTAAAGAACTTACCGCTACAAGCTTTAAAATTGAAATAGTTGCGCCTAACGGAGATGATTTTGAACAATGGTACGAAATTTACAATCCAAATGCTATGTAACAGTTAGTTGCTTACAAATATTTAGTTTAACATAAAAAAGCGTCATAATTTGAAATAATTTATGACGCTTTTTTATGTAATAAATTTAGATTTTTGATTGCGGATTGCGGATTTTTAATTTGCCATTGCACCCTGTAAAATTGTGTAAAAATTACCCATAATTTATAAGCCCTAATATTTACGGCTGGCATTTTATATACTCTCCCTTTGGGGGAAATTAAAAGAGAAAGAAAACCAAGTTGCAAAAAAAAGATAAGGATTAGTGCTAAAAAAAACCATAAACCTTACTTAAAATATTAATGTAAAATTTACACCATTTACCACAACTATATTTTCCGCTTTATATACTCAAACCCACATTTGGTGTGCCTACACCTATGCTACACAAAGTGGCACTATTTTTTGCAAATGAATTAGCCAATTTTGAATTAAATTAAAAAACTAAAAATATGATTAAAATAATACGTTTTATAGTTTATCATATCTCTATCGAAAAATATTTAAAAGCCTACTGCAAATGGCTAACCCAAATGCGCAATCGCTAAGTATTGGTGTACCATTTACCATAAAACTTTTTTTGTATTTAAATTAAAAATAAACATAAATATCACTTCGTAAACTCAAAAAAATAAAAATATGAAACAAAAATTACTTTTTAAAACAGCTATTTTAATAGCAATGGTAGCATTAGGTAACAACAGTTTTGCCCAATATGGCAATGCTATTGCTGGCGGTAAACCAATTGATGGCGGTGGCGGTGGTGGCGGTGTTATTATTGGACCAGAAATACCAAAATCCACTGCACCAACTATTACCAACAGTCCAGTAACAAACGTTACAAGTTCTGGTGCTACAATAAATTTTACTGTTAACCCTGGTAATGCTGCTACTACCGTAAAAGTTTACTATGGTACTTCAGCTTTATCTAGCAGTGTAGTTTCGCCTACTGGGTACAATTCTACCATTTCATCAAACGGAAGTATTAATTTAACAAATTTAACAGCAGGTACAACCTACCAATTTAGGGTAGAGGCAGCAAATAGTATTAGTACAGTACTTTCGCCAATTGCAACATTTACAACCCTATCAGCTGGTACGCTAGCACCTACACCTATTTATCATTTTAACTTTAACGGCAGCTTAACCGCCACCGATGGGGTAACTTCCTTTATATCAAATAATGGAATTACACAATATGCATCTAACAATAGTAGTTTGCTTTTTTATCAACCCAACATTAGCAATCCTTCATCTGTTTTTAGTTCAACATTAGCAAATATACCAGTGGGGAATGCCTCCCGATCAATAGTTATGCGTATCAACTTCTCAGAATTAATTTCTCAGAATTATGTATTCTCTTATGGTTCAGTAATTACTAATCAAGCTTATGGTTGGACACAGCAAAATCCAAATACTAAAAATTTTTTCTGGGGTGCAAATGATGCCTTATTTGCTAACAATTTATCTATAAATACTTGGTACACAATGGTTTTTGTTTACGATGGCACTATAGCCTACGTTTATAATAACGGAACGCTTTTATGGAGTGGCGCAAAAACATTAAATACTGTTGGAACAACTTTTTATCTAGGAGGTGTTTTAGGCGGTTCTCAAAGGGGCTTAAATGCATCAATTGATGATTTACAAATTTTTAACACAGCCCTTACCCAAGCGCAAATTACCGCATTAAACACTACTTTACCCTTAAACCTAACAAGCCTAACTGCCAAAGCCATTGTTACTGGCAACCAAATAAACTGGACAAGCGCAAGCAGCGTAAATGTAAAAAACATAATTATCGAACGCTCGGGGGCGGATAATACCTTTGCACCCTTAGCCACCTTACCAGCTACGGCCACCCAATACATTGATACTAACCCTTTGGCTGGCGATAATTATTACCGCATTACCAGTACCGATAACGATGGCTCTACAACTACCTACGAAAAAATAGCTATGGTAAAAGGACTAGCACAAGAAATTAGCTTTTACCCTAACCCTATTACCAATGGCATATTAAATGTGGTGGCTGGTGCCGATGCCCTAAAAAGCGCAAGCATTATAAACCTTAACGGTATAAAAGTAGCATCGGCGCAAGCCATAAACAACCCCAAAGCATTGGTTATAAACACCAATGCTTTGGCCAAAGGCGTTTATATTTTACAGGTTGTGGGCGAAAAAAACAGCATAGCTAAAAAAATAATTATCAACTAAAAAATAAATAAATTAAAATATTTGTTTCATCTTTTGGTTAATTTGAGAAGGAGGATAGCGAAAGTTATCTTCCTTTTATATTTTTTGAAAAAGCTTTGTATTTATTAAATAAAAATAATTATCAATTTGCACATTATTAAAAGGGTAGCCTATTTTATTTATAGCATTACGTTTACAATAAGCTATTAAACGAAGGCTATTATAACAAAGCAATAAAAGTGTAAACAAAGTTTTACTATTTAAAAGTAAGGGCTTTTACAGGCGATATATTACCTACCAGCATACTAGGTACAATCATTACACAAACACACACCACTAAAGTACCCATATTTATAAGTAACACATCAAACCAATTAATTTGGATTGGTACAAAACGCATATAATACGTTGCTGCATCTAAAGTTAAAAAATGAGAATATTGTTGAAAATATGCTAAGCCCAAGCCTGCAAAATTGCCCAGTAAAATGCCAAAACCAATTAAAAATAAGGCATTGTATAAAAATATTTTGCGTAAGCCCCAATTGGTTTGCCCTAATGCTTTTAATAGGCCTATCATATGGGTACGTTCTAATATCATAATTAGCAAAGCCGAAATCATATTGATGGTAGCTACTATCAACATTAATATTAAAATTACGCTAGTGTTTACATCCAATAGCGATAACCATTCAAATAAGGTAGGGTACAGTTCTTTGATGGTTACAATTTTTATTTGTGGAGGAAGTAAGTTGCTTATATCAAGTGCAATAGTAGCTAAATTATTAAAATCGTTTACCCTTATTTCGTACCCCCCAACTTGCTGGTTTTGCCATTTATTTATTTTTTTTACCACGTTAAGGCTTCCTATAATATAGGTTTTGTCTACATCTTCTACATCGGTGCTGTATATGCCAACGATGTTAAATTTTCGCTTTCGCAGAGATTCTTGCATAAAATACATTAAAAAATCATCGCCCACTTTTAGCTTAAGTTTTTGCGCCATTAGCTGTGATATAAGAATTTCCTTATCCGCTAGGCTTGTATTTTTAAAATTTATTGCCCTTCCTTTAAGCAAAATAGAGGATAAATAATCAGGATTATAAGTGCCATTAATGCCCTTAAAAACCACTCCCTCAACCTCGGTTGCGGTTTTTATAATGCCTGGCTTGTTGCCAAATGGGGCAATATGCACTACATTAGCTTGTTTAGCCACCAATTGTAAAGTAGCTTTTTCTAAAATAAAAGGCGAATTTTCGGTAGATGTATTTAAATCATACTTTAACAATGCAATATCGCCGTTAAAGCCTCTTATTTTTTCTCTTATTTCGCCTTTAAAACCTTTTATAATAGCTACCGAAAGTATCATAACCATTATACCTAACATGATACCCAAAACGGCAATACGCACAATGAGCTTCGAAAAAGTACGTTTCGAGCCAATAGATATACGCTTGGCTATAAATAAAGCTAAATTCAAATTGTTTTTTGTTTATTTTGTAGTTACAAATATGCAATCATTTAAATTTAAAACTAGTAAACAGTATAAAATATTGGTAATACTAAAAAAAATAATTTTTTCTTGTTTTTTTTTATTGTTGCACTTGTTTGCTGGTGCACAACAGAAAAATAAAAATGGTGTAGTAGCAAATTTAAAAAGCCAGATTATTTCAGGGGCTAATCAAACCGAAAAATATATAGGCCTACTTACCAATAAGCGGGTTGCCTTATTGGTAAACCAAACGGCCGAAATTAAAGGCGTAACCTTGCCCGATACCCTTAAAAATAGAGGTATTAATATTAGCACAATTTTTGGGCCCGAGCATGGTTTTAGAGGCATAGCCGATGCGGGCGAAAAAGTGGGTAATTACAACGATGAAAAAACAGGTATCCCTGTAATTTCATTATACGGAGTTAAAGAAGCCCCCACAAAAGAGGATTTAAAAAATATAGATATTTTAGTGTATGACATACAAGATGTAGGTGCCCGGTTTTATACCTATTCTATCACGCTTTTTAAAGTAATGCAGGCTTGCGCCGATGCTAATGTACCAATTTTACTGCTCGATAGGCCTAACCCAATAGCCAATTTTATAGATGGCCCAATTTTAGAAAACGATTTTAAAAGTGGGGTAGGGCAGCTGCCTATTCCTATAGCACACGGGCTTACCATGGGCGAGTTTGCTATGATGGTAAATGGTCAAAAATGGTTAAAAAATGGCATAAAATGCAAATTGAAAGTGATTAAAATAGCCAACTATAACCATTGGAAACCTTATACCTTACCAATAAAACCTAGCCCTAATTTACCCAATAATTTAGCCATTTATTTATACCCTAGCTTATGTTTATTTGAAGGAACAAGTATAAGTATGGGTAGGGGTACACTATTTCCGTTTCAGGTAATTGGGCATCCATTGTTAAAAGATAGCTACAATTTTAGCTTTATGCCTATAAGTATAAAGGGGATGAGTAAAAAACCGCCTTTAGAAAACCAAGTTTGTTATGGTATTGATTTTAGAAAAAATAACATTGAAAAAATTAGAACTCGCAACCAACTTGATATAGCTTTGCTGCTAAAAATTTACAACCAATATCCCGAAAAGGAAAACTTTTTTAACCCTTTTTTTAATAAATTGGCTGGTAACGCAAGCCTTATGGCACACATAAAAAGCGGTAAAACCGAAACACAAATACGAGCTACCTGGGCACCAGCATTAAAGAAGTATAAAACCCTACGAAAAAAATATTTATTATATCCTTAACCTTAACAAAATGTATAATTTATTTCAAAAAATACAGAGTAGTTTCTTTTGTTTTGATATAATTTTGACTTTTTTGGCATGCAGGCATGGTAACACAGTTTACATTATAACCTTTTTAAAATGAATATTATATTTATGGGTACGCCCGATTTTGCCGTGGCATCGTTAAAAGCATTATTAGAAGCTAATTATAACATTGTAGCAGTAATTACCGCACCCGATAAGCCTGCAGGCAGAGGGCAAATGCTAAACCAATCGGCAGTTAAAAAATTTGCCATTCAAAATAATTTAAATGTTTTACAGCCCGAAAAATTAAAAAACCCCGATTTTTTGGCTCAATTAAAGCAACTTAACGCCGATGTGCAAATTGTAGTAGCTTTTAGGATGTTGCCACAAGTGGTATGGGCCATGCCACCTAAAGGTACCATTAACTTACATGGTTCATTATTACCCCAATACCGTGGGGCAGCACCTATAAACTGGGCCATTATTAACGGCGAAAAACAAAGTGGCGTTACTACTTTTTTGTTAAAACACGAAATTGATACTGGCGATATTTTGTTTTCTGAAACAGTGGCTATTGCCGATAATACCACCGCAGGGCAACTGCATGATACTTTGATGTATATAGGTGCAAAACTTATAGTTAAAACAGTAAAAGCTATTGAGTTTGGCGATTATACAGAAAAAGTACAAGATAATATTAACCCAAAAAAGTTAAAACACGCCCCTAAATTATATAAAGAAAATTGCTTGATAAATTGGAACAATACTACCGCACAAGCATATAACCAGATACGTGGTTTAAGTCCTTTCCCAACTGCATACACTTACTTTAACAATAAAATTTTAAAAATATTTACCTGTGAAAAAGAAATAGCTAAGCCCACAGTTGCGGCTGGAAGTTTTTTAACTGATGGTAAAACGTATTTAAAATATGCCACCACCGATGGCTTTATATTACTTACAGATATACAACTTGAAGGAAAAAAACGAATGCCCATTGCCGATTTACTTAGAGGGATACGCTTGTAAAATTAAAGTATAATAAGCCTTATAAACAAAATTAAAATTCCTTTAACGGTTCACTAATTTAACGTTAAATTATTTGTTTACTATTTTGAAAGCTGTTTTACAATACACTTCGTACCATATAAAGGCAAATAGTAAAAAATACTCAACACCCAATACTAACATACTCTCTTGATAGGGTACAGCTTTGTAAGTAAAATAACTTAGCCCAATTAAAGCACTCCACACCACACCAAACCGCCATGGTATAAAAGGGCTAAACGCAACCAAAGGCAATATATACCAAGGGTGTACTATGGCACTTAAAATACAATGCACAAAAACCAAAAAAAACAAACCCTCAAAAATATTTCTCGATTTTACAAAACAAAATACAAAGCCTACAAATGTTAAAAAAAACAAAATTTTGCTGATATAAGTTATCGGGTTATAACCCCAATACAGCCATCCTATATATTTAAACAGTTGGTAAAAACTTCCATTAAACTCAAATGTGCCATAATATAACTGTAAACTTTTAATAAAATTAAAGCATAATTGCTTATTATGTATAAAAGGGAAAAATAAAAGTAGTGCAGTAGCCAGTACTATAAAGCCATATTTTAAAGTTTTTAACCAACCTATTTGCCTAACCATAAGTGGTATAAATACTAGAGGTAACAATTTGCTGCATACTGCTAAGCCAAGCGATACCGCCGACCAGTTATTTTTTTGTTTGCACAATAAATAAACGGCTAAAAATGTAAAAAACAACATAGCCACTTCAAAATGTAAGTTGCCTACAAACTCTATAATTACCAATGGGTTTAGGGCGTATACATATACTAGTTTGGGTTTTAATTTTTTGATAATAAGTAATTTTTTAAGTAATATTAAGGTGCCTATATCAAAAGCAAGTAAACAAAGCCGCATAATAATTACCGAAAAATGTAAGTTATTTTTAGGAGCAAAGCCCGATAACCAAAAAATAAATTGATTAACTGGCGGGTAAACTGTATAATATAGAGGCGAATTTAACTTTTTAAACCACAGCGTGGCAGCCAACCATTCGCTATGCCCATTTATTATTTGTAAAGGGGTATAAGCAAAAGGGTTAATATACTGGTGAAGTAATTGTCCATCCCATATAAAGCGGTAAAAATCGTCGCTTAAAAAGGGTATGCTTGCTAAGGGCAGCAATCTAAAAATTATTGATATATAAAATAAAAGATTATTTTTTGGTTCTTCGTATTTTTTTAAATGTACTAAAACGTAAAAATAAGTAGCAAAAAGTAAAGCAAGTATTAAAAATAAATAGGTTATATTTTGCCTTGAAGTTATGTGATAAAAAAATAAAACGTACCCTAATATCCAAGCTAGTAAAGCAATGAAAATATAATTATTAGCGTTTTTAAAAGTGTTTTTTATCAAAAAAATATTTTTAAGACTTAGGATCTTAATTTAAACGTTTTAAATTTTCTATATCATCTAAATCTTTAGGTCTTGCAGCAGCTGTTTTAGCTTCTAAAAGATGGCCGATGTAAAGTGTTTTTATAAATAACCCATCATCCTCGAAATTTATAGCGTTTTCATAACAATTATTAAACTCTAAACCTTTAACTTTTAGCATAATATCAATTGCGCTTGGAGGTACTCCAAAAGTAAAAACATCCCATATGGGGTGTTTTAAAAAATTATCTTCCGTCATATCAAACACGGGCATACCAAAATTATGGAAGGCGAGTTTAATTTTCGCGTAATTTTCAAAAGTTCTATCTACCCAAATATCCATATCGCCTGTACTTCGCGAATAACCGTTTAAAATTACAGCAAAACCTCCCACTAAAATATACCTTACTTTTGCTCTATTTAGCTCATAAATAAAATCCCTAAAGTCGTTATTAAAAATATTACTCATA
Organism: Sphingobacteriales bacterium; assembly: GCA_004293485.1. Taxonomy (GTDB): domain Bacteria; phylum Bacteroidota; class Bacteroidia; order Sphingobacteriales; family Sphingobacteriaceae; genus Pseudopedobacter. The sequence continues at coordinate 36,952 of RDYW01000032.1, read as the reverse complement.
AAATTAATCTCGCCCTTTGGCCTTAAATTTTGTTCTATCTAGCTTTGGAGGGCTATTTTCGGGATAATTAAAGGCAATACTATTTAAATAATTAGTTACTTTCATTCTTTCTTGCCAGGTAAGATTTTGATAATAAATTCTATGGTCGGCTGCTTCGGCGGCAGTTTGCGCCTTACATTGTGTACGATTAAAAGGAAAGCTACTCATAAATAATAAATTTTAAGGTTGTAAAGGTTATCAAACATACAAAATCAAATTCCCTATGTGCTAATTTTTTATAAAATACTTATCAAAAATAATATTCTAAAAAACAACATGTCATAAAATAATTAAACCAGTTCTTTGTTAATATTTTTTTACATTAACTAAGTTTATGGTAAAAAAAAGCAGGGTATAATTGCTTATACCCTGCATAAAAAAATAACTAAAATTTTTATCTTAAACTAAAAGTACCTTTACCTAGTTCGCTATTATCAGCGTAAAGCAAAACAATGTAATTGCCTGGTGCAAATGCAGCCTTATTTGTCCATTCTAAAGTGTAGTTTTTGGCATCTCCGGTATAATCAATGGCTGTTTTGTAGGTGTATTGTAATTCTGCACCATTTGAGGTAAAGCTGCCGTTTTCGCCAGTTAATAAATTGCCAGCGGGGTCTAAAAGGCGCACATACACGTCATGCATGCCTTTTTCGGCAATTGGGTTTGCAGGTATCGAAAAGCTAATTTTAAGTTTTTTGGCTGTAGATGCTTTATCTACATCTACCTCTTTACCACTGTTTTTAATTTTTAAAGTGGCCACACTTATACCAACGCCTTTAAGTGCAGCACCAGCTTTTACACGGGTGTTTAGCGAATCGTTTTTACGCGAAAGGTCTTGGGCTTGTTTCGATACCGAGTTTACAGTAGTTTTTAAACTATCTCTTTCTACGGTTAAAATAGCATTTTGTTGTTGCAATGCTTCAATGTCGGCTGTGTATTGTGCCACCGAATTTCGTAACACTTGTAAATCGTTGCGTGTTTTAGCCAATTGGCTTTTGGTAAGCGAGCCATTAGCCAGTGCTTTTTTAAGCTCGTTAATTTTGGTTTGTAATTGCTCATCTTTACTGTTTAGCTCTTCGGTAGTTTTTGTATTGGCACTATTTGCTTCTGCCAATTCGGTTTCTAGTTTTTCGAGCTCGGTTTGCAAGGCTGTACGTTCATCGGATATGGTTATTACTTGCTGTTCGGTTTTATTTTTTTGTAAAAATAAATAAACACAGGTACCCATTAAGGCTACTATTACCGCTATTAAAAAGTAAATTTTGTTGTTATCATTTCTTTTTTGCTCTTGATTTTCCATTTGTTTTATGATTAGTTTAGTAATATAAAATATTTATTGCTTTGGTTACTTTATTGTACACATAATTTATTTGCTAATATTATACATTTATTATAGTTCTGCAAGCAATTGTATAACATTTGTAAAGCAATTACATTATAAGTACGTATTTATTGGTTATTTAAAATATTTTTCAATAGTAACAAAAAAGTTACATTAAACAAAATATATTTTACGCACTTGTGTTAAGTGCTATTGCGTACTTTTACCCCAAAATATCTGTTAATAAATGAAACATTTTTTTTTTACGTTAGTTAGCATAATTACTTTTTTTACGTCGTTAGCTCAAGATTCGCTTTCGCTTAAGCGAGAATTTAGGGGCGTTTGGGTAGCTACAGTAGCCAATATCGATTGGCCAAGTAAGCAAGGATTATCTTCTTTGCAACAAAAAAACGAATGGATAAAATTGTTAAATGCGCACCAAAAACAAGGTATAAATGCCATTATGTTTCAAGTAAGGCCAGCAGCCGATGCTTTTTACCCCAATTGCGACGAACCATGGTCGCAATACCTAAGTGGCGTACAAGGGCAAAGCCCTATGCCATTTTACGACCCATTACGTTTTGCTATTGCCGAGTGCCATAAACGCAATATTGAATTACATGCGTGGTTTAACCCTTATAGGGCTACATTTGATAGCAATGTTTCTAAAGTTTCGGGCAATCACATCACTAAAGTAAAGCCCGATTGGTTTTTTACTTACCAAGGTAAAAAATTATTTAACCCTGGATTACCTGAAGTAAGGGCTTATATTTTAAAAATAATATTAAACGTGGTAGATAATTACGATATAGATGGGGTACATTTCGACGATTATTTTTATCCATACGCTATTAAAGGCGAAACCATAAAAGATACCGAATCGTTTACCTTGTATAATAATGGCATTGCGGATATAAAAAAATGGCGTAGGCAAAATATTGATACACTAATACATACCTTAAACGACAGCCTACATGCACATAAAAGCTATTTAAAATTTGGAGTAAGCCCATTTGGTATTTGGAAAAATAAAGCACAGGATGCTGAAGGGTCGGATACGCGTGGGGGCGATTCGTATTACGAAATTTATGCCGACACACGCAAGTGGATTAAAAACGGCTGGGTTGATTATTTAAACCCTCAATTGTATTGGTCGTTTACAACAAAGGCTGCACCATTTGCTAACCTTGTAAACTGGTGGGGCAGTAATACTTACGGGCGCAACATGTACATAGGCCATGGTGCTTATCGTGTAAATGCTACTAAAGATGCTAGCTGGCGAAACCCAGCGCAGTTAGGTAAACAAATTGCCTACGTTAGGCAAAACGAAAACATACATGGAAGTGTATTTTTTAGCTCTAAATCGCTTATTAAAAACCCATTGGGCATAGCTGATACTTTACAAAATACTTATTATAAATATCCAGCACTACCACCAATAATGCCTTGGCTCGATTCTATCGCACCACAATCGCCTACTAATTTACAAGCCGTTTACACCCCAAAAGGTACATTACTAAAATGGCAAATGCCCTTACTAGCTGCTGATAAAGAAGCAACCTATGGCTTTGTGGTTTACCGTTTTGCCGAAGATGAATTGGTAGATGTAGAATTTAATGAAAACATTAAAGCTATTTTTTATACCCCTACTTTAAGCTGGTTAGATACAAGCGCAAACCCCAAAGCAAAATACAAATATGTAGTTACCGCTATTGATAGGCTAAAAAATGAAAGCCTACCATCAAATATGGTGTTTTTTTAATAGGTACTTTTTAGTTTAAAAAAACTAATAAGTTTCGCTATTGGGTGGTGGTATGTTATCACAATCGGTTTGTTTTTTATGTGTTTTTGATTTTACGAATTGAGTAATTTTATCGACCAAATTGGCAACTGAACTTTTATTTACCGATGTAATTGCAGCCTGTGATAACAAGGATATGAGTGCTTTTACAATAAAGTTCGATTTTTTTAAAAATAATTTGTTAAGTATGTAGGGCAAAATAAATCGGCTAAGTAAATTTACCCAATCATTTTGGTAGATATTTTTTGCTCCTTTTAGTTTAAAAGGTGTTTGGCCAATAAAAAAACCAAAAATACGGTGGTAGGTATTTAGGCCAAATAATAATGTGCTTTTTATAGCATTTATTTTTGGTTGTAAAAAAATTTCGTGTTCGTTTTTTTTAATTTCGAGGGTGTTAATGTGTGCTCGTAAATCGGCTATGGTTTTTATATGTTGCATACTACCAATTTTTAAAAATGTTTTCGATAAATTTATTTTCGAGCGGTTTAATTAATGTTTTATTTTTTATTATAAATAAAATAACTACTAAAAGCAATAAAATAAGGCTAAGGCAACCAAAACCCGCAGCATTGCTGCCTGTAACTTGGGCAAAGTAAAAACCTAATGCCAAAAAACCTGCTAGCAAAAATAAAATTACAAACAAGCCTAGCACTAAGTAAGTAATCAAATAGGCCACCATGCGCACCCCTTTTTCGGTTGCTTTCAGTTGTATAATTTCGAGTTGAAGCTTGATATAATCTTTTATTCGGTGGCTAATTTGCTCGAGGTCTTCTTTTGGATTTTCTTCCATATACCTATATTATACTACATGTAGGTCGTCGGAAAAAATATCTTCCTCGCTCTCTTTTTTTAATTTATTTTTTAAATTGTTTACTACTTTATTTTTAAAATCCGATAAATTATCTAATTCTTCTGATGCTTTTTCTTTTAAGCTATCGGTTAAATCTTTTAACGAATCGGCCAATTTTTCTCTAGTATCTGAGCCTTTTTCGGGTGCCAATAAAATACCTATTGCTACACCTGCAGCTACACCTGCAAATAATGCAATAAGGGTTTTTGATGAATTTTTCATGATTTACTATTTTATAAAAAATTAATGTTCGGTTTTATGAAAGTATAAATATGTATTATTTTACTTTATAAATACCAGGCCAATTTATTAAAACAATTGAAAATTTATATAATTATTTTAACCAATTAAAACCATATTTGTTGTTAACAAAAACGTATGATTAGAAAAATAAGTATTACCTGGCTTGTATTGTTTCCTTTTATGGTTTCGGCACAATCGTTATCACAAAAAATAAAAAGCCAATTTCTTACTTTCTCACAATCCGAAAGCCTTACTTACGCTAGTTTTTCGTTTACAGTGATAGATGCTAACACGGGCAATACCGTTTTTACAGCCAACCCAAATACTGGTTTGGCACCAGCATCTACGTTAAAATTAATTACTTCGGCCACAGCCTTACAGGTATTGGGTGCCAATTATAGGTTTAAAACTAATATTACTTATACAGGCAACATTATAAACCATACACTAAACGGCGATGTAATAATTACAGGCCATGGCGACCCTACTTTGGGCAGCTGGCGATGGCCTAAAAGCAACAAAAATGCTGTGCTAAACGTTATATTACAATCACTTGTAGAAGCAGGTATAAAAAACATTAACGGTAAAATTATAGCCGATGATAGCCTGTGGGATACACAATCGTTGCCCGATGGCTGGCTTTGGCAAGATATGGGCAATTATTATGGTGCAGCCACATCGGCACTTTGCTGGGGCGAAAACCAAGTAGAGCTTACAGTTGTGCCAGGTAAAAATGTAGCATCGGCGGTAAGCCTTAAAAATGTAAACACTTATCCGTTTTTAAATATAGTAAACGAAGTAACCACGGGCAATAGCAACACAGGCGATAATGTATTTGCTTATTCGGCACCTTATACCAATACTATTTACTTACGAGGCACTTATGGCATTAATTGTAAAAAACAAGTTGGCATTGCCATACCCGACCCAGCTTATGCCCTTGCTTACGATGTGCAAGCTTTTTTAGTTCAAAACAATATCGGTGTAAACCAAATTACTACAGCTAGGGCGTTAGGTTCGTTGTACCAAAATCCCGCCCAAGCGGTAACTTTATGCACCATTACCTCGCCACCATTATCCGAAATTATTAAGCCTTTAAACCAAAAAAGCATTAACCTATATGCCGAGCAATTGCTACGCACCTTGGCAGCGCAAAAAGGTAAAAATGCTACTTTTAGCCATGGTATAGCTGTGGTAAAAAACTATGCGAAAAGTTTAAACATAGCTTCCGAAGCTTTAAATATGTACGATGGTAGCGGTTTATCGCCGGCCAATAGGGTGAGTACATGGGCTTTGGCTAGGCTACTGTACCAAGCGCAAAAAGCACCTTGGTACAGCACTTTTTACCAAAGCCTGCCCAGCCACAATACTATGGTAATGAAAAGTGGCAGCATTGCCGATGTGCTGGCTTACGCTGGCTACCATAGCAATAAAGAGGGTAAATTTTGTTTTTCGGTAGTGGTAAATAATTATAACGGAAACGAAAGTGCCCTACGGCAAAAACTGTTTGTGTTATTAAATGTTTTGAAATAAAAATGATGAAGCATAAGCGCAAAGCAATAATTATAGGGGCTGGTATTGCTGGTATTGCTAGCGCTATAAGGCTGGCGGTAAAAGGTTACAATGTAACGGTTTACGAGGCAAATGCCGAGGCTGGTGGAAAGTTAGTTCGGTTTAAGCAAGGGGCTTACAGCTTTGATGCTGGCCCAAGCCTATTTACCATGCCTAATTATGTAACCGAGCTTTTTACCTTGGCTGGTAAAAAGCCCGAAGATTATTTTACCTACCAAAAACTTGATGAGGTGTGCCGATATTTTTGGGCCGATGGTACCACACTTTCGGCAAGTGCCGATAGCGAAATATTTGGGCAACAGGTAGCCGAAAAAACCAAATCGTCGGCTCTCGAGCTTAACCGATATCTTAAAAAAAGTAAAACTATTTACAACATTACCCACCACGTTTTTTTAGAAAAATCGTTGCAAAAACTGGCTACTTATGTTTCTTTTAAAACCTTAAAATCTGTTTTTAATTTTGGTAAAATTGATGCTTTTAAAACCATGGCACAGGCAAACGAGGCTTTTTTTACCGACCCTAAAATGGTACAATACGCTAACCGATTTGCAACCTACAACGGCTCGAACCCTTACCAAGCCCCAGCAACGTTAAACGTAATACCGCATTTAGAGCAAAATATGGGCGCTTACTTCCCTGATAAAGGCATGTACAGCATTGTGCAAAGTTTGGTTAAATTAGCCCAAGAGCTAGGGGTTAAGTTTTGTTATAACACTTTCGTGGATGAAATATGTGTACAGCATAAAGCCGCAACAGGCATTTTAATAAAGGATGAATTTATAGACGCAAATGTGGTAGTATCTAACATGGATATTTACTTTACATATACACAATTATTACGCAAGCAAACACCACCAAAAGCTGTATTAAAGCAACATCGCTCAAGTTCGGCATTAATATTTTACTGGGGTATAAAACAAAGTTTTGCCCAATTAGGCTTACACAATATTTTGTTTAGTGATGATTATAAAGCTGAGTTTGAGGCTATTTTTAAACAAAAAAGCATTGCTGCTGATGCTACCATTTACATTAATATTAGCAGTAAGCTTAAACCCGATGATGCGCCAAGAGGTTGCGAAAACTGGTTTGTGATGATAAATGTACCCAATAATACGGGGCAAAATTGGGATGCTTTAATAGCCAAAGCCCGCACACATATTATCCAAAAAATTAACCATCAGTTTGGTATTGATGTACAAACGCTTATTGAAAACGAAAGCATTTTAGACCCCCGAAGCATACAAACCAATACACAGGCGTACCAAGGTTCGCTGTACGGAACAAGCTCTAATAACCAATTTGCTGCTTTTTTACGTCATGCAAATTTTTCCTCTAAAATTAAAAATTTGTACTTTGTTGGCGGAAGTGTACACCCTGGTGGCGGCATTCCGTTAAGTTTACTATCGGCCAACATAGTAGCCGATTTAATAAAACATGGATGATAATAAAACCTAAAAAAAATATTTTAGTGCATGGTTTTTTTGTTTGGTACATTGGCCGCATTATAAAACAAAATTTTACAGCATTAAATTTTAATACCCCCAAAATCGAAAAGGATAAAGCTATTTTTTTATTAGCCAACCATTTTTCGTGGTGGGATGGTTTTTTAATTTTTTACCTTAACCATGTTTATTTTAAAAAACAGTTTCGGGTAATGATTATGGAAAACACTGCCAAAAAAATTTGGTTTATGAAATTTTTAGGCAGCTTTAGTGTACAGCCCAATAGCCGCAGTGTGTTGCAATCGCTACAATACGCTGGCGAGTTATTGGATAAGCCCGAAAACTTGGTACTTGTTTTTCCGCAGGGCAAGCTACATTCGTCACATATACAAAAAGTAGGTTTTCAAAAAGGAATACAAAAGATAGTTAATTTTTCGCAAAAAAAATTTCAGTATGTGTTTTCGGTGGCTTTAACCGATTATTTTGAACATAAAAAACCTAGCCTATATTTTAATTTTTCACAACATAGTGCTCAAGATTTTGAGGACTTAAATGCTATTGAAAATAGTTTTAACCAACATTATCAACAGGCATTAAAAAAACAAATCGAAAAGGTGGTTTAGCTTATGGCATTAAGTTTTTCGACCAAAAATTTGCTGGTTTCGTTAAAGTAACGTTTACGGTTAAACCCCATTACCCATTGTATTCCCATAGAAGCGTTGGTTAAAAAAACCTCATCGGCTTGGTTTAATATCTCGGGATTTAACTGGGCTTCTATAACTTCGATGCCATTATTAATGCCTAAATCAATAATAACCTTGCGCATAACACCGCCAATACAGCCCTCGCTTAGTGCTGGGGTGTAAATTTTGTTTTGGTAAACTAAAAATAAATTTGCACTTATGCTTTCACACAGGAAACCGTTTTGGTTAAGTACAAACGCTTCATCTATTTTTTGTTGTTGCTTAAAAATACCTGCCATAACATAAAGTAAAGCATTACAAGTTTTATAGTTTGATAATTGATTGATAGCTTTTGGTATATCGGCATATATATCCATTATTAGGCCTTTGGTATTAAGTTGGTAAAGGTGGGTGTTTAAGGCTGTAGATTCTAACACGTAGGCAAATTTATTTTGGCTGGGGGCGTAAAGGCCAGCACCATCACGATAAACGGTAAGGCGTAATCGGGCATTTTGCGTACATTTATTATGGCTGCTTATTTCTTCGGCTTTATCTTGCAAAAAGTAAGCATCAATTTTACTATAACCTTCTATTTTTAAAGCCTTCATACCTGCTTGTAGCCGCTGGGCATGTTGGTTGGCAAATTTTATTTTGCCTTTGCTTAACCGCATCGATTCGAACAAGCCATCGGCATATTTAAAACCTCGGTTGCTTGCTGTTAGTATTTTGTCGTCGGCATTAAAAAAAGTACCGTTATAATTTATTACCTGTTTTATCATCAATAAAAAATATAAAAATTAAATAGCATCTGTATAGGCAATATAACTTCGCCATTTATTTATTACGGCTAAAAAATCGCTGGGTAAATTGGTTTCAAAATACATATTTTGTTTACTTGTAGGATGCGTAAAGCCTAATGATAGGGCATGTAAGGCTTGCCTAGGCATTAAATTAAAGCAGTTTTCTACAAAAGTTTTGTATTTGGCAAAAATAGTGCCTTTTCTTATTTTATCACCACCATAAGTAGCATCGGCAAATAATGGGTGCCCTATGTGTTTTAAATGTGCCCTAATTTGGTGGGTACGGCCAGTTTCTAGCTGGCAAGCAATAAGGGTAACGTAATTAAAACGTTCTAAAACGGTGTAATGCGTAAGGCTCCATTTTCCTTTTTCGGCATCATTATACACTTCCATCACACGCCTATCTTTGGCACTTCGGCCAATGTAACCACTCACGCTACCATCGGTTTTTAAATCGCCCCATACAAGGGCAATATATTTTCGGGTAATGGTGTGGTTATAAAATTGCTTGGCTAGATAGGTCATAGCAATTTCGTTTTTACTAATAAGCAATAAGCCCGATGTGTCTTTATCAATCCTATGCACCAAGCCTGGGCGGTTTACATTGCCTGGCAATTGTGGTAATTGTGTATTAATATGGTAGGCCAAAGCATTTACAAGTGTACCACTCCAATTACCAAAACCTGGGTGAACCACCATGCCCGCTGATTTATTAACTAACAGTACGTCTTTATCTTCATATATTATATTTAATGCAATATTTTCGGGGTAAACGGTATCATCGCGTAAAGGCTGAGGCATTACTATGCTAATTTCGTCGGCTGGTTTTACCCGGTAGCTAGCTTTTATAATTTTACCATTTACTAATACATTGCCGGCATCAATAGCATTTTGTATTCGGTTTCGCGAGGCATTTTCTACCCTTAGAATTAAAAATTTATCAATCCGCAATAAACCTTGGCCCTTATCTACCTTTATGTTGTAATGCTCAAATAAGTCGGTTTCGCTTTCATATAAATCATTTTCATCCATAAAGGCAAAAATAAGTGTTATACCTGTAAACGTGTATGTATTTACGCTGTATTTTTTGAATTAAATTATGTTAGGTATTTTTTTTACATTATAATAAGTGCTGTATGTATAAAATTTTGGTAAAATAAGATGGTTGCCTTACCCATTTGCTTTTTATTTTTTTTTAAATAATACAACTAAATTTACTTAAAACGCTTCGCCTAACGAAATATAAAACCCCGAAATTCTTTTTTCGCCTTCGGGCTTTTCTCCAATACCATAATCAAGGCGCAGGCTTAATGCTTTTTCTAAATCGAAAAAGAAACGGGCACCTACACCATAATTTGGTTTTAAGTTGCGCAAAGCTAATTCGCTGTTTTGGTATACCATACCCGTACCCATAAAACCTACAATACCCAAGCGGGGTACAATACGGTAGCGTAATTCGGCTTGCGAGGCTAGTAAGTTTTGCCCTCTAAGGCGGCCAATGTAGTAACCACGCATCATTTGGTCGCCGCCTAATTGGGGCATAAAGTAAAATGCTTCTACATTTTTGGTATAATTTAGTGCTTCAAAATTAGCGTTTATACCTAAAATTAGGTTTTTTCCCATTTTTTTAAACAATCTAAAATCTACATCTATGTGGTTACCAGTAAAATTATTACCACCAAAAAAATCAGGGGCAATACCAAAACGTGTACGCACATAATATCCTTTATCGGGATAAATGCTGTTGTTACGGCTATCGTAAAGTTGGGTTAATTTCAAAAAAAGAGCCTCGCCACCAGTTTTATCACTTTCCGTTTTACTTGTAAAAATACCTCCTGGTATTACATCTTTAATTTTTTGCTTGTCAAACTCGGCTCCTAAGCCTAAATATAAATTTTTAAAAAATTCTTTTTCAACATCAGCTCCAAATCGTGTTTGCCTTAATAGTAATTTATCGGCATCTATAAATTTTGTGCTGTTGCCTAATCCAAAAAAATCAAAAGCTGTTTGGGCAAGCCTAATATCACCTATTATATGGTAGCTGTTATTTTTAGACCATATATCGGTTTTTAATGATATTCTGTTTTGCCCTTTGGTACTGTATATTAAATTGGTAAACAAGGTAGATGCTTTATTATTAAGGTTATTAATATCCGTGTAAAACGAATAAATACCAGCTATACCTAACTGTAAGCCAGCCTCTTGCGAGTAACCAAATACTGGTACAGGTAAAAAGCTATTGTGTCTTGTAGTATCGTTGGATAGTAATTTTGTTGAAATTTTTTTTATCAATTTTATTTGTGCGTACAGGCCTAGCGGAAGTATTAAAATAAGTAGTAAACTAAAGTATTTTATTTTCATGTGGTTACTTTTGGTAAATTACAAGGGTAACAATTTTTAATAAATCGGCTAATAAATAATATAAATTATATTTTTGTGCAAAATAGTAAATTATGCTTGCAAAAGGTCCAATATCACAGTTTATAGAAAAAAACTACTTACATTTTAATGCTGCCGCCCTAATGGATGCCGCAAAAGGCTACGAAACTCATTTGCTTGAGGGAGGTAAAATGATGGTTACTTTGGCAGGAGCCATGAGCACTGCCGAGCTAGGTATATCGTTGGCAGAAATGATTAGGCAAGATAAAGTGGCTATTATTTCTTGCACAGGTGCCAACCTCGAGGAAGATATAATGAACCTTGTAGCCCATTCGCATTACAAACGAGTACCCCATTACCGCGATTTAAGTCCTCAAGACGAATGGGATTTGCTAGAAAACCATTACAACCGTGTAACCGATACCTGTATACCCGAAGAAGAGGCTTTCCGACGATTGCAAAAGCATATTTACAAACTTTGGAAAGATGCCAACGATGCTAGCGAAGCTTTTTTTCCACACGAATTTATGTATAAAATGCTGTTAAGCGGTGTTTTAGAGCAGTATTACGAAATAGACCCTAAAAACTCGTGGATGTTGGCTGCTGCCGAAAAAAATCTACCTATTATCGTACCAGGTTGGGAAGATTCGACTATGGGAAATATATTTGCCTCTTATGTAATTAAAAACGAATTAAATGTACATACCGTAAAAAATGGCATACAATATATGGCATACCTTGCCGATTGGTACATTAAAAATTCAGCAGGCAAAGGAGTAGGTTTTTTTCAAATAGGAGGGGGCATTGCAGGCGATTTCCCAATTTGCGTAGTACCTATGCTTTATCAAGATATGGAAATAGAAAATATACCTTTTTGGAGCTACTTTTGCCAAATATCCGACTCTACCACCTCTTATGGCTCGTATTCGGGTGCGGTGCCTAACGAAAAAATTACTTGGGGAAAATTAGATATACATACCCCAAAATTTATTGTAGAATCGGATGCTACCATTGTAGTACCCCTTATTTTTGCTTGGATTTTAAATCAATAAGATTGTAACCAAACCAACATAAAAAATGCAAATACCCATACTTAGCTCTACCGAAACACGCATTTTAGGTGCATTAATGGAAAAATGCAAAACTACGCCCGATTATTACCCCTTAACGCTAAACGCCTTAGCGGCGGCTTGTAACCAAAAAACGGCCCGTAAACCTTTAGTACAGTACGATGATAATGAGTTAATTAACGCTTTAGATACCTTAAAACGCAAAGGCTTAATATCTACCGCCACTGGCGGTACTAGCCGTAGCACAAAATACAAACATAATTTTGCTATTGTTTTCCCGTTTGTACCGGCACAACTTGCCTTAATTTGTCTGCTTTTTTTACGTGGCGCCCAAACACCTGGCGAGTTAAATGCCCATTCGGGGAGATTATACGAATTTGAATCATTAGATGAGGTTAACCAAGTTTTAAATCAACTAATGGAAGGCGAAAACCCATACATTGTAGAAGTGCCACGTAAAGCTGGGCAAAAAGAAGTACGTTTTACTCATTTGTTTAACGGATTACCCGATTTTACTTTGCCCGATTTTAACAACGAACCAGAACTTAAAACCAGCGGTTTAGAAAACAGAATAGCTTTGCTAGAACAACAATTAAGCGATTTAAAAAATGCTTTTGATGCTTTGGTGACAGAATTAAAAGGCTAGTTTTTTTTGCCCATTTCGTAGTTGGTAATTTTTTACCTAAGCAAATAATATAAAATTATATCACCTATTTTAAATCAATGATATAATTTACAAACTAAAAAGATGCTTTTTTTACATAAGCAATCTTAAGGCTATAAAATAAAAAACATGTCTTACACAATATGCATCATTACTCCGCCATTTACGCAGCTAAATACGCCATATCCTGCCAGTGCGTACCTAAAGGGCTTTTTAAACACCAAACATATTGATTGCTATCAAGCAGATTTAGGTATCGAGGTAATCCTTCAACTTTTTTCGAAAACAGGTTTACTTAAGCTATTTACCCACGTTAATACATCTATAAAACCATTATCCGAAAATGCCCAGCGCATTTTAGCCCTTAAAAATAGTTACATAAATACTATTGATGCCGTTATTTCATTTTTGCAAGGATATAACCCTACCCTTGCTTTACAAATTTGTAAAGAAAGTTTTTTGCCTCAAGCATCTCGCTTTGCGCAGATAGAAAACCTAGCGTGGGCGTTTGGTACCATGGCTACACATGATAAAGCCAAACACTTGGCAACCCTTTATCTCGAAGATATTTCGGATTTAATAGTAGAGTGTGTGGATGCACATTTTGGCTTTAGCCGATATGCCGAACGATTAGCTAGGTCGGCCAATAGTTTTGATAAAATATACCAATCACTAAATCAAAAATATACCTACATCGATACGCTACTGATTGAGATATTACAACAACGCATAGCAAGCATAAATCCTACAATAGTAGCCTTATCGGTACCTTTTCCGGGTAATTTATATGCTGCATTTCGCATCGCCCAATGGCTAAAAAAACATTATCCCAACATAAAAATTGCTATGGGTGGTGGCTTTGCCAATACCGAATTAAGGTCGGTATCGGATGCCCGAGTGTTCGAGTTTTTTGATTTTATAACCCTCGACGATGGCGAAGCCCCCATCGAAAATTTGTTAGCTTTTGTGCAAAATAAACGACCTATTACCAGCTTAAAACGAACTTTTATGCTGTTAAACGGCGTGGTAACTTATTTTAATAATACCCAATGTAAAGAGTATAAACAATTTGAACTTGGCACTCCCGATTATAGCAATTTATACTTAGATAAATACATATCGGTAATAGAAATAGCCAACCCAATGCACCGTTTATGGAGCGATGGCCGATGGAATAAACTAACCATGGCACACGGCTGCTATTGGGGAAAATGCACTTTTTGTGATATATCGTTAGATTATATAAAAAATTATGAACCATTAACTGCCAATTTATTATGCAATAGAATCGAAGAATTAATTGCTAAAACAGGGCAAAATGGTTTCCATTTTGTAGATGAAGCAGCACCGCCTGCTTTAATGCGAGATGTAGCTTTAGAAATTATTCGCCGCAATTTAACCGTAACCTGGTGGACGAATATAAGGTTCGAAAAAAGCTTTACCGCCGACCTTTGTTTACTATTAAAAGCCTCAGGATGTGTGGCCATTAGTGGCGGATTAGAAGTAGCCAGCGACCGCCTTTTGCAACTCATACAAAAAGGAGTAACCGTAGCACAAGTAGCCCAAGTTACCCGAAATTTTACCCAAGCGGGCATTATGGTACATGCTTATTTAATGTATGGCTTCCCTACCCAATCGGCCCAAGAAACTATCGACTCTTTAGAAATGGTACGCCAAATGTTTGCTGCAGGTATATTACAATCGGCTTTTTGGCACCAGTTTGCCATGACGGCGCATAGCCCCGTAGGCTTATCGCCCGATGAGTATAAAGTACAAAAACAAAGCAGTATGGTGGGCACTTTTGCCAATAACGACCTTGAGTTTGAAGATAAAACTGGGGCCACTCACGAGCTTTTTAGCTACGGTTTAAAAAAATCGCTATACAACTATATGCACAAGCAATGTTTAGATTTCCCACTTCAAAATTGGTTCGATTTTAAAACGCCCAAAACAAGCATACACCCCAATTTTATTATTCAAGCGCTTAACGCGGAGGATTTTACGCCAGTAAAACCTACGGCAAAAATTGTATGGATAGGAAACCAACCACAAATTACTTTTTTTACAAAAAGTAAAAAAGGAAAACAATGGGAAATGGCTAACCTAACATTTAACAGCAACGTACACACCAAAGTTATTACATGTAACAAAACCGAAGGCCAATGGTTAATAAACACACTTGCACTATTAAGCCCCCACTGCCCCAGTATTACAACTTGGCAACATTTAAAAAATAGTTTCGAAACATATACCAACAATGATTTCGAACCCTTTTGGTATAACAAACAAGTTAAAAGCCTAAAAATGTTTGGTTTACTTACATTGTAAATTAATGAAATATCCTTTAATACCCGTTTAGTTTTTAAAATTAATGGTAAAGCTTTACCTATTTTATACCGCTTATAAAAAAATAATTACGCTTTAATAGCCAAATAATAAGGCATTAAACCCTTCGCTTAAAGCATTAATTATACCTATTAACTAACCATTGTGGGATATTTACTTGTATAATTACGTTATAAATTTATGTAAATACAAAAAAGCTAACAGGCGCATAGTCATATAATTTTCGAAAGTGAAGTTTATAATAATGATATCGATATACTATATTTGCAAAAACGAAATTATGGGCTTTTAAGTGATATACACACCAATAAAATAAAATGAGAAAAAAATTACAACACACTGTTTTTATAATTTTAGCCTACATATTGGTATTTACCATAACTGCAAAGGCACAAACCGAAATACCGCAAATAGATACCATAAAAACACAAGTAAGCAACCCAAAAAAAAATCCGTTAGCAAGCAAAAATCCAATTAACTTTATTAAAAAAACTACCATTAAGCCACAATTGTTAAATATTAAAATTAACTATTGGCGTACACAAAGTACCATTAGCCTTAATATAAACCAAGCAGCATTTAGTAATAATTGGAGTGGGGGAGGGGTAAATTCGTTGGCACTAGGTGGCCAGTTTTTATATAAAGCAGAGTATAATAAAGAACGTGTAAACTATATTACCCAGCTCGATTTAATTTATGGCAAACTTAAAAACCGAAACCAGCTAGAGCGAAAAACAAACGACCGCATTTTTATTGATAATAAAGCTGCATTGCAAATTTCAAAAAACTGGTATTTTTTTGGTTCACTTAGTTTCGAGTCGCAATTTGATATTGGTTATAACTTTGGTAAAGATGCTACTGGAAACGAAACCCGTACAAGTATTTCAAATTTTATGGCACCTGGTTACGTTACCGAATCGGTAGGTTTCGAATATAAACCCGTAACTTATTTTAGCTTACGCTTAGGCACAGGTACAGCCCGCCAAACATTTGTATTGGATACAACTTTGTATAAAAATAATCCTAAAAACTTTGGTGTACCTATTGGTAAAGTTTTTAGAAATGAGCTTGCTTTCCAAGTAGTAGCTAATTTTGATAAAAATATTGCCCCAAATTTAAACCTAAAATCGCGTTATTTGATGTTTGCAGCTTACGAAAAAATTAGGCATATCGACCAACGATTAGATGTAACCCTTACCGCCAAAGTAAATAAATTTATTAATGTAATGGTAAACGGTGTTGCACTTTACGATGATGATTTTAGCAACGCACTGCAAACCAGCCAAGCGCTATCTATTGGTATGGTATATAATTTACCCTAAATATATGGCATATACACCCTTTTTATTTATTTTTAACCTAAATTAACAACCTATGGATTGGATGAACACACCCGAAATTTGGATTTCGTTACTTACCTTAACCGTTTTAGAAATCGTACTAGGTATTGATAACATTGTTTTTATATCTATTTTGGCAGGTAAGCTTCCCCTTGATAAGCAAAAAAAAGCTAGGCAACTGGGTTTGGCCTTAGCCATGATTACTCGTGTATTATTGCTACTATCTTTAAGCTTTATCATGAAACTTACCAACCCCTTATTTAATATAGGCCAATGGATAAATGTAACCAATGCAAGTTTGTTAGAACAAATGGCATTATCGGGCCGAGATTTAATTTTAATTATTGGCGGTTTATTTTTAATTTATAAAAGTACACACGAAATTCACCAAAAACTTGAAGGCGAACCCGAACACCAAAGCAAGCATAAACCGCACTCATTTACTTCCACTATTATTCAGATTTTAATTTTAGATATTGTGTTTTCGCTAGATTCGGTAATTACTGCCGTAGGCATGGCCGAGCATATCGAAGTAATGATAGCCGCCGTAATTATTGCCGTAGCGGTAATGATGGTATCGGCAGGTGCAATATCAAATTTTGTAAACCAACACCCTACAGTTAAAATACTAGCCCTATCTTTTCTACTATTAATTGGCGTGTCGTTACTGGCCGAAGGGTTCGAGCAGCATATACCAAAAGGCTATATTTATTTTGCTATGGCTTTTTCGGTGCTGGTGGAAATGCTAAATCTTAAAATGAAAAATAAACATAGTAAAACATTGCAATTAAGAAATACACCGCACTCAAATAATTTACAATAAACAAATAGGCACATATATGAAATTTATAACTGAAATTTTATTAACCGGCTTAGCGGTTGCTTTAGCGTCATATTTTGTACCTGGTGTTCAGGTAAATGGATTTATAACTGCAATTATTGTGGGTGTTCTTTTGGCACTAGCCAATGCAACTATTGGTTTTGTTTTAAGGATATTAACTTTTCCTATTAATGTTTTGTCGCTAGGTTTAATGTCGTTTATTATTACAGTATGTATGGTATTGTTGGTTGATAATTTTTTATCGGGTTTTAGCACAAGCGGCTTTTGGTCGGCCATGATTTTTGCTCTTGTATTATCATTCTTAAAAATTATTTTTGGTAGTTTTAAAAGTAGCGGTAGGTAAAAACATTTTTTGTACGCAAATATTAAGAGAGTACAATTATAAATATATTAACAAAAGGCTAGTTTTTTTAACAGATAAACTTTTAGTTGGTGATGGAGTTAAAAGACGGAATAAAAACTTTTTATGCCCAATCGCAAGCAGATTGGAGAAAATGGCTGGAGAACAACCACCAAACAGAAAAGTCTGTTTGGCTAATTATCTACAAAAAAGAAACCGAAATCCCTAGCGTTTATTATCCTGAAGCTGTTGATGAAGCTATTTGTTTTGGTTGGATAGATAGCAAACCAAACAAAAGAGATGAAAAAAGTTATTATCAATTTTTTGCAAAACGAAACATAAAAAGCAACTGGAGCAAAGTAAACAAAAGTAAAGCGGCTATACTTTTAAAAAATGGCAAACTTGCACCATCAGGGCTTGCAGCCATAAAAGTTGCAAAGCAAAACGGCACTTGGACCGCTTTAGATGAAGTTGAAGAAATGATAGTGCCAAACGACTTACAAAAAGAGTTTGATAAAAACGAAATTGCTTTTGAGCATTGGGGCAATTTTCCTCGATCTTCGAAACGAAATATTTTAGAATGGATTATGAACGCTAAACAAGCCCATACAAGAGCAAAGCGAATACAAGAAACTGTAAAACTTGCAACCGATAACATAAAAGCAAATCATTACAGGCAGTAAACGCCCAAAGGAGTTAATATACATGGGGGATAACCATTTATGGCGTGGTAAATAGTAATAAAAAAATTAGGAGCTACTGTGCAAAAGCATGGTAGCCCCTAAAAATTAAATTCTAATAGTTAAAATAATTGCATTATAAGCCAAATTCGGCTTTTACTTTAGCTACAAAATCTAATTTTTCCCAAGTAAATAATTCTACATCCAAGGTTTTAGTTTCGCCGTTGGCCCCGTAAAATGTTTTGGTAATGGTTTCGTTTTTACGCCCCATGTGGCCATAGGCTGCGGTTTCGCTGTAAATGGGGTTACGTAATTTTAGGCGTTGTTCTATAAAATAAGGGCGCATATCAAATATAGCCTCTACTTTTTTAGCTATTTCGCCATCGCTAAGGTTTACTTTCGAAGTACCGTTGGTGCTTATAAAAATTCCGCAAGGTTTGGCCACACCAATGGCATACGATACTTGCACCAATACCTCGGTGGCAACTCCTGATGCTACTAGGTTTTTGGCAATATGGCGGGTGGCATACGCTGCCGACCTATCTACTTTTGAGGGATCTTTACCCGAAAAAGCACCACCACCGTGTGCACCTTTTCCACCGTATGTATCTACAATAATTTTACGCCCAGTAAGGCCTGTATCGCCATGTGGCCCACCAATAACAAACTTACCAGTTGGGTTTATATGGTAGGTTATAGCATCGGTAAATAGCTGTTGTAGTTCGGGTTTTAATAAAGCTTTTACGCGAGGTATAAGTATGGTAATTAAATCCGATTTAATTTTGGCTAACATGGCATTGTCTTCATCAAAATCGTCATGTTGGGTAGATATTACAATACTATCAATACGAATAGGCTGATGATTATCGCTGTATTCGATGGTTACTTGCGATTTGGCATCGGGGCGCAGGTAAGTAATTTCGCTATTTTCTCGGCGCAAAGTAGCTAATTCAATCAATAGTTTATGCGCTATATCAAGTGCTAGGGGCATATAATTTTCGGTTTCGTTGCTGGCATAGCCAAACATCATGCCTTGGTCTCCAGCACCTTGGTCTTCGGGATTGATGCGATCTACCCCTTGGTTAATATCTTCAGATTGGTCGTGTATAGCCGAAAGTATGCCGCATGAGTTTGCTTCGAACATGTATTCGGATTTGGTGTAACCAATTTTTTTAATCACATCGCGGGTAATTTTTTGTACATCTAAGTACACTTTTGATTTTACTTCACCAGCCAAAACCACTTGGCCGGTAGTAACTAAGGTTTCGCAAGCAACTTTCGAATTTTTATCAAAAGCTAAAAAATTATCAATTAATGCATCCGAAATTTGGTCGGCAATTTTATCGGGGTGTCCTTCCGATACAGATTCTGAGGTGAATAAATAAGGCATATATTTAAAATTTGAAATATTAAAAATGGTGGGATTAAAGGAGGCGTATCGTTAAAAAAAGCAGGGAGCTTTGTCGGCTTTAGCATTTTTTTTTACGTGGTTGCAATCAACTCAAATTTTCCACTTTGTACTATTGCAAATGTAGGGATAAGATTTTGTTTTTATAAAATAAAAAAAAATAAACTTTGTGTTTTATTATTTTTTATCTGATTAAAAATAAAATTATTTGTAACCTAACTAATTTTTAAATGCATCAGTTAATCGTTTATATTTGCAAGTAACATAAAATTAAAATGAGTAAACACGGTAGAATTTTAGTGGCCATGAGTGGTGGCGTAGATAGCTCGGTGGCCGCTGTTATGCTACACGAGCAAGGCTACGAAGTTATTGGCCTTACCATGAAAACTTGGGATTATGCATCATCAGGTATAAATAGCAAAGAAACAGGTTGTTGTAGTTTAGATTCGATAAACGATGCCCGCACATTGGCCGTTAATTACGGCTTTCCGCATTATATTTTAGATATTAGAGACGAGTTTGGCGATTTTGTAATTGATAACTTTGTAAACGAATATGTGGCAGGCCGTACTCCAAACCCCTGTGTATTATGCAATACGCACATAAAATGGAATGCGCTTTTAAAACGAGCCAATAAACTAGATTGCGAATTTATTGCCACAGGCCATTACGCCAATATACGCAAACATGATAACGATAGGTATGTAATATCGAAAGGGAAAGACGAAAATAAAGACCAATCGTATGTGCTGTGGGGGGTAAGCCAAGAAAATTTAGCCCGTACTAAATTCCCTTTAGGGTCGTTTGCAAAATCAGAAATTAGGCAAATGGCTTTAGATATGGGCCAAGCCGAACTGGCCAATAAAAGCGAAAGCTACGAAATATGCTTTGTACCCGATAACGATTACCGGGCATTTTTAAAACACCGCCTGCCCGAACTAGAAAACGAAGTAAAAGGAGGTGATTTTGTATTAACCGATGGCACAAAAGTAGGTACACACCAAGGCTATCCATTTTATACTATTGGCCAAAGGCGAGGCTTAAACATTGCTTTAGGCCATCCCATGTTTGTAACCCAAATTTTACCCGAAAGCAATACCGTAGTACTGGGTACGCAAGATGAGTTACAAAAAATGAGTGCCAGAGTACGTGGCTTAAACCTCATAAAATATGCCAGCATTACACAGCCCTTAGAAGTTATTACCAAAATACGATATAAAGATGCCGGAGCGTTAAGTTATATTTACCAACAAAATGATTTGATGCATGTAAATTTCCATCATTCGGTTTCGGGTATTGCGCCTGGCCAATCGGCAGTTTTTTACGAAGGAAACGACCTTTTGGGAGGTGGATTTTTAATTTAATAAATATGACAAATAGAGCTAAGGTATTCGTTTTTGTATGCTTGATGGTTACGCTAATATCTTGTAACAAAGATATGCCAAGCCCTGATTTTAATTATAATTTTTATCCTTTGGCTTTAAACAAAGTGCTTATTTACGAGGTAGATTCTACTGCTATTGATGAGTTTACTAAAAGAGAAAAAAATTTTAGATTTCAAATTAAAGATTCGGTTGCCGAAACCTATAAGGATGCCACTAACCGCACAGCTTATCGTATTGAAAGGTACAAAAAACTAGCCAGCGAAAGTTTGTGGAAGTTTCAAAAAACAATTTCTAGAGTTTTAAGTACCCGTAGTGCCGAAGAAACTATCGATAATAAAACGTTTGTACGCTTGGTTTTTCCAACCAAAGTGGGTACAACTTGGAACGGTAAAGCCAAAAGCGACCCTACAGATAAAGAATTTACGATAACCGATTTGTATGATACCTTTTTGTTAGATAATTTAAAATTTAAAAGCACTTTAGTTACACATTTCGAAGAAGTTAACTTAATTAGAGAGGATAAAGAAACTTATACCTACGCACAGGATGTAGGCCTAGTAGCAGCTAATGTAAGGGCGGTAGATGTAGATATTTCGAACCAAAAAGTAACCAATGGTTTTTTTTATACCATGAAGCTAATTGCTTACAGGTAATGGCTTAGCCGTTTTGAGTTTGGGTATTGATATTTTTAACGATTTTTTTAAAAGAGCCTTTATTAAATCATACAATAAAAACAAATTGCTACATCCGCTCGGCCATACCAATGCCTAACAGGCTCATTCCTTTTTTTAGTACGCCAGCTGTAACGTATGAAAGTAAAAGTCTAAAATGCTTTATTTCCTCGACGTCTCCTTTTAAAATGGTTTCGGTTTGGTAAAATTTATTGTAGGTTTTGGCTAAATCGTACACAAAATTGGCAATGGCGGCGGGGTTATAGTTTTTTGCAGCAGTAGCCAAAGTATCCATATAAGTATTTAAAAGCACTATAAGCTCAATTTCGGTAGCTTGCAAAGTATTGGTAATAGGGGTTAAAGTATTGTATTTAAAATTGGCTTTGCTTAATACCGATTGTATGCGGGCATAGGTGTATTGTACAAATGGGCCTGTATTGCCCTGAAAATCTACCGATTCGGATGGGTCGAATAAGATGCGTTTTTTGGGTTCTACTTTTAGTAAAAAATATTTTAACGCTCCCATACCAATGGTGTAATACAATTGTGCTTTTTCGGTATCGCTAAAGCTATTGGTTTTGCCTAGTTCTTCGGTTTTGGTTTTGGCAGTGCTTTCCATTTCGGCTATCAGCTCGTCGGCATCTACTACCGTACCCTCGCGTGATTTCATTTTGCCGTTTGGCAAATCAACCATGCCATACGATACATGGTAAAGCCCATTGGCCCAGCTTTTGCCCAGTTTTTCTAATATTAAAAACAATACTTTAAAGTGGTAATCTTGCTCGTTACCTACTACGTAAAGCGATTTAGTTATCCCAAAATCATTGTATTTTAATTGTGCGGTGCCTAAATCTTGGGTAATGTAAACCGAAGTGCCATCGGCTCGGCGAACCAGTTTTTCGTCTAGGCCGTCAGGCGTTAAATCTATCCATACCGAGCCATCGGGTTTTGTAAAAAAAACACCTTTTTCAATCCCCTCATTTACAATATCTTTACCTAACAAATAGGTATTACTTTCGTAGTAATAGGTATCAAAATATACGCCCAGTTTGCTGTACGTTTGGTTAAAGCCAGCATATACCCAAGCGTTCATTTGTGCCCATAATGCTAAGGTTTCTTTATCGCCGGCTTCCCATTTTTGTAGCATTTGTTGGGCTTCAATAATTAACGGGGCTTGTTTTTTTGCTTCGTTTTCGCTAAAGCCTTTGGTAAGCAATACCTCAATTTCTTTTTTATATTCTTTATCAAAAACCACATAATATTTACCTACCAAATGGTCGCCTTTTAGGCCTGTACTTTCGGGGGTTTCGGCATGGCCAAACTTTTGCCACGCCAACATCGATTTGCATATATGTATGCCCCTATCGTTTACCAAATTGGCTTTTATAACCTCATATCCATTGGCTTTTAATATCTCGGCAACAGCAAAACCAAGTAAATTATTGCGCACATGCCCCAAGTGCAATGGCTTATTGGTATTGGGCGACGAATATTCGACCATCACTTTTTCGCCCTTTGCGGGGAAGTTGCCAAAATTTTCATCATCTGCAATAGTTTTAAAAACACTTAGCCAATAGGCATCGGTTAAAACCAAGTTTAAAAAACCTTTTATTACATTAAAATCAAAAATTTGGGTAACGTTATTTTTTATATACGTACCTAATTGTTGCGCCGTTTGCTCGGGCGAGGTTTTGCTATGTTTTATGTAAGGAAAAACTACAAAGGTTAGGTGCCCAGTAAATTCTTTTTTGGTTTGCTCTAATAATATATCATCAGCGTTAAGCGTTACAAGATATACACTGGCAAATGCATCGGCAATAGCCTGTTTTAAAAAATCCATGTGCAAAAATATCAATTATTGGTATTGCTTGGTGAAATTAATAGCTGCAATTTTTTTGTGTTGATGCTATTTGGCTTGCTACTTTTATTAAGTTTACCTATCGCCACGCTTTGTACAAGTTTATCAATCCGTTGGTTGATGCATCGTGAGAAAGTACTTCTATATCGTTTTCTAATTCGGGTAAAATTTTATTAGCCAGTTGTTTACCTAGCTCTACGCCCCATTGGTCGAAACTAAAGATGTTCCAAATAATGCCTTGGGTAAATATTTTTTGTTCGTACATGGCAATAAGCGAGCCCAAAGTGCGGGGTGTAATTTTTTTAACCAATATCGAATTGGTAGGGCGGTTGCCTTCAAAAACTTTAAAAGGTGCTAAAGTTTCTATTTCTTCGGCACATTTATTTGCCATAACTAATTCGGCCACTACTTCATCGCTGGTTTTACCGTTCATTAAGGCTTCGGTTTGTGCAAAAAAATTAGAAATCAACATGTTATGGTGCTGGCCTAGTGGGTTGTGTGATTGTGCGGGGGCAATAAAATCGCAAGGAATAAGTTTGGTGCCTTGGTGTATTAATTGGTAAAAAGCGTGTTGGCCATTGGTGCCTGGTTCGCCCCAAATAACTGGGCCTGTTTGGTAGTTTACTTTTTGGCCGTTACGGTTTACATATTTACCATTGCTTTCCATATCGCCCTGCTGAAAGTAGGCTGCAAAGCGGTGTAAATATTGGTCGTAAGGTAAAATTGCTTGTGTTTCGGCTTCAAAAAAGTTATTGTACCATACACCTAATAAGGCTAAAATTACAGGTATATTTTGTTCGAAATCGGTTTCTTTAAAATGATTATCCATTTGGTGTGCGCCTAGCAAAAGTTCCTCGAAGTTCTCAAAACCAATAGATAAGGCAATAGGCATCCCAATAGCACTCCATAACGAGTAGCGGCCACCTACCCAATCCCAAAAACCAAACATATTTTGGGTATCAATACCAAACTCGGCCACAGCCTTAGCATTGGTAGATAGGGCGGCAAAATGTTTGGCCACATCGGCATCGGTAGCACCAGCATTTAAAAACCAATTGCGGGCACTTAATGCGTTGCTCATGGTTTCTTGGGTGGTAAATGTTTTTGAAGCTACCAAAAACAAGGTAGTTTCGGGGTTTAAATTTTTTAGGGTTTCTACAATATGGGTAGCATCTACATTGGAAACAAAATGTAGGTTTAGGTGGTTTTTATACGCTTTTAATGCCTCGGTAACCATTACGGGACCAAGATCGGAGCCACCTATACCTATATTTACCACATCGGTAATGGCTTTGCCTGTGTAGCCTTTCCAATTACCCGAAATTATGGCGTTTGAAAAATCTTTCATCTTACCCAAAACAGTATTAATTTCGGGCATTATATTTACACCACCCACCAATATTGGCGTATTGCTACGGTTACGCAGGGCAGTATGTAGTACAGCTCGGTTTTCGGTTTGGTTAATTATGTTGCCGTTAAACATTGCCCTAATAGCATCGCTTAGGCCACATTCGTGAGCTAATTGAAACAATAAAGCCATAGTGGTATCATCTACCCTATTTTTCGAATAATCTAGGTGTATATCGTTAAACAAAACCGAAAATTTATCAAATCGATTGGCATCGTTTTTAAAAAGGTCGGCAATATGCTTTTCCGAAATATCAACCAAATGATTGGCAAGGTATTGATAGGCTTGTGTTTGGGTAAAATTGGTGCAAGGTAACATTTTGTTTAAGGCTTAATATTTGCGTGTAAGGTATGGTTATTATTTTTGGGTTCGAAGTTTTTCAAATGTGTTCGGTAATTAATCTTGTGTCTTAAGCTATTTCGTTGTTCGGTTGTCATCGTTATTTATATCCACAAACTTTTTTTTGCAAAAGTACTAAAAATTTGCTTTTCTTATTTAGAATTATAAAGGAGCTAAAGGGTTTTAAAAATTTTCTCACTTCATTAATGTTGTGTTACTTGCTATTATGTAAAGCTTTATAAAGGTCATTTTTATGCAATTTGATTCCTTGGCATTTTTTTACACCCCACATTTATTTTAATTTCAGCGTTTTGTTAGGCAATAGTTCCAAAACTTTTAAATTAGCTTTGCGTTATACCATCATAAAATAAAAAAATGCGAGGTTACGGTTTTAGTAAGTATACACCCCACAACATACCCAAAGGTGGTTTTGATGAACTGTTAAAACTCCTTTTACAATTATTAAATTATACCGCTGGCGATGCCAATGAGGCACTTTCGTGGATGAACGAGCTGGATAAACAGTACAAATTAACCACTAACGAATATGGCATGGGCGATTTTATTGATGAGCTTAAAGCCGAAGGTTATTTAAGCAACGATGAACCTAATGGCGGTTTTAAAATTACCCCTAAAACCGAAAAATCAATTCGCGAAAGCGCCCTTGAAGAAATATTTGGCAAGCTTAAAAAATCAGGGAAAGGTGGTCATAAAACCAATTTTAGTGGTCTTGGCGAAGAAAAAAATGCCGACCGTAGGGCGTACCAATTTGGCGATAGTTTAGATCAAATTGATATGACAGCATCTATTCAAAATGCACAAATTAATAACGGTATAAACAATTTTATACTTACCGAAAAGGATATTGAGGTAGAAGAAAAAGATTTTAAAACCCTTACATCTACCGTTTTAATGATTGATATCTCGCATTCGATGATACTGTATGGCGAAGATAGAATTACCCCTGCCAAAAAAGTGGCGATGGCACTCGCCCAGTTAATAAGCACAAAATACCCGAAAGATACATTAGATATAGTAGTTTTTGGTAACGATGCTTGGCCTATATCTATTAAAGATTTACCTTATCTGCAAGTAGGCCCTTACCATACCAATACTTACGCAGGATTAGAGCTAGCAACCGATATATTGCGCCGCCGAAAAACCCATAACAAGCAAATTTTTATGATTACCGATGGCAAGCCTACTTGCTTAAAAGAAGGGTTAAAATATTATAAAAATAGCAATGGCTTAGATAGGAAAGTAGTAAACAAAACACTTACCATGGCGGCACAGTGCAAAAAATTAAAAATACCTATAACTACCTTTATGATTGCCCAAGACCCTTACTTACAACAATTTGTACGACAGTTTACCCAAGTAAACGGTGGCAGGGCATTTTACAGTTCGCTAAAAGGATTAGGCGAATATATATTCGAAGATTATATAAATAACCGAAAAAAAACAGTAAGGTAAAAAAAAACATAGCTACACCCACAGCAAATTAAAATATGCACCACATTAAAACATTAGGACAATTAAAATCAACAACGTACAAAAGCAGAACGGTAAAAGAAGAATTGAGAGAAAATTTGATTATTCGTTTAAAAAACAAAGAACTAGGTTTTGAGGGTATTGTTGGCTACGAAGATACGGTATTGCCCGATTTACAAACGGCCTTGTTGGCTCGCCATAACCTATTACTTTTAGGGTTACGTGGCCAAGCAAAAACCCGTATTGCCCGCCTAATGATACATTTATTAGACGAATATGTACCTTATGTACAAGGCTCCGAATTGTTTGACGACCCTTTAAACCCCATAACCTGGTACGCAAAAAATCAGCTAATGGTATATGGAGATGACACACCAATAGCCTGGCTACACCGTAGCGATAGGTACACCGAAAAGCTTGCTACCCCCGATGTTACTATAGCCGACCTTATTGGCGATATCGACCCTATAAAAGCGGCTACACAAAAACTTAACTACTCCGACGAGCGAGTAATACATTTTGGTTTAATACCGCGGGCGCACCGAGGTATTTTTGTAATAAACGAACTGCCCGATTTACAAGCCCGTATACAGGTAGCTTTATTTAATATTTTGCAAGAAAAAGACATACAAATACGAGGCTTTAAATTGCGCTTACTGCTAGATATTCAATTTGTATTTACCGCCAATCCCGAAGATTATACCAACCGTGGCAGCATTGTAACGCCACTAAAAGATAGAATTGAAAGCCAAATTTTAACCCATTATGCTAAGTCTATTGCGCTTTCGCGGAAAATTACTCAACAAGAAGCACAGCTTACATCCCACCAAAAACAACATATTGAAGCCGATGGATTGGTGAAAGATTTGATAGAACAAATAGCATTTGAGGCCCGAAATTCGGAGTATATTGATAAAAAGTCGGGCGTATCGGCAAGGCTTACCATTACAGCTTACGAAAACTTAATTGCACACGCCGAACGTAGAATGCTGATAAACAACGAACAAAATACTGTAGTTCGCATTAATGATTTTTTGGGTGTTATACCTGCCATTACTGGGAAAATAGAATTGGTTTATGAAGGCGAACTTGAAGGACCAGCAAAAGTTGCCAACATAATGATAGGTAAAGCCATAAAAACTTTATTACAAACCTATTTTCCTGATCCCGAAAAAATTAAAAAAACCAAAATTAAAAACCCCTATATTGAAATTACCAATTGGTTTGGCAACGGTAACTCCCTTAACCTTTTAGATGATATTAGCAACCAAGAATATAAAGCCTTAATTTTTAGCATCCCGGGCTTGCAAACGGTAGTAAAAACTTTTCACCCCACCATTAGCCAAAACCAAGAGCTATTGTACATGGAGTTTGTACTACACGGCTTGGCCGAGTTTTCGCTTATAAGCAAAGGTTTTTTAGAAAAAGGTTTTGCCTTTACAGATATGTTTGGTAGCTTGTTTAACAACGAGTTTGGGGATGAAAATGAATAGAACGCTTAAACTATAAATTTTTTGATAAAGTAATAGCAATAAAATTTATTGAAAATAAACGCTATATTAAAATATTATGAGCGCAATAGAAAAACTAAAACTTAATAAAAATATTAGCAAAGCAATGCTTGCTGCAGGCTACTTTAACGCTAAAAAATTGCAAACCAAAATTTTACCACGAATTAATGGTGGGCAAAATGTGGTAGCCATAGGCCCCGAGGGTTGTGGTAAAACTACGGCTTATATACTTGCATCGTTAAACAAAATAAAGGGTTTAGAAGAAATTGCCCCACGTATTCTGGTACTGGTACCCGATATAGCAAGTGGCGAACAGGTTATTGAGCAATACCACCAATTAAACCGCAACCGCAACTTACGTATTTTGGGCTTATTTTCTGGTCCAAGTTTGGATGCCCAGGTTTTACAACTTACCGATGGCGTAGATATTATTGTGGCTACACCCGATAGGGCTAGGGCGGCCTACCTAAAATTAGGTTTAAACCTCAATAAAATACAAATGCTAATTATTGACGATGCCGATATTATTATTAAAAACGGCCTACAACTGCCTACTGTTGAGATAGCTAGGGCGATAACTAAAGGGCAGTTTTTGCTATTTTCGGCAGTTAATCATGCCAAGCTTACAAAAATGTACGACTATTTTTTAATAAACCCAGATATTGTTGAAGTAGATGATTTGGACGATAGCAATTTAGTAACCTTTGACCAACTACTGTACCAGGTACCCAACTTTAAAACTAAACTTAACCTTTTACATTTATTGTTGGCCGATGAAGATGTTTTTGATAAAGTGGTAGTTTTTGTAAACTCACGTTTTACGGCCGAAACCGTATATAAAAAGCTACAATTGAGTAGAAAAGGTAAAATTGCTATTTTTAAAGCTCGAGGAATGGTACCCGAAAATTTCGATAAGGTAGCAGATTTTATGGCTAATCCTCAGTTTAATATATTGCTTATAGCACAAGAAGATGCCGAAAATATAAACCAAATTAAAGTAAGTAATCAATTACATTTTGATATACCCGAAAATAACGATACTTACACCTGTAGGGTTTTATTAGGCAATGCCGATGCAAACGAAAATTTATTTATCACTTTTTGTACCGATTTGGAGCTTTCGCAGATTCGCAAATTAGAACAAATACAAGGCAAACGCATGACTTTAATGAATTTACCCGACGATTTATACATTGAAACAGAAACATTAAAAAAGAAGCCCACCACACAAGAGCCTAACCCAACGCGTGGTGCAGCTTTTCACGAAAAAAAACCATCGAACCAAAAAACCGAAAATTATTCGGCTAGGGAACGAATAAGAATGACGGGTAAAATTAGCAATAAGCGTAACTATTAATAATTATACCTACTTTAAAAAACATTACAAACAATACAAAATTACTAGATATTAAAACTTGGTTTTATATAAGTTTTTTTGTTCATGTAAGATTAGTGCTGATGCCCTCCAGGGCCGTGTACATGGCCATGGTTTAGCTCTTCGGTAGTGGCAGGGCGTACCTCCACAATTTTGCCATTAAAGTGTAGTTCGTGGCCTGCCATTGGGTGATTTAAATCAACCAATACTCCATCTTCGGCTATCGATATTACTCGAGCTTGAAAATGGCTGCCATTGTTATCCTGTAAAGGTAAAATAGCGCCTACTTCAGGCAATAGATTATCTTTAAACATATCTTTAGGTAGGTTAGTTACAGCTTCTTCATCGTACTCGCCGTAACCATCTTCGGCACTTAGAGTAAAAGCATAATTGGCACCTATTGCAAGGCCGTTTAAATGCTCTTCAAATTTAGGTAGCATCATACCCACACCATGTAAATATACTAGTGGTTGTTCGAGGGTTGCACTTTCTACGTGTTTTTTTTCTCCTTCATCAGTTACATACAAATCGTAAGTAAGGGTTACTACTTGTTTATTTTCAATTGTCATTTTTGTTGTTTTTTGATAAATGGCTACTTGCCATTTTAATTATTTAGTTTATTTAATGCTTCGTTTACACTGCTTACGGGTAGCAAGCAGGTTTTATTTTGGCATACAAATATAGTGTTTTGTGTGCTTAGTTTGTTTTTTAATAAGGGTAAAGTTCCGCTTAGGCCGCCCAATATTATTTTATTGGGGATGTATTGCTGTTCGAGGGCTAGGCGGTTTTGTTTAAAATTTTTACCTGTTATCACTATTTGGTAATCGCCTATTACTTCCATTAACAATAGCGATGCCCAGTTACTGTAGCCCGAGCCATAGGTTTTAATTTTGGGGTGTATATTTTGTAGCATTTTTGTATATATTTTCGTATGGCTATCGATATCAAAAAACAAACCCAATTTTTTAAAATTATGTGCCATTACCGAATTTGAAGCCGGTATTACATTATCCATTAGTTCGTATTTGCGGGCAATAAGTTTTTGGTCGTGTGCCGAGGTGTAAAAAAACATTCCTGTTTCATCATCTATAAAATTTGCCAATACATAATTGCTTAATGCTTGGGCATCGTGTAGCCAAATTTCATCAAAAGTAACTTCGTAAAGGGCAATAAAGGCTTCTATAGTGTGGGCATAATCGTCTAAAAAACCGTTAATGGTAGCTACTCTGTTTTTATAAGAACGAAATAAGCCACCGTTAAGCTTTAACATGTTGGTTTTTATAAAATTAGCGTTGGCTAAGGCGGTTTTTAAAAACTCGGGCTCGGCAAATGTTTTGTACGCATCAATGTAACCTTTTAGCATCATGGCATTCCAGGAGGTAAGTATTTTATCATCTAAGCCTGGGCGTATTCGTTTTGCCCGCTCGGTTAATAGTTTTTGTTTGCAAGATTGTATGGTTTTTTGCAGTGTATCATCCGTTAAGCCAAACTCTTCGGCAATATTATTTTGGGTAGTGTATAAATGGTTGGTATCTTCTTCTTCCCAGTTTCCTGCCTCGCTTACACCGTAATAGGCATTAAAAACAGAAGCATCTGCACCTAAAATAGTATCAATTTCGGTTTTGTTCCATACATAAAATTTACCTTCTACGCCTTCGCTATCGGCATCTAAGGCCGAGTAAAAGCCACCTTCGGGCGATGTTAATTCATCGGCTACCCAAGCCAATGTTTCGTAAACCACTTCTTTGTAACGTGGTTTTGGGTTCCATTTATAGGCATCGGCGTATAGGCTAACCAGCTGGCCGTTATCGTACAGCATTTTTTCGAAATGTGGGATATGCCATTTACTATCAACCGAGTAGCGGGCAAAACCACCACGTAAATGATCGTAAATACCGCCTGCCGCCATTTTATCTAGCGTAAGCGAAACTATGATTTGTAGTGCTACGTCTTTTAACAAATAGGCGGCTTGCATTAAAAAAGCCCAATTGTTGGGCATCGGAAATTTGGGTGCTTGGTTATAACCGCCATTATTAAAATCGAAAAGCATTTTCCATGGTTTTACTATTTCTTCGATGTGTGCAAGTGTATAGTTTTTTTGTTCGCCTATTAATTTAATTTTATCGCTATCTATTATGCCATGGGTTAAGCGTGTGGCATACTCTTGGGCTTCATGTGGTTTGGTATCCCAAAATTGGGCCAGGTTTAAAAGTAGGTTTTTCCAATCTTGCTTTAAGAAATAGGTTCCTCCGTAAATGGGCTGTTGGTTGGGCAGGCAAAAACAGTTGAGCGGCCAACCGCCACGGCCTGTCATTAGCTGTATGGCGGTCATGTAAATTTGGTCGATATCGGGGCGTTCTTCCCTGTCAATTTTTATGCACACAAAAAACTGGTTCATTAGCTCGGCAACTTTTACATCTTCAAAGCTTTCGTGTTCCATTACGTGGCACCAATGGCATGCCGAGTAGCCAATGCTTACCAATATTAGTTTATTTTCGGATTGGGCTTTTTCTAAAGCTTCGGTTCCCCATGGGTACCAGTGTACTGGGTTATTGGCATGTTGTAATAAGTAAGGCGATGTGGATGTGGATAAACGGTTCATAGTTTTTGTAGTATCTAACAAGCTAAAATTTAAAAGTGAAATTAGAAAAATAGCAACTAAAAGCCGAACAGGATTTAACTATTTTTTTGCTTTGTAAGCAAACGTTCAAAAAGGGGAGAAACATCAACAATAATTTAATTTATTGAAACGAATTTAGAAAGGGTTTTATAACTGGGCATTGCCTCTAAAAATGTTGGTTTTAGGTTTTGCGAAATCCTTATACTTGCAACAGTTATTAAAAAATATTACCTTCACAAAATGAAATTTGTTGATGTTAAAAACGATATAGCATTCCGAAAAATATTTGGTAATGAAAATAAAAAAGAAATATTAATTTCTTTTTTAAATGCTGTTTTGATGCTTGAAAACGATAAAAAAATCATTTCTGTTGATATTTTAACGCCTTATCAACTTCCGGATTTAAAAGGTGGAAAAGTTACCATTGTTGATGTAAAAGCAAAAGACCAAAGCAACAAAAACTATATTGTAGAAATGCAAGTGGCAGAAGTTGACGGATTTGACAAACGAGTTTTATATTATGCATCAAAAAGTTATTCCTCGCAGATTGATAGGGGAGATTTATATGAAAAATTAAACCCGATTTTTTTTATCGGAATATTAGATTTTGAAGTAACTCAGAACAAAGATTATATAAGCCGACACAAAATTATAGATACCCAAACAAGCGAAAATTTTATTAAGGACATTGAATTTAATTTTATAGAATTGCCAAAATTTAATAAGCAAGAGATTGAATTGACAAGCGTAATTGACCAATGGGTTTATTTTATTAAGAACGCAGAAGATTTAGAAGTTATACCCGAAAATGTGAAAGATAAGGGTTTAAAAATTGCTTACGAAGATGCCATTAAATACAATTGGACAAAGGAAGAATTAGATGCCTACGATTATGTTTTGATGAGAGAACAAGATGATAGGGGAGTTATTTCGTTAAAAGTTAAAAAAGAAATTGCCAAAAAATTTCTTAGTTCTGGCAGTTCAGTTGAATTAATTGCACTAAATACGGGCTTAACTATTGAGCAAGTGAAAAAATTACAAGCCGAAAAATAAAATTACCACCAATATTGGTTTTTGTGCAAGTTGCACAATCAAATAAAAATATTCAGCTTTTTTTGGGCATTAAATTAGTAAACAGCATGTTAACTAAAAACAATTAACTTTAATATTGCCTATACCGCCAAACCGTTTTTTACCCAATACAAAATAATCCCACACAATGCTGCCGGTATATCGGCCTACGGTATTGGGTTGTTTTACTACATGGTTATTATATTTTATTTCTTTTTTTAAAAAAGCTTTTATACCGTGGCGGTGAGCTTTGCTTATTGCTAAAGCATTTTTTATTTTTCCTTCGCATACAAATTTAATTAAGGCTAAAAAATCTAAAATAAAGCGTATAAAAATAAGGCAATTAGCTTGCATAGGGGGCATATTTTTTTTTATTAAAAACAAGTTGTTTCTAAAATTAAGGTAGGTTTTAAACGGACTTTCGACACTTAATGTACCACCGCCTATATGGTAAACAGTAGCTTGCCCACAATACATTACACGGTAGCCTAGGTTTTTGGCTCGCCAGCATAAATCAATTTCTTCCATGTGGGCAAAAAAGGCTTCGTCGAGCCCATGTAATGATTTCCAAACGGGGGCTTTTATAAATAAAGCGCAACCTGTAGCCCAAAAAATTTCTATATCGTTATCGTATTGCCCTTTATCCTCTTCAACTGTATCAAATACACGGCCACGGCAAAATGGGTAGGCAAAACTATCCATAAAGCAGCCTGCAGCACCAGCATATTCGAAATGGGTTTTGCGGTAATAGGCTTTTATTTTAGGTTGGGCTATGGCAATATTTGCGTCGCTTTCCATTAAGCTAATTATTGGTTCAATCCAATGGGGGGTAACTTCTACATCCGAGTTTAGCAGTACAAAATAATCGGAATTTACTTGGCTTAATACTTTATTGTAGCCTTGGGCAAAGCCGAAGTTTTTTTCGTTTTTAATAATGGTTACTTGTGGATAGTTTGCAGTAATAAACTCTACCGAACCATCGGTAGAATCGTTATCGCCAACAATAATTTCAATATTTAGATAGCTGCTGTTGATAACCGAAGGTAAAAATTGTTGCAAATGCGTTTTTCCGTTCCAGTTTAAAATTACGATGGCTACTTTAGGGAAATTTATCAACGCTATTGATTATTTGGTAAAAGCCAAAATTATAATAAATTTAGGATATATATTTGTTATGTTATCGTATTTTTAAAATAATAAGCCCTATTATGTCCGAAGCTATTTTTCCTTTGTTTTACCTTCCTAATTTATATTACTTTAAGCAGTTATTGGCACATAAGCAACACCTTATTTTGATAGAGAAGCAGGAGCATTTTCCGAAACAAACGTACCGTAACCGGGCCGAAATATACAGCCCAAATGGTAAACTTAATCTTTCGGTTCCCGTTAAGCGTGGTAAAGGCAAGCATACCATGTATAAAGATATTACGTTATGTAACGATACGCATTGGCAGCATATACATTGGAAAACGATAACATCTTGTTACCGAAACTCGGCTTATTTTGAGTTTTATGAAGATGGTTTTGCGCCATTTTACCATAAAAAATACCATTTTTTGTTCGATTACAATGTTGATTTGTTTACCCTTGTGCTTAAAAATTTAAAACTTAATATAGCTTTTTCATTTACCGATGAATATGAAGTAACTTACCCAAACATACCCGATTTAAGAAATACCATAAATACCAAAAACTTGCAAAATTATAGTGCAAAGCCGTATTTTCAGGTTTTTGAGGATAAAGAAGGGTTTAAAGGAAATTTAAGTATTATAGATGTATTGTTTAACCAAGGGCCACAAGCATTAAGTTTTTTATAGTATGCCATTAGCTAAACATTTGGGGGTTAACATTGTACAGCTTAAAAACGAAGATATCCCAGGCGAAACCCCGGGTAGCTTTAAAATTATTGACAAAAGTTTTCCCAGTAAGCTATTTGTTTATGCCTATAACCACACTCAGCTATACGAATTAGAAACAAACGACGCTAATAAAGCTTTAGATTTTATTCAAATGCATAACGATAAAACCTGCTGGATGGATGTAAAGGGGCTAGGCTCGCAAAAAGTATTAAACATTTTACAAAATAAGTTAAATATTAATGTTTTAACAATGGAAGATATTGTTAAAACCTACCAACGCCCAAAGTTCGACGAATACGAAAACTATATTTTTGTAACCAGCCGTATGCTCGAACTCGGCAAAAGCCTACAATTAAAAAACGAACAGCTTTCTTTTATTTTGTTTGACAAACTGATTATTAGTTTTCAAGAAGATTACGACGATATTCTCGACCCCGTACGTAACCGTTTACGAAAAAACCTTAACGGAAATATGCGCAAACTAGGGCCATCTTACATGTTGTACGCTTTAATAGATACCGTAATTGATCATTATTTTGTAATTATTAATCGCCTAGGCGATGAGCTAGAAATGGTAGAAGAACATTTATACCAAAAAGCGCATAAATATTTAATGTACCGCATACAAGATGTAAAAAAATTGCTGATAAGTATGCGTAGGGCAAGCTGGCCCGAGCGAGATAAGCTAAACGATATTTTACGAAGCACCAACCCATTGATAAACCCCGATGCCTTAGTTTTTTTTAGAGATGCGTACGACCATACTATCCAAATTATTGATTTGATTGAAAGCTATAAAGAAATTTCAACAAGCTTGCTCGACCTTTATTTATCAATGATAAGCAACAAAATGAACGAAATAATGAAATTTTTAACCATTGTATCGGTAATATTTATGCCTTTAACTTTTATTGCGGGTATTTATGGAATGAATTTTTCGAACATCGACCCTAATACAGGCAAATATTTACCACACAATATGCCCGAATTGTACTGGCCCAATGGCTACCCTTTTGCAATGTGTTTAATGGTAGCTATTACCCTTTTTCAAGTATGGTATTTTGCCAAAAAGGGCTGGTTTAAAAACTAGGTTTTGGGGCCTTTTTAATGGTATAATAATTTTTTTTATGATAGATAAACCCGCACTTTTAGCCTTTTGCCAAGCCTTTGTTTCGGCTAAGGCCGATAGCTTAAAACTGGATATAAAAAACACTCAAGAAGCATCAAATAACGATACCAAAAGTAGCATGGGCGATAAATATGAAACAAGCCGCGAAATGCTGCAACAAGATATAAACCGCCTAAAACAACAACTGGCCGAAACCCAAAAAATGCTTTTTAGCCTACAAACAATAAAATTTAAACCCCAAACTTTATTTGTTGATGTAGCAACAATAGTAAACACAACTTTGGGTATTTTTTTTATTGCTGCAAGCATAGGTGCAATACATTGTAAGTTCAATTGATAAGTGCAACAGGCATAAATCCTATGGGAACAAAGTTGAGCGTAGCGAAACGAAGTTCCCATAGGATTTATGCTGACAATAC
>RDYW01000082.1 GCA_004293485.1 Sphingobacteriales bacterium | reverse complement strand
CGTTTAAGCCTAGCCAAACTATTAATTGATGAGCCCGAAGTTTACGTGATTGATGAGCCTACCAACCATTTAGATATTGATACCATTGAGTGGCTCGAGAGTTTTTTAACCACTGGCGGCAAAACTATTTTAATGGTTACCCACGATAGGTATTTTTTAGATAACGTGTGCAACGAAATTATAGAGCTAGAAAACGGAATTGTTTACAGTTACCGTGGCAAGTATGCGTACTATTTAGAAAAGAAAGCCGAAAAAGATGAGCTTGATGCCACCGTATTGGCTAAACGCAAAAACCTATTAAAAAAGGAACTGGAATGGATGCGCCGTATGCCGCAAGCCCGAGGCACAAAATCTAAAGCCCGTATCGATTCGTTTTACGATTTAGAAAACAAAACCAAAGGCCAGTTCGAAAAAACATCGGTTAAGTTAGATGTTAAAGTAAGTCGCCAAGGTGGGCAAATATTAGAGATTGATAGCGTTTCTAAATCGTTTAACAACAAAACTATTTTAGATGGTTTTGGATACGTATTTAAAAAGGGAGACAAAATTGGCTTAACGGGCAAAAACGGAACTGGGAAATCAACTTTGTTAAACCTTATTACGCAAGAAATTTTACCCGATAGCGGCCTAGTTAAAAAAGGCGAAACCACGGTTTTTGGCT
Organism: Sphingobacteriales bacterium; assembly: GCA_004293485.1. GTDB lineage: Bacteria > Bacteroidota > Bacteroidia > Sphingobacteriales > Sphingobacteriaceae > Pseudopedobacter. The sequence continues at coordinate 749 of RDYW01000082.1, read as the reverse complement.
ATTACCACCAGTCGGGTTTAAGTTTTGAAGGTGGCGAACGGGTGATTGATGTAGTAAAAAACATTGCCGAGTTTATTACCATGAGCGACGGTAAAATGATTAGCGCATCGCAGCTGTTAACACACTTTTTGTTTCCGCCCAAAAAGCAACACGGCTTTGTAAGTATGCTTAGCGGCGGCGAAAAAAAGCGCTTACATTTAATGAAAGTGTTGATTAAAAACCCTAACTTTTTAATATTAGATGAGCCTACCAACGATTTAGATATTGATACTTTAAACGTTTTAGAAGATTTTTTAGAAACTTATCCTGGTGTTTTGGTATTGGTTTCTCACGATAGGTATTTGGTGGATAAACTCACCGACCAACTTTTTGTAATGGAGGGCGAGGGAGCTATCCGTATTTTTAATGGCAACTATTCATCGTACCGTGAGGAACAAGATGAGCTAAAAGCCTTAGAAAAAGAGAACGCCAAAAAACCCATAGCAAGCAAAACCACCGAAGCGGCTAAACCCAAACTATCGTACAACGAGCAAAAAGAATTAGATAATATAGAAACCGAGATTGAAAATTTAGAAAATACGGTATCGTTAAAAACAAAAGAATTAAATGCAATTAACGATAACGCTGCTATTATGACAATCGCTGCGGATATTGATGAATTAAAAAAATTGTTGGATGTTAAAACAAACAGGTGGTTAGAACTGTCGGATAAGGCAAAAGGGTAGGGGGAAACAACAAAGAGTAAAAGG
>RDYW01000054.1 GCA_004293485.1 Sphingobacteriales bacterium | reverse complement strand
AAATAACAGACCTGTAAGAAAATTTGGTTATCTAACTCCTAATGAAGTATTTTTACAGCTTAAGGTAAGTGTTGCACTTATCAGTTGAACACAGCAATTTGTTGTCTTTTTAAAAAAATCATTTAATTTAGTATAGTTTTACGCTTAAATTCACATAATTTTTTTTAAAATATTAAGAAAATATTTTTTTTAAGCTAAATAATATTGTTTTTTGTGTTTTAAGTTTAATTCATAAAAATATATTTGAATTTTTTAGATTTTAAATCAATAAAAAATATGGAATTCGGAAGACGATCTTTTCTTAAAAATATAGGTTTAGCAAGCAGCGGATTTTTTTTAAATGCTACTTTTTTAAATCAATTAAATGCTTTAGCTAATGTTGAAAATCCAAAAAAGATTGTGATTTTAGGAGCAGGCATTGCCGGGATATGCTCGGCTTACGAACTCGAACAAAGAGGGCATAATTGTACAATTTTAGAAGCAGAACCAAAACATGTAGGTGGTAGAATTAGAACCTCTAAAATGGCGAATGGGCAAACAGTAGAGTTTGGCGCAATGAGGTTACCAGCTATTCACTCACTTACGATGCATTATGTAAATAAATTTGGTTTAAAAAAATCGAAATTTTATAACTCTTGTCCTAATGGATACTATTTTCTTAGAGGAAAAAAAGTACGCAAAAAAGATATTTTAAGTCTTTATAGCGAATATAATTTAACTTTTGAGGAGCAAAAAAAATCTCCAACCGAAATTTGGGAAAACACAGTTGGTAATTTTATGGCTCAATTATCAGAAGCAGAAAAAAAAGATTTGTACGCCACTTCGCTTTCATTCGAAAAATTAATTAAAGAAGACAAAAGTTCTTTTTTGCTTTTTTTACAAAAGTACAATCTTTCGCCCGATGCGATTGATTTATTGTTAGCAACAAATGCGGTTGACATTGAAGTGGCTGGTGGGGCAGCTACTGAAATTTTTAGGGAAGAGGTAGAGCAAATTTGGAGCAAAGATTTTTATCAATTAGATGGTGGTACAAAAATGCTACCACAGGCTTTTTTAGCAAAAATGAAATGTAAACCACAAAATGGCTGCGAGGTAATTGGTATTAATCAACTTAATACCAAAAAAGTAAGCGTTATTTATAAGCAAAACAACGCCGAAAAAATGATTGAAGCCGATTATGTAATTTGTACTATTCCATTTCCTGCACTTCAAAATCTGAAAATTTTACCTGGTTTTTCTACTGGAAAACAAAGAGCTATTAGAGAGTTAAGGTACGATACAGGTTCTAAAATATTTGTGCAAACCAAAAATAGATTTTGGGAGAAAGAAGATAAAATTTATGGTGGCGCATCGGCAACCGATATGCCAATTACCAAAATTTATTACCCCTCTGACAATGTTGAAACCAAAAACCCAGATGTTTCAAATAGCAGTTCGGTATTTTTAGCTTCATATTGTTGGGGAGCTCCTGCTCGAAACCTTTCGCTACTAAACCACAAAGAAAAAATGGATATTATAAAGCGACAAACAGGCCGAATACATCCTCAGTTATTACAAAAAGGGATGATTGAAGACAGTGTAAGTTGGAATTGGGCCGACCACAGATGGAGTGGAGGTGGATATGCCTATTTTTTGCCTGGTCAGCAAAATAGCATACAGGCCGATATTGTAAAACCCGAAGGCCGAATATTTTTTGCAGGTGAACATTGCTCGTTACATCATGCTTGGGTTCAAGGTGCCTTAGAGTCGGCTTTGGTTTCAGTAAAAGGGATTTTAGAAGATATTGAAAAAAATGGGTAATTTTGATAACTAGATATGTTTATGGTTTTTTGTTAAACTTTATATGATTAAAACTCGTTCATTACATGTTTAAGTTTTTAACAAAAAAAATTTAGATGTTGTATAATTAATTTGTTTTGGTAAAAAAACTATAGCTATATATTTTATAAGCTAGATGTTAGCCATTAATTTAAACTCCTATGTTGTGTTTATAAAATTATTTAGAACGAATTGCTTCCACAGGATCTAAACGAGAAGCCGAAAATGCAGGCCAAAACCCCGAAATAACCCCAATAACCACCGATATGGCTATGCCTCGTAAAACATTTGCAATATCTAACACAATTTTAAAATCGAAAATATAGGTAGCTGCAGTGGTTAAAAAATACACTACCGTAAGGCCTAATAGGCCGCCAATTAAACATAATGCAATAGCTTCAAATAAAAATTGCCACAAAATAAAATAGTTTTTAGCTCCTAACGATTTTTGAATTCCAATAATATTGGTGCGTTCTTTTACTGAAACAAACATAATGTTAGCTATACCAAACCCTCCCACTAAAATCGAAAAACCACCTATAACAATACCTGCAATATCTACAATTCCAAAAAGCTGGTCGAGCTGGGCACTAATAATGGTAGTTTTATTAAGAGCAAAATTATCTTCTACGGCAGGGCTAAGTCGTTTAATCGAACGCATAATTCCCCTAAGTTCGCTTTCTACATCATCTACAGCTACTTTTTCTTTCCCTCTTACGGTTATTTGTGGGTCGTAACGGTCGCTTTGTATATCCACTAAATTTTTGGCAAAGTTTAAGGGCATTAGCAACATTTTATCGGATGTTATGTCAAGCATATCTTCGCCTTCTTTGGCAAAAACTCCTATTACTTTAAGGTTGCGCCCCATAACTTTTATAGTTGTACCAATTGGGTTTATTTTAGCAAATAATCCATCGGCAATATCTGCACCTAAAATACACAAGCCACTGCCGGCATTAACCTCGTTATCGGTAAAATATCTGCCTTGGCTTAATTCAAAATTTTGCGTTTTATTATACCCAGTTGATGCTAAAATCGAAATGCCTTCAACACTGTTGTTAAGATATTTTACGGTTCTATTACTAATCTGTATATCAAATGAAATACCTGTAAACGAGGTATTTCTTTCGGTTAGCATTTTATAATCTCGGTACGAGGGTACTGGGCGTTGAAAGTATTTCCACCAAGGATAATCGCTACCTCCTCCCCAGGGCCATTTTTGTATGTATATGGTTTTGCTACCTAGTTTATCAACGCTTGTTTGCAGGTTTGCCCTAAAAGTATCAACCGCAGCAAATACCGAAATAATGGTAAAAATACCTATAGTGATACCTAATAGCGACAAAAATGTACGCGTACGATTTTGGCGTAAGGCGTCTAATGCAAAAATTAAATTTTCTGTAAACAGTTTTAAGTACAACATACTTTAGTATGACGTTTTATTGATAAGAAAGTTACAACATGTGTATTTTGTAGTTTATTTTTTTTATTTCGCCAATATAAAAAATAATTGTGGGGTATATTATCTGATTTTTTGTATTAAATATTTTGTGTTTTTACAAGATAATTACACATCATAAACTTTATAATTTTTCGCAAAAAACGTAAAAGGAACGAATACTTATTCTATTTAAAATTATTTAGCACATGGTTAATCTTTACTTTACCTATACGAACTTTCGTAAACATCAACGGTATCTTTACTTTCAAGTACCGAAAAGCCCATTAAAAACTGATCTACCTTGCGGGCTGCTTCACGCCCTTCGGAAATTGCCCATACTACCAATGATTGCCCACGGCGCATATCACCAGCTGTAAATACTTTACCTACATTAGTTTTATAGTCACCTTCTTGGGCATCCACATTTTTACGGGCATCAAGGTTTACACCTAACTGAGCCAGCATACCATCGTATTGTGGGTTTACAAAACCCATAGCCAAAAATACACGTTCGCAGGGTATTTCTCTTAGGCTACCTTCTACTTCTTTAAACTTTGTTGGTCTGCCTAAAAAATCAGTTTCCCATTCTACATCTACCAGCATTAAGCCTTTTAAATTACCATCAGCATCGCCAATAAATTCTTTGGTATTTACACCCCAATGGCGTTGGCAACCTTCCTCGTGTGAACTGGTTGTTTTTAAAATCATGGGGTATTGGGGCCAAGGCATAGCCAAATTACGTTCTTTTGGTGGTTGCACCATTAATTCGAATTGTAAAATAGATTTTGCTCCTTGGCGGTTTGATGTGCCTACACAATCCGAACCTGTATCGCCACCACCAATAACTACCACATTTTTATCGGTTACTAAAATATCTTCGGCATCTACAGCAATATTACTCACCCTTTTATTTTGCTGTTTTAAAAACTGCATGGCATAATATATGCCTTTTAATTCCCTACCGGGGATGGGCAAATTGCGTGGAATGGTAGAACCACCAGCCAAAATTACAGCATCGTAATCTTTTACCAAATCGTTTGCATCAATGTCTTTACCAATTTCGGTATTGCATTTAAACACAATACCGCTATCTTCCATTACTTTTATACGGCGTTCAACCACTGTTTTTTCAAGTTTAAAATCGGGGATACCGTATCGTAACAAGCCTCCAGGTTTATCATCACGCTCGAAAACTGTAACCTCATGGCCCACTTTTATTAATTGCGCTGCAGCAGCTAAACCAGCTGGCCCACTACCTACCACCGCAATAGTTTTGCCTGTTTTTAATATCGGCGAGTTACCTTTAACCAAACCTTTTGTGAAGGCTATTTCAATAATATGTTTTTCGATTTCTTCGATGGCAATGGCTGGCTTGTTTATTCCTAGCACACAAGCAGCTTCGCAAGGTGCAGGGCAAATACGGCCAGTAAATTCGGGGAAATTATTTGTCGAGCTTAATATTTCGTAGGCCTCCTCCCAATTTTTTTTATACACGGCATCGTTAAACTCGGGTATCACGTTGCCTAGTGGGCAACCCGAATGGCAAAAAGGTATGCCACAGTTCATACACCTTGCCGATTGTTGGTTTAGTTTTTCATCGCTGTAAAGCCCAACAAATTCTTTATAATTTTTTTTACGCTCTTGCGGAGATATTTTTTCTGGAAGTTCTCTTCCAAATTCCATAAAACCTGTAACTTTTCCCATTTTTATTTAGCTTGTTTTTTGAAATTGTTTTTTGTCTAATAACACTTTTTTGTATTCTTTAGGGAATACTTTAATAAACTTATGCGATTCATCTGCCCAGTTATTAATTAAATATTCGGCGGCATTACTTCCTGTTAAACTATAATGTTTTTTTAATAAGGCTACAATTTGCTCTTCATCTTGTGGCGATAGTGGGTCTAAATCTACCATTTCCATATTGCAGTTTTCTACAAAGTGTCCATCCACATCGTAAATCCAAGCTATCCCTCCGCTCATGCCTGCAGCAAAGTTGCGGCCTGTTTTACCTATAATTAAGGCTTTCCCGCCTGTCATATACTCGCAACCGTGGTCGCCCACACCTTCTACTACAGCTACAGCACCCGAGTTACGTACAGCAAATCGCTCGCCTGCAAGTCCTCTAATAAATAACTCGCCCGATGTAGCACCATACAATACTACATTACCTACAATTATATTTTGTTCGGGGGCAAAAGTGCTTTCTTTAGAAGGATAAATAGCTATTTGTGCACCCGAAAGGCCTTTGCCTACATAATCATTTGCCTCACCTTCTAACTCAAATGATATTCCTTTTGATGCAAATGCACCAAAACTTTGCCCTGCCGAGCCTGAAAATTTATAATTAATGGTATTATCGGGCAAACCTAACGAACCATATTTTTTGGCAATTTCGTTTGATAAAAGCGTTCCAATGGTTCTATCCGTATTTTTAACAGTAAATGAACCAAATACAGGTGTTTTATCTTCAATAGCCGCTTTTGCTTGTGCTAATAATTGCCAATCAATAATATCGGACATGCCGTGATTTTGGCTTTCGCTGTTGTAAAGGGTTAATCCTTTAGGATTAACAACGGGGTACAATATAGCTGATAAATCAACTTTTTTGGCTTTCCAATGGGTAATATTATCCCGTTTCTTTAAAAACTGAACCCTACCTACCATTTCGTTAATGGTTTTAAAGCCTAATTCGGCCATTATTTCGCGTAACTCTTCGGCTAAAAATTTAAACAAGTTTACCACATGTTCGGGCTTACCGCTAAATAGCTTTCGAAGCTCTGGGTCTTGTGTGGCCACGCCTACTGGGCAGGTATTTAAGTGGCATTTACGCATCATAATACAACCGCCAGCAACTAAGGCTGCGGTGGCTACGCCCCACTCTTCGGCACCTAAAAGTGCAGCAATGGCCAAATCTTTACCTGTTTTTAATTGCCCATCTGTTTGTAATACTACACGGCTGCGCAATTTATTTTTTACAAGCGTTTGGTGGGCTTCAGCTAGGCCAAGCTCCCAAGGTAAGCCAGCATGTTTTACCGAACTTATGGGCGATGCGCCTGTACCACCATCGTAACCGGCTATTAGTATTACATCGGCATGGGCTTTGGCTACGCCTGCAGCAATAGTGCCTACACCAGCTTTTGAAACTAGCTTCACATTAATACGAGCGGCTCTATTGGCATTTTTTAAATCGAAAATAAGCTGTGCTAAATCCTCAATAGAGTAAATATCGTGGTGTGGTGGTGGCGATATTAGGCCCACACCTGGGGTAGAGTGGCGGGTTTTAGCAATCCAATCATCTACCTTGTGGCCGGGTAATTGCCCACCTTCGCCTGGTTTTGCACCTTGCGCCATTTTTATTTGTAGTTCATCGGCATTGGTAAGGTAATTAATGGTTACGCCAAACCTTGCAGATGCTATTTGCTTTATAGCCGACCGCATCGAATCGCCATTAGGCATTATTTCGTAACGCATTTCATCTTCGCCGCCTTCGCCTGTATTGCTTTTGGCACCAATACGGTTCATGGCTATGGCCAATGTACTGTGGGCTTCATGCGAAATTGAACCAAACGACATAGCACCTGTTGCAAAACGTTTCATAATGTTTTCGGCGGGTTCTACTTCATCAATACTTATAGCTTCGCGATGGTGTGCAAAACATAATAAGCCTCTAATGGTGTATAATTTATCGGTTTGTTCGTTAATAACTTTGGCGTATTTTTTATATACTTCATAGCTATTGGTTCGGGTGGCTTGTTGCAGTAAGTGTACGGTTTCGGGGTTAAATAAATGTGCTTCGCCACGGCGTTTCCATTGGTAAATACCCCCTTCGTTTAATAAATGTTGGTTGCTGTTTTCGCCAGCAAAGCCTGTAACATGTTTCATTAATGCCTCGCGAGCTAAGTCATCCAAACTCATCCCTTCGATACGACTAATTCCTCCGGTAAAGTATTTTTTTACAACATCTTTGTTAATACCTAATATTTCAAACACTTGCGAACCGTGGTACGATTGTAGGGTTGAAATTCCCATTTTAGAGAATATTTTTAATAATCCGTCGCATATAGCTTTGATGTAGTTTTTAGATAATTTTGTGCTATCTAAAGTGGTTTCTAGTTTGCCTTCTTTGTGCATAGCATTTATAGAAGCTAATGCCAAGTAAGGGTTTATTGCGGTAGCACCAAAAGCAAGTAAACAAGCAAAGTGATGCACTTCCCAAAGGTCGCCTGCTTCAACAACTAAACCTACCGAACCTCGGAAACCTTGCTTTATTAGGTGGTGATGTACTGCCGAAACGGCTAGTAATGAGGGTATAGGAGCATGATTTGAATCGATGGCTCTATCTGATAGTATCAATACTTGGAAACCATCGTTTACAGCATCTTCGGCATAACGACATAGCCTATCAATCCCTTTTTGTAATGAACCTGATAGACCATCGGCTTTAAAATAGGTTTGTAAGGTTTTTGAATGGTATAAACCTGTATCAATACTGCGTAGTTTTTCTAATTCGTAATCATTAAGTATGGGTTGTTTTAAAGTTACGCAGTGGCAATGCATTTTATCTTCATCCAATATATTACCATTATTGCCAATAAAAGTAGCCAAACTCATAACTAAGCGCTCTCTGATTGGGTCGATGGGTGGGTTGGTAACTTGTGCAAAAAATTGTTTAAAGTACGAAGATATATGTTGCGGACGGTCGGATAATACAGCCAAAGGAACATCGGTACCCATTGAGCCGATGGGTTCTTTACCATCAACAGCCATGGGTTTAACTATGGTTTCTAAATCTTCGCGGCTATAACCAAATACTTTTTGGTAGCGGTAAACCGATTCGCTTGATAAGCCTGTAAACGAAACCCTGGGCTCGGGAAGTTGCTCGATTTTTATTTTATAGTTTTCGAGCCAACGGCCATAAGGCTGGCGGCTAGCTACTTGTAGTTTTATTTCTTCGTCGGTTATTATTTCGCCTTTTTCGGTATCAATTAAAAACATTTTACCCGGCTGTAAGCGTCCTTTTTTAAGCACTTTACTTTCATCTATACTAAGTACACCTGCTTCGGAGGCTACAATTACGGTTCCTTCGCTGGTAATTACATAACGTAGTGGGCGTAAGCCGTTTCTATCAAGCAAGGCGCCTATAAGTTTGCCATCGGTAAAAGTTAAAGCGGCTGGGCCATCCCAAGGTTCTATCAATGTGGCATGAAACTCGTAAAATGCTTTTTTTAACGGATCCATTAATTCGTTACCATCCCAAGCTTCGGGTACTAGCATCATCATTACGTGTGGTAACGAGCGTCCGCAGTGCATTAATAATTCAACAATGTTATCTAAACAAGCTGAATCTGACTGATTATCATCAATTACAGGCATTAACATTTCCATTTCTTCGCCTGTAAAATATTGCGATGCATAGGATTTTACGCCTGCAAAAAACCAGTTTAGGTTGCCTGTTAATGTATTTATTTCGCCATTGTGCGATAAATACCTGAATGGTTGTGCTAATTTCCAAGATGGAAAAGTATTGGTAGAAAAGCGTGAATGTATCATCCCAAATGCCGAAATAATACGGCTATCGGCTAAATCGGTATAATACTGACGTACTTGGTAAGTGGTTAATTGCCCTTTATATACGATTATTTTACACGATAATGAAGCAAAATAACAATGATCGGCTGGTGATTTATAGCTTTCTTTAACTGTTTTGGTAATTAACCTTCTAAAAATATATAGCTTTCGTTCAAAATCTTCATCAGTAGTAATAAATGCGGGTTTTTGTACAAAAATTTGTTGTATTGCGGGCTCAACTTCTAGGGCTGTTATGCCAATTGATGATGAGTTAACAGGTACTTTGCGGTAACCCAGTATATTTAAACCTATTTTTTGAGCGCATAAACTAATGGTTTTTTTTAATGCTTTTTTAACAGATGTATCGCTAGGAAAAAATACCATACCCACACCGTAATCGCCAGGTTCGCCAATATTAAACTCTAAGGCTGTACATTCTTCTAAAAAAAACTCGTGAGGGATTTGTAAAAGTAAACCTGCGCCATCGCCCGAGTTTGGGTCGCAACCACAAGCTCCACGGTGCTCCATATTTTCTAAAATGGTAAGGGCATTAAGAACAATATCGTGTGTTTTGTTACCATTTATATGGGTTATAAATCCTGTACCACACGCATCGTGTTCAAAATTTGAGTCATATAATCCTTCTTGGATATTTTTTGATTGATTCATTTAAAATAAAGAGTATAATTTATGTTGGATTACTAAAGTACAAATAATTTGAAGAAATTTATAAACGTTGTAAAAAAATTACACAATTGAAAATAATTGTTACATTTTACCGCAACTATATTAATTATTTGCAAATAATTGTCAAATAATTTTAAAATACGTAAATTAAAAAAAATTAAATTTTAGTAAATACTACACTTTACAAATATTTTTTTAGGTAAAATTGTTTTTAAAATATAATTTTAACCTACTGTACGCACATTAACTATTAAAATATATGATTAAAATCTTTTATTTGCCAGCAATAAATTTTTTTTGATAAATTTTAAACTAAGATGAATAAAGCAGTTTTTTTAGATAGAGATGGGGTAATTAATAAAGAGCTGGGCGATTACGTGTGTAGATTCGAAGATTTTGTTATCCACGAACATAATTTTGAGGCATTGCGAATTTTACAAAATAAAGGCTATTTATTGATTATAGCTACCAACCAAGGAGGAATTGCTAAAGGTTGGTACACTTTGGATGAATTAAATAAAATGCACAATCACTTATCAAGCGTTTACCGCGAAGAAGGGATTGAGCTTGCCGATATTTATTTTTGCCCTCACCACCCATTATTTACAGGCGAATGCGATTGCCGAAAACCTAAGCCTGGGATGCTATTGCGTGGTATCGAAAAGTTTAATTTAAAACCTGCTTCTTGCTATTTTATTGGCGATAAAACTACCGATGTAGAAGCTGCCAAAGCTGCTGGAATTAATGGTATATTAATCGAGATTGACCAGCCTTTAGGCGAGATATTAGAGTTAATTTTATAGATAATTGTTACTTTTTGCGTTTGCTTTATAGCTGTAGGTTGTAGCAAAACCTGCCTTTTGGATTTAAAAAATATTTAAAACCTATGATTTTTGAACAAGGAATCAACAAAATGAGTATATAAAAATATATGGATGTAATTTTTATACTTGAGTTATTTACTTTTTTAACCCTTATCAATTGAACTTACATTTCGATATTTTGCTAATAAATATCTAATGTAAAATTATCGAATCGAAAATTATCGATAGTTTATAAATAAAAATTAGCTTGCTAAAATATTTTTAATTGAAATTAAATTGTAAAAAAATTGTTTGAGGGTATCATTCTTCTGCTTTTTTTCTGTTTTATTATTTTTGATTCTATTTGGTAATTAAAATAATTTAAAACCTAATTGCGCCACAACAAATAAAGGTTACAAAATATTTAAATAAAGCTAAAAGATTTTAGACTTTACCAAGTTTGGGTAAATTTGAATTTTGTTCAAACAAAAGTTTTAAATATTATTTTTGTTGCTTAAATTGTGTGTTGTTAAAAAGCTACTTCAAAAAGCATTTTATATTGTAAATATTTATTTGTAGTTTTTTAGTTTAAATAAGCTAAAACCAATCAAATATAAAAATACGATTTACACATACGCCCTAGCGTTTTTACCTTCCATCCAGTTAATGTAAGCTTTATTTACCACTTTATTGCCACCAGGAGTGGGGTAATTGCCCGAAAAGTACCAATCGCCCAAATGATTTGGACATGCTTCATGTAGATTTTCGAGGCTTTGGTAAATTACCTCTACCTTGGCTTGCACTTCTTTTGGGGTAATAATTTGGGCTATTTTGGCAGATATTTCTTCAGGACTAAAAGGCTCGTAAATATGTTTTACATAATTAATAACATCTTCTTTTGCGGTATCGGCTTGGGCTTTACATTTATCGTATACATCAAACAATATATTTTCTCGTCCGGTTTCTTTAAGCAATTGCACCGCTGCTTCAAAGGCTACAAATTCGCCCATTTTACTCATATCAATACCGTAACAATCGGGGTAGCGTATTTGCGGTGCCGATGATACAATGATAATTTTTACAGGGCCTAGCCTATCAAAAATACGTAAAATACTTTGTTTAAGGGTGGTACCTCGTACAATCGAATCGTCAACGGCTACTAAAGTATCTATATCTCGCTTTATCAAACCGTAAGTAGTATCGTAAACGTGAGCTACCATATCGCTACGTTCGGCATCTTGGGTAATAAAAGTACGCATTTTAGCATCTTTAATGGCAAGTTTTTCGACCCTTGGTGTAAGGTTTAAAATCTTATCTAGCTCCTCTTTTGTAAAATTTCGATGGTGATTTAATAGTGCTTCTCGCTGTGTTTGCTTGGTGTAAGCGTGTAAACCTTCTACCAAACCATAAAACGAAACTTCGGCTGTGTTGGGTATGTAGGTAAAAACAGTATTTTCAATATCGTGGTTTACAGCTTGTAATATTTTGGGGCATAGCAGTCTACCTAGTTTTTTTCGCTCGCGGTAAATATCGGCATCGCTACCTCTCGAAAAATAAATGCGCTCGAAAGAGCATGATTTTTGAATGGTAGGTTTTCTAAACATTTCTTCAGAAAAAGTACCGTCTTTTTTAATAATTAAAGCATGGCCGGGTTTAATTTCTTTTACTTGCCCTATTTTAATATTAAAGGCAGTTTGCAGGGCTGGGCGTTCCGATGCTGCTACCACAATTTCGTCGTCGTGGTAATAATAAGCTGGCCTAATACCTGCTGGGTCACGCAATACAAAGGCATCGCCGTGGCCAAAAATACCGCTAATGGTATAACCTCCGTCCCACGATTTTGCCGATTTTTTTAATATTTTAATTACATCTAAATTACGGGCAATCAAATCCGAAATATCGATATTATCGAATCCTTCTTTTTTAAAATAATCGAATAATAACTGATTTTCGTCATCCAAAAAATGGCCTATTTTTTCTAACACTGTAACGGTATCGGCTCTTTCTTTAGGGTGCTGGCCTAAGTCGTACAGTTGTTGTAGTAACTCATCTACGTTAGTCATATTAAAATTACCAGCAATAACTAAGTTACGGCTCATCCAGTTATTTTGTCTTAAAAACGGATGACATGCTTCGATGCTATTTTTACCATGTGTGCCGTAGCGCAAGTGGCCTAGCAATACTTCGCCCGTAAAACTTATATTTTCTTTTAACCATTCGGCATTGTTTAAAAGCTCAGGATATTCTTTTTCTACGGCTACAAAACGTTTCATTACGTACGAAAAAATATCTTGTACTGCATTTTTTTCCATAGATCGGTGGCGACTAATGTAGCGATTTCCTGGTTTAACATCTAGCTTTATGGTTGCAATTCCGGCACCGTCTTGACCACGGTTATGCTGCTTCTCCATCAATAAATACAGTTTACTAAGCCCATAAAGTGCTGTGCCATATTTTTGTTGATAAAAAGAAAGAGGTTTTAAAAGTCGGATAAATGCTATGCCGCATTCGTGTTTTATAGAGTCGCTCATGTACTGCTTTTAATAAGCTAACAAATTTAAGATTTTATTATGTATTGAAAAATGCAAACTTGTAAAATATAAAAATTAAATTTTTTTAATTTTTTTTGTTGGTTAATTTTTTGTAAAACCTAGTTAAAGCGTTTTGAAAATTATATATTTGCACAAATTTTTTTATATATGAACTTTAAATTTTGCTTTTCTAAATCATTTACTGTTATTTTATTGGCGGCTATTGCAGTAGGGTGTAAAGAACAAACCAAAAATACAGAAACCTCGAAAACAACAAAAGTTACCACAGACGTAACTGCTACCATCGTTTATGTAAATTCTGATTCGTTACTAAATAACTATACTTATTTTAAAGAAATCAAAGCTAAATTTGAAGCAAAATCAGAAAAGGCTCAAAATGATTTAAAACAAAAAGGTGCAGCCTTTCAACGTGAAGTAGGTGCTTATCAACAAGGAGCTAGTACCATGAGTGCCGAGCAAAGAGCCGAAACAGAAAAAAGACTAGCCCGTAAACAACAAGAATTACAAGGTTATCAGCAAAATGCTGGAGCCGCATTGCAAAACGAAGAAGCTACTGAAAACGAAAAGCTTTATAATAAAGTAGCCGAATATTTAAAAAAACACGCCAAAATTAAAGGCTACAAAATGGTACTTACTTATTCGAAATCAAATAGTGCGCTTTTATTTGCTGATGAAAGCTTAGATGTTACCAAAGAGGTAATTAAAGGATTAAACGATGAATATATACCTTCGAAGTAGGTAAACCAAATGTAAAATCTTTTATTTATTTTTTAATGTTTAAGCTTTTTTTATGCTAAATGTTAACTAAATAACTTGTTTAAAAAATTTTTATGCAACCGCAACACCAAAAATTTATGCAGTTAGCCATTGAATTATCGAAGGCTAATGTAAAATATAAATTGGGAGGTCCTTTTGGAGCGGTAATTACTAAAAATGGCCACCTTATTGCACAAAGTGCCAACAAGGTAGTACCCAGCAACGACCCTACCGCACACGCAGAAATTGTGGCAATACGTTTGGCTTGCAAAGTATTAAATACTTATGATTTAACTGGCTGCACTATATATACCAGTTGCGAGCCTTGCCCTATGTGTCTTGGGGCAATTTATTGGGCACATATTGATACCATGTATTACGCTAATAACAAAAATGATGCAGCAAAAATAGGTTTTGATGATGCTTTTATTTACGCCGAAATGGATATAAAGCCCGAAATTAGGAAGTTAAAATCCACCAGGATAATGGCAAAAGAAGCCTTTGAGGTGTTTAAGTTATGGCAAACAACCGAGGCTAAAACACATTATTAAAATTTAGAGCTATACAAGTTACAAATAAATACTCAACTTATTACTTTCTTTTTATTTACTTTACATTAAAGCCTAACTACAATATAATGTAACAAAGCGGTACTTGATAAGGTCTTACCTATAATTTAAAAAATCAAAATCGTACATGGGTACTAAAGAAAATGTAAAGGTTGCTTTGCAATCGATAGCGGGTAATAAAATGCGTACATTGCTTACTGCACTAATAATTGCCATTGGTTTAATGGCATTGGTAGGCATTTTAACATCCATAGGGGCTATCGAAAGTTCGTTAAACAATACTTTTTCGAGCATGGGTTCCAATTCGTTTACTATTCGTAACCGTGGTACTGGTATCAGAATTGCTGGGGCAGGAAAAAGGGTTAAAAAATATGCAGCCATTAAATTTACCGAAGCCGAGGCATTTAAAAACAGGTTTGGTTTAGCAAAAACTATTTCGATAAACACTTTTGCCTCGATGGCGGCAACGGTAAAATATGGTAACGAAAAAACCAATCCTAATATTACTTTGCTAGGTGCCGATGCTGAATATATGGTTACCGGAGGATATACACTTGCAGAGGGTAGAAATTTTTCGTTACGCGAAACACAGTTTGCAAGCAGTGTGGTAATAATAGGCGATGAAATTAAAAATAAGTTTTTTGGAGGAGTAAGTGCATTAGATAAAATTATTTCGATTGGCAGCCATAGGTTTAAAATAATAGGAGTGTATGCCCCCAAGGGCTCAAGTATGGGTTTTGGTGGCGATAAAGTATGCGTTATACCAGTACTAAAAGGAAAACAAATAACTACCTCTAAAAGCCCTAGTTACACCATTGCTGTAAAGGTTGATAACCCTTTAATTATGGATAATATGGTGGGCGAAGCTAGGGCATTAATGCGTAATATTAGAGGATTAGCCATACAGCAAGATGATAATTTTGAAATTAGCAAAAGCGATGCCGTTGCACAAACGCTTATGGAAAACTTAAAATATGTAAAATGGGCGGGTATTTCAATTGGCTTTATTACGCTACTGGGAGCCGCAATTGCTTTAATGAATATTATGATGGTTTCGGTTACTGAACGTATAAAAGAAATTGGGCTACGCAAATCAATTGGGGCTACGCCTGCCATTATTAGGCAGCAATTTTTGTACGAATCAATTATGATATGCCTGATGGGTGGTTTTTGTGGTATTTTTTTGGGTATAGTTATTGGTAATTTATTGGCTTTTGCAATGACCGCTGGCTTTATTATTCCATGGTTTTGGATATTAGGCGGTGTTGCTGCTTGTGTGTTAACGGGTTTATTAGCTGGCTTTATACCAGCATCAAAGGCATCTAAACTTGATCCTGTGGAGGCATTAAGATACGAATAACCTGCGTAATACCTTGTGTAGTTTTATTACAACTCGTCGTTCATTAAATAATTTTCTTGTAAAGCTTCGATAACGTATTTGCTGCTAAGTGTTTCTTTAAGTGCTGAAGCATGTTTGGTATGGTGCATATCGCTACCCAAAAAATCAATCATATTGTTGGTTATTAAATCGCGGGCGGTACGTTGCGAATTTTTATCGTAATAGCCAATTAATGACATGGTATTTAGTTGGAAATAACAACCATATTCTTTTATTCGGTAATAATCATCTAAACCGTTTTTAAAATAGCTGTATCGCTCGGGGTGTGCCAATATAGGTTTATAGCCTTTATCGTTCATTTTTTTAATCATGTATTCGATATTGCTTGGTGGGTTTACAAATGATAGTTCGAACAAAAGGTATTTATCACTAAATGATAAAATGTTACCAGAGTTGAGCTTATTTTCAAATGTTTCGTCGAGATAATACTCGGCAGCGGCATCTATTTCTATATCAATGGATTGAGCTTGTAGCTCGGCCCTAACCTTATCTAATCCCGATAGGATAATTTCGGGCGTATTGCGGTAATAATCGGCCATAATGTGCGGTGTAGTTATAATTTTGGTATAGCCTAAATCCAACATCTTTTTGATTAGGACGATAGATTGTTCCATCGTTTGCGCTCCGTCATCTATACCCGGAATAAAATGCGAGTGCATATCGGTTTTAAGGCTGCTAAAATCAAGTTTTGGCAGAGTGTCATTTTTTTTAAAAAAATCAAAAAACATAGTTATTATTTAGTGTGCACCTTAATTAATAGGTTATACAGTTAAGGTTAAAATTAGTTTTAATATTTTGGATGAAAGTATGATTAAATTGGGTTTATGATACTGTATTTTTTTATACATAAATATTTTTAATACTATAATTTAAAGCAATTTACCCCAAATCGTAATAAAAAATCAACGCCTTCATCGCTGGCTAAGCCTTTGTATTGGGCATAGGAATGTTTATAAAAAACTTTTTTTATACCTGAAGTAAGTATTAACCTAGCACAAGCAATACAGGGCGAAAGGGTACAATATAAAGTTGCCCCTTGTATTTGCGCCCCGTTTTTTACGGCATATAAAATAGCGTTTTCTTCGGCATGCAAAGCTAAGGAACAAGAATTTCGAGAATCGCGAGCGCAACCCTCAGTTGGCCACTCTTCATCACAATTGTGTGTGCCTGCAGGTGGCCCATTATAACCGATTGATATAATTCGGGTATCTTTAGTAAGCACCGCACCTACTTTAGCTTTTACGCAATGAGATTTTTGGGCCAAATCTGTTGCCAGATTCATAAAGATATCATCGAAAGCTAGTTTTGCCATGTATATAATTTGTAAAAAAATTACTCCTTAATGTGCAGCAGTTAATTTACTTTCGAAATTAATACCTTGCTTTTTAAGTATTTTACTAGCCTTAACAGCATAATAAGCCAAGTAAGCGAAACATAAAATACCAACAACATAGCTATATTGTATACCAATAAACTCTGATACATAACCTTGTAATATACTTATCATACCACCACCCATAATCATCATAATTAAAAAACTACTGCCTTGACTGGTATTTTTGCCTAGCCCACTTACTGCTAAAGTAAAAATACATGGCCATAAGGTGCTACAAAATAAACCTACACTGGTAAAAGCATAAACACTTACTATTCCTTTTGTAAAAATACCGATTAATAAAGCTAAAATACCTAAAGCCGAAAATATCAATAGCATACGGGCAGGATTTCCCTGGCTACTTATATCTGCAGCTATTAATACCAGTATTACTACGCCATAAATATAAAAAGGAGTTAAGTTATTTTTTGCTAACGCATTTACTATTAAAAATACGCCAAAAGCTACATACGGAGCAATAAATCGTAATGTTTTTTGCAAGCTAATTTTGTCGGTAAATGCTTCTACGGCACCTGTCCAGCGGCCAATCATCAAACTTGCCCAATACAACGAAATATAAGGCGCTACATCTTTTATAGTAAAGCCCAAATCTTTTTCCATATATGCGGGTAAATTACTGGCAGTAGAAACCTCAACACCTACATAAACAAAAATGGCTATCATTCCTAACACCAATTGTGGGTATTTAAGCGCCGAATTTTTTGCGTTTATATCGCTATGGTTTGTTTCGTCTCCAATAGCTGGCTTATCTGGTATTGCCGAGAATTTTAACAGTACAGCTACCAATATAAAAGCTACACCTAATACCAAATAAGGTATTTTTACACTTTCGATACTAATATCACTTGATGCGTTACTGCCAAATATGGCAAAACTTACGATTAGCGGACCAATGGTTGTACCAAAATTATTAATGCCACCAGCTAAAGTAAGCCTTTGTGAACCAGTATTTATAGAACCTAAAGCAATTGCTAAGGGGTTAGCAACGGTTTGTTGGAGTGCAAAACCTAAAGCTACTACAAATAACCCTGATAGCATTAGCGGAAATGATGCTAAGTTTGCAGCTGGGTAAAACAACAGTGTACCTATAGCTGATATCAACAAACCTAAGGCTAATCCGTTTTTATAGCCTATTTTATTGATTAAATCTTGCTTCAATATAAAAGATATACCCATATATATTATCGAACCTATAGTGTATGCAATATAAAATGCAAACGATACTAATTGACTTTGAAACTGAGAAAGATTAAATGCTTTTTTAAAAACAGGTATCAGTATATCGTTACTGGCGGCTACAAAGCCCCAAAAAAAGAAAACAATAATAAGCGTGTACAATGCTGAGCCATAGTTTTTGTTTTTGATGTTATTCATTATATTTTATGGTTTACTGGATTATTAATTTGCTAACATAGCTATTTTTTAGAAAATAGGCAATTAACATTGTAAACTACTGTTCAAACTAAAAAATTAGCCATTTTTTTTGCTTAGATGATTAATTTTGCAAAGGTTTTGAAAGTATTTCTAAAAACTTCATTATTAGTACCAATACTAGGCAGCCTCCTAAATTGTTTAAAAGCATGTTTATCGCTTTTTTTTGTTACGAATGGTTGGATTTAACTGTTTTAAGCTTCATTATATATTTTTATGTACAACAACTTATGGAAGCCGAGTTTCCTGTAACGGTTTTTTATAATCGTTTTGTTAAGCTTAGTAAAAGCGTTATTTTGGTCCTACTAATTTTTTTAAAAACCCGTTGTTTAGGTACTTGTACGCGAATTTTTGTTGCTTATTATACCTACACAAGTTGTAAACACAAACAAATTAAAACATATAAGGTATTTAAAGGCACATCTAATTTGGGTTGATTTATAATTTTAAATTTTATATCGTAACTGTTAAGTGATTTTTTAAAAAAATATTTGGTACACCTTTTAGTGGCAGGGCTAAGATTACCGCAAAAAACAAAAGTAGTTAAAACAACAAAAAAAGCTAAAGCAGAAAAAACAGCCTCAGATGTTGAATTTGCTCAATAGTTTATATTTTAAGCAACATATGCCTACAAAAAACGCTTTTTATTTGTGTAAAAAGCGTTTTTTTTATGCAACCTATTTTTAAGAAATTTATTTACTAAGCACTAATTTTTTTATTACTGTTTGTAAATCATTTTTTATTTGTACAATATAAGCACCATTTGCCCAGTTACTAGCATCTATAGGTGTAACTTTATCTTGGGCGATAAAAGTTTTTACTACTTTACCGCTTAATGAAGTTATACTTACCTCGGCATAATTTTGTGTTGTACTAATATAAAAAATATTTGTAGCTGGGTTTGGATATAACTTTACTTCGTTAGTATTAAAAACTGGTTTTACTTTTATAGGGCCATAAGATGTTTTATTACCATTTACATCTACTTGGTTTAATTTGTAATATACCACTTGAGGGCTAGATTCTTTATCTAAAATTTTGTATATAAGCGTAGTAGCGCTACTACCGTTTGTAGACTTAGATTTTTCGTAATTAATATTACTATAATTTACACCATCAGTTGATTTTAAAACCTCAAAACCTATATTATTACGTTCGCTGGTAGTTTTCCAATTTAATTGGATTCCGGCTAGGGTGTTTTTTGCAGTAAAATCAATTAAACTTACGCTTAACACATTAGGTACACTGCCATAAAGTGTGGTTACACTATATGCTGGCATGGTTATATTAATTTTATTTGCTTCAATATAGTATTGGGTATTTTGCCAGTAAGTATTGTTGCTAGAGTTGTAGCCATCTAATTTGTTTAAGGTAAAACCTAAATTTGTGGGTACATTAATGGTAACATTTTTAGCTGAATTTTCAGAATTTATTAAAACGTAAGTGAGCGATTTATTGGCATCATGAACAAAAGCCGTAGCAGCAATATTATCTGAACTTCCTGTAAACGTAGCATTTAACCTTATAGCATTAGGCCGTATATATTTAGAAAAATGCTTAAAAGCAATATATTTAGGCGAATTTGCCTCAACAGACGAGCCTGTAAGTGTAGATTCGCTTGCATTATTCCCATCATCGGACATTTGCCAATATACGTAACCGCTTTGATAGCCTGTAGTTAATGCTTGGTAAATATTTAAAGCAATACTAAATCCTCCACCGTTAGGAAAACCCGTTGTTGGCCATATCCACGCTGGGTTTTCGCCCGAAGTTTCGGTCATCCACGATTTTTTACCATAAGCTTTAAACCCACTTACTTTATCGGGTAGCCCTGGGGCGGGCGATGTTGTCCAGCCGTTAGCCCACCTATCCCACGATACAGGGTTGGCACCAGCCGAACCTATGCCATCTACAGCGTAACCATGTATATTAAAATAACTTAGCGCATTAGTAGCCTCGGCATCGGCAGCTATATTTTGTAAATATTGAAGATTTTTATGCACCTCGGTTTCGCCACCGCCGTACTGCCATAGGGCATAGGTTGCGTCGCTTAACAAATCCTCGGGCCCCATTATTTTAATATCTTTTAAATCATCATATTTATCTAACTCTTTTCTTACAGCTATTAAAGCGGTAATATATTGAGACGAAAGTGGATAAAACGAACTATTGTAAAAAGTTTCAAAATTTAACTCATTTTGAATACTAAAAGAATACATCTTAACATTATTAATATTTTGAAATCCTCGTATAAAAGCGGCTGTGGCTCTAGCAAATTGTGTTAATGCACTAGTGTTTTGTACTCCATCAAAAAATACTGGTAAAGGTATGTTACTTACATCAATTTTTCCACCAACAAAATTACCCCCCCATATAAAAGGAAATGGTGTATTATTAGCTGGCAATATACCGCTTGAATTTTGATACGTATTGCCCGAAGCTATTTTTATCCAAGGCATAGGCGACCAAATTGAACCCGTAATTTTGAAATCGCCAAGCGCAATTTTTTTTGTATCACCCAAAGCCGACATTATACCTGCCGCATTAGGTGCAGTAGCACTAAAATCGAAAAAATTAATATTACTATTTATATCGGGGCCCATAATGGCTATTTGCGCATTTTTACCCGCAAACGTTTTGGTATAATCGCTTGCATTGGTGTATGTACGTACATTGTTATCATCAGGCCCAGGTAACGATGGATTGTCGTGAAACCATGGAGAATTATAAGTATTATCTGAATATGGTGCTTTAAAGGTAGGTGTCATATCAAACCTAAGTATCGAACAAGCAGCATCATCAAAATAAAGGTTTTGAAACCATTGCTGTTCGCCCGAGTTGCCCGATAAACAAGTGCCAAAACCATCTATTAATTGTTGCCTGCCAGCTTGGCTTGCATCAATAGAAACCGTTTGGCCGAAAGCAATGCCACCAAAAACAAGATTAATGGCAAATAAAAGTTTGAATATTTGTTTCATAATTTGATAATTTATTTAAACTAAAATATTTATTTACAGCTAATTAAAAAATATTTTATAAAATTTATAACTTAATTAACCATTGGTTAAATATAGCGTAACTTTTTTGTTACAAAAAATATTTCTGCCATAAAAAAAATATTTTTATGGTTAACATTGTTTTAGCTTACTATTTTAATGCTAAAAGTAGATTGTATTCAATCAAATTTTTTTATATTTTTGTGAAAATTATAAAACCTCCTTAAAACCACAAAATGATTAACCTAAAAGGTACTGGAGTAGCATTGATAACCCCATTTTTGGCAAATTTAGAAATAGATTATGCTTCACTCGAACGCTGTATCGAACATATATTAAAAGGTAGTGTAGAGTATATTGTTGTTTTAGGCACTACAGGCGAAACTGCTACTTTAACAGATAAAGAAAAAGAAACTATTTTTACTTTTACAACTAAAATAGTAAATAACCGAGTACCCCTTGTAGCGGGTATTGGGGGCAACAATACAGCCGAAATTGTAAAGCAAGTAAATAATTTTAATACACCAGGTTATGTGGCTATACTCTCAGTATCTCCCTATTACAACAAGCCAACTCAAGAAGGAATATATCAGCATTATAAAGCTGTTGCAGATGCATCGCTACTGCCAATAATTTTGTATAATGTACCCCCTCGTACGGGTATGAATATAAGTGCCGAAACTACTTTACGCCTAGCAATCAATGTAAATAACATTATAGGTATCAAAGAAGCTTCGGGTAATTTCGAACAAATAAATGAGATTTTAGAAAAAAAACCTGCAAATTTTCAGCTCGTATCAGGTGACGATCCTATTTCGTT
The DNA here is from genome assembly GCA_004293485.1 of Sphingobacteriales bacterium. GTDB lineage: Bacteria > Bacteroidota > Bacteroidia > Sphingobacteriales > Sphingobacteriaceae > Pseudopedobacter. The sequence continues at coordinate 10,387 of RDYW01000054.1, read as the reverse complement.
ACCTATGATAGCCTTAGGTGCCGATGGTATAATTTCGGTAATAGCTAATGCTATACCAGCGCAGTTTTCGCACATGGTTCGTAATTGCCTTGCTGGTAATTTTAACGAGGCAAAGCCAGCACACTATAGTTTTTTACCTTTCACTCGTTTATGTTTTGCCGATGGTAACCCCGCAGGCATAAAAGCCGCCATGCAGCATTTAAACCTTTGTAATGATTATTTACGTTTACCATTGGTTAATGTTACCCAGCCTACACGTGAAAAATTATTGGTTGAAATTAATAAAATCAAAAACGTTTAATAACCCGAGTTATATTATTAAACCATTGTTTTTTATACTTTTAATTATGATTTGGGCGTTTTAACACGCTGTCCGCTATATCTTTTTATTTATTGCCCCTAACCCCAAAATGGGTAAATTGGGGGCAATAAATAAAAAGGATGCCCGCCTACCAGCCGGCAGGCCGCTCCCATCGTTAACGCTCTAAAATCGTTAATAACATTGATTAACAAAAAATTGCTCTAAAGTTTAATCATCTAACTCAGGCTAAAAAATATTTGTATAAAAAAGGAGTACGTTTCCGCACTCCTTTTTTATACAAACCCTAAATCTAAATTTTATTATTTTACAGCCTCAATAACGGCTTTAAAAGCTTCTGGATGATTCATTGCTAAATCGGCCAATACTTTACGGTTTAAACCAATATTTTTGGCAGCTACTTTACCAATAAATTGGCTGTACGAAATGCCATATTGCCTAGTGGCAGCATTAATACGTTGAATCCATAACGAGCGAAATTCGCGTTTTTTTACTCTTCTATCTCTAAAGGCATATTGTAAACCTTTTTCAACGGTGTTTTTAGCAATGGTGTAAACCTTGCTTCTGGATCCCCAATAGCCTTTGGCCATATTAAGGATTTTTTTTCTTCTTCTTCTTGACGCAACTGCGTTAACCGAACGTGGCATAGTAATTAAGTTTTTTGGTGTACGGTGTTCTTAATTAAAAGAAACTTGTAACCGCATACCTGGTTAAAAAAATTTGTTATTTTCCAATGCAAAGCATACGCTTTACATTGCCCATATCACCATCCGATACGTAACTAGTTTTAGTTAAGTTACGTTTTTGTTTGGTGGTTTTTTTGGTAAGAATGTGGCTTTTATAAGCACTTTTTCTTGCAATTTTACCGGTTCCAGTAAGCGAAAAACGCTTTTTGGCACTGGAATTGGTTTTCATTTTTGGCATAAAATTAATTTTAAATTACCTGTTATTTATTTTTTTAATGATTTAGGTGCTACTGTTAAAAACATTCGTTTACCCTCTAATTTAGGTAGTAATTCTACTTTACCTACATCTTCTAAGGCTTGGGCAAATTTTAAAAGTAAAATTTCTCCTTGCTCTTTGTAAACAATTGCTCGGCCTTTAAAGTGAACGTAAGCCCTCACTTTTTCGCCAGCTTCTAAAAAGGCCACGGCGTGTTTTAGCTTAAACTGAAAATCGTGGTCGCTGGTATTAGGGCCAAATCGTATTTCCTTAATTACCGTTTGCTTAGCGTTCGATTTTATTTCCTTTAGCTTTTTCTTTTGTTCGTAAACAAATTTGTTATAATCAACAATTTTACAAACAGGCGGTATAGCGTTAGGCGAAATTTCTACCAAATCCAAATCCATTTCAATAGCCATTTCTAAGGCTTTTTCTATGGGATAAATCCCCTGCTCAATATCTTCCCCAACAACTCTAACTTCCTTAGCTCTAATACGCTTATTGATATTGTGCAGTGGTTCGGTAACTCTTCTTGCTCTATTCGGGTTTAATTTTGGTCTGATAATAATCCTCCAGTTTTAATTACTAATTTTTATTTCTTGCTTTAAATGATTTGCAAACGCATCAATCGTCATTTCTCCTATATCTCCTTCACTATGTTTTCTTACAGAAACAATGCCACTTAGCATTTCTTTTTCCCCTATAACTATCATATAAGGTATTTTTTTGATTTCTGCATCTCTAATTTTACGACCAATTTTCTCGTCCCTCAAATCAATAAGCCCGCAAATATCGTTATTATTTAGTGAATCTAAAACACTTTTTGCATATTCTTCGTACTTTTCTGAAATTGGCAATACAATAAATTGTTCGGGCATTAACCAAAGCGGAAAATTACCTGCACAATGCTCTATCAATACAGCTACAAAACGTTCTAGCGAACCAAAAGGTGCTCTATGTATCATCACTGGGCGGTGTTTTAAATTATCGCTACCCGTGTATTCCAGTTCAAAACGTTCGGGTAGGTTATAATCAACCTGTATGGTACCTAATTGCCATTTACGCCCCAAGGCATCTTTAACCATAAAATCTAATTTAGGGCCATAAAATGCGGCTTCGCCTAAAACGGTAATCGTGTTTAAGCCCTTTTCTTCGGCGGCTTCAATAATGGCAGTTTCAGATAGATGCCAATTTTCGTCGCTACCTATATATTTTGCTTTTTTGGCTGGGTCGCGTAATGAAATTTGTGCGGTATAGTTTTCAAATCCTAAAGCTTTAAAAACATATAATACCAAATCAATTACTTTTTTAAACTCATCTTTTACTTGGTCGGGGCGGCAAAAAATATGCGCATCGTCCTGCGTAAAACCACGTACACGGGTAAGGCCGTGTAATTCGCCACTTTGCTCGTAACGGTAAACGGTACCAAACTCGGCCAACCTAATGGGTAAATCTTTGTACGACCGTGGTTTAAATTTATAAATTTCGCAATGGTGTGGGCAGTTCATTGGTTTTAAAAAAAATTCTTCGCCCTCTTGTGGTGTTTTTATCGGCTGAAAAGCATCGGCACCATATTTTTCGTAATGGCCCGATGTGATGTACAAATTTTTATGCCCAATATGTGGCGTAATTACTTGTTCGTAACCTGCTTTTTGTTGTGCTTTTTGTAAAAACGATACCAATCGCTCTCGCAAAGCCGTTCCTTTGGGTAACCAAAGCGGTAAGCCCATACCTACTTTATCCGAAAACGTAAACAATTCCAGCTCTTTACCCAACTTGCGGTGGTCGCGTTTTTTGGCTTCCTCTATCATCAGTAAATACTCGGTAAGTTCGCTTTGTTTAGGGAAAGTTACGCCATAAATACGGGTTAGTTGTTTTTTAGTTTCGTCGCCACGCCAATACGCACCCGCAATATTGGTTAGTTTAACCGCTTTTATAAAACTGGTATTAGGTATGTGTGGCCCTCGGCATAAATCGGTAAAGTTGCCTTGCTGGTAAAAAGTTATGCTGCCATCGGGTAAGTCTTTAATCAAATCTAACTTATACTCATCCCCTTTAAGGGTAAAATAATCTATGGCATGGGCTTTTGTTACCGCTGTACGGGAAAATTCGGCTTTGGCTCTTGCCAATTCTAAGTATTTATCTTCAATACGTTTAAAATCGTCGGACGATATTTCGTGGTCGCCAAAATCAACATCGTAATAAAAACCAGTTTCAATAGCGGGGCCAATACCAAATTTAGTGCCTGGGTATAAGGCTTCTAATGCTTCGGCCAATACATGAGCCGATGAATGCCAAAAAGTAGCTTTACCACCAGCATCATTCCACGTAAGTAATTTAACAATGGCATCGTCGGTTATTGGGCGGTTGCTATCCCAAGTTTGGCCATCAACTTCGGCAGCCAATACATTGCGGGCCAAGCCTTCGGATATAGATAAAGCAATTTGGTGTGCAGTAATTCCTTGTTCAAATTCTTTTATCGAACCATCGGGAAGGGTAATTTTAATCATTTACAAATATGATTTTTTTTTATGGGGTTTTAAAATTAGAGGTGGTAGGCTAACTAATTTTTTTTTCAATATTGTTTCATAAAACTAAAAAATGAATTATGTGATTTTGTAAATCGCTGATGGTATAAAAATTATTTTTACATTTTTATTTAAAAATAGCTAAAATGGGGGAGGGGCTATTAACATTTACGGCTTTTTAAAAATCATAAAAATCTTTTAACGCAATGTTTAATGCTTTTGCTAGTGCAATGGCCGTTATTAGGGTAATATTTACTTCGCTACGTACATTATTAGCTGTATATTTTTTTGTGTTTTACACCTAACGATTTTAATAGTACGCTAAATTTTAATGGTCAAAATAAATGTAAATAAAAAATTAAAGGCAAATAAACTATTGCAAATGCCAACTGCTCAGCTTGGTATAAACCTAATATTAAAGCATCGGTAGTATTACTGGGGGATTACAAAAAGGGTAGTACACTAAAATTGTGTTGCGCAAGGGTATCAGATACCGCTTGTAGGCTTAAGTTTTTGCCCTTGGCTTACGCTTTTTTAAATCTACGTTTGGCTTTGGTTTTAGGTTAGGTAGTAATAAATAATTTTAGATAAGCATTGTGATAAAGCGTAGTATTAATAAATATGATCATAAAAGGCTCGATAAACGTACCGAGCCTTTTATGATTAATATTCGTCTTCGTTAAAAAAGAAATCGTCTTTGGTAGGATAATCGGGCCAAATTTCCTCTATGTTTTCATAAGGTTCGCCATCATCTTCAAGTGCTTGCAAATTTTCGATTACTTCTACTGGGGCACCAGAACGTATGCCGTAATCTATTAATTCGTCTTTTGTAGCTGGCCATGGAGCGTCTTCTAAGTGTGATGCCAATTCTAGTGTCCAATACATATTTTATGTGATTTTATTTGTTTTCGCAAAAATAATTTAAAAATCGGTTTAACCTAAAAAACTTATCCACATTTTTACATTCTTGGCACCCAAATATTTTCGGGTACTTTTAAATCAAAAGCTACTTTGCGAGATAGTATAAAAAGATAATCGGATAATCTGTTTAAATAAACAATCACTTTATCGTCTACAAAATTTTGTTGAGCAAGGTAAACTACAGCTCTTTCGGCCCTGCGGCATACACAACGGGCAATATGGCAATGTGCTATTAAAACATGGCCACCAGGCAAAATAAAATGTTTTAATGGGGGTAAGTATTGGTTTATGGTATCTATTTCTTTTTCTAGCAGCTCTATATCCGAGTTTAATAAATCGGGTAATTTTTGTTTGGTTTTTTCGTAATCGGCAGCTAAAACGGCACCAATGGTAAACAAGCGATCTTGTATTTCTTTTAAAACCTGTATTTCGTTTTGGCCAACTACTTGGTCTCTTACTAATCCTATATAGGCATTTAGCTCATCTACAGTGCCGTAAGCCTCTATACGGATGTGGCTTTTGGGTACGCGTGTACCGCCAATAAGCGATGTAAGGCCTTTATCGCCTGTTTTGGTATAAATTTTCATTTCGTTTTTAGTTAAGTACCCATACATACAAAAAATGTTGGGATTAAAAAATAGTTTATGCAAACTCTTTAGCAGCCAAATAACGTTCGGCTTCTAAAGCCGCCATACAGCCTGTGCCTGCAGCTGTTACGGCTTGTCGCCATAGTTTATCTTGTGCATCGCCACATACAAAAACGCCTTCAATATCGGTAGCGGTACTATCGGGCTTGGTAATTAGGTAGCCTGTATCGTCCATTTTTAACCAATTTTTAAATATTTTGGTGTTGGGATTATGGCCAATGGCTACAAAAAAACCTGTTATTTCTAAATCTTGCTCGTGTTGGGTTTGGTTATTAAAAACTTTAACGGCGGTAACTACTTTTCCATCGCCTAAAATTTCTTTGGTTTCGGTATTGTAAAGTACTTCGATATTGTGGGTGTTTAACACACGGTTTACCATTGCTTTAGAGGCTCTGAACTCATCTCGCCTTACAATCATATATACTTTTTTACATAATTTGGCAAGGTAGGTTGCCTCCTCGGCGGCGGTATCGCCAGCACCTACTATAGCCACGTTTTGGTTTTTAAAAAAGAAACCATCGCATACAGCACATGCCGAAACGCCAAAACCATTGTACTTTTCTTCAGAAGGTAAACCTAACCACTTTGCCGATGCACCGGTAGAAATAATAACCGTATCGGCAGTTATGGTTTTGCTATCATCAACCACTACTTTGTGTACGCCCCCCGAAAAATCAACCGACGAAACGTAACCAAACCTAATATCGGTACCAAAACGCTCGGCTTGTTTTCTAAAATCTTCCATCATATCGGGCCCCATAACGCCGTTAGGGTAGCCAGGAAAATTTTCTACATCGGTGGTTTTGGTAAGTTGGCCACCCATTTCTAAACCTGTTATCATGAGTGGTTTTAAATCGGCCCTAGCCGCATAAATAGCTGCGGTATATCCTGCTGGCCCCGAGCCTATAATTAAGCATTGTACGTGTTCGGTTTCTGGTGTCATTTTTTTTTATATTGTGTTTGCAAACTTAAAAAAATTGAGTGTATTAAGGTAGCGCTTACACATGATATTTATCAGTAAAATTAACCCATATAAAGGTAAGCTGGCATTACTTTTATTATTTTACCTGGTCGGATAAATTCTTCGGTTTCAAAATCAGCAAAACGGGTATCTTTAAAATATAAAAACAAAGTTTAAACCAAATTTTGCCGCAACAATAGATAAAGCAATATGCTTTTTCCGCACCGCCTAATACCTGTTATAATGAGGGCAAAATTATCAACAAGTTGCAAGTTTTGTAATTTTTACCGTATAAAACCCAAGCTTGTATTTTTAAATTTGCATTTTGTGTATCTAAAAACTAGGGCTATTGGGCTTTCTAATATCATATCGAAAATATATTAGCTCAAATAAAATATATTATCCATTACAAATGAATAATATCTTTCATTTACAATGAAAGATATTTTATCGACAGGTTATTTATTAATATTGTTCTTTATCGTTCGGGAAATTTCCAGTTTTTACATCCTTTACATAACTGGCAACGGCATTATTTATCTCATCGAATAGATTAAGGTATTGCCGCAAAAAACGAGGGGTAAAGCCTTTGGTAAGTCCTATCATATCATTAACTACAAGCACCTGCCCATCGCAATTATTGCCCGCCCCTATACCAATTGTGGGTATGTGTACCGATTGTGTAACCTCGGCAGCAAGCGATGCGGGTATTTTTTCGAGCACTACGGCAAAACATCCAATAGTTTCTAAAATTTTAATATCTTGTTTTAGCTTTTCGGCTTCGGCTTGTTCTTTGGCTCGTACGGTGTAAGTACCAAACTTATAGATAGATTGAGGGGTTAAGCCCAAATGCCCCATTACTGGGATGCCAGCGGTTACAATACGTTCGACCGATTCGGCAATTTCTTTGCCACCTTCGAGCTTTACGGCATGTGCCCCCGATTCTTTCATCATACGAATGGCCGAATTTAGGGCTTCTTTAGAGTTTCCTTGATACGAACCGAAGGGTAAATCAACCACTACTAAGGCCCTTTTAGTTGCTTTAACTACCGAATTGGCATGGTATATCATATTATCGAGCGTGATGGGTAAAGTGGTTTCGTTACCTGCCATTACCATCGATGCCGAATCGCCCACCAATATCACATCAATACCACCACTATCTACTACGGTAGCCATCGAATAATCGTAGGCGGTAAGCATGGCAATTTTTTGGCCAGCGTTTTTCATTTCCTGTAAAGTATGGGTAGTTACTCTTTTAGTTTGTTTATTTTGCTGCATGAGGTTTATTGTATTGCTTGGCAAATTTATAATAAATAATACTGCTTTTTTTATCAAAAATTTACCCACTAGCTACGATCAAAAAATTAAATTTATTGTACATAATTTTAGTGCCATTAAGGTTAAATTATGTTTTAAAAGCTACGCTGCCAATTGCGTACATTTGCCACCATGCAAAACCACATACACCCTACTATTGTAGCTTTAGCCACCGCCACTGGCGTGGGTGCTATTGCTGTTATTCGCCTTTCGGGGATTGATGCTATACACATTGCCAATAAAATTTTTACCAGCAAAAACCTCGAAAACTTGCCTTCGCATACCCTGCATTTTGGTACTATAAAAGATGGCGACTTGCTTATTGATGAAGTATTGCTTGCTTTATTTATTGCACCACAATCTTACACCAAAGAAAACGTGGTAGAAATAAGTTGCCACGGTTCGCCTTATATTATCGAAAGTATCATTAAACTTTGTATAAAAAATGGTGCCCAAGCGGCTAAGCCAGGTGAGTTTACGCTTCGGGCTTTCCTTAACGGGAGTTTAGATTTATCACAGGCCGAAGCCGTTGCCGACTTGATAGCATCGGGTTCAAAATCATCACACCAATTGGCCTTACAGCAAATGCGAGGCGGCTTTTCGAGCGAGTTAAAAAACCTACGAGAACAGTTGGTTTATTTTGCATCGATGATTGAGCTGGAGCTAGATTTTGGAGAAGAAGATGTAGAATTTGCCAACAGAGCGCAACTGAAAACTTTAATACTAAATATTTCGAAAGTAATTTCTCGTTTAATACAATCGTTCGAGATGGGTAATGTGATAAAAAATGGTGTACCTGTTGCCATAGTGGGGAAACCTAATGTGGGGAAATCGACACTCTTAAACGCTCTTTTAAACGAAGAACGGGCTATTGTATCAGAAATTGCAGGCACCACCCGCGATACTATTGAAGACGAAATTACCCTCGGCGGTATCCGTTTTAGGTTTATTGATACCGCTGGCATACGCCAAACTACCGATGTTATTGAAGCAAAAGGCGTAGAACGTACTTTTGAAAAAATAAAACAAGCATCAATAGTGCTTTACCTTTTAGACCCTAGAGAAACCTCCGAAGCCGAGCTAACGCAGATTGTGAACGACCTACAAAACTCAAATAGCAATAATAGCAAACTACTTTTAATTATCAATAAAGCTGATGATGAAAACGTTACAACAGTTTCGCATACTTTTACCAATGCTAGTAATTTTATTTATATATCGGCCAGGGAATTGATAAACATCGCTGTTTTAGAACAAGCACTTATAAAAGCCGCCAATATTAACGCCATAAATACCGACGAAGTAATTGTAAGTAACATACGCCATTTAGAAGCCTTACAAAAAACCGAAACTGCTTTAAATAATGTATTGTACGGTATTGATAACCCCATAACCTCCGATTTTTTAGTAACCGATATTAAACAAGCCCTTTATTTTATAGGTGAAATAACAGGCGAAATTACTACTGATGATTTGCTGGAGACTATATTTAGTAAGTTTTGTATAGGAAAGTAAAATTAGTAGTGCGTGGGACACGCACTACGGCAATGGGGCATTTGCTTTTAACGGGTTACAAACCCTACGATTTATAATCGAAATTACAAATTTCAAAGAGCGTTAATAAAATCTACAACTTATACTTTAATTTTTTTTGATGCCTTAATTTTAGTTGGACTTCTACTACTGTGTAAAACATTTAAAACTTCGATTTTTTTAGCTGTAATACGATATATAACCATATAATTACCGTGAATTAAATTTCTATAAATGTTGGTTTTGGTAGTTTAAAAATGACACTCGGGGTGCAATAAGTAAGCCGAAGATAGCTGAGAAATGCGAAAATATAATTCATCTATAAACAGCGTTGCGGCATTATAAGCAAATGTTTCGACACCGTAATTATAAATTTGCGCTAAGCTTTTTAGCGCAATTTCGCTTACAATTACTGGGCGTATTTCAGTTTCCACAGGGCAATTTTTTGCTTTAACACCTGCATAGAATAAAACTTACCTGCCTGCGCTTGTGTTACCATCAATTGCATTTCTTTTTCGGTCATTGCATTTGAGGGTATAGCATAATTAGTTTCAGCATTTTTTAACTTTCTCATAAGTCAAATTTATAAAAATAATTTTTAATAAATAGGTTTAAAAATTTCCTTTTTACCCTGCTCTACAGGATTTACAATCCGAAAATAAACTTAGCTAAAACAATCAAGCATATGCACATTTTATTAGGCATTTGTTTTACGGGTTACAAACCCTAGGATTTAAGCTTCGAGGTTGCAAATTTTTAAGAGCGGTTATATGTGGAAGAGCCGAGGACATAGATTAGTTTACGAAGTTTTAAATGATTCTATCAATTTGCTTTCTGCTAAAGGGCATTATAAATAGAAATTCGTTCTTCAAGGTTGCAAACCACGAAGAGCGTTATAATTGGAACAGCGGAATTTAGATAATTTTGACATGATATATATCACTATTAAATCCTGTGAAATTTTGATTGTTAAAAGTAATCGAAAAAATACATTTATAATTACCTTTTATTAATGGTGCTGTGATGTTAAAATATGAAATATTGGATTCTGAAAAGTTTAACAAACAGTTGCACTTATATGTAAATATATTTTTAGTTTCTTTATTTTCAAAATTTAGTATTAGCTGTGTTCAACTGATAAGTGCAACACTTACCTTAAGCTGTAAAAATACTTCATTAGGAGTTAGATAACCAAATTTTCTTACAGGTCTGTTAT
>RDYW01000030.1 GCA_004293485.1 Sphingobacteriales bacterium | reverse complement strand
TTAAACCTGCAAAATAATACTAAAAATCGACCACCATTTTTGTCCACATGGAACAAACGTCTATCAAAAAACACCACAAATGTCCATTACGTCTTGAATGTGTAAACTTTTTTCAGGACGAGTATGTTCGCAATTGGTCATTCAGACAATAAATATACAACAGCTTGTCGACAAATTTGACAGGATAAGTTTCGAGATAAAATAAAATTGCTCTTAACAAAAACTTGGTAAAACGTTAACAATATCAATCCTCAAGCAAATAAGCATCCAAATTTTTATCTGTTTTTGCACCAAGTTTTTTTAGGTTTTCAACCCTACCTACCAAATTACCATTACCTGTATTTAATTTTCCCATTGCATCGCCATATACTTTTTGCGATTTATCAATATGCTCGCCTATTTTTTGTAAATCGGCTACAAAGCCAACAAATTTATCGTACAATTGGCCCGCCTTGGTAGCTATATCAATGGCATTTTTGGTTTGTTGCTCTTGTTTCCACATCGAAGCAACTGTTTTTAGCGTAGCCAAAAGAGTAGATGGCGTAACCACTACCACCCTTTTTTTCCATGCATAGTCAAATAACTCTTGGTCGTACTGTACCGCAATGGCATACGACGATTCGATAGGCACAAATAGTAACACAAATTCGGGCGAGTTTATGCCATACAAATCATGGTAATTTTTGGCGCTCAAACCATTTATATGTGTTTTTATAGAGTTTACATGAAGTTTGGTAAGCGTTTCGCGGTCTTCTTCGGCATCGTTATTTACCAGCTTCTCGTAAGCCACCAGCGAAACTTTAGCATCTATAACAATATGTTTTTTTTCGGGTAAAAGTATCAGCACATCGGGTTGCAGGCGGTTGCCATTGTCGCCAGTAAAACTTTGCTGTTTTGCGTAGTTTATCCCATCAATTAAGCCCGATCCTTCTAGCAATTTATCTAATACCATTTCGCCCCAGTTACCTTGTTTTTTATTATCGCCTTTAAGTGCTTTGGTAAGGTTTTGGGTTTCAATGCTCATGGTTTTGTTCATTAGCATCATTTGGTCTATGGTTCCTTTTAATACGTTGCGTTCGTCGGCTTCGGTTTTATACACTTTATCTACCTTGTCTTCAAATGCTTTAATGTTTTCTTTTAGTGGGTTAAGCAGCGTATCTAAGTTGGTTTTATTTACTTCGGTAAACTCGGCTGTTTTTTCTTTTAGTATTTTATTGGCTACGTTTTCAAACTCGGTTTTAAACTTCTGGTGCGACTCATCTACAAACTGTTTTTGTTCTATCAGTTTTTCGCGTTGGGCCTTAAAGCTTTCCTCGGCCTGGCTCATCCTTTTTTTTTCGTTGGTTAGTTGCTCGGCTATAGCCAATTTATCGGCCTCTAGTTTCTCTATCCTAGCTATAAATAAACTATCTGAGGCTAATTTTTCTTCCCTTTGCAGTGAAAGTAATTTTTGTTCGTTTTCTGTGGCATTTTTAACCTGTTGTTCGGCAACGGCCAGGCTCGTTTTTAGTGCGATAAAATCGGCCTGAGAAAAGCCTTCTATTGCCTTTGGCCGCTTTACAAATAAAAAAACTGCCACCAAAAGCAGCACAAGTGCTATTAATATTAACCCTATATCCATAAAAAAATTAAAAAACAAAGCTAATAATTTTAGTTTTTAATTTTTGAAATTTTTAGTGCCTAAAAAAATAAGTTTAAACTATGTTATTATCATAAAAATCTATTTGTGGCTAGCATACCTAAAACATATCTTTGTACTTACAAATTAAAAATAAAAATTATGGCATTAGAAATAACAGATGCCAACTTTGATGAGTTGGTATTAAAAGCAGATAAGCCCGTATTGGTAGATTTTTGGGCCGAGTGGTGTGGCCCATGTCGTATGGTAGGCCCAGTAGTAGAAGAGTTGGCCAAAGATTTTGAAACAACAGCTGTGGTAGGCAAAGTAAATGTGGACCATAACCCCGAAATTTCTGTAAAATTTGGCATTAGAAATATTCCCGCTTTATTGATATTTAAAAACGGCGAAATTGTTGATAAACAAATAGGTGCAGTACCAAAATCGGTATTAGCCGAAAAACTAAACAAGCAATTGGCTTAAAAACACACAATGCTCCTAAATAATATTTGGGAGCAATTTTTTTTGGGGTTGGTATCACAAATTCTTTTTAAGCTACGGGCATATAGCCTCGGGCTTACCATTTTAAATTCTTTTCGGGCTTCCAGGCAACTAACCTCGGGCTTAGCGTTGATAAATTAATGCAAAATAATATCTTAAACGCTATTCCACTAGCTACTACCCACTAAATCCTTGCTTGCACAAAACCCAATGTTAAGCTAATATTTATTCTTTCATTTTGTTCCTTAATTCTTTTATTTTTTGAATTTCTAAATTTGTTAATGTAGAAATAAGTTCATTTGAAAGCCCTATATTGATTGCATTCTTTGCAATAGAAATACTGTTTTCTTCACGAACCTTAAATTCTGCTTCTGTTTGTAAAGTAAACATTTCGCTACTTTTCAATCGCAAACTGTCTATATAACGATTGTAACCATATTCTTCATCTTTGGGAAGCCGCATGATGTCTAAAACTTCTCCTGCTTCTTTCAATCCTTTTGCTTTGAACTCGTCTTTTACTTCACTGTTTTTTAAAAAATAAATCCATTCGTCCAATGTATCTTTTGCTATGTCATTAAATTGATTGACTTTTAATAAGTAGTACTCTGGAAAAATATCAGAAATTTCATTTTTTAAAAAAGTAGTTTTCTGTTTATCTGTAAGTCCTAATTTATCATTTTGATGAAGACCAATAAAATCTGTTTTCCCTGTGTAAACATAATCTTGTCCCTGCCCAAGATTGAAATAAACAATATTTATAGAAATTACTTTTTTAATCTCCGAGTAATTTTGTCCAATATTTAAGTTTTCTGTAATGCTTTTTGAAACACCATAAGCCATTCTATGAAAAAAGTCAATTTCGTAACTGCTTTGTATTTCGATAATAATAATTTCGTTTTTTGAGTTTTGAGTAAGAATATCCACTCGGTTAAACTTGTCATTTTCAGTTTCTTGATTACTTTCGCTTTCAAGAATTTGCTCAATCTTAATAGTATCAAACAACAGCTCACTTAAAAAACCTTCAAGAACAACAAAATTGGCTTTGTTTCTCAAGAGTCTTTTGATAGCCCAATCAAATCGTATTAGTTGTTTAGTCATTTTCTTTAAAGTTTACAAACAAATTTAAAGAAATTATTTGTAAAGGTCTTAACTTTTGTATATTGTACAGTGCCCTGAAATTTTCGCCTAATCACAAATTGTTTTCGGGCTACGGGCACCGGTGTTAATAATTTTTTAAACACTATCCCACTAAAATTACCCACTAAATATATTCCCCTATCATTTACAAAAATTATTTTTTTTTGTATATTTTTATCCGATTTTAAAAATCAGCATAATCCTAATCATAATAATAATTAAATGAAAGTTTTAAAATTCGGCGGTACATCAGTAGGAAGCCCCGATAGAATGAAAAAGTTGTTGGATATCATCAATCCTCAAGAGCAACAAATAGTGGTTTTATCAGCCGTATCGGGTACTACCAATAATTTGGTAGAAATTTCGGCAGCCTATTTAGAAGGCAATAAACCCAAGGCGGCTTTATTGGTGCAAACTTTAAGAGATAAATACGAAGTTTTTATTAAAGAGCTTTATGCCGATGCTATTTATTTGGAAAAAGCAAAAACCATTATCGATTTTCATTTTAATTTGATTGCCGAATTTGCCAACCATATTTTTACTACCATCGAAGAAAAAATTATTTTAGCACAAGGCGAGTTACTTTCTACCACCTTGTACCATATTTATTTGAGCGAAATTGGCGTGGCATCAGCCCTATTACCCGCTCTCGATTTTATGAAAATTGATGAAGATAACGAACCCGTGGTTGATTTTATTACCGAACATTTAACCCCATTGCTAAAAGCTAAACCTAATGTAAACCTATTTATTACCCAAGGTTTTATTTGCAGAAACTCGTTTGGCGAGATAGATAATTTACGCCGTGGCGGTAGCGATTATACCGCATCATTAATAGGTGCGGGCATAAAAGCCGAAGAAGTACAAATATGGACCGATATTGATGGCATGCACAATAACGACCCAAGGATTGTAAAAGGCACTAAACCTATTGCCAATTTATCATTTGATGAAGCTGCCGAATTGGCCTATTTTGGTGCAAAAATTTTGCATCCGCAATCGGTTTTTCCGGCGCAAAAATATAAAATCCCCGTAAGGTTATTAAACACTATGGAACCCACCGCACACGGCACTTTAATATCTAGCGAAAGCGAAAAAGGTAAAATAAAATCTATTGCAGCCAAAGATGGCATTACGGCAATAAAAATACAATCGAGCCGTATGTTGCTGGCTTATGGGTTTTTACGCCGAGTTTTTGAGGTTTTCGAACGCTACAAAACACCTATCGATATGATTACCACATCCGAAGTGGCGGTTTCGGTTACTATTGATGATACCCGTTTTTTAGGCGAAATAACTAAAGATTTAAGCGATTTTGGCATTGTAGAAGTGGATGTTAACCACTCTATTATTTGCGTAGTGGGCGATATGGGTGCCGAAACTTATGGCTACGCATCACGTATATTTGAGGCTTTAAAACATATCCCGCTAAGGATGATTTCGTATGGAGGTTCTAACTATAACATATCATTATTGGTAAAAACCGACGATAAAGTAGAAGCCCTAAGAAGTTTACATAACCGTTTATTCGACTAAAAAAATTTTAACCAATATGAGGCAAATGTTTAATGCCAATATAGTTGCTGGTTTTGCCCAACAACAAACGCCATTTTATTACTACGATTTGGGCTTGCTTAAAAATACTTTAACGGCCTGCAATACTGCGGCTGCTAAGTATAATTTTCACGTACATTTTGCCTTAAAAGCTAATTGTAACAAAACCATTTTAGCCTTAATAAAAGATAATGGCTTGGGTGCCGATTGTGTATCGGGTGGCGAATTAATAAGGGCCAACGAAACTGGATTTGATGCCCAAAAAACAGTTTTTGCAGGTGTAGGCAAAAGTGATAGCGAAATAAATATAGCCCTCGACCTTGATATTTTTTGCTTTAATGTAGAAAGTGTGCAAGAACTTTTTGTTATAAACGAGCTTGCCCAAGCAAAAAATAAAACTGCTGGCATAGCCATACGTGTAAACCCCAATGTAGATGCCCACACGCACCAATATATTACCACAGGGCTTGATGAAAACAAGTTTGGTATAAACATGTGGGAATTGCCCGCAGTGGCCGAGGCCTTAAAAGCGTGTAAAAACCTCAAATTTTTAGGCATACATTTTCATATAGGGTCGCAAATTACCAATATGAATGTTTTTAAAAGCCTTTGTGTAAAAGTTAATGAAGTGCAAAACTGGTTCGAAGAACGTGGAATGCCCGTAAAAGTACTAAACGTAGGTGGCGGATTGGGTATAAATTACCACCAGCCCGATGAGGATGCTATGGTAGATTTTGAAGCCTATTTTAAAATTTTTAACGATTTTTTAGAAGTTAAGCCCGGTAAAGAAGTACATTTCGAACTCGGCCGAGCCTTGGTAGCGCAATGTAGTAGCTTAATTTCTAAAGTATTATACGTTAAAAATGGTAAAAATAAAAATTTTGTTATTTTAGATGCTGGCATGTCGGAGTTAATACGCCCCGCACTTTACCAAGCTTACCACCAAATAGAAAACATAAGCCAGCTTGATAAAAATATGAATACCAAATACGATGTAGTGGGCCCAGTATGCGAATCGTCGGATTGTTTTGGTAAAGAAGTAATGCTACCCGAAACCCAGCGTGGCAATCTTGTGGCCATACGCAGTACAGGTGCTTATGGCGAAGTAATGATTTCGGTGTAT
>RDYW01000053.1 GCA_004293485.1 Sphingobacteriales bacterium | reverse complement strand
CAGAAAACTATATAGACAATATGATAGAAAAACCAAAATGGGTAAATATAGAAAATATAAATAAATTATTCTATGTTAGTGCCATTACCCCTTCGGGGGGGGTTACGCCCTAAAATAATTTAAAATTTACCTTATCAATTTAAGTACATTTGTTTTTATTTTTTTGATAAATAGCTTTAGTAAACGATATAAAATGACAAAAAAACTTTTCCTTTTAGATGGTATGGCATTAATATACCGAGCCCATTTTGCGTTAAGTAAAAACCCTAGGTTTACCTCATCGGGTATCAATACCTCGGCCGTAATGGGCTTTACCAATACCCTTTTAGAGGTAATAAAAAAGGAAAACCCCAGCCATATTGCCGTAGTTTTTGATACCGCCGCCCCTACCGAACGCCATACCGATTTTGAGGCATACAAAGCCCACCGCCAGGCCATGCCCGAAGATTTAAAAGCAGCCCTACCATACGTTAAAAAAATAATTACAGGCTTTAATGTCCCTGTAATTACATACGATGGCTTTGAGGCCGACGATATTATTGGCACCCTAGCCAAGCAAGCCGAGCTTGAGGGTTTTACCGTTTTTTGTATGACACCCGATAAAGATTTTGCGCAGCTGGTATCGCCCAATATTTTTGTGTACAAGCCCGCCCGCATGGGTAACGATATTGAAATTATGGGTGTGCCCGAGGTTTTGGCAAAATGGGAGATTGAACATGTACACCAAGTAATAGATATTTTGGGCCTTTGGGGCGATGCCGTGGATGGCATACCCGGCATACCCGGCATTGGCGAAAAAACCGCCAAATTATTAATAAAACAATACGGCTCGATGGAAAATATTATTGCCAACAGCCACGAATTAAAAAGTAAACAACGTGAAAACGTAGAGGCTTTTGCCGAGCAAGGTATGCTATCTAAAAAACTGGCTACCATTATATTAGATGCCCCTGTAAGTTTCAACGAAGAAAGCTACCGCTTAGAAAAACCCAACCGAGAAGTGTTAGAACCCCTTTTTGCGGAGTTAGAGTTTAGAACCCTTGGTCGTAGGGTTTTTGGTGATGATTTTAACATAGCTAACGCAAAGCCCGCATCAGCAGATGCCCAAATGGATTTATTTGGTAGCCCTATAACACACACAGCTAAAGAAACAAAAAGCACTTATACCCCACCCGAAGTAGAGGGCGGTAAAAATATAAATAACGTAGCGCACAATTACCAATTAGTGCAAACGCCACTAGAAATAGCCGATTTAATATCCCAGCTAAACAACCAAAAATATTTTTGCTTTGATACCGAAACCACAGGCACCGATGCCAATACCTGCGAACTGGTAGGCCTTTCGTTTTCGTTTAACCCAAGCGAAGGCTTTTACATTGCTATTAATGCAAGCCAAGCCGAAGCCTTAAAAACTGTAACATTATTTAAAGCCGTATTAGAAAATTCTATGATTGAAAAAATAGGGCAAAACCTAAAATACGATATTATGGTGCTAAAAAATTACGGCATCAACGTAAGTGGTAAACTGTTTGATACCATGCTAGCGCATTACGTAATAGACCCCGATACCCGCCATGGTATGGATATTTTGGCGCAAAATTATTTGGGTTATACCCCTGTTTCTATATCCGAGCTTATTGGTAAAAAAGGGAAAAGCCAAGGCAATATGCGTGATGTAGAAGTGGATATTGTAAAAGAATATGCCGTAGAAGATGCCGATATTACCCTACAATTAAAACACGTTTTTGAGCCTTTGTTAAAAGCCGCCGACGGCGAAAAACTAGTACACGAAATAGAAAATCCACTTATATATGTGCTTGCCGATATGGAAAGTGAAGGAGTACGAATAAATATTGAACAACTAAACTTATACTCTAAAGAGTTAGCTATTGAGATTGAGAGATTAGAAAAAACGGTGTACGAAAAAGCGGGCGTAAAATTTAATTTAGCCAGCCCCAAGCAACTAGGCGAAGTACTTTTTGATAAATTAAAACTAGACGATAAAGCGAAAAAAACCAAAACTGGGCAGTACCAAACTGGCGAAGATGTACTACAATTATTGGCACATAAAAGCGATATAGTAAAAGATATATTGGATTTTAGGCAGTTACAAAAGCTAAAATCTACTTATGTTGATGCCTTGCCTTTGATGATAAACGAACGTACTGGCCGTGTACATACCTCATACAACCAAGCTGTTGCAGCTACAGGCAGGCTAAGCTCTAACAATCCCAACTTACAAAATATACCTATAAAAACCGAGCGTGGCCGCGAAGTGCGTAAAGCGTTTATCCCACGGGATGATAACCACGTATTGCTATCGGCCGATTATTCGCAGATTGAGCTGCGCATTATTGCCGAAATAAGTAAGGAAGAAAATATGTTAGAAGCCTTTATTAATAAGCTAGATATACATACCGCCACAGCTGCAAAAGTTTACGGCATTGGCTTAGATGAGGTTACACCCGAGCAACGCCGTAATGCAAAGGCAGTAAATTTTGGGATAATTTATGGGCAATCGGCATTTGGGTTATCGCAAAGTTTAAACATTCCGCGTAAGGAGGCTGCCGAAATTATTGAAAACTATTTTTTGCAATACCCTGGCATAAAACGTTATATGGCCGATACCATAACCCTAGCCCGCGAAAACGGTTATGTAGAAACCTTAATGGGGCGCAGGCGATATTTGCGAGATATTAACTCGGCAAACGCAACCGTACGTGGCTACGCCGAACGAAATGCCATAAATGCACCCATACAAGGCTCGGCGGCCGATATGATAAAAATTGCCATGATACACATTCACCAAGATATTAAAGCCCAAAACCTACAATCAAAAATGACCATGCAAGTACACGATGAGCTTGTGTTTGATGTTTTAAAAACCGAAGTGGAAGCTATGAAAGCCATTATTAGCCACCGTATGAAAACTGCTATTAAAACCACAGTGCCCATTGAGATAGAAATTGGGGTAGGAAGTAATTGGTTAGAAGCACACTAAGGGGGAGTTATTGGTTTACCCTTATTTTGCGGGCACAAGCAGTTTTTTTAATTGCCACCTTTAATTTTTAAACTGTCTTATAACCATACATCCTACCTAAATCATAAATATTATTATTTTTACGCCTTTAACCATCCATATTAAAACATGAAATTATTAGAAGGAAAAACAGCGTTGATAACTGGCGCATCAAAAGGAATAGGCCGAAAAATAGCCGAAAAATTTGCCGAACAAGGTGCTAATGTAGCATTTACCTACCTATCATCGGTAGCGCAAGGCGAGGCTTTAGAAAACGAACTTAAAGCTTTTAACACCAAAGTAAAAGGTTACCGTTCCGATGCTTCCAAAACCAGCGAAGCCGAGGAATTGATTAACAATATTGTGGCCGATTTTGGCACTATTGATATTGTGGTAAACAATGCGGGTATTACCAAAGATGGCCTTTTAATGCGTATGACCGAAGACAACTTTGACGATGTATTACAGGTAAACTTAAAATCTATATTTAACACCACCAAGGCAGCATCAAAAATTATGATGAAAAACCGCAAAGGTGTTTTTATCAATATGAGTTCGGTAGTGGGCATACAAGGCAATGCTGGGCAAAGCAATTACGCAGCTTCAAAGGCTGGTATTATTGGTTTCTCTAAATCAATAGCTAAGGAATTAGGTTCCAGAAATATCCGTACCAATGTGGTAGCACCAGGTTTTATCCGTACCGAAATGACCGCCGTATTAGACCCCAAAGTAGTGGAAGGCTGGGAAAAAGATATTCCTTTAAAACGAGCCGGCGAACCTGAGGATGTAGCCAATGTATGCGTATTTTTAGCTTCGGATATGAGTGCGTATGTGAATGGGCAGGTGATTTCGGTATGTGGTGGGATGTTGTAGAGAGTGTTTTTTTGTTGGAGTAAACTTTAGAAATTTTTGAGCGTTGGCGTTACTAAAAAATAGCGTTATTTTTAAGCAAAAAAAATTAGATAATCTGAAAATTGTAAGCACATCAAAGAAGTTATTGTTAAACTTACGCTGTATGTAGATACCTAAACTCGAACAATTTATGCTAAATTTGTTTTATGAAATTTGTAGATATAACTAATGACATTGCGTTCAGAAAAATTTTCGGAAACAACAGCAAGAAAAAATCCCTTATTTCGTTTCTAAACGCTGTTATTGACTTACCTCAAAATGAGCAAATAATTGATGTTGAAATTACAAACCCATATCAATTAGGTAAACTAAGTGGTGGAAAATCTACTATCGTTGATGTAAAAGCAAAAGATGAGAAAGGAAACACCTTTATAGTTGAAATGCAAGTAGCAGAATTAGATTACTTTAACAAACGAATTCTTTACTACACATCTCAAAGCTACGTTTTACAAATTAACAAAGGTGTTGAATATAATAAATTAAAACCTGTTTACTTTATTGGAATACTTGAGTTTGAGATAGCTAAAAATAAAAATTATTTTAGCCGACACAAAGTTTTAGATGTTGAAACCAAAGAACAAATTATACAAGATATTGAATTTAATTTTATTGAAATACCAAAATTTAACAAAACTATTGACCAGTTAGAAACCAGTATTGACCAATGGACTTATTTTATTAAAAATGCAGAAAACCTAACTTTAATTCCCGAAAGTGTAAAAGACGAAGGCTTAAAAGAGGCCTACACAGAAGCCGATAAACAAAATTGGACAAAGCAAGAATTAGAGGATTATGAACGAGCATCAATAAAAGAAAGAGACGAAATTGGTAGGCTTGATTTTGCGGTTAAAAAGGCCGAAAAGAAAGGAAAAGTAGAGGGGAAAATGGAAGTTGCAAAATCATTAAAGCAAAATGGAGTTTCTTTAGAAATTATTATTACAGCAACAGGATTAACCAAAAACGAGATTGAAAATTTATAATAAGGTATCTCAACCAACCAATATATGGTTAGTCATCGGCCAATTAACAAAAAAAATAGATTTAGACGATACAGATTTTGTGGCATTAACTAAATTTTTAAACGCTAGCTTATGGTCGGGGGATAAATTATTATATAATGGTTTGATAAACCTAAATTTTAAAAATGTACTTAATACGCCTCAATTACTTGCCTTTAAAGCTAGCCAAAGCCACAATTAATGCCTTCGCTTTTACTCATAAACTTTAACAATTACCCTGCTTGGTGGCTTTTGCTTTGCTTGCTAGTGGGCTTGCTGTATGCTGTTTTTTTATATAAAATTTCGGAGCTTAAAAGTAAACCATTACAGGTATTTTTATTTGGATTTAGGTGGGTATTCATTAGCTTGCTTTGTGTGTTATTGCTTAATCCACTTATAGGGCAAGTACATAAGCGGGTTGAAAAACCAATCATCATTATTGCACAAGATAATTCAACATCTATACCATTATCAGCAGCTAAAAATTTTAATAAGCCGCAATATGAAACCGCATTGCGCCAGTTGCAGGCAAGCCTGGCTAGCATGTACCAAGTAAAGGTTTATCACTTTGGCGATAAGGTAAACGATGGTTTCGATTTTAATTATACCGCCCAGCAAACCAATTTTTCGCAATTATTTGAAACCATAAAAACCGATTACGAAGCAAAAAATATAGGGGCTATTATTGTAGCTTCCGATGGGATAATTAACCAAGGCGCAAACCCAAGCGATGAAGGTATAATGCCCAAAAGCCCAGTTTATACCATTGCCCTGGGCGATACCATTGCCAAAAAAGATGTGCTTATTGCCGATGTTAAATACAACCCATTGGTGTATTTGGGAAACCAACACCAGATAATAGTTAGCGTTGCTGCAAAACAAGCCAAAGGAAAATCCACATTATTAAATGTGCTTAGCAGCGATGGGCAAAAGTTTAGCACAGCAATTATTATCGACCGAAACGATTTTTATAAAACCTATACGTTTAACCTTAACACTACCAAAAAAGGAATACAAAAAATAGCGGTATCGCTCAAAAACATCGGTAACGAAGTTTCATTAAGCAACAATGCACAAAACGTTTTTGTTGAAGTTATAGATGAGAAGCAAAAAATATTAATTTATGCCAATGCACCACATCCCGATATTTCGGCTTTAAAACAAGCCCTGCAAAGCAATAAAAGCTATGTGGTAAATACACAATTTGAGGGCGAAAGTATAAGCAATGTAGGTAAATATGATTTGGTGGTTTTGTACCAAATACCTTCCATAAACGGCTCGGCCAATGCTATTTTAAAACAAGTGGCGCATATTCCACATTTATATATTTTGGGTGCTGGCAGTAACCTTAATGCTTTTAATAATGCTCAAAACGTAATCAGCGTAAGCGGCCAAGGACAATTAAACGATGTTTCGCCCGCCATTAACACCGCTTTTGCAGGTTTTGCTTTAAGCGATAATGTTAAAAACGATATAGCGCAGTGGCCTGTACTTTTATCGCCAGTAAATGCCATTAGCTCCCTTAGTGGCACCGCATTATTAAACAATCGAACAAGCGGGCAACCCTTATTTATATACGCAACAAGTGCCGAGATTAAGACAGCTGTTTTACTAGGAGAGGGTATATGGCGATGGCGATTTAACGATTTTAAACAACATGGCAATTTTTTAAGGTTCGATGAATTGATAAACAAAACCATCCGCTACTTAACCGCTAGCCAAAGCCGCAAAAACTTTTGGGCTACACCCAGCCATACCCAGTTTGCCGAAAACGAAAGCGTACACCTTGATGCTGGCCTATATAACGAAGCATTAGAACCTACTAACGAGCCCGATGTTAGGCTCGAAATTAAAAGCAACACCAACAAAAAATACAGCTTTTTATTTTCTCGTAGCAATAATCAATACCAATTAGATGCTGGATATATGCCTGCCGGCGAGTACAGTTTTACGGCGAGTACTAGCCTAGGTGCTAAAAAATATACCGCCATTGGGCAATTTATGGTAAGCCCAAATATGGCCGAATATTCCCAAACTAAGGCCAATCATCAACTATTGTATAACCTATCGGCAGTAACGGGGGGTAAAATGCTTTATCCCCATCAAATAAAAACATTGGAAAAACTGCTCGAAAACAGTTCTCAAATAAAAACCATTATACACGAAGACGAACAATACGAAAGTTTAATAAACTTGAAATGGCTGTTTTTTATACTTTTAGCTTTGCTAAGCACCGAGTGGTTTTTACGCAAACGAAACGGCTTGGTTTAAAATTAAAAAAATGCCCCTCTAAGGGTAATAAGGCCGTTTCAATTCTTTTATGCCCTTTTAGGAGTACCGTACGACATTAAAATTTATACAAATACATTAAAATAAAATTTGCAGATTTGAAAGTTATTTAATAACACTTTATTTAATGGCAAACGAAAGAAAAACTGAAAATATCGTAAGAAAATATCTAGCAGAAAGTGGCTATTTTAGCGATAATTCTATTGTTGTCGAAGAACAAAAAAGCGACTTTCCTTTGATAGACAAGTTGTTGAGTAATGCCTCTAAAAAAGGAACAGGAAAAGGGTATCCAGAATTTATAATACGGTCAAAAGAGTATTCTGATTTTGTTATCATTGTTGAATGTAAAGCCGACCCCAAAAAACACGAAAGCACAAATTTTGATAAATATAGCGATTTTGCGGTTGACGGTGTTTTGTTATACGCCTCTTTTTTAGCAAAAGAATTTGATGTTTTAGCCATTGCTATAAGTGGAGAAAATGAAACAGAATTAAGAGTTTCTCAATACTTACACTTAAAAAACACACATAAATCTCACAAGTTTTTAGGCAATGAAATTTTATCATTAAATAATTATTACGATGCTTTTTTGCAAAGTGATATGAAGTTTAACCAAGACTATCTAAAACTCTTAGAATACACCAAAGAGTTAAACGACTTATTACATACAAAAAAAATAAAAGAAGCTCAAAGAAGCCTTTTAATTAGTGGTATTTTGATAGCACTTCAAAATACAGCTTTTAAAAATAGTTTTTCAGCTCATAAAAAACCTGAACAATTGGCGAAAAATTTATTCTCAACAATAGTAGATGAGTTTACTAATGCAAACTTACCAACTGATAAAGTAAATAATTTAAAACAAGCCTATTCTTTTATTCTTACTAACACAACCATTACAACTGACAAAGACTTTTTTATTGAGTTAATAAAAAGTATTGAAACCAATGTAAATAACTTTATGAAAACGCATAAATATTTTGATACATTGGGTCAGTTTTATATTGAATTTTTAAGATATGCAAATAGCGACAAAGGTTTAGGCATTGTATTAACACCCCCTCATATTACAGATTTATTCGCTGAATTAGCAGGAGTAAATCAAGACTCTATAATTTTTGATAATTGTATGGGTACAGGCGGTTTTTTGATTAGTGCAATGAAAACTATGATAAAAAAGGCAGAAGGAAATCAATCAAAAGTTGAAAATATCAAGAAAACCCAATTAATTGGTATTGAATACCAAGACGATATTTATGCACTGGGTATTTCTAATATGATAATTCACGGAGATGGCAAAACCAATGTATATTTAGGAGATTGTTTTGAAGAAATTTTAAAAGTTAAAGAAGCATTTAAGCCTAATGTGGGATTTTTAAATCCACCTTATAAAAGTAAAAAGTCTGATATTGAAGAATTAGATTTTGTTTTAAACAATCTTAACGCATTAGAAAAAGGTGGTAAATGTGTTGCAATTATTCCATTAAGTTGTGCTATTGCTACAAAAGGAGATGTTTTTGTTAGAAAACAACAAATTTTAGAAAATCACACATTGGAGGCTGTAATGTCTATGCCAGAAGATATTTTTCATAATTCCAAAGTTGGTGTAACTACTTGTATTATGGTTATTTCAGCTCATATTCCACACCCCAAAGGCAAAAAAACTTGGTTAGGCTATTGGCGTGAAGACGGATTCGTAAAAACAAAAGGTAAAGGACGCATTGATTTGAACGACACTTGGTCTTCTATAAAAGAAAACTGGTTAAACACATATATAAATAGAGAAAGCTCTGAAAAATTAAGTGTAACAAAAGAATTAAAAGCAAATGATGAATGGTGTGCAGAAAATTATTTGAACGCTCAATATGAAAGCATAGATTATGAAGTTTTTAAGAAAAATACCCAAAAATATTTAGCTTATCGTTTATTGAACGACCTTTTAGATATAAAATTTGAAAGTAAACAAAAGACGAACACTAATAACAAATTAGTAAAGTTGAACACTATTTTTGATGTTCATAATGGCTTGGCTTCTTCACAAGTTGAGGTAAAAGAAGAACCCGAAATTGACACAGATATAAGATACATAAGACCTTCACAAAGTTATGCAGGAAGTATTGCAGGATATGTTGATACTATGCAAATAGACGATAAACATATTTATCCAGACAATACAATTTATGTTTCAACAGATGGACAAGGCAGTCATTCTTATTCTTATGTATCTTCTTTTGGATTTGTGCCTAATAGTAATGTATCTGTTTTAATTCCTAAAAACGAAATGACATTGCAAGAAAAGTTATATTATTCTATTTGCATAACAGCAAATAGGTTTAAATTTTCGTATGGAAGAAAACCCAAAGGAGATAGATTAAAAGATATTTTTATTCCTGCTTCACCGCCTGAATTTGTTTATAAAGAAATATTTGACGAAATTTTTGATAATTGGAAAAAAGTAGTAAAATAAAAAAAACGACATACAACAAGGCAATGCCAAAAGCGTGGCTGAAGTGTTAAATTCAACATGTGTGCATTATATGTACATTTGTGGTAAATCGAAACTTTGTGCCTTTTAAACCCTGCCTTCGGCAATACCCGACCCGTTATACGTACCTAAAAGCCAAAGAAATATAATAAAAATAATGTTTAAATTTTTGCAGCAACATACCATCATACGGCAACCAAATTTTTTTAAAATAATTATTAAAATACAATAACTTACCACTACATTAACTGGCAAAATATAGCTTATTTATTTGCTTTTGGATAGCTGCTATTAACATTTAACAAATTATACATAAAATGAAAAATTCGATTAAAAACAAAGTGCTATTTTTTGTAAGCCTACTATTTGGTTTATTTTTTATTAATGCAGGGGTAGATAAATTTTTTCATTACATGCCAATGCCAAACGATTTACCACAAAAAATGCTTAAAGCCATTAATGCGTTTATAGAAATTGGCTGGTTAATGCCACTGGTAGGCATTGCCGAAATGGTAGGTGGCTTATTGCTTATTATACCCAAAACTAGGGCTTTAGGCGCTCTCGTTATTTTCCCGGTAATGGTAGGCATTGTATTAACCAATACCGTACAAGATACCAGCGGATTACCCATAGCATTAACTTTTGCCGCTATTTTAACATGGATAATGTACGAAAACCGGGCTAAGTATGTTGCCTTAATAGGGTAAGCAAATTAGTAATTAACTTGCTTTAAAAGGTAAAATGTATTAACCTTATTTTAAAAATGTAAGTTCAATTGTTACAGGTAAGTGTATCACGACACTGGCCAAAAATCAACACTTGACAACAAATTTGATACTTGTAAACGGAAATATAAACAGACATCATTTCGGTAACCAACACACTAACCTAACCGTTATTTTTTATTTTTTTGCCATCGCTCATTTTTTAAAACTAATTTTTGCCAACCGTACAAATGGCACATTTGGTTTTTGCCGATACACAAGCCAACGCTTCAAAAAACCAAAAGAGCCGTTTTTTCTTACGTTAAATTTCAACAAAACCAGAACTTTTAAACAGAATTTTTTTAGTTATTGAAAAGCAAAAACCAAATAAAAACATTATATTGAGCACATTTTTAAGTATGAAAAAATTGAACTACATAGATTTATTCGCTGGTGCTGGCGGATTGTCAGAGGGCTTTATCCGTGTTGGCTTCAATCCGATTGCTCACGTGGAGATGAACAAAGATGCCTGCGACACTTTGAAAACTAGAGCCGCTTACCATTGGCTTATAGAAAACAAAAAGAAAAAAATCTACACAGACTATCTTAAATCCGATAATAAAAATAAAGAAGAATTTTGGAAAAAAAACATTCCTGATAGTGTAATTAATTCAGTTATCAATACCGAAATTTCAAAAGAAACTTTGCCTAATATTTTCAAAAAAATAGATAATGAATTAGGTAAAAATAAAATTGATTTAATCGTTGGTGGTCCGCCTTGCCAGGCGTATTCTGTTGCAGGCAGAGCCCGTAAGGATATGAGCAACGACCCAAGAAATACTTTGTATTTACACTATGTGAAGTTTTTAGAAAAATACCAACCAAAAATGTTTGTTTTTGAAAACGTACCAGGCATTTTGTCGGCAAAAAACGGAAAGCATTTAGAGAATATTTTGAAAGCTGTTACAGAAGCTGGCTACGAGGTAAGTTTGCCTACTAATAAAAATAGATTTTTAAACGCAAAAGACTTTGGCGTTTTGCAAGACAGAAAACGTGTAATCATCATTGGTTGGAAAAAAGAATTGGGTTTAACTTATCCCGAATTTGAAACAAAAGAAAATAATTTTCAGGTTTTAAAAGATTTATTCGCAGACTTGAAACCATTGAAAAATGGAGAGGGAACTTTAAATGCTGTTGAGTATTTAAAACCAACAACCGAATATTTAAAACAAGCAAAAATTCGCAATGGATTAAATATTGTTACGCAACACATAGCCAGACCAAATAACGAAAACGATTTGGAAATTTACCGAATTGCAGTTGATGAATGGAACAACGGCAAGCGTTTGAATTATGCAAAACCTCCCGAACGACTAATTACACATTCAAACACCAAAGTTTTTACAAACCGTTTTCAAGTAGTAAACGGACATGGTGTTTCGCACACCGTAGTTGCTCATATTGCAATGGACGGTCATTATTACATACACCCCGACAAGAAACAAAACCGCTCAATTACAGTTAGAGAAGCCGCAAGAATACAGTCTTTCCCAGATGATTATTTCTTTGAAGGAAGTAGGACGTCGGCTTAAATTTCGAAATATGCTCAACTACTATTATTCAGATAAAATAGCGGATTTCCTTCAAAAATTACCAGAAACAATTATTGGTGAAATTTCTGTGAATGGAAGATTAGGACACATAAATACCGAACTCTATGCTTGGGAATTTCAAATAAAACTTCTAAAAGAAATATTACAAAAACACGAAGGACATTTGTTCTTTGAGTTTTCAATTCCAAGAATGGGTAAAAGAGTTGATTGCCTTTTGATAATTAAAAATATTGTTTTTGTTATTGAATTTAAAGTTGGTGAAAAAGAATTTATAAATCAAAATATTGAGCAAGTTTGGGATTATGCTCTGGACTTAAAAAATTTTCATAATCCAAGCCATAAGCTATTACTCGTTCCTATTTTAGTGGCGACACACGCTAAAACAAAAAAAATAGAAATTATTTCATCAAGCCATAACGATAATTTAGTAAATCCATTAAGGGCAAACGCAGAAAATTTAGAAAGTACAATAAATGAAGTTCTATCATTTTTTCAAGAAGGTGATAATATAAATAGTAAAAATTATATTGAAGGAAGTTATTCTCCAACACCAACTATTATTGAAGCCGCAATAAGCTTGTACAACAATCACAATGTTGAAGAAATTACTAGAAGTGATGCTGGTACTACTAATCTTAGAGTTACAACTAATTACATTTCAGAAACCATTGAATACTCAAAAAACAACAATAAGAAAATTATTTGCTTTGTTACAGGTGTGCCAGGTGCTGGAAAAACATTGGTGGGCCTCAAAGTTGCAACTGAACATCTGGATAAAGAAAAAGGAAATACAAGTGTTTTTCTTTCTGGAAATAAACCCTTGGTAGATATTTTACAGGAAGCACTTGCAAGAGATAAAATCATACAAGTAAAATCGAAAGGAAATAAACTAACAAAGAAGCAGGCAAGAGAAAGTGTAAAAGCATTTATTCAAATCATACATCATTATCGTGATGAATATTTGAGAGACCCTAAAGCCCCTTATGACCACGTAGCGATTTTTGATGAAGCTCAGAGAGCCTGGACAAAAGAACAAACCGTCAAGTTTATGCAACAGAAAAAAGGAATTGCAAACTTTCAATATTCCGAACCTGAATTTTTAATTTCTTGTTTAAATAGACATAAGGATTGGGCAGTAGTGATTTGCTTAGTTGGTGGTGGGCAAGAGATAAATACTGGCGAAGCTGGTATTTCAGAATGGTTAGGTGCAATTAAAAACCAATTTCCAGATTGGGAAACAAGGATTTCACCTAATCTGTTTGATACAGAATACACAGCACAAGCGGCTATCAAAGATTTAAAACAAAATAGTGAGGTTGTTTTTAATGATAGTCTTCATTTAGGCGTTTCAATGCGTTCTTTTAGAGCTGAATATTTATCTAAATTGATTAAAGAGATTTTGGATATTGATGAAAATGCAAAAAATACGTATAGCCTATTACAGGATAAATATCCTATTGTATTAACAAGAGACATTGAAATAGCAAAGAAATGGCTTAAAGAAAAAGCTAGAGGTAGTGAAAGATATGGCATTGTTGTTTCTTCACAAGCATACAGATTAAAACCATTAGCAATAGATGTGAAAACACAAATAAATCATGTTAATTGGTTTTTAGATGGTAAAGATGATATACGTTCATCATTTTTTTTAGAAGATGTGGCAACAGAATTTCAGGTACAGGGATTAGAGCTTGATTGGGCTTGTATAACTTGGGATGGAGATCTAAGATTTACACAAGATGGCTGGAAATCGTATTCATTTGTTGGTACAAAATGGCAGAATATTCATAAAGACGAACGCAAGAAGTATTTAATAAACGCTTATAGGGTTTTACTTACCAGAGCAAGACAAGGAATGGTAATTGTTATTCCTGAAGGAAATAAAGAAGACCACACAAGGCAACCAGAATTTTACAATTCAACATTTAATTATTTAAAAGATATTGGTTTTAAAACAATTTAAATATGGGAAATAACTATTGGATAAAAGACGATACACGTCAAGAAATTATTACCAAAACACAAATTCCTAATAAAGGAAACTTTAAATTATTGGCTTGTTACTTTAACCTTATGGATAAGAATGGATTGGCTTTGCATTTGAATAAAAATTCAGAATTAGAAACGGAAAAACTATATGCTAAAAACGGATTTGAATATATTGTTTTGGAGAATGAGGAATTGAAAGAACTAATGGTTTTACCCAATCAAAACATAACTGAATTAGCCGAACGAGTTGTATCAAAAATAGATGATTGTAAAACCCAAACAGAAGTTTTGGATTTGTTGATTGCTGAAATGTAAAAATATAACCCAATGGAACAACCAAACTCTCAATTCATCCTATTCAAAACCGAAGACGAAAAAATTTCGGTGGATGTTCGTATGAATGATGAAACTGTTTGGCTTACACAAGACCAAATGGCGGTATTGTTTGACAAAGGCAGAAGCACAATTGCCGAACATATTTCCAATGTTTTTAAGGAAGGAGAATTAGACGAAAAAGCAACTTGTCGGAAATTCCGACAAGTTCGCACAGAGGGTAGCCGAACCGTAGAACGAGATGTTGAACATTATAACCTCGATGTCATCATTTCCGTAGGTTATCGGGTAAAATCTTTGCGTGGCACACAATTTCGTCAATGGGCTACCAAACGCCTTAACGAATACATTCGCAAAGGGTTTACCATGGACGATGAGCGTTTAAAAAATCTAGGTGGTGGCAGTTATTGGAAAGAATTGTTGCAAAGCATTCGTGATATACGTGCTTCGGAAAAGGTTTTTTATCGTCAGGTTTTGGATATTTATTCAACGAGTATTGATTACGACCCAAAAGCAGAAGTTTCCGTAGCGTTTTTTAAGAAAGTGCAAAATAAAATCCATTATGCTGTTCATGGACAGACCGCAGCCGAAGTGATTTTTAATCGTGCCAACGCTGAAAAAGAATATATGGGATTGATGAACTTTTCAGGCGAACACCCTTATTTAAAAGACATAACGATTGCGAAAAACTATTTAGATGAAAAAGAATTGCGGGCTTTGGGGCAAATCGTTTCTGGATATTTGGACTTTGCCGAACGCCAAGCCGAACGAGAACAACAAATGACCATGAAAGATTGGGCAGATTATTTAGATCGTATTTTGACGATGAGCGGTGAAAAATTATTGCAAGGAGCAGGAACCATCAGCCACGAAAAAGCCATTGAAAAAGCAACAGAGGAATATAAAATATATCAGCAAAAGACATTAAGCAAGGTAGAAAAAAACTATTTAGAAACCCTGAAAGCGATAGAAAAGAAAACCAGAAACAAAAAAAACCGTGAGGAATAAACAAATGCAAGAAAAAATTAATTGATGGAAAGAGCATTAGAAAATTATATTGAAGAATTAAAATCAGACATCGCATCAAGAGTATATTCAGAAGGTGATGTACAATTTGAAGATAAATTTACAGAGTATTGCATTGAAGTTTTGGAATCCATCGGAAAATCAGAAGGAGCAAGAGTATTATCATATCGTCACCCAAATAGTCAAGGTGGAATAGATTGGAAAATCAATGGTTTTTGTTTAAAAGATTTTGTAAAAGACGAAAACAAAAAAGAATATTACGAAACATTGGATTTGTTTATTACTTTTTATAAGAATGAATATGATTACAACATTACAAAAGACGATTATACTAAGTCACTTAATCAAATAAAACGCTTCATAAATGGTGCTTTAAAAAGACACATTGACTACATTGACAAATCACATACAGAATTATATCATTTAATTGGAACAATAGGTAAACAAGGAAAAGAGTTTGACCGTATCAATGTTTATTTTCTGATAAACGGCTTTTCAAATCACGACAAAGAAAAAATAGAAATTGCCGATGCAGATGTTTTTGTTCATACATGGGATGTTGCTCGTTTGTTCAAAATCAATGAGTCTAACAGCGTTCATGAACCGATAGAAATAGAATTTGAAAATTTTAGCGAAGACGGAAAAGGGTTACAGTGTTTGCAAGTTCCGAGTATTGATGAAATGTACGATTGTTATCTGGCTATCGTGCCAGGCGAAATTTTAGCAAAGCTGTACAAAGAATTTTCAAATGAATTATTGGAAAGTAATGTTCGTGCATTTTTGGGACAAGCAGGTAAATTCAACAAAGGAATTAGAGATACCATTCGCAACAAACCGCAAATGTTTTTACCATACAACAACGGAATTACAGCCACAGCCGAAAGTGTAGAAACAAAGTTAATAGATAAACAACTTGTCATTACACGACTTTTTGATTTTCAAATTGTAAATGGTGGACAAACAACAGCTTCATTGTATCACACACAAAAGAAATTTAAAGATGCTGATTTGAGCAAAATTTTTGTTCAAATGAAATTAACGGTTATCAAAGATAAGGAACAGAAAAACATTGAAGTCCCTAACATTTCACGTTTTGCAAACAGTCAAAACAAAGTTTCAGAATTAGATTTATCTTCTAATAATCCGTATTTTGTGCAGATTGAAAACTTGTCGAGAAAAAAATATGTAGTTAATCCTGAGAACAAAAATCAATCTCGTTTGTGGTTCTTTGAACGTGCAAACGGACAATATCGGGAAACGCTGAACAAACAAACGCCAGCACAGCAAAAGAAATTTAAAGAACAAAATCCGTCAACTCTGAAATTTGTGAAATCGGACGTAGCAAAATATATCAACGGTTGGGAATTAGAACCGCATTTTGTTGCACAAGGTTCGCAGAAAAACTTTATTCATTATACAAAAAAAATTACTGATTTAGTCAGCAAAAACAAGCTGCCTGGCGAGAATTTTTATCGTAAACTGATTGCAAATGCAATTTTGTTTAAAACCATTGACCAACTATTCGGAAGAAAAGGCGTTAATGCAATTGGCGACACGAGTTTAAAAGCTCTTTCCGTTGCTTATACGGTTTCGTATTTCCACCATTTAACCAACAACAGAATTGATTTGTGGAAGATTTACGAAGAACAAAAAATTGATGATTTTGTAAGCAGTCATTTATCGAAATTGTTGGTCTTTGCGTACAATCATATCATTACTGAAGCAAGCGGAAGTTTGATTTCAGAATATGCAAAACGTGCCACTTCTTGGGACAAATTGAAGAATACAAAGTATTCTGAAAACCTAATTTCGGGTTTAAAAGATTATTTGATTTCGGAAGAAGAAAAAGAACAGCGAGAAAAAGAAATAGACACAAACAACATTGAAGATTCTGTTTTCGTAATCAGTGAAATTCAAAAAATGGGATTAAAGTTTTGGGACGGTTTCAGAATTTATTTTGACACCAATAAACCTGACGGTTTTGATTGGGCAATAGCTTTTGATTTGGTAAGCAAACTTTCCAAAAATAAAAATCTGACATCACGAGA
The DNA here is from genome assembly GCA_004293485.1 of Sphingobacteriales bacterium. Taxonomy (GTDB): domain Bacteria; phylum Bacteroidota; class Bacteroidia; order Sphingobacteriales; family Sphingobacteriaceae; genus Pseudopedobacter. Next base: position 15,692 of record RDYW01000053.1, on the reverse strand, counting down.
AATCACCTTTGGTAAAAAAGTGTTGGATTTTGTTCAAGAAAATTCACAGCTTATTGACGAAGTAAAAGCATTGTCAAAACTTGCTGAAACCGAAATTGTAGAAGTGAAATTTATCTACGACAAACTTTTACTAATTTCAAAAGACGATTGGAAACGAATTATTGATGTAGCCAGCCAAACAAAAGTATTTGACAACCTTGAATTAGCCAACGTAAAAACAGTTCAAACCGCATTAGCCAAAAAAGAAAAAATAAAAGAACAAGCGTTATTTAGAGCGTTTGAATCTTTGAAGAAATTGAAGAAGTTTGGAATAAAAATATAAGCCAACGCTATTTGCAAGCACATTGTCAAAGTCGCACAAGCCAACCGCACAGAGCCAAACTTTGCCAAAGAGCTTGCAAAGCCAACGCAAGACAAAATTGGTTTTAAAAATTTTCCAACCCTTCAAAAAAATAAAAAATGCAACCGCACAACAGCCTAAAAGACTTGAAAACATTGGACAACACGACCGAAAGAACACCTACCTGTAACAAGGGTTTTGCAAGAGAACGGGTTTCGGGCTTCGTAGGAAACTTTTTCGTAAATTTGAACATTCGGCTTCGTATAAAAGGTAGTGCTAAAAATCCCTTCCCTCGCAAAGCCCCAAACCGATAAGTGCAACAGGCCTAAATATTTTTATGCTGTTTTATGTAGCTATTAATGGTTATCATACAGGCGTATTTTGCAATTATATTATTCAACTATATTACACAACCTACCTTACCATGCGCCCTTTCCAATTATATTTTCCCCAATTACCCGCTACACCAATGTACACTAAGTATATAATGTGCGCTAGGGTTAATAAAGGTAAATAATAAATAAGGTTGCGCCGTTGTATAAATTGGGTAAGCGGCTTTAAAAAAAGCCATTCTACGGTGTATTTTATCATCAGCTGTACAGCAAATAAAAGCCATAACGGGGGGTATAAAATGCCAAAACACACATTACTTATAAGGCTAATATTAAACAGCCATATAGCAAGGCCTAATAGCAAAACCTTTTTGTCTTTATATTTTACAGTTTTGCTGGCCCAGCGTTTTCGTTGCGATATAAAGGCAGCTAAATTAGGTTTGGCATGGGTATAAACAATAGCTTCGGCCAATTTGCAAAATCCGATACTACCTGGGTGCGCATGTGCTACTTTGTGTAAAAATAATTCATCATCGCCCGATGCTACATCATCAATACCCTTAAAACCTCCTAACTCGAAAAAAACTTTTTTGCTATATGCTAAGTTAGCACCATTACAGGTGGAAGGCATACCGTTGCCTATGCCTGCTGCACCTAAACCTATCAAATACAAAAACTCTAGGGTTTGCAGTTTTTCGAATCTTGTTTTCTCCTCAAAATATACTACTGGTGAACTGATGAGCTTAAAGCCGTTTTGTTCATAATAATTTATAATTGTAATTAGCCAGTTGGGCTGCATACGGCAATCGGCATCGGTGGTAACTATTACATCGCCTTGGGCTGTAGCTATGGCTTCGGTTATGGCTTTTTTTTTGTACGAGTTTAAGGCCTTGCTTTCGTTAAGTTTAATAAGTTTTACCCCTTGGGTGGCGTATTGCGCTATAATGTGGGCGGTATTATCGGTCGAGTGATCGTCAACCACAATAAGTTCAAATAAATGTTTTGGATAGTTTTGTGCCAATATATCTTCTATGGTGAGATGTATTTTATCGGCCTCGTTTCGGGCAGCTATCAATACCGAAACCTTGGTAATGGCTGGCTTATGGCTGGGTGTAAAAAGCGCAATTTTATGCCATCCTCGTTTTAAAAACAACACTAAAAACGCATACAATAAAGTAAGCAGTATGGATATAAGGCTAAGTACGGCTGCTCCCAAAAAAATTAAGTTTAAAAATAAAAAACGAACCCAATATAGCTGGAATAATTAAATTAACCAACCATATTAATGCAGTACAAGCTATTACAACCGCTTGGTGTGGGGTAATAAAGTTAAAAAAGTAAGTAGCTGTATAAGTACGCACTCCTACATCCCATAAATCTAACGATGGCAAACTTGATTGTATCAAAAACAATATAAACACCATTAATGCCGATGGGTAAAAAGGTAAATCGTGGATTAAAAAATGTAATATTATAAGGTATTGGCTGGTAAACACAATATATCTTGCTAGGCTGTAAAGCAGTATAAAAAACAGTTGATTTTTGTTATATCGGGTTAATACGCCAAAATATTTTTGATACTTTTTTAGACCTTTAACTTTACAAAGTAAAAAATTTAACCACTTAAAATTAAAATAAAATATCAGTAAGCACACACTTATTACACTGCCCCAAAAAGCAAAATAAGGCAGCATCCAATGCTGTATATGGCTATGGTTAAATATAAACCATACCACCCCTACTGCTCCCATAATGCTTGTTATTACCATTTGTGCAATATGCCCCACACCCATTGCTACCATACCTTGTATGCGTTTTCGGTACGATAAAAAAAACACCCGCCCACCATATTCGCCAATACGGTTGGGGGTAAATATGGCCCATGTTAAACCACAAAAAACCGATTCGATAGCTTTTAAAAGCGATATAGGTTCTACTTTTTTAAGTATATAGCGCCATTTTAGGCTTTCTAAAAACCAATTAAGCAGCATCAATAAAAAAATAATAGCCAATTGGGTATATACTTGGCTTGGTGCTATTTTTTTAATCATCGAAAAAAAACTTTCGAGGTTTTTGCTGGTACATAGTTTGTTATATATAAAATACGTTGCCAATAATAGTACGGCAATTTTGATGCAACGATTTAATATTTTTTTTTGTGGTAAAGTCAAGCTTGATTGGTTTTACACAATGTTAAAAAAATTAGCTTAATATTGTTGATATGTTAAAGGAAAAATCCAACGAACGTGTTATTTTGGGTATCGACCCTGGTACGGCTGTAATGGGTTACGGCTTGGTAAAAGAAACCGGTAACCTTATCCAATTAATTAGTTTGGGGGTGGTAAAAATGGCGCATTTAGATAACCATCCTTTAAAACTACAACGTATTTTCGAACGTACTAGCAGCTTAATAGAACAGTACCAGCCCGATTGTTTGGCTTTAGAAGCTCCATTTTATGGTAAAAATATTCAGGTAATGTTAAAACTTGGCAGAGCTCAAGGCGTAGCTATGGCTGCTGGGCTAGCCAAAGGATTACCTATTTTTGAGTATTCGCCAAAAAAAATTAAGCAATCTATCACCGGAAACGGAAATGCAGGAAAAGAACAAGTGGCCGCTATGTTAAAACAATTATTAAAATTTAGCGAAACGCCCGAATTTTTAGATGCTACCGATGGTTTGGCTGTAGCCGTATGCCATTCGTTTCAAAAAATAAGTACTTCGGGCAGGGGTAAATCGTACAGTGGTTGGGAAAGTTTTGTAAAAGATAATGTAAAAAGGGTTAAATAATTTAGCAAAGCGATACATTTGTTGGTTATAAAAACGGTTCATTGCAGGCCTTAGCGAGATAAATAAATAGTATTCGCCAAAATATTAAATACCTTAGCCCTGTTGCCTGCTGGGCTGTTGGGCTTTTATCTCTATTTATTTCGTTCATTATTCTTTCTGATTCGGCCAGTGCAACAATGATTTTTTTGATAGTGTAAAATATCGTCTGATTCTAAGGTCCGTTCTTTGCTATCTTTGAGCCATTTTTGTGCTGGTTGGTACCCCCCTATAAAAAAGTTTCATGCTACTTCAGGTACATCGTCAAAATATTGAGTATCGTTTATAAATACTTTTCCAAAAAAAAATCATATTTCCTATACAAGCCGATTTTATTAATTTAGCCCTGTGCCAAGTATTCAACGTTTTTTTATCGAAATAGCCTACAAAGGTACGGCTTACCACGGCTGGCAATCCCAGCCAAACGCATTGGCTGTTCAAGAAGTTTTGAACCAAAAACTAAGCATAATTTTTAAACAAAATATAGAAACCTTAGGCTGTGGCCGTACCGATGCGGGCGTACACGCTACCCAGTTTTTTGCTCATTTTGATGTATTTGAAGCCGATATTACAAAGGTTACCAATGCTAATACCATTAAAAGTATAAATGCCATTTTACCGCCCGATATTGTTGCTATACAAATTATAAACGTTGATAACCAAGCCCATGCAAGGTTTGATGCCACCTTACGAAGTTACCAATACCACATACATTTTACCAAAAACCCTTTTAAAACTAATGAAAGTTGGCTATTAAAATATACCCACTTAGATGTAGATGCCATGAACCAAGCCGCTGCCATTATTTTAACCTATAACAACTTTGCAAGTTTTTGTAAAGCCAAAGCCGATAACCATACTACCATTTGCCACTTGCAATGCTGCGAGTGGCACAGTAGCCATAATGGCCTTATTTTTTACATCACCGCCGACCGTTTTTTACGCAATATGGTGCGGGCCATTGTAGGTACATTGCTTGATGTAGGCTTACACAAACTAAAGCCCGAAGCATTGCATACCATTATCCAAAGTAAAAACCGAAGCCATGCCGGCGCATCGGTGCCAGCGTGTGGCTTATATCTTACCAAAGTAAACTATAAGTATATTAATAATGGCAACTAAGGTAACAGGCAAAACGTACGATTGGCAATTGCTAAAACGCATACTTGCCTATACAAAACCTTATAAATTTGTTTTTTATTGGTCGGTTTGGCTTACCATTGCTATGGCTATACTATCGCCGTTAAGGCCCTTTATAATCCAAGTAACGGTTGATAATTTTATTTTAAAAAATAATAGCGAAGGCTTATTTTGGATGATAATTTTAATGGTGGCTTTATTAATAGTGCAAACTATGGTACAATATTACCACACTTTTTTAACCAATACATTAGGCCAAAGTGTGATAAAAGATATGCGTACCCATGTGTTTAACCACATTACAAAACTCAAAATTAGCTATTTCGATAAAACACCTATTGGTCAACTAATTACCCGAACAGTATCGGATTTAGAAACTATTGCCGATATATTTTCGGAAGGTATTATCGTAATTATAGGCAGTATTTTACAGCTAATAACCATTATAGCTGTAATGTTTTATCAAAATTGGCGGCTTACTTTGGTGGTTTTAATACCTATACCTTTATTGGTTTTGGCTACCTATATTTTTAAAGAAGCTATAAAAACAGCTTTTCAAGATGTACGAACACAGGTAGGCTTGTTAAATAATTTTTTGCAAGAACATATAAGCGGTATGCGGGTAATACAATATTTTGCCCGAGAAAATCAAGAATACAAAAAATTTGAAGCCATAAATAAACGGCACCAAGATGCACATATACGCTCTAACTGGTATTACTCGATATTTTTTCCGGTGGTAGAACTTATCTCGGCCATGTCTATCGGTTTGCTGGTGTGGTACGGTGCCAAAAGTATTCTAAATAATCAGGTTTCGCCAGGGGTTGTGGTGGCTTTTATCATGTATATCAATATGTTGTTTAGGCCTATACGCGAATTGGCCGATAAATTTAACACCTTACAAATGGGTATGGTAGGTGCCGAACGTATATTTAACGTATTAGATAACCAAGCAGTAACAAGTAATAATGGGCCATTAAAGCCCGAAAATTTAAAACCCGAAATTAAGTTTAAAAACGTTTGGTTTGCTTACGCAGATGCTAATTACGTTTTAAAAGATATTAGTTTTGAGATACACGAAGGCGAAACTTTAGCTATAGTAGGAGCCACAGGTGCCGGCAAATCATCTATCATCAACTTACTAAACCGCTTTTACGAAATCAATAAAGGTGAAATTACTATCGATTATATCCCCATAAAAAACCTAGAAATAAATTATTTACGGTCGCAAATTGCTACGGTTTTACAAGACGTTTTTTTGTTTTCGGATACTGTGGCAAATAATATTAGCCTCAACAATCCCGATATTGAGTTAAGCCAAATTATGCAAGCGGCCAAAAATGTAGGCGCACACGATTTTATTATGCGCCTGCCCAATACGTACCAGTACCAAGTGCAAGAGCGTGGTGCAACCTTATCGGCTGGCCAGGCGCAACTACTATCGTTTATAAGGGCAATGGTTTACCAACCTAAAATTTTAGTGTTAGATGAAGCAACATCATCGGTAGATACCGAAACCGAAAAATTGATAGCGCAGGCCATAAAAAAATTAATGAAAGGGCGTACATCAATTGTTATAGCCCACCGTTTATCAACCATACAAAATGCCGACAAAATATTGGTTTTACACCAAGGCCAAATTGTAGAACAAGGCAATCATCAGCAATTGCTACACCTTAATGGATATTACAAACGCTTATACGAATTACAATTTACGGCTTAGCAAAGTAAAAAAAAACTTAGCAAGAAAAATAAAACCCCCAAATTATACCCTTACATTCGTAACATGGCTACAAACTTTACCTTTTATAAATACCAAGGCGCAGGCAACGATTTTGTGCTAATAGATAACCGCAACAATATTTTTGATACCCATGCTTATAATGTGATAGCTAAAATATGCGACCGAAAGTTTGGCGTAGGCGCCGATGGACTAATGTTGCTACAAAATACCCAAGGTTACGATTTTGAAATGTTGTATTACAATGCCGATGGCCAACCGGGCAGCATGTGTGGCAATGGCGGCCGCTGCATAGTAGCTTTTGCCCAGCACTTAGGTATAATAAAAACCGAAACTAATTTTTTAGCTGTAGATGGCCCTCACTACGCCAAAATTGATGAACAAAAACATTGGGTAAGCCTACAAATGATTAATGTAGATACCGTTAGCCGCGATGGCGATGCCTACATACTTAACACAGGCTCGCCACATTATGTAAGCATAGTAGAGGATGTTGAAAGTTTAAATGTAGTTGAAATAGGCAAAACCATACGCAACCAAGCCAGCTATATACAGCAAGGTATAAATGTTAATTTTATAACCCAAAAACAAAACCACATTATGCTACGCACTTACGAACGTGGTGTAGAAAACGAAACCCTTGCCTGCGGTACTGGCGCAACAGCTGCGGCAATAGCAATGGCCTTTAAAAATAAAAGCATTGGCCACAACAGTACGCCCATAAAAGTTATGGGCGGAAACTTAAATATCCAATTTGAGTACGATGGTAGCCTATTTACCCAAGTGTTTTTACAAGGCCCAGCCCAAATGGTATTTACAGGCATTTACCCTTAACGCTTAAAAAAAAATTAATTAATGAAAATATTATCGCCCAAGTACATTACTTTTTTTATGATTGTGCTACTTGTATCGCCACTAATAGGCATGCTGTTATTTAACGAACAACTAAATGCCACTTTTTTGGCTAGAGCAATTTTTACTGCAAGCCTAAGTACCTTAGTATATTTTATGCTAAATAAAAAGCTAGAAAAAAAATAGCCATGAAATATACTTATACATTAATTGCTGTGTGCTTACTTTTTATGGGCACATTATATTCTTGCTCGCCTAAGGTAAATACAGGCCTAGTGCCCGTTTCAAATGTAAAACATTTGGGCCTTACCGAAAAAAATATAGATAGGCTGGATAGCCTTTTAGGTTCGGCATTAATAAACCAATGGGCCGCAGAAGCATCGGCCTTGGTAGCTAAAAACGGGCAAATAATTTTTAACAAAAGCATAGGTTTTAGAGATAGAGAAACAAAAGCGCTTGGCCGCAATATTGATGAGTATAGGCTTGGCGCATTATCGCAACCTATTGTATCGCTTGCGGCTTTGCTACTTATTGAAAAAGGTAAATTAAACTTAGATGACAAAGTTGCCAAGTATATCCCCCAATTTTTAAACCCCAAAGTTATACTTTCGATAAACGATAAAGACACCACTTTTACCACACAGCCTGCCCTATCCGATATTACCATAAGGCAATTACTAAACCAAACTTCGGGCATTGCCGGTGCTGGCAATAGCCCTATAGCTATGATTTACCAAAAAAATAATATCCCCTTATTTGCAAGCGATGAAAATATTACTATACAACCCAAAATGCAAAAATTGGCTACTTTACCCTTGGCTGTTCAGCCTGGCACTCAGTATATTAATGGCTTAAACGCCGATGTACTGGGGGCAGTTATCGAAAAAGCATCGGGCCTAAGCCTCGATTCGGTAGTGAGCCAAAGTATTTTACGCCCTCTAGGTATGGTAAATACCTACTTTTTTTTACCGCTTACCAAAGCCAACCGACTAAGCACCATGTACAGCGAATTGCCCAACGGTAAGCTACAGCGCAGCCCAATGGTGCAAAAGCATTTTAACTTAAACTATCCTATTGCTGGGGCCAAAAGTTACCTTTCGGGAGCTTCGGGAATGGTTTCTACCGCCGAAGATTATGCCAAATTTTTACAAATGATACTTAATAAAGGTGTGTTTAACCAAAAACAAATTGCCACAACACAAAGCATAGCCTTATTAAGCAATAACCAAATTGGCAGTTTAATGGTAGGCGATAACATGTTTACTTTTGGTTTCGATTTAGCATCAAATAATAACCCAATTACCAAAGCAAAGCCTATGAAAATAAGCCGTAAAGGCGAATTTAACACTTACTGTTGGGTAGATAGCCAAAGAGGCGTTATAGCACTTTTGTTTACACAGGTTTACCCCAGCATACATGGCGAAATGTTATTTACCGACTTTGAACGTGTAGTAAACGAACTGTTTGATGGTGCTAAACAGTAAATTTATGGGCGGCAATATGTTTAAATTTAAGCACCAAATGCATTAAAAATTATCACATAAAAACAATTATGCCTAGCACAAAACCCTAATACTACTTACACGCCTGCCCTTAGCATTAACGCAGCTACCGTAACATTGGTTCGGCTATCAATAATTATTGCACCGCCGTTATTTTTATTTATTTCGTAAGGGTCGAAAGCTAGCTCGTCGGCAGTTTTAATTTCTACACGGCCAATATCGTTTAAGCCCAAATCGTGGGTGTTTATTTTTTCTAAGGTATTAATATTTACTTTGTACAAAATATCGGTAATTTTGCATTTGGTAACCTTGCTGTGGTGTTGTATCAGGTACATGGTGCTGGTATCTAGTGGTTTAGTATCCATCCAGCAAATGTCGGCTTCTATTCGGTTGGCAATGGTGGGTGCTGCGGTGCTAAGTGCCAGTAAATCGCCACGGCTAATATCCAAATTATCTTGCAAATGTATGGTAACTGATGCGCCTTGTGTGGCTGCATTTAACTCGCCACCAAAAACCTCTATTTTAGCTATTTTAGATTTCGTACCCGATGGGTAAACCGTTACCGCATCGCCAATGTTAAACGTACCACTTGCCACACGGCCGGCGTAGCCACGGTAATCGTGTAGCTCATCGGTTTGTGGCCTTATTACCCATTGTACGGGAAAACGGGCAGGTAAATTTACGTTTTGCTCAGCTACTTCAACAGTTTCTAAATGTTCTAATAAACTTTTACCGCTGTACCAAGGCATATTTACAGATGTATTTACAATATTATCGCCTCGTAGCGCACTTACGGGTATAAACGTAATATGGGAAAGGTTTAGTTGGGATGCTAGCTTTAAATAACTGGCTTTTATTTCCTCAAACACATCCTCGTCGTAAGCCACCATATCCATTTTATTTACACAAACCACCACGTGTTTTAAAGCCAGCAAACTTACTAGGTACGAGTGGCGAATGGTTTGCTCTATAACTCCCTTTCGGGCATCTATTAAAATAATGGCTAAATCGGCGTTTGATGCGCCTGTAACCATGTTTCGGGTGTATTGTATATGGCCAGGGGTATCGGCAATTATAAATTTTCGTTTATCGGTTTGGAAATATTTGTAAGCTACATCAATGGTAATGCCTTGCTCACGTTCGGCTTTTAAGCCATCGGTAAGGATGGCTAAATCAACGGTGCCATCGTCGTTTTTTCGGTTTGCGTTTTGTATAGCTTCTAGTTGGTCGGCCAGTACCGAATCTGTATCGTATAACAAACGCCCAATTAGCGTACTTTTACCATCATCGACACTGCCGGCGGTTAAAAATTTTAAAATATCCATTGTTTAAAAGTATCCTCCTTTTTTTCGGTCTTCCATGGCAGCTTCCGAAACCTTATCATCCATTCTTGCGCCACGTTCGCTAATTTTAGATTGGCTAATTTCTAAAATAATATCATCAATATCTGTTTTTTCTGATTCTACGGCAGCTGTACACGTCATATCGCCTACGGTTCTAAAACGTACCATGCGGGTGCTAACCTCATCGGTGGCATCTATTTGTAAGGCATCGGCTGCAGCCATATACTGCCCGTTTCTAAAAACTACTTCACGCTGGTGGGCAAAATATATGGAAGGTAAGGCTATGTTTTCTCGTTTAATATAGTTCCACACATCTAGCTCGGTCCAGTTGCTGATAGGGAAAATGCGCACATTTTCGCCTTTATGTATTTTACCATTAAAGGTATTCCAGAGCTCTGGGCGTTGGCGTTTGGGGTCCCACTGGCCAAACTCATCACGTACCGAAAATATACGTTCTTTGGCTCTCGCTTTTTCTTCATCACGCCTAGCACCACCTATGCAAGCATCAAAACCATATTTTTCGATAGTTTCTAGCAAAGTAACCGTTTGCAAGGCATTACGGCTGGCATTTTTACCTTTTTGTTCCACGGCTTTGCCACTATCTATCGAATCTTGCACCAAACCTATAATTAGTTTTTCGCCTATGCTTTGTACCAAATGGTCTCTAAAACTTATGGTTTCGGGGAAATTATGCCCGGTATCAATATGCACCAGTGGGAAAGGAAATTTGCCTGGGCGAAATGCCTTTTCGGCAAGCCTTACCAAGGTTATCGAATCTTTACCTCCCGAAAATAGCAATGCTGGTTTTTCAAACTGCCCCGCTACTTCACGTAATATAGCAATTGCTTCTGCCTCTAGTTGATCTAAATAATCCATCAAAAAATTGAAAAGTAAAAATTAAAAAATCAAAAACGGTATTGTGTTTTGAGTTTTAAAAGGCAAAAATAAAAAAATCTATGGGTTATATAGGTTTTTAATGTTGATTTTATTTTAAGAAAAAAAATAAATGTGTTTAAAAGTAAATTATGATTGAAAATAAAGTATCCCTACGTTTTTAATGGCTGTGCTTCATATTTATGTTGCTGTGCAACACGAGATTTCGCCTAGCCAGCATTAACATCTTATTTTAGTTAAAAAACTGCATCTTTACAAAATGATAACATTTGGTGTTGCCCTAGTTTTACTTTTTGCTATAGCGTTACTTTATTTTAAAATTGCCAATAAATACAATATTGTAGATAAGCCTAACCAGCGCAGTTCGCATACAAAAGTTACTATTAGGGGTGGTGGTGTTATTTTTCCCTTAGCTTTTATAGCGGGTACCTTGTTATTTCAACCGCAAAATGGCTACTTGGCTTTAGCCGTATTGGCTATTAGTAGCATCAGTTTTATAGATGATGTACTTACGCTAAGCAACAAAATCCGCATTAGCGTACATACATTGGCGGTAGGTTTGGCTGTGTATCAATGTGTTAATAATCAACCATATTTACAGGATTTTATCGGTAATAGCTCAATAATATTTTTGGTGGGATGCGCCGTGGTTACCTTTGTGTTGTTTATTGGCATTATAAATGCCTGCAATTTTATGGATGGAATAAACGGTATTAGTGTACTATATTTTACCGTTGTGCTAGGTTCGGTGTGTTTTGTACAAAGTAAATTGGGGGTGTTTTTATTTACTAATGGAGTGTGGCAAATATTTTTTGCTTCGCTGGTAGTTTTTGGTTTTTTTAACGTACGTACAAAAGCCAAAACCTTTGCAGGCGATGTGGGCAGTATTGCGCTTGCGCTTATTTTATGTTTTTTGGTATTAAGTTTAATGGTTAATACCCAACAAATTAAGTGGATATTACTGTTAAGTATTTACGGTTTAGATACAATATGCACTATATTATGTAGGCTATGCCGAGGCGAAAATATTTTTGAAGCCCACCGTTCGCACTTTTATCAATATTTGGCCAATAAACGTAAAATAGGGCATATTACCATTTCGGTGGCTTATGCTTTGCTACAATTGTTGGTAAATTATTTTTTATTGTACAATACTAGTGGGCTATATGCTTTTATTATTTTTGCACTTATTGTGGTAGCCTATTGCTGCTTACGCTTGTATTTCGAAGGTAAAAATGCCCTATTTAACAGGTATCCGTATTAACAAAATGCTGAAATTTTAACTTTCGAAGTTATATAGCTTTAATCAAAAAGTAATTTTTTTTACCTTTTTGCACTACCAAAAACTGCTGGTTAATTAAATCCGTAGGGGTAAAAACTTTGCTGTTATCGGTAATTTTTATTCGGTTTACCGATACGCCACCGCCATCAATCATTTTTTTACTTTCGCCTTTCGATGTAAATATTTTGGTACGTTCGGCAAGCAAGGTAAGTACATCTATACCCGTTTGTAGCTCGTTTTTATCAACAGTAAAATGTGGTATGCCTTCAAAAATTTGTAAAACTTGGGCGGTGTTTAATTGTTTTAAAAAATCTAAGCTACCGTTGCCAAACAAAAAATCGGTGGTTTTTAATGCTGTTTCAAGCTGTGGTGCTCCGTGTACTCGGGTGGTAATATCGGCCGCTAGGGCTTTTTGCAAAAGGCGCAAATGCGGTGCTGTTTGGTGTTGTGCAACCAAATCTATTATCTCGCTTTGCGTAAAAAAAGTAAATATTTTAATATAGTTTTCGGCATCGGCATCGCTGGCGTTTAGCCAAAACTGGTAAAATTGGTAGGGGCTGGTTTTATCGGCGCTAAGCCAAATATTACCTCCTTCGGTTTTACCAAACTTGGTACCATCGGCTTTTTTTATCAAAGGCGATGTAATGGCAAAGGCTTCGCCCCCGTCTTTACGCCTTATAAATTCGGTGCCGGTAACAATGTTTCCCCACTGGTCGCTGCCACCCATTTGCAATACACAGTTTTTATGTTTCCACAGATAATAAAAATCGTAGCCTTGCACCAGTTGGTAACTAAACTCGGTAAAGCTCATGCCTACTTCGCTTTCGAGGCGTTTTTTTACCGAATCTTTGGCCATCATGTAGTTAACGGTTATATGCTTGCCAGCATTGCGAATAAAATCTAAAAAAGTAAAATTTTTAAACCAATCGTAGTTATTTACAATTTCGGCACTGTTGGCACCACAGTCAAAATCTAAAAATTGTTCTAATTGCTTTTTAATTCCCGCAAGGTTATGGTTTAAAATATCTTCGGAAAGTAGATTTCGCTCGGCCGATTTACCCGATGGGTCGCCCACCATGCCTGTTGCACCACCTACCAATGCAAAGGGTTTATGCCCCGCTTTTTGAAACCTTAGCAGGGTTAAAATCTGCAATAAGCTACCTACATGTAAGGAGTCGGCAGTAGGGTCGAACCCGATATAACCAGCCGTAATGCCTTGGGCTAATTTTTCTTGTGTGCCGGGCATTATATCATGTAGCAAGCCTCGCCAGCGTAATTCTTCAACAAAATCCATGTTATCAATTAAAAATACTATCTTGTAAATTGTAGCAAATATATAAGTTTCGGGTACAATCATTATTTAAGATGAATTTTTTATCCCATTTTTACTTTGATGGCCTTAGCCGGCAACCCTACCAAATACTAGGTGGGCTGTTGCCCGATTTGGTAAAAAATGCCGATAAAAGTTGGAACATATATCCCGAAAAGTTACCTATTAGCGTGTTTGATAATCCCCATCATTTACAAATACTTAAAGGCTGGAATAGGCATTTACAAGTAGATAAACTGTTTCATTCATCGGCGTTTTTTGCATACCACCTGCATCAAATAAAACAACCCTTACTAGGCTTGCTAAAAGGTACGGCTATAAAACCATTTTTTTTAGCCCATATTAGCATCGAGCTGCTGTTAGATAGCCTTTTAATTACCGAAAACAGGGTTGATGTAGAAGATTTATACCTTAAATTAAATGAAATTAACGATACTGAAATCTTATATTTTCTTCGATTAAATCAAATACAGGATATAGCTAAGTTTCAAAATTTTTACAGTGTTTTTAAAACCGAAAAATATTTATCCACTTATGCGCATACCCATAAAATATCTTACGCATTAAAACGTATTTGTATGAGAATATGGGATACCCCAATAAGCCAAACCCAAGAAATAGAACTTACCGAAATATTGAATGCGTACAAAATTAAACTTTCACAAGATTTTATATTTATCTTTGACCATATTGCAGCCAAGCTTTTAACATGATTTTACGGATAATAAGCATCATTATTTTTACACCTATTATTACTTTTGCACAAGTACGCAAGTATAGCAACGAGTTTTTGCAAATAGGCGTAGGTGCTAGGGCGTTTGGTATGGGGGGTTCGGTAGTTGCTTCGGCCAACGATGTAAATGCAGCCTATTGGAACCCCGCTGGCTTGGTAGATATGGCAACCGAGCGGCAAGTAAGTTTAATGCACTCGGCTTATTTTGCTGGTGTAGCCAAGTATGATTATGCTGGTTTTGCTACCTTTGTTGCCGATAATACAGCAGTGGTAAGTGCATCGCTTATCCGTTTCGGGGTGGATGATATACCCGATACCTCCGAACTTATTGATGCCTCTGGTAATATAAATTACAACCGTGTAAAATCTTTTTCGGCAGCCGATTATGCCGCCATTTTTAGTTACGCCCGAAAAACACTTCAGCGCATAACTGAAGGTAATGGATTAAGCTATGGTGCCAATGTAAAAGTTGTACACCGTACTGTGGGGCAATACGGTAAATCGTGGGGTTTTGGTATTGATGTGGGTGCGCAATACAAACTTAATAACCTTACACTTGCCGCCGTAGGGCGTGATATTACCACCACTTTTAACGCTTGGAGTTTTAACCCCGATAAGTTTTCGAGCATATACTCCGCCACTGGTAATGCCACACCCTTAAACTCGAACGAAATTACCCTTCCTCGTTTTATACTAGGCGCAGCGTATTACAACGCTATTGGCCAAAATTTTGGTTTAAATACCGAAGCTAACATTAACCTTACCACCGATGGTAAACGAAATGTTTTACTTTCGGCCAAGCCTGTAAGCATCGACCCCACGGTGGGTATTGAAGCCAATTATAAAAAAATAGTTTTTTTGCGTGGCGGCATCAATAATATACAAAGAACTACCGATTTTAACAGTGCCAAAAAAATCGAGTTTCAGCCCAATGTAGGCCTCGGTATTAAAATAAAAACTTTTTCTATTGATTACGCCCTTACCAACGTAGGCGGCCAAAGCTCGGCAGTTTACAGCAACATTTTTTCTATCAGGCTCGATTTTTTGAAAAAATAGCTTTATTAGTAGCATAGTTTATTGCCTATTTATAAATTTTTTAGTATAAACTAAGGGTTGCAAAACTTTAAAGTTATTATTTTTGGTAGCTTTTAGTAATTAACGCTGCAGATAGTTGTATATAATTTAGTTTTGGTTTAAATTAATGCTTTTAGCGTTTAAAATTATTCAAAATAAATATCAAAAAATTAAATAAAAATTCATACATGTTTTTGATTTTAAGCATATTGTAAGTTCAATTGATAAGTGCAACAGGCATAAATCCTATGGGAACAAAGTTGAGCGTAGCGAAACGAAGTTCCCATAGGATTTATGCTGACAAT
>RDYW01000029.1 GCA_004293485.1 Sphingobacteriales bacterium | reverse complement strand
TATTGTCAGCATAAATCCTATGGGAACTTCGTTTCGCTACGCTCAACTTTGTTCCCATAGGATTTATGCCTGTTGCACTTATCAATTGAACTTACATTTCGTGTTTTAGATTTACAAAAAGTTTTGTACAACTTTATTTTTAAAAATATCTTTTAAAATTTATAATAAATTTTTAGTGTTGAAATGTAAACCAAATACTAAGTAAACGTATAATATTTTTTAAACTTTTTGAGAGCATAAAATAACGACAAAAAAAAACGAAGGAGGATAATTAACCCAGCCTTCGTTATAAAAAAAAATATAAATAAACTATAGTGAGTTTACAAATTTTGTAAGTTTCGATTTATTGTTTGCTGCTTTGTTTTTGTGAATTACATTTTTTTTAGCTAGTCTATCAAGCATCGAAGCCACTTTAGGCAATAAAGCCAAACCCTCTTCTTTGCTTACCGAAGCTCTTAATCTTTTAATAAAAGTTCTGGTAGTTTTTGCTTGGTAGCGATTGCGTAAGCGCTTAGCCACGTTTGATCTTATTCTTTTTAACGTTGATTTATGATTTGCCATATTTAGCTTTTTGTTGCTGTAAAATTTTACCTTTTAAAATTATTTGCAAATATAAGCCGAAATAATCGAAATACAAATTGATTTTTTAATTATTTTTTTAATAATATATTTACATTAAACTGTTATTTTAGCCTATGCTTAAAAATAAATACCTTCTTTTTATATTAATCCCTAGCCTTGTTGTGTTAACCTCATGGGGATTTTTTGCACATCAGCGAATTAATAGGTTGGCTGTATTTACCCTACCAGATGGGTTAATAAGTTTTTACAAAAGTAACATCAATTACATTAGCGAACACGCAGTAGATGCAGACAAGCGCCGATATGCCGACTCGCTTGAAGCCCCTCGCCACTACCTTGATGCCGACCATTATGGTAAATCGCCTTTTGATAGTATTCCCAAAAAGTGGAACGATGCAGTAGCTAAATACACCGAAGATACCTTAAATACCTACGGCATAGTGCCGTGGCAAATACAGCGTACGTATTATAAACTGGTAAAAGCGTTTACCCTACGCGATTCGGCATTGATATTAAAATACTCGGCCGACTTAGGCCATTACGTTGGCGATGCGCATGTACCTTTACATACCACCGAAAATTATAACGGCCAAATGACCAACCAAGTAGGCATACATGCATTTTGGGAAAGTAGGTTGCCAGAGCTTTTTTCGGATAAATACGATTACTTTGTAGGTCGAGCCAAATATATTGATAACCCACTAAACGAGGCTTGGAAAATTATAGAAAACACTTATACTAAACTCGACTCGACACTTAAAATCGAAAAAGAATTAACCAAAACGTTTCCTACCGACCGTAAATATACTTTTAGCGAACGTAATAATAAGGTTATTAAAGAATATTCGATAGATTATTCAACAGCTTACCATAATGCCCTTAGCGGGATGGTAGAAAAACAAATGCGTAACGCAATATTTGAAATCGGTAGTTTTTGGTATTCGGCATGGGTAGATGCTGGCCAGCCAAATATGAAAAACTTGGTTTATACTGGGCAAACTGCCGCCGAAAAAAAGGCCATAGAAGAAGAAGAAAAACTTTACCAAAAAGGCAGAGTTATGGGTAGGCCCGAAAATTAGTTTGTGTTTGACTTAGCCTTAAATGCTGCAATAATTGCAGGTGCTGTAGTTAATACAATAATTAACATTATTAATTCGGTAAAATAATGTTTTACCAAAGGAATATTTCCAATTAAAAAGCCCATAAACAGAAAACTTAAAATCCAAGATAAACCGCCTATAATATTAAAATATGTAAATCGCCCCAAAGGCATTTTACCAATACCAGCAACAAAAGGCGCTACAGTACGAAAAATAGGCATAAAACGGCTAAAAATTATGGCTTTACCACCATGTTTACTAAAAAATAGATTTGTTTTTTCGTAATATTCTAGTTTTAAAACTTTGTTACCTGCCTTAAATACTTTGGCACCAAAAAAACTACCCAAAAAATAATTAGTACTATTGCCTAATATAGCGGCTATACATAAGAGTAAGCATAACACATATATATCTAAGCCTGTATTGCCTTTGGCAATAATTGCCCCTGCAGCAAATAGCAAAGAGTCGCCAGGTAAAAAAGGGGTGATAACAAAACCAGTTTCTGCAAAAATGATTAAAAACAAAATAAGGTATGTCCACACCTTGTAATTGCTAATAATTTCGCTTAAATGAATGTCGATGTGAAGAACAAAATCTAATATATTTTTTAAAATTTCCACGATATTTTTTTGGCAAAGCTACAAATATAGCTTATAATACCTTACTAAATTTATAAATGATAGCAAATAAGCACATTAAAAAAAATAATAAGCTGTGTTTAAATTGTTTATGTAAAAAAAAACCTTACCATTATTATGGTAAGGTTGTGAAGATGTTAAATGATTATATGATAGAAATTAGCTTAGGCTAATTTAACATTTACTGCATTTAATCCTTTTTTTCCGTCTTGTAGATCGAAAGTTACTTCATCATTTTCTCTGATTTCGTCAATCAGGCCAGAAGCGTGTACAAAGTATTCTTTGCCGGTTCCGTCTTCTTTAATAAACCCAAAACCTTTGGTGTCGTTAAAGAACTTTACTGTTCCATTGTTCATTTTTTGATAATTAATTTTTTCAAAAGTACCAAGTAAAATTGGAATTACAATATTAATTCTTATTTTTTTTTATTACATGTATTTGTATGGCAGAGTATATATTTATAATAATGAAGATATTGTAACAAATACACTTAATTTTCATGTTCGTACTGTATATATTATAAAAACATACATTTTTATTTGCCAATGTTATTTAATTCTGTTTCTAAAAATGTTTTTAACGAAAGTATTATAATACCTTGTGCGTTGCTTACAGTGTGCGCATGGGGAGTTATTACATAATTTTTAGTGGTGCTTAAATCGTGTATAGCCTCGTAAAAACCTTTACTTAAAGTTGGGGCATCTGCATATTTTATTTCGATAGCAGCAATGGGGCTAGTTTGTTTTACCAATACTACATCTATTTCGGCACCATGATGGGTTCGGTAATAATACATGTGTAAAGATGATGGCAAAATTGCCCAAATTTGCTCAATTACATAACCTTCCCACGATGCACCTAAGCTAGGATGCGTTTGTAATGCTAATGGGGTATGTATATTTAGTAAATAATGTAAAATTCCTTGTGTGCGGATGTATATTTTGGGGGATTTTACCAATCGTTTACCATTATTAATGTACCATGGTTGCAGGCGGCGTATAAGGTAAGCTCCTTGCATATAATCTACATATTTTTTTACACTAGTGCCTGTAATACCTATCGATCGGGCTAAATCTTCCATGTTTTCTATCCCGCTATGTATATGTGCTAACATACCCCATAATTTTAAAATTATTTGAGGGCTAAGGTTGATATTAAATAGTTGATTTATATCTCGGTAAACGTAGGTTTGAATAAAACTTTGCACCCATTGAAGCCACATTTTATCGGATTTTAATAACAATGCCTCGGGGAAACCGCCTCTAAACCAATGCTGACTTTGGCTTATATTGGTATCTATGGCTTCTAATAAGTTTATTTGGCTTACTTCCTTATAAATTACACGGCCAGCAAGGCTTTCGGATACGCCTTCAACAAGTTGTGGATCGGCAGAGCCTAGCAATATAAACCTACCCGTTACACGATGTTCGTCGATAATATTACGTAACGAAGAAAGTAGTTTGGGGAGGTGCTGTACTTCATCCAGCACTACAATATCATCTTTTAAACCTTGTAATAAATCGTAGGCATTGGTTTGTAAAGCGTAAAAATCACTTTCTTTTTCTAAATCAAAGTAATGCCCTTTTTTTGAAAAATCGGCGGATATTTGTTTGGCAAGTGTGGTTTTGCCAATTTGCCTTGGTCCATATAGCATTACCGCAGGAAAATTTTCCAGCGTTTCTATAATTTCTGCTTTTATATCTCTGCTTACCATGATACAAATATTACATTTATTAGTGAAATATTCAAATAAAAAATGAATATTTCACTAATAAATGTAAAAATCAACCGCGAAATATTCAAATCAAAATTGAATATTTCGCGGTTGATTTTTGAATACTTGTAAAATAAGTTAGATTTATAAAAATATAACCTATTGATAAATAAGGTTTAATATTTTTTTTGGGTTGAGAAAATTAAAAATACTTTTAAAATATTTTAAATAAAAAAACTACCTTCTGTACAGAAGGTAGTTAAAAAAAAATTACACAAATGTATTAATATCTGTAAGCATCGGACTTAAAAGGGCCAGCAACTTTAACGCCAATATAATCGGCTTGGTGGGTATCTAGCTCGTCTAGCTCAACACCAATTTTAGCTAGGTGTAAACGGGCCACTTTTTCGTCTAAATACTTGGGCAATACATATACCTTGTTTTCGTATTTTCCTGGGTTAGTCCATAACTCTAATTGGGCTAAAGTTTGGTTGGTAAACGAAGCCGACATTACAAACGATGGATGCCCCGTAGCGCAGCCTAGGTTTACCAATCGGCCTTCGGCCAAAACAATAATATCTTTACCATCGATGGTATATTTATCTACCTGAGGTTTAATTTCGATTTTGGTATGGCCATAGTTTTGGTTAAGCCAAGCCATATCTATTTCGTTATCAAAGTGGCCTATGTTACATACAATGGCTTTATCTTTCATGGCTTTAAAATGCTGGCCACGTACAATATCGCAGTTACCTGTGGTGGTTACAATAATATCGGCTTCTAGAACTGCATTAGCAAATTTTTTAACTTCGTAACCTTCCATGGCTGCTTGTAGTGCACAAATAGGGTCGATTTCGGTAACTATTACACGTACCCCTTGCGAGCTTAACGATTCGGCCGAACCTTTGCCTACATCGCCATAGCCGCATACTACGGCTACTTTACCGGCCATCATAACATCGGTAGCTCGGCGTATAGCATCTACTAGCGATTCGCGGCAGCCGTATTTATTATCAAATTTAGATTTTGTAACCGAATCGTTTACGTTTATTGCTGGTAGGTGTAGTGTACCGTTTTTCATACGGTCGTATAAGCGGTGTACACCTGTGGTAGTTTCTTCGGATAGGCCTTTTATAGCGGCTATTAACTCGGGATAACGGTCGAAAACCATATTGGTTAAATCGCCACCATCATCTAAAATCATATTTAGTGGCTCTCGTTTTTCGCCAAAAAACAAAGTTTGCTCAATACACCAGTCAAATTCTTCTTCGTTTAAGCCTTTCCAAGCGTAAACTTGTATGCCTGCTGCTGCAATTGCAGCGGCGGCATGGTCTTGTGTTGAAAAAATATTACATGACGACCAAGTAACCTCGGCACCTAGCGCAACCAAAGTTTCGATAAGTACGGCTGTTTGGATAGTCATGTGTAAGCAACCCGCAATGCGGGCACCTTTTAACGGTTGGCTTTCGCCAAATTCTTCTCTAAGTGCCATAAGGCCTGGCATTTCGGCTTCGGCTAGGCCAATTTCTTTTCTTCCCCACTCGGCTAGGGAAATGTCTTTTACTTTGTAAGCGATAAATTTTGTCTCTACTGATGACATAGCTGTTTTTGTTTTAATTTAAAAATCGATACGTTAATTAACATGATACAAATTGCTTACATTATTATGTAAACTTATTTTATATCGTATTGCAAATTAACACTAAATAAACGTATTTGTGTTTTATAATTGTGAAGTTTATTAAATTTTGATGTTAAAAAAAAACGAAGTTGTTATAAATATGAAAACATTTGCAAGCTAAAAAGTGTTAATTTACTTATAACTATTTGTAAAATAATTATTTAAACACTATATAGAGGTATTTGAAGGTTACAAAAAATATCATTTGACGGCCTTGTAATAGCAAAGCGATAAATAAAATTATGTAATTAATAGTACTTAAAGATCATTATTGTCCGATAAAAAGTAGCCAAATTAATGGCTACTTTATAAAAGTCGTAAATTTGTTTTGCAAACTAAAAAGTACGATGAGCAAAAGT
>RDYW01000052.1 GCA_004293485.1 Sphingobacteriales bacterium | reverse complement strand
GTATTGTCAGCATAAATCCTATGGGAACTTCGTTTCGCTACGCTCAACTTTGTTCCCATAGGATTTATGCCTGTTGCACTTATCAATTGAACTTACACATTCATATATCAAAGCTATTTATAATAATCGTTTTTTTAATAACTTTTTTATATACGTAAGCAAATTATAAAAACAAAAACAGCTACAGCATGCCCTGTTTATTAATAACCCACATTTGATAAAGCATAAATAAAGACATAAGTGCAAAAATTCTTTAATAAAACGCACCAAAGCTAGGGTTTTTATATAAGGGCGTGTCCCTTTGCCCAAGCACCCAAATGCCCTGCTCAGGGTCGGGCTATGCGTTACAATCTTTTTGTTCGTACCTCACAAAAAGGATTTTCACTGCTATCCCTCACGCAAAATAACAGTACAATTTACCATCCCGCCCAATTATAAAATTAAGGCTTTAATACTCCACCCTAAATTTTTATCAAAACACATTTTTTTAACGTAAAAATTGCACAAAAAAGCTTTTCATCCCAAATCACAAAAAGCAAGCACTCGGCTTTATCGCTCAATTGCTATATTTGAAAAAAAATAAAGCATTGAAAAAATTACTGGCCTACGGCGAAAAAAATTACAATTATTACAGTGCCCATTTAAAGCAAAAATATAATGGCCAGCGGGTATATAAAGTGATTGTAGATGGTGGCTTTACCTGCCCCAATAGGGATGGAAGTAAGGGCTACGGCGGTTGCACTTACTGCAATGTAGATTCGTTTACACCTACCTCACGCACTATGGAAACCATGAAAGCGCAAATAGAGTATGGGATGCAAAAGGCCCGTAATAGCTATAAAGCCGAAAAATTTATCATCTACTTTCAGCCAAATACCAATACTTACGCACCCGCACATTACCTAAAAACATTGTACGACGAAGCATTAAGCGTTAATACACACGATATTGTAGGCTTATCGGTAGGTACCCGGCCCGATTGCTTGGATAGTGAAAAAATAGCCCTATTGGAAAGCTATACCGATAGGTTTGATGTGGACTTAGAAATGGGTATGGAATCAATATATAACGAAACATTATCTCAAATAAACCGTGGCTGCTCGCATGATGAGTTTTTAGATATACTGGCTGTGCTTAAAAATACCAAACTGGATATTTGTGTGCATACCATATTTGGCTTGCCGGGCGAAAGTAAAGAAATGATGCTGGCTTACGCCCACGAAATCAACCGTTTCCCACAAATAAGGTTTGTAAAGTTTCATCATTTACATATTGTAGAAGGCTCTATTATGGGTGCTAGGTACAAAAAAAATCCATTCCCTTTGTTTAGTTTGCAGGCTTACGCCGATTTTTTGTGCGAATTGCTACCCCTTGTAAGGCCTGATATAATTATACAGCGTTTGTTTGGCATATCAGATTTGGATATGCTTATTGCACCAAACTGGGGCTTACGAAAATCGGAAATTCAAACCTATATTGATAACCAAATAGAGCAAAAAGGAATCGTACAAGGTATGGCGTTTAAGGCAGTGTAATTTTGTATTCACAGATGAATATCTACCACTTCTTTTTTCTTTTTAGATTTCATTCGTTTAGATACAGTAGCTAAAATTTCCTGTTGCAACACTATTAAAAGCCTTTTTTTAATAAAATTTTGATGCGTTACCAAGCTAATTTCGCGGCTAGGTTCGGGGCTTTTAAAATAGCGCACTTTATCAAGTTTATGGTTACTAAAATCTTGCAGGCTTAGCTCTGGCACAATGGTAATGCCGTTATTTATATCCACCATACGTATCAATGTTTCGATACTGCCCGAATTATATTCTAACTGATTATTGTTGCTTTGCTTATGCTTGCATAAATTTAAAATTTGGTTGCGCATACAGTGTCCTTCGTTTAACAACCACAATTGGTCATCATCTAAATCGCTGGTATTTAACGCTTTTTTCTTAAATAAAGGGCTGGTTTTTGATAAGTAAGCTACAAAGTTTTCATAATACAACGGCGTTTCTTCCAAGCTAGGCTGCCCCAATGGGGTGGCCAAAATACCACAATCAAGCATACCTAATTTAAGTTGCTGTATAATAACATCGGTATGTAACTCGGTAATATTTAAATGAACTTTAGGATATTTTACCAAAAAAGCCCCAAGCACTTTGGGTAATAAATAAGGAGCAACGGTAGGTATAATTCCTATTTTAAGTTCGCCACTTTGGTCGTTATTTTTTTCGCTAATAATTTCGTTTATTTTTTTGCTTTCGCTAATAATTTTACGGGCCTGCTCAATAATTTCTATACCAATTTCAGTAGGTACAATGGGCTGGCGTGTTCTGTCAAAAAGTTTTACCCCCAATAGTTCCTCAAGTTTTTGTACCTGCATACTTAAAGTAGGTTGCGTTACAAAGCATTTTTGCGCAGCCAGTACAAAGCTACGGTAAGTATCAACGGCTACAGCGTATTCTAATTGTACAATGGTCATATTTTAATATAAAATCAAAAATCTCCTATCACAAACCCAAAATCTAAAATCCAATCTATACCAATTTGTTAAATCAATCGGAAATCACAAAACCACTATCCCAAATCTACTCCACCGTTACCGATTTTGCCAAATTACGTGGCTGGTCTACATTACAGCCTCGTAAAACTGCTATATGGTACGATAACAATTGCAGCGGTATGGTAGCTAATAAAGGTAAAAAAGCCTCGTTAGCATCGGGTATTTCTATCACATAATCGGCCATTTTTTTCACTTCTGTGTCGCCTTCGGTAACAATAGCAATTACTTGGCCTTTTCGGGCTTTTACCTCTTGTATGTTAGATATTACTTTTTCGTACGATGAATTTTGTGTAGCAATAACTATCACAGGCATTTTTTCATCAATTAAGGCAATAGGGCCGTGTTTCATTTCGGCAGCTGGGTAGCCCTCGGCATGTATGTACGATATTTCTTTAAGTTTTAATGCACCTTCTAGTGCAACCGGAAAGCCAACACCACGCCCCAAAAACAAGGCATTGGTAGCGTCTTTAAATTTATCGGCAATTTCTAAACAGGCGATATCGCACAATAGTGTTTGCTGAATTAAATCGGGTATTTTATCTAATTCGGTTAATAAGGTAGTAAGTTTACTGTATGGCAATACCCCTTTTTCTTGTGCCAAATAAAAGGCTATTAAGGTTAAAATGGTAACCTGTGCTGTAAATGCTTTGGTTGATGCTACGCCAATTTCAGGCCCAGCATGGGTATAAATACCTGCATCGGTTAAGCGTGGTATTGATGCGCCAACTACGTTACAAATGCCAAAAATAGTAGCTCCTTTTTCTTTAGCAAGATTTAAGGCCGCCATGGTATCGGCTGTTTCGCCCGATTGCGATATGGCTATCACAATATCGCCTTCGGAAATTATAGGGTTTCGGTACCTAAATTCCGAGGCATACTCTACCTCCACAGGTATGCGGGCGTACTCCTCTATTAGGTACTCGCCTACCAAGCCTGCATGCCACGATGTACCACAGGCAACAATAATTATACGGTTGGCATTTTTAAATAGTTCAACATAATCGGCTATACCCGATAATTTTACATGCCCTTCGTTGGGGTATATACGTCCACGCATCGAATCTCTTACCGACCTCGCTTGTTCGTAAATCTCTTTCAACATAAAATGATTAAAGCCACCTTTTTCGAGCATTTCTAGCTTAATATCAAGCTGCTGTATGTAAGGGTTATCTACAATCTCGTTATCAATATCGGTTATAACTATGGCATCACGTTTAACATACGCAATTTCATTATCATTCAAATATATTACGTTTTTGGTGTACTCTACTATCGGCGTAGCATCAGAGGCTATAAAATATTCGCCTTTACCTATGCCTATTACCATAGGGCTACCTTTGCGTGAAGCTATTATTTGATTGGGGTTGTTTTTATCTATAATTACAATAGCGTAGGCTCCAATCACTTTTTTTAGTGCAACCTGCACAGCTTCCTCTAAAGTTAAATGAGCTTCTTTTTTAATATCTTCGATTAAATGAATAAGTACCTCTGTATCGGTATCGCTTTTAAATATATGCCCCCGCAATTTTAGTTCCTCTTTTATCGAGCTGTAATTTTCGATAATACCGTTATGTATAATTGCCAATTGGCCATCGCCCGATAAATGTGGGTGCGAGTTTACATCATTTGGTGGGCCGTGGGTAGCCCAACGGGTATGTCCCATGCCTAAGGTACCAGTTTTGTTTAATTTTTCGGCATGTAGTTCTAAATCCGAAACCTTGCCCACTTTTTTATAAATATTTAATTCTCCGCAATGTAATAATGCTACGCCAGCACTATCGTATCCCCTATATTCTAAGCGGTGTAACCCGCTTATTACAATTTGATAAGCATTCCGATGCCCTATATATCCAACAATTCCGCACATATTTAATTTATTTTTGCTACAAATCTAATTGTAAATATCAATAAAAAAAGTATTTATTGTAAGCCCATAATATCAATGAAACTAGAATTTAATCTTACCTAAAAAAATAAAATATATTTTATTTTAAAGTAATAGCCATGATTGGTAACCCTTTAACCTAGCTCTTTTAAAATTTAGGGGTAAGCATACACTGTCAAAAGCTTTGTTAGGGGGCACTTGCATACCATGTTTGTAGGCAGGTAGTTTCAATTTGGGCTAATAGCTAAGGTGCTGCGTTTGGTGTTCATATATTCTATGTTCTACCATTCTAGCTAATTTGCATTTATCTAAAATCCTTTTCTTATCCATATATTTTGAGCACCTTTGTCATCAAAATTAAAAAGGTTGCCTGTTAAATAATTATAAGGTTTGCCTAACAAACTATATGATTTCATTTAACGATTTAGGGCTTATTGAACCCATAAAAAAAGCATTAGCTGCCGAAGGTTATACTACACCCACACCTATACAACAAAAAGCAATCCCTCTTTTATTACAAAAAAACGATTTACTGGGCTGCGCCCAAACAGGTACCGGCAAAACTGCTGCCTTTGCCATACCCATTTTACAATTGCTACATAACCAGCAAAGCCCTATAATAGGTATGCGTAAAGTTAAAGCACTTATTGTTACGCCCACCCGCGAACTTGCCATACAAATTGGCGAAAGCTTTACCGCATACGGTAAATTTTTGCACCTACGCCACACCGTAATATTTGGTGGAGTAGGCCAAAAAGCACAAACCGACGCCTTGCAAAAAGGTGTAGATATTATTATTGCTACGCCTGGTCGCCTGCTCGATTTAATGAACCAACGCTTTATATCGCTTAAAGATGTAGGTTTTTTTGTGCTTGATGAAGCCGACCGTATGCTGGATATGGGTTTTGTACACGATGTTAAAAAACTAATTGCTGTATTACCCACCCGTAGGCAATCTCTATTTTTTTCGGCAACTATGCCCACCAGCATTGTACAATTAGCCAACACTATTTTGCACAACCCCGAAAAAGTAGAAGTTACCCCCGTATCATCAACCGCCGATACCATTAACCAAGCTGTTTATTTTGTAGATAAAAACAATAAAAACAATTTGCTTTTACACCTACTTAACGAAAATAATATTGAAACCGCACTAGTTTTTACCCGTACCAAACACGGAGCCGATAAAGTTGTAAAGCTACTAGCACAACACAAAATTAAAGCCGAAGCCATACACGGCAACAAATCGCAAAACGCTAGACAAAGGGCTTTAGAAAACTTTAAGGCCAAAACCATTAGGGTACTGGTAGCTACCGATATTGCTGCCCGAGGAATAGATATTGATGAGCTAGCGCATGTTATAAATTTTGAAATACCCAACATTTCGGAAACCTACGTACACCGTATTGGCCGTACAGGCAGGGCTGGGGCTAATGGTAACGCATTTTCGTTTTGCGATGCCGATGAAAAAGAGTTTTTAAACGATATACATAAACTTATAGGCAAAAAAATACCTGTAATAGATGAACACCCATACCCACTTTTAGGCTTTGCTACACCAGCGGTTAAAAAAGGAAGCAATACACACCCACCGCAAGGCCACCGCCGACCAAAGCCAGCCTCGGCTGGCAATAACCGTAAGTTTAGTGGTAAACGTAGCGAATAACATGTATAAACTTCGAAGCAAAACAATGCTTTATAGATAATTTAGGCAATGTTTATTAGTTTACTAAACACCAAAATTTGGGCCTATACATTCGAAGAATTATAGCTATTATTTACATTGTAAAAAAAATATGTAACTAGGATTTTGTAATTTTAAAAACAAAAACCATTAAGATGTACATCTACAGATTTTGCACACACACCCAACCTAAAAAAAATACGATAATTTTAAATTGTAAAAACTATTTTTGAAGCATGAATATTTTATTAATAGGTGCCGGCGGACGAGAAAACGCCTTTAGTTTAAAAATAAGCCAAAGTAAACATTGCCATAAACTTTATATTGCCCCAGGTAACGCTGGAACAGCGCAATTTGGCGAAAATTTAGCTATCGATGTACTCGATTTTGAAGCCGTAAAAGCAGCGGTACTTAGCCATCAAATTACTTTTGTGGTAATAGGCCCCGAAGAACCGCTGGTACGAGGCATACACGACTTTTTTTTAGCCGACCCCAGCCTAGCACACATACCTGTTATAGGGCCTAAAAAAGATGGCGCACAACTTGAAGGGAGTAAAGATTTTTCGAAGCAGTTTATGCACAAATATGGCATACCTACAGCAAAATCGCACACGTTTACCCTCGATACATTGGCGCAGGGGATAGCCTATTTACAAAACCATACCTTACCTATTGTGCTTAAAGCCGATGGATTGGCGGCGGGCAAAGGCGTTTTAATATGCCCTACCGTAGCCGAAGCGCAAAACGAACTAAGCCTAATGCTTGCCGAAGCTAAATTTGGCAAAGCAAGTGCCAAAGTGGTGGTTGAAGAGTTTTTAAACGGTATCGAACTTTCGGTTTTTGTAGTTAGCGATGGTAAAAACTATGTGATACTGCCCGAAGCCAAAGATTATAAACGCATAGGCGAAGCAGATACAGGCCTAAATACAGGCGGTATGGGGGCTATATCGCCAGTAAATTTTGCCGATGCCGATTTCATGCAAAAGGTAGAGCAAAGCATAATTATCCCCACTATTAATGGTTTAAGGCAAGAGGGCATACATTATAAAGGCTTTATTTTTATTGGTTTGATGAATAATAATGGCCAACCATCGGTAGTAGAATATAACTGCCGCATGGGCGACCCCGAAACTGAAAGCGTACTGCCCCGCATCGAAAGCGATTTTTTAGAACTTTTAATGGCTGTTGCCGATGAAAAAGTGGCCAACTATCAACTCTCCATCTCACCAAAAACCGCAGCTACCATTATGCTAGTTTCGGCAGGCTACCCAGGCAAATACCTAACCGGAAAAACCATAACAGGCTTAGAAAACTTGAAAGACTCTACCGCTTTTCATGCAGGTACATCAATAGATAATGGCTTGGTAAAAACAAATGGTGGCCGCGTATTGGCTATTACCAGTTTACAACCCGATTTATTTACCGCCCTACAACAAGCCACCGCCGATGCTGGTAGAGTGTATTACGATGGAGTGTATTTTAGGCGAGATATTGGTTTTGATTTGTTAAATTAATTTTAATAATTTAACAAATTAGTTTAAGCCTTTTAAGAGCGTAAAAAAACTATAAAATAGCAACAATAAACAAGTTTATATTTACCTAATAAAATTGGAAGTGGCTTAGCCATAGTACCATTTTTACACGCAGGTATGGTAACCCAATAGGCTGGTTAAACAAACAACAATTTATTGAGGCAGCAGCAGTACCCATCGTAACGACTGGCCACTATGTTTTAATCATTGGCTTTATAGGCTATTTGCTAGCAGGCTTTACGGGGGCTTTTATAGTTGCCCTTGCTATAATTTTACCCTTTTATATTTGGCTCGATGGTTTAAAAAAATAGCCTATAACCAAAGCATAGAAGCATTTGTACAAGGCATTACTGCAGCCGTTGTAAGCACATTGCTAGGCTCGA
This sequence comes from Sphingobacteriales bacterium, assembly GCA_004293485.1. Taxonomy (GTDB): domain Bacteria; phylum Bacteroidota; class Bacteroidia; order Sphingobacteriales; family Sphingobacteriaceae; genus Pseudopedobacter. The sequence goes on along the minus strand of RDYW01000052.1, from coordinate 25,424 downwards.
CTATAGTAATTACTATGCGTACCATTGCCGATATTACAACGGCAATTATAGCATTATTTGCTGTATTGGTTTTGGTAAACGTATAAAAATACAATAACCCAATATTAATTTAGCCGCTGCCTTAGTTAAGATATTAATATAAGGGATATAAATTTTTTTTTGAAGCTTTTCCCGCTTTACGTTGCAATAATTTTGCAATAATCTTTAGTGTAAACCAAGCAAAACAGTGCAAGCAAAATTGATTTCCACTGCAATCGGGGCTAAAAAAATATCGATTATATAAATTTACGCAACACAATTTTGAAAATAAGTTAATACACATTCATTTTATGCATAATTTAAGGTATAATTAACAAAATTAATGCTATTTTTTAAAATAAATTTATTGTGTAGGCTAGCCTAATGTTGTATAATAATTTGTTTAATTATATTTACATTTGAATTAAAATTTATTACAGGTAATTTATGCCTTATACGCAAACTCGTTACATATTTTTATTACGCATTATATTATCAATAACCGATTTATTGCTACTAAATATTGCCTTTTTTAGTAGTTTTTATATTATTGAATTTTTAGGAAAATCATTAAATCCATTATCATATCAAAAATATTTAGTGCTGGTAAATTTAATTTGGATAGTAAGTTCGAGTGTTTACCGTATGTACCATATTGATATGGTTAAAACAATAGAGACTATTTTAAGTGTAACTTGGCGCAGTTTGGTACTTAATATTTTTGTTTTTTTGCTTTATTTAACCTTTACCAACGACACTTTTTTATCACGCGAGTTTTTAATTATATTTTATTGTTTACTGGCATTTTTTTTGTTTTTAAGTAGGTTTTTTGGTTCTTTATTCGAAATGCTATTTACCCGACAATACGGCATAGGGATACCTGTAGCCATATTAGGCAACAATGCCACAGGTAATAAATTGAGCGATTTTTTTTCGAACAGCCGAAACTTTAAGTTTTTTGGTTTTTTAGACGAGCCAAACGATGCAAGTTCTTTGTTTTTTGATAGTAAAGGTAAAATCGAGAATTTAACTATCGAACAGTTTAAAAAAGCCTCGCAATTAGGTGTTAAAGATGTTTATGTATCGTTAACACCTAAACGTATGCATGATGCAAAATATTTATTATTAGAAGCCGAAAAACAATGTATTCGTTTAAAATTTGTGCCCGATTTTTTAGGAACCATTGAAACTCCTTTTAATATATCCTACCTTGAGGGCTTTCCGGTTATTACGCTCAGAAAAGAACCTTTAGATGATATACAAGCTAGGTTTAAAAAACGATTATTAGACACAGGTTTTTCTCTTTTAGTTACTGTTTTTATATTATCGTGGTTAGTACCTATTATTGCCTTATTGATAAAATTAGACTCGAAAGGGCCTGTTTTTTTTATGCAAAACCGAGCTGGTAGAGGCAACCAAACCTTTAAAATATTCAAATTTAGGTCGATGAAAATAACAGATAAAGCCAGTACTTTTAAGCAAGCTTCAAAAAACGATGATAGAATTACAAGGGTGGGCAAGTTTCTAAGGGCCACAAGCTTAGATGAAATACCACAGTTTTTTAACGTGTTATTAGGTTCGATGAGTGTGGTAGGCCCACGCCCACACGTACCCGAACTAAACCATCAATACCGCGAAATAATTGACAAATATATGGTTAGAAATTTTGTGAAACCAGGCATTACAGGTTGGGCACAAGTTAATGGATGCAGAGGTGAAACAACTGAAACCTCACAAATGGAAGAACGAGTAAAATACGATATAAGCTATACCGAAAAATGGTCGGTTATGCTTGATATTAAAATAATTTTTATGACGGTTTTTAACATTTTAAAAGGCGAAGAAAATGCTTACTAAAATTTCCTCGCCTTTTATTTTCTCCTAATTTTAACTATAAAAATTTAATTAAAAATAAAGATACCGTAACAGAAAGTAATATGGCAATAAATGCAATATTACCAAGCACTAGCGCTGCCGTGTTTTGCTCATCGGGCTGTAATAAATTAACTTTTTGGATAACTGGTTTAATGTAACTAAGCATGTGTATTTTTTTTTGTTTGTGTTTGGTTTACTTTATGTGTTGTAACATCTAAAAATATGAAATTCTTTGAACATATTACGCTTGTATTTTCAAAAAATTACTTGGTTTGTTACTTTTAAAATTTTGTTAACCAATAATGCCAAAAGTTAAACTTTTAGTATTTAAATGATTTTTTGCTTGTTAAATTGAAATAATTTTAATGGGAATTAAATCGATTGTTTTCGTTTTTTTTGTTAGGGTTGCTTAATTTTTATTAAAAAATAAATTTAAAACGCTTAAAAATGCGCATAAATCACGATTTTTAAAGTACTGATTAAGAATTAGGTAATGCATAAACTAATACTTTTTCCCTAAAGTAACCGATAATTATTTAAGCTAAGTTGGTATATTATTTATTTTTTTGAGTGGTGCAAAAAAATAAAAATTACATTTAGGCAAACAAAAATCTATTTTATTTCGTAGCAACCTACATCAGAAGGAAACGTTCGAGGAATGTTTTTTAAATCTACTTTAATAAATGTATTAAAGTAGGGGCTTAACGATAAATCGGTGCCTATATTTAAAGCTGGACTGTTGCCAGTTAGCAAATAATTATCTTTTTTAGCATCTAAAAAAAATGGGTCGGTATTTAAAATATTACTCTCGCCATAATTTTTAGTTGCTTTTAAAAGGTTTGATTTTATAGAGCTAATAAAAGGTTTTGTACCCTTATTGTTTACTAAAAATTCGTTATCCGCATTTCCCCAAATTATATTGTTTATGCACTGTAATTCAAAATTATTAAAACGTAAACTACCATCTTCGGTATTATCGCTAAAGAAAACAGAAGGCGTTTGCCTACCAAAACTTGCATTGCTATTATCCAAAGTATTGTGATAAAAAAGATAACTTCCGCCATATAACCCTAACACGAGGTACTTGCCACAGTTAAATAATAAGTTATTAATAGCAACTATTTGCGTATTATAGGCCATTATACCTGCAAGCGTATGGTTTTTGATAATGCAATTAGTGACGATTAATTTGGGGTTTGTGTTAGTACTAAGCGAATCGACCTGCACACCTACAATCGAATTTTTTATAGTGCAGTAATTAAAGTTATTGTTTTTACTTGTTTGGCCAATGTAAACACCTTTCCACTGGCCTGGTTCGTCTCGGTATATTCTTTCGGTTCTATCGCTACAAAAAGTAATGCTATCTTTAATACTACCGTTTGCTTGTAATGTGCCATAAACCATCATTTGGGCATTGCTATGGAAATATAATTTAGCCCCAGGTGCTATATTTACCTTTGCATTTTGTGCTATTTTTAAATGTTTATATATAAGGTAAGGAATCCCTTTTTTAAAAGTAAAATCCTCATTTATAGTTTTTGCATTAAAATAAACGGCATTTTGCCCATAAGCTACTAAAGGTATTTTTTGTAAATTTCCGTTAGTTAAAAATTCTAATGTATCTTGTACTAAAAAAGGGGTAGTAGCCAACGTAGGGTTGATAACGGCTTTTATAAACACATAGATAGAATCTTTAGCATCTACCCTAATATTGTTAACTGATGATTGTGAAAGGCCATTTATATTTATTTTAAAAGGCGAATTTACGCCTCCTACCAACCTGATATTGCTAATTTCGATATTTACTTTTGATACGTTAAAAACTTTAATGCTTCTTGCTGTGCTACCTATGGTGGTAAAAACAGTATCAAATAATATCGAATCGGTAGAAAAATTAAGTTTAATTTCGGGGTTAATACTTATACCTTCATCGCGTTTACACGATGTAATTATAGCCATGCTTATTAATAGTATAGTGGTAATATTTTTCATTTTTTTATCAAATTAATATATGGTAAACGCAATGCCAACAATAATGATTTGAGTATAGCCTACTTTTTGTAAAGCCAAAGTACAAGCCTCTAGTGTGGCGCCTGTGGTAATGGTATCGTCTACCAGTATAATACACTTATAATTAGGGTTATATTTGGCTACAAATATATCTTCCATATTTTTATACCGGCTATACCGTGATTTATTTACCTGACTTTCGGTAGCATGCTCTCTTGTTAATATCGAAGTATCGATATTTATTTTCATACTTTCGGCTAAGCCAAGCGCAAACCGCTCGCTTTGGTTATAACCACGTTTGCGTAACCTGCTTTTATGCAAAGGTACAGGTATAATTAAATCGGCGTTGTGGTAAGTTTTAATTTCGGCAAGCTGTTTGCCATACATATTGCCAAGCTCTACCCCTATCTGGTATTGGTTATGGTATTTTAGTTGATGCATAATTTTTTGCACTTTACTGTTTTTTTTAAAGTAAACAAAAGCGGTAGCTGCCAATATATCTACTCGCCCCCAAAAAAGTTTAATTACATCGTTATCGGATTGTGTATGGTAATTGGTATATGGTAATTCAAATAAACAATGTAAGCATATCGAATTTTCGGATGTTGTTAACCCACGGCCACAGCTAATGCATAACCTAGGAAAAATAATCGAACCAAAATCTTTTACATAACTAAACAAACGCATTACATAGTTTTTTCGTTTTTAACGGCCAATTGCCCACAGGCCGCATCAATATCTTTACCCCGGCTTCGCCTTATATTGGTATTTATACCACAGCTTTTTAAATAATTTGCAAAAGCATCTATTTTATCGCCCGCTGCGTTTTCGTAGGCCGCAAACGATATAGGGTTATACTCAATAATGTTTACTTTACAAGGTATATGTTTACAAAATTTGGCTAATTCTTTTGCATCGGTTAAGCTATCGTTAAAATTATCAAAAACAATATACTCGTAGGTAACCGCACTATTTGTTTTGGCATAAAAATATTTTAAGGCATCGGCCAGTGCTACCAAACTATTTGCTTCGTTAATAGGCATAATTTGGTTTCGTTTACTATCGTTAGCAGCATGTAATGATAGGGCGAGGTTAAATTTTACATTATCGTCGCCTAGTTTTTTTATCATTTTGGCAATGCCTGCCGTAGAAACTGTAATACGTTTAGAGGCCATATTTAAGCCATCTTCGGAGGTAATGCGTTCGATAGATTTTAAAACATTGGCATAATTTAATAAAGGTTCGCCCATACCCATATATACAATATTGGTTAAGCTAATAGCGTAATTATCGGTAGCTTGTTTATTTATAAGTACTACTTGGTCGTATATTTCATCAGCGTTTAGGTTACGCTTACGTTCCATATACCCAGTGGCGCAAAACTTACAGGTTAGGCTGCAGCCTACTTGCGATGATACACAGGCCGTCATCCTATCGGTAGCTGGAATTAATACACCTTCAATCAAATGATTATCAAATAACCTAAAGGTACTTTTTATGGTTTTATCGTTACTAAATTGGGTACTATTTACTGCAATGGCATTGATAACAAAATTTTGGGCAAGTTTTTCTCTTAATTCTTTTGATAAATTGCTCATTTCATCAAACGAGTGCGACGATTTTTTCCACAACCATTCGTACACCTGATTGGCTCTAAAATTTTTTTCGCCCATCATTGAAAAAGCTTTACGCAAGTTTTCTAACGAAAAACTTCTAATATCTTGTTTTTTTTCTGCTTTTAACATCCCTAGCAAAATTAGTGTTTTAGTTTTTTATTATTTAAAATTTAAATTATTACTAGCGAAAAAATATCGCTAGTAATAACAAATTTTATAGCTGGATGCGATCTTAAATTTCTACCTTTTACATTTATTATCCAGATTTAGAGCGTACCATTGTAAAGGGTAAATCCTTATTTTAACTTTACATTTTACCTGTACAAACTTTTACTTTCAATAAAGTTTAACACCTTATCGGGTATAAAAAACTGTACATTTTTACCTTCGTGTATCGCTTTTCGAATAAAAGAAGAGGATATTTCCATCAAAGGAGTGTTTGTAATAGTTACGCTAGGGTGTAGGCTTAATGCCGATACCGAAACACCAAGCCTTGGATATACATAAATAAGATAATGTTTAAGTATAAATTCGTAGTTTTTCCACTTAGGTAAGGATAGTAAATTATCTTGTCCCATAATTAATACAAAGGTGATGTTAGGATATTTTTCTTGCAAATACACCAGTGTATCAACCGTGTACGAAGGCTTGGGTAGTTTTAGTTCATCGTCTTTAACCTCAATGTTTTCGCAATTTTCGGTGGCTAGTTTAGCCATTTCAAGCCTATCGTACACTTGTATCAATAGTTTTTTATCTTTTAAAGGATTGTGTGGCGATAGTATTAGCCACACCTTATCAAGCTCGGTATGGTTGGCCATATAATTGGCAATTACCATATGCCCAAGATGTATAGGGTTAAACGAACCGAAGAAAAGGCCTATTTTCATATAGTGTTTTAATTACTTTTTTTAAAAGATATTACCGTTAGGAAGTTTTTTGTACCCAAACATTAAAAATATTGATTTCTACTATTAATTTTTACTACAAAATTTGATAATTAATACAGCAAATAAAGTTAAATAAAAAGCCATATTTTAATTTTTTGAATAAATAAGGTTATTAATTTACCAAACACATGATACAAAATTGTGTATTATAAATATGATACCTACAAGATTTATAAATTTGCGTAATCATTAAATATCGCAAATCGTAAAATTTTAAGCCTAATGTAAAGTATACAGTTACTAATTAACCATTTATTTTGACCATTTTTGATACATACCACACCAATTTGCTCCCCTACGATGGCGAGGTAAACTATTATGCAAACATATTGCCTACACACATGGCCAACCATTATTTTAATGCCTTAATAAACAATATTGCTTGGCAAAACGACGAAGTATATATGTTTGGCAAGCACATTATAACCCAGCGTAAAGTAGCTTGGTACGCCAACGATGGTAAAAGTTACGCCTATGCCAATACTACTAAAATGGCATTGCCCTTTACCCCATTATTGCTCGAAATAAAAGCCATAGCCGAAAAAATAACGCAAACAAAATTTAATTCTTGCTTGCTTAACTTGTACCATAATGGTAGTCAAGGTATGGGCTGGCATAGCGATAACGAAAAAAGCATTTTAGCCAATAGCACCATCGCTTCATTTAGTTTTGGTGCCGATAGACGGTTTACTTTTAAACACAAAACCAGCAAACAAACCATAAATATCTTGTTGCATCATGGCAGTATGTTGTTAATGAAAAACACAACACAAGCCAAATGGTGGCACAGTTTACCTAAATCTAAAAAAATTAACGCTCCTCGTATTAATCTCACTTTTAGGCAAATGGTGTAATGTGGTGTTATAATTGGATAGCCTAACTACCATATCCGTAGCTATTATGTTAAGGCACATAGGGTTTTAATATTTAATTTAGTTAGCAATAAATTGCATAAAAAAACAATATTTTAAAAATCGAATAAGGTTTTTACTATCTTCACGTTATGAACGAAAACCTCGACCCTAGCTTGGATAAATTAAATATTTCCGAAAAAGAAATTGAGAAAGTATTGCGTCCGCAGGTTTTTGAGGATTTTACGGGGCAGGAGAAAATTTTAGAAAACTTAAAAATATTTGTACAAGCAGCTAGGTTGCGTGGCGAAGCACTTGATCATGTACTTTTGCATGGCCCGCCAGGCTTGGGTAAAACTACATTATCAAATATTATTGCCAACGAAATGGGCGTAGGCTTTAAAGTTACCAGCGGGCCAGTTTTAGATAAACCTGGCGACTTGGCGGGCCTGCTTACCAATTTAGAAACGGGCGATATACTATTTATTGATGAAATACACCGCCTTAGCCCATTGGTAGAGGAATATTTATACTCGGCCATGGAGGATTTTAAGATTGATATTATGCTCGAGTCGGGGCCTAATGCCCGTTCGGTACAAATTACCTTAAGCCCGTTTACATTAATTGGTGCTACCACACGCTCGGGTTTATTAACATCCCCGCTAAGGGCAAGATTTGGCATTAATTTACGCTTGCAATACTACGATGCTAAGCTGTTAACCACCATAGTTTTACGATCGTCGGAAATACTAAAAACCGAAATTACCGAAGAAGGGGCTTACGAAATTGCCCGCCGTAGCCGTGGTACACCCCGCATTGCTAATGCTTTATTGAGGCGTACCCGCGATTTTGCCCAAATAAAAAGTAATGGAAACATAGAACCCGAAATAGCCCGATACGCCCTAAATGCTTTAAATGTAGATGAACATGGGCTGGATGAAATGGATAATAAAATACTTTCCACCATTATTGATAAATTTAAGGGTGGCCCAGTGGGTTTAAAAACCATTGCCACCGCAGTGGGCGAAGAAGAAGGTACTATTGAAGAGGTGTACGAGCCGTTTTTGATACAAGAAGGTTACCTTATGCGTACATCGCGTGGGCGAGAAGCTACCGAGGCGGCCTATAAACATTTAGGTAAAATTAAAACCGGAGGCGCAACATTATTTTAAAACAAAAATTCTTAATATAGTATATGAACAACCACAATTTCGACGTCGATATTCAGCTTCCGTCAAGCAATCAAAAAGTAAAAATCAATAAAGATTTTATCGAAGTAAACAACAAAAAAATTATGTGTAACAACATTGAAGCTATAAAATACGGCGTTTCGATGGTGGGAAGCAAAAAGAAACCTTCGGGCAAAAATTATATTATCGACATAAAAAGTAACAATGGCGAGCAGCTTAGTATCAACTTTAGTAGCAATACGGTACAGCCATTATTGGCCGAAGATCATACGTATTACTACATTATGGCGGGCTTGTGGCAATATGCCAAAAAACAATTGGTAAATAAATTGGTAGAAACGCTTAACCAAGCGCAATCATTTAAAGTTGCCAATGTAGAGGTTAACAATACTGGCTTTACAATGCCGTATAAAAATTGGTTTTGGGGTAAAACTAAACTGGGAAACATTACTTGGGCCGATTGCAATTATTATTTAGAAAAAGGTTTTTTACACCTTGATAGTAAAACAAACGGAAAAATGAAGGCTAAATTAAGTATCCATAACGATTGGAATGCGGTGGTATTAAATACGCTTTTACATTATTTATGGCAAGATAACCGTAAAGAAAAATTAGCAAAAGGTCAAACCATTTAACCAGCTACTGCGCCGCCACAGCTACTTCCCGCCCCAGCGGTACACCCGTAACAATGTTGCTTTAACACAATGTTACGGGTATTTAAAAGTTGGATATTAAATTCGCTAAGATGCTGTGATGCGGTAGGGTTAACTTTTAAATCTAACATTTGGTTAAAATCACAATCGTATAAAAAACCATCCCAACTTATTGATATGGTATTGCGGCACATTACATTATCAATAGCCGATGGGTTAAATGCGGCAATAAGTTTATCCATATATTTTAGGTAATTACCACTCACAAGCAAATAATCTAAATACCTGCTTATGGGCATATTGGTAATGGAAAAAAGATTATTAAAGCTAATACCATAGTTTTTAAACAGTTCGGTTTTATACTCGGCTTGTAAGGCCGATTGCGATGGTGGCAAAAATGCACCTGCTGGGTTGTACACCAAGTTTAAAATTAGGCCACTGTTTTGTACCCCGTAACCTACAGCATTAAGCATTTTTAATGCTGTAATCGAATCCTCAAAAACCCCATCGCCACGTTGGCTATTGGTACGGTCGGGCGTAAAACTGGGTAACGATGATACCACTTCAACCTCGTAAAGTTTAAAAAACTCGGGCAAATCGTTAAACTTTTTATTAGCCAATATAATGGTAAGGTTGCAACGTACAATAACGTGTTTACCTAGTTTTTTTATCTCTTGTACAAACCACCTAAAATTTGGGTTAAGTTCGGGTGCGCCGCCTGTTAAATCAACTGTTTTTATGGTGGGATTTTGTATCGCTACCAAACACAGTTGCATAGTTTCGAGCGTCATCATCTCTTTACGATCAGGCCCGGCATCTACATGGCAATGTTTGCACACTTGGTTACACATTTTACCTACATTTACTTGAAATACCTCTATTCCAGTAGCTTGTAAACCAGTATAGCCAAAAGTAGCAATTTTATTGCTAAAAAATGGTTGCCCATTTAACTCATTTTGTAAAACAGCCAATTGGTTATCGGCGTTAGCTAGGTTATGGTTTAATACTTTTAACGATTTTATCATACCACCTAAAAAATTACATCGCAATTTCGTTTACCTTGTTCATCATTTGTACGCCATGTACCAGCACAGCACCACCTTTTATGGCAGCGGCAACGTGTACGGCTTCCATCATTTGCTGCTTGCTATACCCTTTTTCGTAGGCATCGGCACTGTAAGCATCAATGCAATAGGGGCATTGTAAGGCGTGGGCAACGGCAAGGGCAATTAACGATTTTTCTTTCTCCGTTAATGCGCTGGTTTTAAATACTTCGCCATAATAATCAAAAAATTTATCGGCCAGTGGTTTTTGATATTCGCCAATGTTGCCAAATTTGCCTAAGTCTTCGGAATTGTAATAATGGTTTGCCATAATTTTGATTTGTGATGTGTGATTTTTGATTTATGTTATCATTTGTAAATATAAGTTGATAGTTGATTAAATATTTAGGTTTGGTGAATCAAAGGTACGATTATTTAAGGTGCGGGTAGTTTTTACCCCCCCTATTTTTTTACTTATACAAACAACAATAAAATATATATAATAAAAAAATAAACTGCTTAAATAGGTAGTTTAACCTAAATTTATAAAATGTTTTATACGGTAACTTATGTCTTAAATTTTTGCTTATACACTTGCTTGTAAAAAGCAAGGGTTTGTGCACCATGTACATCCCAATTATATTTTTGGGCTTGTTGTAATCCTTTTTCTTTTAAATCGTTTCTTAATTTAGGGTTTTGTAACGATAATATTGCGGTTTTAAAAGCATTTACATCTTTAGGATTTTGTATTAAAATAGCAGCATTGCCCGCTATTTCAACAATGGCTTGTGTGGTGCATGATATTACGGCACAGCCAGCTTTCATAGCTTCAACTATGGGCATACCAAAACCTTCGTAATAAGTAGGATAAAACAAACAATACGCTTGGTTATATATTTGGTTTAACTGGGCAGTTTCTACATTGCTGGTATATCTATATCGGTTAGCAATTTTACTTTTAATGTTTAACTTTTCTTGAGTACTTAAATCGCCTCCACCAATAATTAAAAGTGTAAAATCGGGCAATTTTGCCAATACAGCTAAGCAAGTATCAAAATTTTTATACTCTTTTCGGCCACCAATAAATATAATTTGTTTGCTTAAAACGTCGGTTTTATAGGCTATCGGATAAAATTTATCGCTACAACCATGATAAATTACGGTAGTTTTTTTGGGGCTAATGTTTGGGTAATATTGCAATAAAGATTTACGGGTAGTTTCAGAAACGCAAATAATACCATCGGCATTGTTTAAAGCTATTGATTGTAGCATAACCTTTAGTTTTCTGCGCCATCCTTTAATCATGCCTAACTCGCCGGCCAAATCGTGTAGGGTTACAATATTACAAACATTTGGCTGTAAGCTTATTCTAAAATAACTAGAGTGATAGATACTTTTGGCTGGCAACAGGCTTAATAAAGGCAATATTCTGGCTAGCTTTAACGGTAAAAAAAACTCTTTTTTAGTTTTTTTTGTCCACTTTAACTCAGGGGATAATAAGCACTTATTGTCGTTTCGTTTTATAAGTACAGCGTTGCAAGGACTTTGGTTTATTTTAAGTAAAAATTGATGCCAATACACCGAAATACCGCCTACAGATTGTAATGAAAAAATTAAATCGTCGAAAAATACGGTCATTAAAAAAAAAATGAAAAACGAAATTAAAAAACGTAAATTAATTTAAAGAATTTGATTTTTTGCTTGTTAATATTTCATAAACGCATAATTAATTTAACAAAATTATGTGCAATGCTTTCTCGGTTACTTATGGTTTGTGCTTGGCAATCTAAAGTTAATGATTGTTGGTTTAAAAATTTAAACCATAAGGTATCTAAAAATAGTACATTATCTTGTATCGAGTTACACACCATGCCAGCATTATGAAGTAAAATACTTTCGGCAATATCGCCATTGTCGGTATTGGGTAATAAAATTGCTTTGCGGTAGGCTAAGTATTCGGCTTGTTTGGATGTTATAACGCCACTATTATTACCGTACCGTAAGTGTAAAAAACAGGTGGCATTGGTCATGTAATTTACTAAACTTTGCTTATTTAAACGCGTTGTAATGGTGCTTAAGTTTAATAATCCGTATCTTTTTAATTTTTTGGGAAGTTGCTTGTTAGCCGCTGAGCCTATAAATAGTAGTTTAATTTTGGATGTATCTTTACCCTGTATAAATATTTTTAGGGCGTTAAAAAAAGTATCGTCTTGCAGTTGTATATCGTAAAGAGTGCCCGCGTATACAAGGTTAAAAAATAAAGGATGAGGGTTTATTTGCGGAGTTAATTTTTGGGTGGTATTGCCATTGGGCAATACAAAAATTTTATTTTGAAGTTGGATAGGGAAATATGATTTCAACGTTTTAGAAACTGTGGTAATTAATGCCGCTTTTTTTAGTAGGTTAATTTCTAATCCCCTTTTAATGCTTTTTTTAATTTTATGAATAGCTGCCGAACCATCCATAGGGGCAAAGCCAAACGTCCAAGGGTCGCGGTAATCTAGTACAAGTTTGTAGCCTAAATGTTCGCTAATAAAATCGGCCATCGAAAATATACCAAACGGGCCACCACAGGCTATAACGTATCCTTGCTCAGGAGCATTAAGAATACTATTTTGTATATCAAAATTTTGGGTAGGTGTAAATATATCGTTACCATAAATTAATTGATGTAACCATATAAGGGGTTTTACCCATTTTCTGTTATTTATATTTGCCCATTTAAAAAATACTGCTTGTATAAAATTTAAGGAAGGGTGTATTAGCACTACATCATTAGGATATAATCTAGCTATAGAATCAAAACCTGTATCGTTATCATCAATACCTAAAAAAGCATCGCCCGATTTAGGAAAATTAACGGTTACAATTTTAACATAGTCGTAATTTTTGTTAAAAGCTTCAATAAAGCTTTTAAAGCGTTCTATCGAGGTTCTATTACCATCAATATGTGGCAATACCAATATAATACCTTGGTTAGTAAGCATAAAAACTAAGCTAATGCGGTATTATACGCTTTAAAAATCATAATATAGGTTTCTAAAGCTACTACGAACACCCAATGTAAGCCATTTGGTTTGGTTGTTGGCAAGGTTGTTTGTTTCGCTTCGCAATACGGCACCTAACTCTATACGTAAATTATATTTTGGATTTAATAGGTAGGATACCCTGCCATCTAGATATAGTAAATCGGTTTTTAAGCCTTGTGCTATGCGTTGGCCTGCTCCATTAGTTTTGCCTGGGTGTTCTACAACGGTATTGTAAGGTAAAAAAATATCTTTACCATAATTATCACTATTAAAGTTTAAGCCATATATACCATAGTTTACTTTACCAAAAAAATCTATTTTATCAATGCTGTAACTTAAAATGGTTACAAATTCCCTAAAATTTGCGCCAAATGGGTGGGCTAGAGGCTCCGAAAAATGTGCGTAATTACCAATGCTTGTGGTTTTAGATTCGCCATACGGGCGTGAGGTATAAGTGTAAGGCCTAGCTACATTATATTCGGTAAGGTAATTAAAGCGTTCGATGTTAAATAAATTTGCCCCACGTATGCCCAACTGTGCGCCCCATTTGTTGCGAGCACTGCCTGTATTAGAAAAAAAGTTTTTACCCTCAAGTTCATCTAATACAAACTGGCCATATATGGTGGCACCTTTGCTAAGTTTATATTTTGATGTAAAGCCTACCAAGGCATTATCGGGCGAACCGTTATTGCGCTCTACAATACGTAAAAATATAAAGGGATTAATGTAGGTTGGGTCGAAACCACGCGGATTACCTAAATCGTCTTTGTCGGCCCATATAATAGCATCAAAAAAACCTAACGAAAGTCGGTTATTTACATTCCAATCTAAATAATGAAAAACACCGCCTTTTTTTCGATAGCCTGTATCGTAGGATAATGGTTTTGCTCTAATATCTTGCATGCTGGCCCATATAGCCGAATATTGTACATTGCCAATATTTGCAGTAACCTTAAATAGTGGGTAAGTGCTAGCAAAATCGGATAGTATCATTGAACGATAGCCATCGCCAATAAATATTTTATCCTGCCCTAAAGTAAAATTTACATATTTATTAGGGGTGTACGATGCCAATGCTGTAACGTATGAATAATCGGGGTTATTATTGGTTTTAGTAGCATAACTGTTATATGCACTTTGGCCGGGTATAACCCTTGTTGCGGCAATATATTGCTCTAAATACTTGGGTACTGCAGCTTGGTTTTCGAAGGCACTGGTGTAAAAAGAAAACTTTTTACCTATGGTTCCGCCAAATTGGAAGCCTTTTGAGTCTAACCAAGTAGTTTTGTTTTGTACAAGCTCTCGCCCTATCGAATAATCGGGTAAGTAATCGCCATAAAAAGTAAAATCTTTATTGGTAACTTGTATTAGGTGCTGGGTACGTACCACACGGCGTATCCACGATCGTTTTCTGGTTTCGGCACCTATATTGTAAAACGAATCGAGCGGTGCCTTTAATAATGAATCGTCGGCAAAATAGGGTTTTAATGAGGTATGAAACCTTGTATTTGGGTTGTAAACATATTTATCAAATTTTTGATAAAACTGAAACGAATAAGGCTGGTACACATTGGGTGTTTGTGCGCTTGCACTTAATGAGGCTATAATAAATATAAAAAGGAAGTATTTTTTTATCATTTTTTTTAATTGAGGGTTACCAATTTTCGGTCTAATTCTTCGTAAACCGAATTATTACTTTTATACTCGGGTACAATATTCTTCATTTTTCGTACCACTGATACATCTTCGTACATATTGGCTAATTGAACTAATTTTTCTATTTCTTTTGAAACCTCGTTAAAGCAATAGTCGCGTACTTTGGCAATCATTATTTTATTATGATGCGTAGGTATAGTGTTTTCTAAATCGTTTAGTAATTCTTCGTAAAGTTTTTCGCCCGGACGCAAGCCTGTAAATTCTATAGCTATATCCTGATCTGGCACAAGGCCTGATAATTTAATCATTTTTTTTGCGAGTTCAACAATTTTAACCGATTTTCCCATATCAAAAATAAATATTTCGCCACCATTGCCCATTGCACCAGCTTCTAATACCAATCGGCAGGCTTCGGGGATAGTCATAAAAAAACGGGTAATTTCGGAGTGTGTAACCGTAATAGGGCCTCCTTTTTGAATTTGTGCTTTAAAGCGTGGTATTACCGAACCATTAGAGCCTAATACGTTACCAAACCTTGTAGTAATAAATTTTGTTTTGGCTTTGGCCGATTGGTTTAAATGGCTTAACCCGTTTTTATATATTACCCCATTTTTATCAAACGATTCGTACAGCGACTGTACATAAATTTCGGCAATGCGCTTTGATGCGCCCATTACATTGGTAGGGTTTACTGCTTTATCGGTGCTTACCATTACAAATTTACGTACCAAATACTTTACCGATAAATCTGCTATAACTTTGGTACCTAGCACATTGGTTCGTATAGCTTCGGATGGGTTGTTTTCCATCATGGGTACATGTTTGTACGCTGCAGCGTGATATACGAAGTGTGGCTTAAAGGTTTCGAACAGTATTTGCATACGTTCGTAATTTCTTACATCGCCAATAAATACGGTAAAATTATAGGATGAATCTATATCGTAAAGCTCTAATTGTAACTCGTGTAAGGCGCTTTCGGCTACATCGTTTAAAATAATAAGTTGAGGCTTAAACTTTAAAAGTTGGTGCACAATTTCGCGACCAATAGAGCCCGCTGCACCTGTTACCAATATCCGAGTGCCTTGTATTTGTGCCTCAATAGATTTTTCATCTATTTGTATAGCTTGCCTTTCAAGCAAATCTTCGATATTTATATTTTGTATTTGTGTAGCTTTAAAATGCCCATTTACCCAATTGCTTAATGGCGGTACATTAAGTACTTTAACGCCATGATCAAGGCATATATCTACAATTTTATTTTTTAATTCGGTAGGTAAATTAGGGGTAGCCAAAACCAAATCATGAACTTTTTCGGTTTCAATAATTTTAATTAAATCAGAGGAGTGAAAAATTTTAACGCTATCTACTATTTTACCTGTTTTGCGTTCGTCGTCGTCTACAAATGCGATTACATTCATATTCACATCCGAAT
Organism: Sphingobacteriales bacterium; assembly: GCA_004293485.1. Lineage (GTDB taxonomy): Bacteria > Bacteroidota > Bacteroidia > Sphingobacteriales > Sphingobacteriaceae > Pseudopedobacter. Next base: position 9,104 of record RDYW01000052.1, on the reverse strand, counting down.
CGTGGTCTAGGGTTCGTTTTGTAGTAATGCCCGTTTCGCCAGCTCCATAAATAATTACTTTACGTTTATCAATTTTTAAATTTTTGATATACATAAAAAAGTATTTTACCAATATCCGGTACGTAATAAGCAATAAAAACGAACACAATCCATTAATTACCAGCACCATGGTAGGTATTAACTGCGTTTTATAAAAACCAAATAAATATAAATTGGCTAAAAATAAAAATCCGTTACTTAAAATAATGGCAAACAATATACGAAACGAATCTTGCGATGATGTATAGCGCACAATACCTGCATACGTTTTAACATTAAAAAACACCAACGAATTTAATACAGTGATTATAAAAAGATTACGGTTAAGTTCTTCAAAATTTATATCGTTAATATCAAAGTCGGACTTTATAAAATAAGCGAGTAATAGTGATGAAATGCTTATAAATAAATCGATAGAAAAAATTATCCACCGGGGAAGTATATTTATTTTACTGAACATATTTAAGGTATAAGTGCTGCAAATATAAAAAAATTAATTTCGGCCCAAGTGTTTGCATTTTTGTTAATAAAGCCAACAATTGCAAAGTAAGCTAAATAAGTTTGTTATTAAATAATTGGTTTGTTAATGATTAGGTAATGTTACAAAAAAAAAAAAAATAAACATAAAATAATACAATTTTATTTTGTTTTATTCAACTTTTTAGAGGTGTAACAAACAAAAATGTAAAATTATAAGGCTTAAAATATAGCTTGTTAAGTTATTTATTAACCAATTTTTTTTGCAATCAAAACAATATAGGGCGACATTAATTTGCTTTCGCTACGTATAATTTTTGATACTATTTTACCTAAAATCCAAATAAATTTAACCACAACACGTATAAAAATAGGTTTATGTTCTTTGTTTTCTATCCAAGTACTAAAGCCGCCATTATAAAAAGTTTGTACATTTTGTAAGCCAAGTTTTTGGGCTGTTGTGCTTAAAATATCCAAATCCATACAGCTAATAAAGTGTTTATCGTAATTATAGCGGTCGAATGTTTTTTGTATCCAGCCATTAATTCCTTTAAAATTGGGTAAGGTTATCAATAAAGTACCGCCTGGGCTTAGGTAATTAAGGTGTTTGGCTATAATATCTTCGGTATCGCTAAAATGTTCTATCAAGCCGAACGAGCATACCATATCGTAAGTTTTTTGAGGTTTATAAGTAAATAAATCGGCTTCGATAATGGCAATATCGCTTGGGGTTAAATCATTAAAAAACAATAGGTTTTTGATAATTTGGGGATGTATGTAATAATCGAAAAGGGTAACATCAATACCAAAATATTTTCTTAAAAAAACCGAGTAATAGCCAGGGAAACCACCCAATTCGATGGCCGATTTTATGCTTTGTTGCTTAATTAATGGCCCAATAAGCTGGTGAAAGGTATAATCGGGTTTGATTTTAAAAACCAGGTTTTGCTTGGCTTCCCAAAAATTTTTCCAAAATACAGGTTCGGTTAATTGATTATTCATTTATATGATGCTAAAACTTTTGCTGGGTTACCCGCCACGGTACAATTATCGGGAATACTTTTTACAACCACAGCCCCAGCACCTATTTTTACATAATTACCTATGTTGATATCGCCTATTATGCACACATTAGCACCTATATCTACATGGTTTCCTATAACTGGGCAGCCGCTTAATGTGCCGTTTTTTAATACTTTATGGCCTATGGTGGTGCTGTTTCGTAAAACACAATGATTACCTATAATTACCCCTTGGTTAATTACTAATGCCTGCCCGTGGTAAATAATTAAGCCTGCGCCTACCTTGGTTTTCCTTGGCAGCTCTATACCTAAAAACCATTCCACAAAAACGTGATAGAAACCTAAATACAGGCACATTAGTACTGCAATAGCAATGTGTTTATTAGCTAATTGTGCCATCCTAAACATAAAAAGCACTATTTTGGCTTTTAAATTGCCTTTGTTTTGTTTTTGATCTTGCGTTAAAAAAGCAATTAGCCCCATTGTTATACCATTAAAAAAATGCAAATTATTAAAATAAAAAAATGTATTGTTCAATTTTAATAATTTGCAAGCTATTTGCAAATATAAATTTTAACACCCAGCATACCGCTATTTAATGAAAGTTAGCCTTATAAATACAGCCGATAGTGGTGGTGGCGCAGCCGTAGCGTGTAAGCGTTTATTAAATGCCTTGCGCAATAAAGTGCAGGTAAACATGCTTGTACAGTACAAAAGCGATGTGTGCCTTGCAATTATTTCTGTACTAAAACACAAGCTCGATTTTATTATAGCGAAGCTAAATTTTTTGCGTGAGCGCATTTCGTTTATTGCCTTTTACGAGAAAAATAAAACCGTTCGCTTTGCCTTTTCAACAGCAAATGTGGGTATAGATATTTCAAAAAATAGGGTTATTACTCAATCCGATATTTTACATTTTCATTGGATAAACCAAGGCTTTTTATCGCTCAATAATCTTCAAAAACTATTCGATTTAAACAAGCCTATTGTGTTTACATTGCATGATATGTGGGCATTTACAGGTGGCTGCCACTATGCGGGTAAGTGTACCCATTTTATGCAACAATGCGGCAATTGTAAGTTTTTAACTCGTCCTTACGGGGATGATATTTCTAAAAAAGGGTGGATGTTGAAACAGCAATTATTTGCCCGCAATAGCAATATTACTTTTGTAGCTTGTAGCCATTGGATGGCACAGCAAGCCCGAAAAAGTAGCTTGCTTCAAAATTTTAACATACAATCTATCCCCAATCCTATTGATACCACTTTATATAAACCACTAAATAAATCCGAAATCCGTAAAAAATGGGGGCTTAACGCCGATGCTAAAATTATACTATTTGGTGCTGCCAATATTAACGATAAACGCAAAGGCATAGCATATTTACTAGAGGCTTTAAACATTTTAAAAAAACAATACCCTAACCAAATGCTGGATATTGTGCTTTTTGGTAAAAATAAGGGTTTTGATAGTGCACAAATACCTTTCTCAACCATAAGTTTACCTATTATTACCAACGAACAAGCGTTAGTAGAAATTTACAACCTTGCAAGTGTTTTTGTGCTGCCATCGTTAGAGGATAATTTACCCAATATGGTAATAGAAGCCTTGGCTTGTGGCATACCTGTGGTGGCATTTAACCAAGGAGGAATTCCGGAAATGATTGATCATCAACAAAATGGTTATGTTGCCCAATACCAATCATCGAACGATTTTGCCCAAGGCATACATTGGGTGTTACATAACAAGGGAAATAACTTACAAAAAAATGCCCTCAAAAAAGTAATGGATACTTATGCCGAAGATATTATTGCCAAACAATATATTGACCTGTACCAATCTGTTTTAAAATAATGCTAGAAAAACCTTTGCTATCAGTTATCACCATCGTTTACAATAATGTAAAACATATAGAACGCACCCTTTTATCGGTGTTAAACCAAACCTATACCCCAATTGAATATATTATTATTGATGGCGCAAGTACCGATGGAACGCTAGATATTATTAACCGATACAAAGAAAAAATAAGCCTATTTATTTGCGAAAAAGATGACGGTATTTACCACGCCATGAACAAAGGCCTAGCCCTTGCCACAGGCCATTATGTGCTTTTTATGAACTCGGGCGACGAAATTTACGCCCCCACCACAGTTGAAAGACTTTTATGCCCGCCTTATGCCGATGTATATTATGGCGAAACCGAAATGATAAACGAAAACTTACAATCTTTAGGCAAACGCCGGCATCAAGCACCCCACAACCTTAGCATTAATAGTTTTAAATATGGGATGCCTGTAAGCCATCAGGCCATTTATGTACGCAAAAATTTAGCCAGCCCTTACAATACCACCTACCAGCTTAGTGCCGATATTAATTGGATTTTAAACATCCTGCAAAAGGCCAAAACTACCCACTTTACTAAAAATTACGTAGCCAAATATATGGTAGGCGGCCTATCAAAAACCAAACATGGGCAAAGCCTAAAAGAGCGGTTTATAATTATGAAAACTTATTATGGCTTGTGGCGCACCTTATTTTACCACTTAATTATTGCTTTTAACCTAGCAAGATATTGGATTAAATATAAAAAAACGAACGATTGAAAATTACGATTATAACGCTAAAGATTTTACCAATTGGCAATTAAAATTTTATCAAACTGCTATAAAATAATTGTTTACAGTAGCCTTTAACTTATAAAGCTAAAAAATAAAATTCTTGAAACAAACTGTTTAAAGTCCCTCACATCAACACTTATACGTACTTCGCTAGTTATCTTTTTGCTTTAACTAACATTTTTGTTTTTTGTAAAAATTATTCTTTAGGCACATTAATAATTACACAAACTAAAAACCGCTCCCTTAATGAAAAAGCATCACACCTGGCAATTCTATTTTTTTACCATCGGTACCTTTAATAAATACTTGTAAAATACTACCTGGGCCAACATCAAAATAAGCCACTTTAATTTTATGTAAGCCTTTTTTTAGGTTAGCTCCTGCCGATTGCAAAAACCTAGCGTGTTTTAAGTCGTTATCTATCAGTAAATCATCGTCAATATACAGTTTGCTGCCGTCGTCGCTATTTAGGCCAAACTCAAAAACGGCATCTTCGTTTACATTTACATATCCCTCGAAAATTATGCCATACTCGCGGGCTTTATTGGGTATTTTATTGATAGAAATACTGGCTACGCAACCTTTTTGGGTAGCGTTGCAGGTATCAATTTCGGTGGTGAGTTTAAAAAATTTGGGTACATAATAAAATTTTATGCCTGCCTCACGTATTACGCTATCGCTTATTGCTTCGTAAGGTTTTTGGTTGATGAGCCAAGTGGTAGTTATGGCACTTTGCTTGCCACTGGGGGTTATTACCACACTTTTTACCGCTCGCTTTTCGCCGTAAGGCACAAAAACTTTTATAGGTTGGTTGTACAAAGGGGTGGTTTGGTTAGGCGTATAACCATCAATGGTATAATATATTTTGGCACCATTTACCGATGGTTGCCAATTAAAAACATAATTATCGGTAACATTTATGCTGGTATCTTTTGCGCCAATGGCGGTAGGTACACGGTACAGCATTTCGGTTTTATCTATCCAACTTAAATGCAGGGGCAGGCGTTGTTGGTTAAAGTTGGTGTAGTTTTTGTTTTCGGTGGCTGTCCAAGCGGTTTCGGCCAAAGCCAACAAACGAGGCAGCAACATATATTCTACTTTGGCGGTGGTGGGCATATATTCTGTCCACATATTGGCTTGTACGCCAATAATATAAGGTTTATATTCGTCGGCAAGGGTTTCGGGTGTGGGGTTGTAGGCATAAATTTTTTGTATCCTACCATCGCCACCAATACTTACAGGTTCTTGGTCGCTTCGGCCTTGGGTATGGTCCAAATACAAACCCAAAGTGCTGGGGCACATAATGGCATTGTGCTTTTGCTTGGCTGCGGCAATACCGCCTTGTATGCCCTGCCACGACATTACGGTTGCGTTTGGTGCCAAGCCGCCATCTAAAATTTCGTCCCAACCAATAATTGAGCGACTGTTTTTATTTAAAAATTTCTCTATCCGTTCTATAAAATACGATTGCAGCTCGTCTTCGTTTTTTAGTTTTTCTTTACGGATTCTTTTTTGGCAATACAGGCAGGTTTTCCACTTGGTTTTTAGCACTTCATCGCCACCAATATGTATAAATTTTGATGGGAATAATTGCATCACTTCGGTAAGCACATCTTCCATAAAAATAAAAGTGCTGTCTTTACCGGCACAAAAAATATCATCAAATCCGCCCCAGCGTTCGGCGGTTTTAAACGGGCCAGGGTTTTTGTTGCAAGCCAAATGTGGGTACGCTACCAAAGCGGCAAGCGAATGGCCAGGCATATCTATTTCGGGTACAATGTTTATAAATTTAGTATCGGCGTAAGCCACAATTTCTTTGATTTCTTGTTGCGTGTAATATCCGCCATAAGGCGTATTATCAAACCATTGCGGCATTCTATCGTGGTAATTACCAATAATAGTTTGGCTGCGGTAGCCTCCAATTTGCGTTAAGCGAGGATATTTTTTTATCTCCATACGCCAGCCTTGGTCGTCGGTTAGGTGCCAATGAAAATTATTGAGTTTGTACATGGCCATTAAATCCAAATATTGTTTAATAAAACTTATAGGGTAAAAATGGCGGCTTACATCTAAATGTAAACCTCGGTAAGTATAACGTGGCTCGTCGCAAATATTTAAGGCGGGCAGTTGGGTTTGGTATTGGTTTATTAATTGAAATAGCGTTTGTACAGCATAAAAAAGTCCTTTTTCTTTTCCGTTTACACGGATGGTTTGGGCATCCGTATTTAGTGTATATGCCTCTGATGAAATATTTTGTATACTATCCGAATCAAACTTAATAGAATTTTGCAACTGGGTGCTATCGTTTTTAATGATGGTTAAATTAAAACCTGTTTTTTGTTGTACAAAATCTTTAAACAAAAAAGCAATTTTCTCGCTAGCTTCTTGGCACAAAATTAGGGTTTGGGCGTTTATTATAAATTTTCCTTGGTTTTGGGTGATGGATTTTGGCGCAGGTATAATGCCAAAATTTTTATCGGCCTGGCCAAAACATAAAAAATTTTGTAGTAGTAATAGGCTAACTAAACCAGCTAAATATTTCATTTTGTGTGAGTTTTGTTTTTGATGTTGCATCTAAATCTTTGCTAATTTCACCTTCGGCCATTTGTATAATTCGGTTTCCGTAAGTAAAAGCATCTTTTAAATTATGGGTAATTAGTATGGTGCAAAGCTGGTATTGTTGGGTTAATTGCTGGGCCAGTTGCATTACTTTATCGGCCGACCGTGGGTCCAGTGCGGCGGTAGGTTCGTCTAACAGTAGTATTTTTAAATCGTCCATTACGGCCATTAATAAGGTTAAGGCTTGGCGTTGCCCACCCGAAAGGCTACCCATTGCTTGTTCCAATTTATCTTCTAAACCCATACCCAACTGGGCAATTTGCTGGGCAATTTTATTTTTAAAGTTTTGGTTTACACCGATTTTTAGTGTTTTATTTTGTGTACGCAAGGCGGCCAATCTAAAATTATCTATTATGCTTAAATCGGCGGCGGTACCGCTAAATGGGTTTTGGAAAACCCGGGCAATGGCTGGGCTACGCTTATACTCGGGCAGGCGACTAACCTCTTTACCTGCAATAAAAATTTTACCGCTACTGGGCAGCACATTGCCCGATATTAGGTTTAACAAGGTCGATTTTCCCGAACCATTGGCACCTACAATAACCACAAAATCGTTATGGTTGATAGTTAAAGAAACATCTTGTACGGCAGTAGTTCTATTGGCTTTCCCAATACTAAATATTTTGTTTAAATTTTGTAAATCTATCATTCGGCTTTTTTAAATATAAATCGGGGCAAACCCACTATTAACAATACAAAAGCGGCAGTAATTAATTTTAGCAAATTGGGGTTTATGCCTAGGCTTAATGCAAAAGCCAGTACCAATTGAAAAACGATAGCACCTAATATAACCGTTAAAAGCATTTTGGCAACGCTGGTAATGGCAAAATAATTAATTAAAGTTTCGCCCATAATTACCGAGCCTAAGCCCACAATTACGATGCCTATGCCCATATTTATATCGGCAAAGCCTTGCAATTGCGTCATTAAATAACCACTTAAAGCCGTAAGGGCGTTGGCTATGGCAAGGCCAATAATTTTCATGTTATCGGTATTTACGCCCAAAGCCCGCACCATAGTTTGGCTGTTGCCTGTTGCCCGCATAGCCAAACCAAAATCCGATTTTAATACATAACTTACTATAATTAACAAAACTAAAATAATGGTTGCCACAATTAAAAAGGTGTTTTGGGTAGGATTTTGAAACACATTTATTACGGTAAACAAGGTAGGGAAATTTAACAATGGCAAGTTTGATTGCCCCAAAATACTCAAGTTTATGGAGTATAAGGCCGTCATTACCAAAATACCAGCTAGTAAAGCATTTACTTTTAGCTTGGTATGTATAAAACCTGTGGCTGCACCTGCCAATGCACCTCCCACCATTACCAAACCTACAATGGCAAAACCGTTATAGCTTTGGCTGATAAAAAAGCCCGAAATTACGCCGCCCAAGGTATAAGCACCATCGGTAGAAATATCGGGAATGTTAAAAATTTTCATCGATATAAATATGCCGAAAGCCATCGCCGAAAGGCATAAACCTTGTAAAATTGCGCTGAGGTAAAAATCCATTTACTTTACGGGCTCGAAATTTTTTGGGAAAGTTAAACCATATTTTTTTGCCGCTGTGGGGTTATAAACTCGTTTACGCACCTTTACCATTTCGGGTTTTAGGTTTTGGGTTTGCCCCGATTTTAAAAACATAGCTGCCTGTACGCCAGCTTGGTAACCCCATTGATACATATCGGCACCAAAGGCGGCCAAGGCACCACGCTTTACCAAACCTGCTTCGCTGGTAAAAATGGGTATATTTTTTTGGTTGCAATTTTTTAAAATAGTTTCGAAGGAAGCAAAAACAGTATTATCGGGATTGGCAAAAAAACAATCTAAATTTTGGCCTAACAAAAACTGGGTAACTAGCTGCGCATCGGCCGATGTATTTACTGGTGCAGCCACAATTACGGCATTATATTTTGCAGCCAAAGCATTAATGCGGGCAAGGGCTTCTACCGATTGCGATTCGGCTTGGTTATACACCATACCTATGCGTAGCATGCCCGATTTTGGCTTTATTAAGCTGGGGATAATGCTAAACGAGGTATCTATATAATTCAAATCTTCATCAACACCAAAAAGATTAAGCGGAATTTTGCCATTTTTATCTTCAATTTTCATAAGTTTTGGCGTGGGTGCCACCATCATAAAAATGGGAATGCTTTGGGTTTTTTGTACAGCCGTAAGGGTAGCCAGCGTTGTTGATGTGGCCAGTAAGGTTACGTTTTGGCTTACAAAATAATCTAAAATTTGCCCCAGTGTGGGTATGCTACCTTGCGCATTTTTATACACTATATGTATGTTTTTACCATCAATAAAGCCATTTTT
>RDYW01000028.1 GCA_004293485.1 Sphingobacteriales bacterium | reverse complement strand
TATCTTATTGCTTATCGCTAAGGATCTGTTTGCCTTCATTTTTATTCATGTTTGGTGTACGCAAATATAAATAAATTATCCTATGTTAGTGCCATTACCTTTGGGGCGGGGGATGATAAAATAAAAAAAGATACAGCGGACAGCGTGTTTAAACGCCCAAATTAATTAAAAAATAAAAAAACAACACTTTATCAACTAAACGCTTTTTTTAAACGAAAAACGCTGTTGCGAGATATAACTGAAAATAATAATTAACGATGTGGAAGCAATTTGCGAAAGTGTGGGATACCATTTTAATTTTTCGACAAATAAGCTTAAAAGCAAGTAGTTTAACAATATACACACCATCACCACCAAAAAATAACGAAACAATTGCACTCGTTTTTTTAAAAACGAACCTTTAAAAACTACAAACATATTTAAGTACAAACCAATAGGAAACGTAATTAAAAATGCCATAATAAAAGCAGCAATATGCGAACCTACTATAACTATACCTAAATTAAAATCCTGTTTTTTTAATACGTAATTGTACGATACAAAGTATAAAAAAATATTTAAAACCGTATTACCACCGCCACAAGCGGCGTATTGAAACGTTTGGTAAGGCATTATTTTTTTAAACGGGGGGTAAAACCATACAATAATAGCCATTATTAACTGCCTAAAACGGCGGTGTAAATTAATTATCATGGCTTGTATAAAAATTTGTTGTGGGGTGTAACTTTAAACTTCGCTTTGCTAACCAAACACCAATTAATACCAATACCGAACTTAATAAAAAAGGGGCTCCAGGAAAATAAATTGGCGCATTTTTTTGGGTAAAATAGGCAAATAAACTGGTCATTAAAGGCGGTGCAAAAATAGTGGTAGCACTCATTAAACTAGCAAATGCACCCTGCAATTCGCCTTGCTCATTAGCTGGGGCAAAACTACTCATAATACTTTGTATAGCTGGGCCAGCTATGCCGCCCAATGTGTATGGAATAATAAAAGCAAACATTATTAACCCGTTGCTAGCAAATGCAAACAATAATAAACCTACACTTGATAGTAATAAACCAAAATATAATGTTTTTTGGGCACCAAATTTTGGGATTACCCAACGTATTAAACCACCTTGTACCGAGCCCACCATTAAGCCTACAAAACCTAGCGAATAACCTACCCAAGCTTCGCTCCACTTAAATTTTTCGATACCGTAATAAGCCCAAGTACTTTGTATGGCATTATTGGCCACGTACATTAGCATGAGCGTAAATACCAAACCACTAATAGCTGGATATTTTTTTAAATGTAATAGCGAACCTAGTGGGTTGGCTCGTTTTATATCAAAGTTTCTACGGTTATGTTTACTTAACGATTCGGGCAATACAAAATAGCCATAAATTAAATTAATAAAGCTAAAACCTGCAGCAGCAAAAAAAGGAATTCGAGCCCCAAATTGCCCTAATAATCCACCTATTACTGGCCCCAAAATAAATCCTAAACCAAATGCTGCACCCACAATACCAAAGTTTTGCGCTTTTTTTTCGGGGGTACTAATATCGGCGATGTAGGCTGTGGCTGTGGTAAAACTTGCGCCAGTAATACCAGCAACTATTCGTCCAACAAATAACCACCAAATACTAGGTGCAAATGCTAAAAACAAATAATCGATACCAAAACCTAGCAACGAAAATAGCAATATAGGTCGCCGCCCAAATTTATCGCTAAGGTTACCTAGTACAGGGGCAAATAAAAACTGGGTGAGCGCATACGCCAAGGTAAGCCAACCGCCATATTCGGCTGCTGTACTTAAATTACTATGCATTAACTGTTTAATTAAAGTAGGCATTACTGGAATTATAATGCCTAGTCCTGTTACGTCTATTAATAGGGTTATAAAAATAAATCCTAATGCTGCTTTTCGGTTTTGTGCCATACGAAATGCAAAAATGCAAATTTTAACTAATTTAATATGCCTTTGGGCAATATTAATATCTTATACAATAAATCTAATTATTTTTATGTTTTATTTTATCATAAAACAAATCGCGGTAGGTATCGCCAATAGGTATAATTTTATCGCCAATAAAAATTCGGCTTCTTTCGATGCTATCTATTTTTTGTAGGGCTACAATGTACGATTTATGCACCCTTATAAACTGGCTAGGGGCTAATATATCTTCCATTTTTTTCATATTTTGTAGGGTTATAACTCGTTCGGTAGCGGTATAAATCGAAATATAATCTTTTAACCCTTCGATATGGGTAATATGATGGGTGTAAATTTTTTGAATTTTATGCTCGGTTTTTACAAAAATAAAATCGCTTGCTTCAACCGAATTATTTATTTGTTTTAGGTTAGCTGTAGCAATGTATTGGTAATCGATAAATTTTTGCACTGATTTATAAAAGCGTTCAAAAGCTATAGGTTTTAACAAATAATCAAGTACATCTAAGTTAAAGCCATCTAACGCATATTGTGTGTAAGCTGTTGTAAGTATTACTTTACATTTATTATTGGCTATTTTTAAAAATTGTAAACCCGATAATTGAGGCATTTGTACATCTAAAAAAACCAAGTCGATATTACCTTCGTTTACCATATCGAGGGCTTGTATAGGGTTTTCAAACGTTTTTACCAAAGTAAGCGAGGGCACTTTGGCAATATAATCTTTTAATATATCAATAGCCAAAGGCTCATCATCAATAACTAAGCAACGTATCATGGGCTATAAATCTATAAATAATTCGCAATAATAATTCATTGTGCTGCTATTTACATTAAGCTTGTATTGGTTCGGGTAAGTTAAATCTAACCTTCGTACTACGTTGGCCATGCCTATACCACCAGTTACATCCTTAATATGGTTGCTTTTTTTATTACTTATGGTAAATAGCAATTTGTTTTCGTGTACCGAAATCAAAATATTAATAGGGTAATCAACTTCGGTGGCTACACCATGCTTAAATGCGTTTTCTACGAACGAAATCAATACCAAAGGCATAATTTGTTGTTTTGATATGTTACCCTCAATGTTTAAATGCACACTTAAATTGGTTTTAAAACGCAGTTTTTGTAACTCTATAAAGCTTTTAAGGTATTCTATTTCTGTTAATAGTGCTACCTTACTATCGTTACTTTCATATAACATATAACGTAAAATATCCGAAAGTTTTAAAATAGCATACGGCGTAGATGCCGATTGCTGGTAAGCCAATGAATAAATATTGTTTAAAGAATTAAATAAAAAATGGGGATTTATTTGTGATTTTAAAAAAGCTAATTCGGCTACTAAGCTATGATTTTCTAAATCTCGTTTTTCTTTTTCGTTGTAAAACCAATCTACTGTAAACTTATATACTGTACTTAAAAAAATAAAAAAACCATTGACAATAATGGTACTAATTATAAACTGCCAAAAACCTGAAATGGTTAATTTGGGTTGTCCATTTTCGGCAATATTAATGTGGGTAAACGACTTTAAATAATACGTTTCGCCATATTTAATTGCTGCTAACGAAACTATTATTACTGTACATGCAATAGCCCAAGCAATATATTTTTGCTTATTTAAGGTTACGGGTATAATTAAATTTAAGTTAATATAAAATAACGTTATATTTAATATACTCATATTAATAAAATGTATCAAATAAGCATCGGTAGAATTAAAACCCGAAGTACCTACATACAAAAAAAGTATAACTATAAAAAGCCATAGGGTAATATGCAATAAAATTTTTTGGCTATTGTTCATATTTAATATAAGCTATACAACAAAATATCTAAAATTGGTTTTGTATTTTAAATTATTTGGGATTATATTATTTTTAAAATAATTTTAAAAATAACAAAAAAACTAGTTTTAAAGGAGTTAAGATAATAATATTATAATTTCACCCTACTTAAATTTCGCATGTTGCGCAATATTAAATATTGGCGGTGGTAAATATAAGCCGTAGGTTGGGCAGGGTTCCATCGCCTTGGGTTGGGTAGGCAAGCTACCAAAAGGGCAGCTTTGGCTTTGGTTAATGTTTGGCAACCTATACCATAATAAGCTTGGGTAGCTGCCTGTGCACCATACAGGCCATCGCCAGTTTCTATCACATTTAGGTATATTTCTAAAATGCGTTGTTTGCTCCACAATAGCTCAATTAAAACAGTAAAATAAGCTTCAAAAGCTTTACGTAAATACGACCTACCAGCCCACAAAAACACATTTTTGGCTGTTTGCTGGCTAATAGTACTACCTCCACGTAGCTTTTTGCCACTTTTATTTCGTTCGATTGCCCGTTCCATTGCTTTAAAATCGAACCCGTTGTGTACCATAAACCTTGCATCTTCGCCCGCAATAGCGGCTTTTTTTAGGTTATTTGATAGTTGATGGTAATCTTTCCATTCTTTTTGTAGCTTCCAATGTTTACCTTCCCATTTTCGTTCAACACCACGTTGTAACATCAAATAAGTTATAGGTGGGTTTATAAATTTGTACATTAATACCCAAGAAAAAGTAATGGCAAAAAACCATAACACCAATTTTATCAACACCTTACGAAGTAAATTTATAAGCATAAATACATTTTAAATTTGTGTAATTATAAGTTATAATTACACAAAAAAAAATGCTTCCTAAATTTTAATTAGGAAGCATTAACAATACCGATTGCTCGATAAAGAATTACTCGGCTACAACCGCAAACGGAACTTGTATTTTTACCTCTTTATGTAAGTTTAAGTTGGCAATATAATCGCCTACAAATTTTACATCGGTTTCAAAAGTTATTTTTCTTCTATCTACCTCGAAGCCTAATTTTTTTAAAGCATCCGATACTTGAATAGTATTTACAGCACCAAATATTTTACCTGTTTCGCCAGCTTTAGCACCAATTGTTAAAGCAACACCAGCTAAACGAAGCGCAACAGCATCGGCATCCATTTTAATTTTTTCTTGTTTAAACTGTGCTTGTTTAATATTTTCGGCCAACACTTTAAGTGCCGAATCGGTTGCCATAATGGCATGTCCTTGCGGAATTAAGTAGTTGCGGCCATAACCTGGCTTTACATTTACGATATCGTCTTTTTCGCCTAGGTTTTTAACATCTTGTTTTAGTATAATTTGCATTTTTTTAGCCTCCTATTATTTTAAACCATCGGTTACAAAAGGCAATATGCCAATGTGGCGAGCTCTTTTAACTGCCTGCGCTACTTTACGTTGATATTTTAACGAAGTACCTGTTAAGCGGCGAGGCAAAATTTTACCTTGGTCGTTAATAAATTTTAATAAAAAATCTCCGTCTTTATAATCAATATATTTGATACCGTTTTTCTTAAAACGGCAATATTTTTTTCTGTTATCGTCCACCTTGGGAGCGGTAACATACTGTATTTGATCTTTTGCCATTAGTTTGCAACAGCCTCCACTGTTTTTTTCTTGTTAAATGCGCCAGTGCGTTTTTTGTCGTTGTAAGCAACAGCATGTTTGTTTAAACTAATTGTTAAAAACCGCATTACACGCTCATCACGCTTTAATTCGATTTCTAATTTGCCGATAACCTCACCCTGAGCTTTGTACTCAGTAAGGTGATAGTACGCACTCGATTTTTTTTCAATCGGATACGCAAGTTTTTTCAAACCCCAATTGTCTTCCATAACAATTTCGGCTCCGTTATCAGTTAGAATTTTCGAAAATTTTGCGATTACTTCTTTAGCAATCTCCTCTGATAACAACGGGGTAAGAATGATAGTGGTTTCGTATTGATTCATTTCTTACTTTTTTGAATATTTATTTTCCGCTTTTTTACGGACTGCGAAGGTAGATAAATTATTTTTTAAATCCAACTAGAAATTTAATTTTGGGTTTTTTAATCGAAATATAAATATGTATTAATTAAAGTTAACTTGAAATTAAGAGTTAAGATATTAATTTTTACGTGTTTAGTTTTAAAACGCTGTTCGCTCTATCTTTTTTAAAATTTTTTGACCCCAAAGCCAAAAAAATATAAAAGGATGCTTCATACCAACAGGCTGCAAATACCATCGTTAACGTTTTAAATAAAGTAAAATTTTTTGATTTGTAAGTTCAATTGATAAGTGCAACAGGCATAAATCCTATGGGAACAAAGTTGAGCGTAGCGAAACGAAGTTCCCATAGGATTTATGCTGACAA
>RDYW01000081.1 GCA_004293485.1 Sphingobacteriales bacterium | reverse complement strand
AACAATTGCAGAAGTAACAGGCTTAACTATTGAGCAGATTGAAGCATTGAGGACGGGAAAAGAGTAACTCACCCTTTCCACCTACACATTGCAGCGACCAAGCGAAGCCCCGCAGGCACCACCACCAACGGCTCGACTTTTGGTAAATGTGTATAATTTAAGTGGCAAATTTTTATATAGCTCTATCTCACTTTTAACCCAAATGGTGAAGTGAGTCCTCTATTTAATGATTAAGGAACTGAAAATATAAAAACACATATTTTCATAAAGTTTATTAAATGAAAATATAAAAACCTATATTTGTACTTCATCATTAACAACTAACCATTAAAAAAGTGAACATAAGCAGTTTTATAGCTGGAAAATTAGTACAGCGGCTTCAATATAAGAGCTTTGAGCCAACACTTATCCATACTCAATGGCATTTGGATAGCGATGCAGTAACATTACTACTAAGCCAAGCCGACCAAAAATTAGGAGAACTAAATGCCTTTAGCCAACTGATACCCGATGTAGATTTTTTCATAAAAATGCACGTCCTCAAGGAGGGAACAGAAAGTAGCCGAATAGAAGGCACACAAACCAATATAGACGAAGCCGTACAAAAGATAGAATATATAAACCCCGAAAAAAAAGACGATTGGCAAGAAGTACAAAACTATGTAGAGGCAATGAATACAGCCATTTTAGAACTCAATAACTTACCACTTAGCAATAGATTATTAAAAAATGCACATAAATTAATATTACAAGGCGTAAGAGGTAAGCACAAGCAACCTGGGGAATTTCGTACCAGTCAGAATTGGATTGGAGGCAGCAGTTTGGCAGATGCAAAATTTATTCCCCCTCATCAAGATGGTGTTTTAGAACTTATGGCAGATTTGGAGCAACTTATTCATAGCGAAAACAGCAACCTGCCTCATTTAATAAAAATAGCCATTTTACACTATCAATTTGAAACTATACACCCATTTTTAGATGGCAATGGCAGAGTTGGTAGGCTATTAATTACACTTTATTTAGTAAGTACAGGATTATTGGTAAAGCCAACCTTATACTTATCTGATTTTTTTGAAAAAAACAGAGAGCATTACTACGATAACTTAACAGTGGTAAGAACTAAAAACGATTTGGTGCAATGGCTTAAGTTTTTTTTGGAGGGCATAAGGGTAACTGCCGAAAGTTCCATTCAAACATTTAAAAAAATAATTGCACTGCGAGCTTCGGTCGAGAGTAAAATAATAACATTTGGTAAAAAACAGCTACTTGCAAAAAATGTGTTACAATATTTATACAGCCAACCCATTACAGATATGCAAAGTATGGCTAATTCATTGAATGTAAGCGTAACTACTGTATCAAGGCTGCTAAATGATTTAGTAAGACTTGAGATATTAGTAGAGCAAACAGGATTTAAACGCAATAGAGTATTTGCCTTCGAACAATATTTAAAACTATTTAGATAATGAGC
>RDYW01000027.1 GCA_004293485.1 Sphingobacteriales bacterium | reverse complement strand
GTATTGTCAGCATAAATCCTATGGGAACTTCGTTTCGCTACGCTCAACTTTGTTCCCATAGGATTTATGCCTGTTGCACTTATCAATTGAACTTACAATTTGATTTAATGATTTAAAAAATATAATCTTCCCAAAGCACAGCCATAGCCCCCAAATTATTTTACCCCAAAGGTATTATCCACTGTATGCTTGTTGTACTGCTGAATAAATGCTTTTATATAGTTTTCCATAAGTTGGCTTATAATAGGGTTTTGGCTTGCAATATTGTGTTGTAGTAAAATATCTTCTTTGTAATTATATAGTGCTTGTGTTTTATGGTTGCTATACATCAATACATAATTACCTTGGCTAAGTTGGTAACTATTATCGCTGGTATTTACCACAAAATTATTGGGCAATGGGTTTAGCATATCTTTACCAAAAGCAAAATAGGGTAAATCGTAATTCAAATAATTTAACACAGTAGGCATAATATCTATTTGCTGTACAGGGTAATTTACTTCGCCTTTTAACTCGCCCGATGGGTCGAAAAATAGTATTGGAATAGCAAATGCGCCCATACTGGTTTGGTATTGTGGGTGGTAAGCAACCGATGAATGGTCGGCGGTGATAATAAAAAGCGTGTTTTTGTACCAAGGCTTGGTAGCTGCAGATGCAAAAAATTTACGCAAAGCCATATCGGTATAGCCAATAGTTTGGTGTACGGGTAGGGTGCCTTTGGCAAATTTATTTTTATAAGCAGCAGGAACTTCGAAAGGGTGATGCGATGATACCGAAAACAAAGTACTTATAAATGGTTGCTTAAATGTAGCCATCGTATTGGCCCAATAGTTAAAAAATGGTTCGTCCCATATTCCCCAAATATCGTCAAAATCGGCATCGTTATTGTACTCGGTTTTACCATAATAATGCTGTACACCAGCCATTTTTACAAACGAGCTAAAACCCATAGAACCATTGGGCGCACCATGAAAAAATGATGTATGGTAGCCTTTTTTTGCCAGTAAACTAGGTAAACCATTAAGTTTATTGCCTGAGTAATAGGATAATATATAGGGTTCGTTAATGTTAGGAATACTTGTTAATACCGATGGTAGGGCTTCAATAGAGCTACGGCCATTGGCATAGGCATTATTAAAAGACAAGGAAACTTTTTTTAACGAATCTAAAAAAGGGGTGTAGCCTTTATATTTTCCATCTTCGAGTGTTTTATTAAACCCACCCAAATACTCACGGCTAAAACTTTCGAGGATAATAATTACCAGATTTTTTTTAAGAAAAGGGGCTTTTTTATGTGGCGGTAAATGTATGGGACTATACAAGCTATCGGCTCTAAGGCTATCGCTAAAGTAGTTTACTTTTTGTAAAGGCTGTGTATTTATGGTTTGCATAATGGCAAATGGTGTATTAAGTACCAAATTAATTTCGGCTGGGTTGCTTACATATTCGCCTGCATTACTTAGCGTAATAGGGCGTGTGCTGTGCCTAAAGCCGCCACGCATCCCGGCAACGGTAAACCAAGCCAATAGCAACATGACAACGGAGGATAGCGTATAATAAAGTTTTTTGTTTTTAATACTGGGAGGTACAATGGTGCTTTTTTTATACAACCAAAACATTAAAAATAAACAGGTTATACATATTATGGTTAGGTACCAAAAATCGATAAACATAAATTTAATGGCCAATTGCCCTAGGTTTTTTTCGTTTAAAAATTGTGTAAAAAGCGAAAAGGAGGTACGGCGAAGGGTAAAAGGATAGTAGGCTATATCAGCTATATTTACAGCTATGCCTATGCCGTTGGTAATAAAATACAGTTGTGCGCACACTTTTTGGTACAAAGGTTTAAACCTAAAATTAAATGGTACAGCTTGGCTAAGTATAAATAAACTGTTGAGGTACAGTATAGCACTTACATCAAACTTTAAGCCACCTACTAAAATGAGTATAAAATTTTGTGAAGATATTCCCGAAAACATTTGATAATTAAACGTATAAAACAATACCCTACAAATGGTATATATTGCAAAAACAATTAACAATCTAACTATTAATACAGTATAAATATTTTTTTTTATGAGCTGAAGCATTTAGTTTTTAATTGGTGTTAATAAATTGTAAATATACGGTTACGCTATTTGTTTAATACATATTTTTGGATATTTAAGTAAGGCTTAATTTTGATGAAAGCACTTAAAACATTTACTTTATAAAAAAATAACCCATGCCTAGTGTTAACTATCCCTTATTTCTAAAATTTTTAAAGTTTAGCCTCGTTGGTTTTTCGGGTATTTTTGTTGATTTTGGTATTACCTATATCTTTAAAGAGAAAGTAAAAATCCATAAATACATAGCCAGTTCGGCGGGTTTTGTATTTGCTACAGCTAGTAACTATTACCTTAACCGCGTGTGGACATTTAAAAGTGTAGGGGCTAGTGCAATAGTACAATTCGAAAAATTTTTTATCATTGCATGCATAGGTTTAATTATCAGTAATACATTGATTTATATTTTTAACGATAAGCTAAAATATAATTTTTGGGTTTGTAAATTATCGGCCATTATATTGGTTTCTTTCTGGAACTTTTTTGCAAATTATATCTATACCTTTGCCACTTAGTAAAAACCTTGAATGCAACTAATATCAATGCTTTTTTCAGGAAAAAATAAAAGTAAGAAAACCTTCATTTTCTTTCTAACCCTTTGGTTTTTATTTAACATACTACAAGCCAGCTGTACAGGCTTACACCCCGACGAGGCTTACTATTGGGTATATAGCCAATTTTTAGCTTGGGGGTATTTCGACCATCCGCCAATGGTGGCAGTATTTATTAAAGCAGGTAGTTTTATAAATAACACCTTAGGCCTAAGGCTTTTTACTTGTGTAAGCAACTTGCTATCAATTTATTTGTTATGGTTAATTGTAAAAAAATACAAAGCAAATGTATATGTTTTTGTAACCTTATTTAGTTCGGTACTGCTTTTTCATATTTATGGTTTTATAACCACGCCCGATGCGCCACTTTTTTTCTTCGCAGTATTGTTTTTATACGTTTACCAGCAATATTTAAAAACAGATAAGCTATTTATAGCCATAATTTTAGGCTTAATTTCTGCCGCTTTATTGTATAGCAAATATCACGGCATTTTACTGTTATTTTTTATACTAGTATCTAATTTTAGTTTATTTAAACGTACATCGTTTTATGTTTTAATTACGGTTGCCCTGATTGTTTTTGTGCCACATATTTACTGGCAATACCAAAATAATTTCCCCAGCTTACAATACCATTTAATTGATAGATCGGCCGAGCCTTACGAACTAAATTTTACTTTACAGTATATTTTAACTTTTATTTTAATGAGCGGCCCTTTAACAGGATGGCTGCTATTATTACAAGCCTCAAAGCAAAAATACCGCCACGATGTTTTTTTAAAGGGATTAAAATTTACATTTTACGGCATTTTTACTTTCTTTTTTTTAAGCACATTTAAAGGCGAAGTACAAGCACATTGGCCATTAATAGGCTTTATACCCGTATTACTATTGGCTACTATCAGCCTAAGTTACAACCGTTTTTTTTGGCAAAAAAAATGGGTAAAAATTTTATTTATTATAAATATTGTACTTATTGTAGCATGCAGGTTATTAATAATGGCACCTTATGCCAACTTAAAAAAAATTAGGTTTATTGCCGATTTTAATGGCTACGATACTTGGGCACAACAAATAAAAAGCTATGCCAAAAACTATCCTGTAATATTTTTAGATGGTTTTCAGGACCCATCATTATATAATTATTACACCCAAAGCACCAAAGGTTTCGATTACGACTCGTACAGTTACCGTAAAACACAGTACGAAACTTTTTCTTTAGAAGATAGTATTAGAAACCGAAGGGCTTATTTTTTAGATACAAAATCGCACCAAAACCCAAATCAAGATACCATAACTATACAAAAAGGCACTTACTATGGTTTATGGCTTGATACTGTACGCATGTATCAAAAAGTAAATTTTACTGCTCAAAATTCATCCCAGAAATGGAAACCTAAGCAAACTAAAACCATCAACTTTAAAATACAAAACCCATATAACCAAGCTATTGATTTTACAAATAATAACCAAAAATATACCGTTAGGTTAAGATATGTGCTGCAAAAAGATGGCGAAATTTATAGTGTACAAGCATTAAGTAGCACTTTTAATAACTTAAAAATACCAGCCAAGAGTACTGCAATAATTGCTTTAAAAATAAAATCGCCCAGCGAGGCCGGTAATTATAAATATTTTATATCTATACAAACCACGCCTTTTGCTGGCAGCCGCAACAGCGGCATGTTAAAAATGAATGTTAACTAAACTACATGAAATTAAGAATAAACAAAACCATTATAATTATTTTATTTTTCGCTTTGGGCGGATTTAGGTCGCAGGCACAACGGCTCGAAGGTAGTTTAGATTATTTTGGCTTTGCCGATAACCGCGAGTATGGCGCAAGTAACAGGTTTTCGCAAACCATACTTGGTAACCGCTTATCGCCCGAAGTGGGTATTGCATTAGATAGTGTAAACCATTTTAGAGTAGGATTTAATGCCCTGTACGAGTTTGGCAGTAAAGGCATTAACAAAGTAGCCCCCGTAATTTATTGCCAAAACACCAAAAATAATTGGAACTTTTACATAGGCGCCTTCCCTCGTCAAAACCTAATAGACGATTACCCTAGGCCATTATTTAAAGATACCCTAAACTATTACCGCCCAAATGTAGAAGGTATGTTGTGGAAATTTGAAAACCAACACGGCAAAGAAACCATGTGGATAGATTGGACTAGCCGCCAAACCAATACCGACCGCGAAACCTTTTTGTTCGGTTTGTCGGGCGTTGCAAATTTTGGTAAATTTTACTTTTCGCACCATGGCTATATGTTTCATAATGCTGGGCCAGCCATTGCCATACCCGGCGATAATTTACAAGATAACGGCGGCGCAATTTTAAAACTAGGCGTTAATTTATCTAAAAAAACATTTTTAGATTCGTTAAATATTTCGGCAGGAAGTTTTACCACACTAGAGCGCACACGTGGCGTTACCAATTTACAAACCCCCACCGGCTTAATTATAGATGCTTATGCAGCCTACAAAAAATTTAGCCTTAGCAATTCGTTTTATACAGGGCAAAAACACAACTCTATTTACGGCGACCAGTTTTATACCGCCAACACTTACAACCGTTTAGATTTAGGTTGGCAATTTATAAACTACCTACATGTGCAGGGTAAATTTGTGGCTACCCTACATTTTGCCGATGGAGCAATAGATAACCAACAGGCTTTTACCTTACGCTACCACATAGCAAGTAGTAAAAAACTAAAAGCCTTTTAAAATTACAAAAACCCTTATTTATTTTATCCGGTTATTTTAATTTGTGGGATTAAAGCGGCATCAAAACCTTGTTTTGTACACTTTTTTTGGGGCTTAGCATAGGTTAAAATTACAAACTTCACTTATTGGGCTAGTACCCAAAGCTTCACTTTTGCTAAGATAACCTAAAATATTATGGCTCTTTTTTTTTGAACACCTACCTTGCAAAAAATACACCGAAACAGCTAAAAAACAATTTGCCATTGGATGAACTACTTTGAAAAAAAACAACTTACCTATAACCTAAATTTGTTAATTAAATGTTTTTTTAGGCGTGAATGGGGTGTTAAAAAATTAATAAAATAGCACCCTAAACAGGTTGTTTTTTTGCTAAAATAATTAGTATTTTTGTTTGCGTTTGTAACCATACTTTTAATCGCTTTCTATAGCTATTTAATATAAGCTTTAAAACAGGGAGCGCAATTTATACTATTTTAAATGTTATCAAATACAATATACTTATCCCCCGATTTAAGCATTTACACGGCTTTAACCCAGGCTAGTTTTCGGTTACCATTTGTAGGTGCAATTAGTGCTGGCTTTCCATCGCCAGCGGCCGATTTTATAGACTTAAGTATCGACCTCAATAAGCATCTTATCAAACACCAATCTTCTACCTTTTTTGGTAGGGTAAAAGGTAATTCGATGGTTGATGAGGGGTTAAACGATGGCGATTTACTAATTATTTGTAAAGTTTCACAACGTTGTTGATGGCATTTCTTCCCCTTCGGGGTTTTCTTTGTAGGCGTAGCCGGAAAAGAAAACCCCGAAGGGGAAAGATAAAAA
>RDYW01000051.1 GCA_004293485.1 Sphingobacteriales bacterium | reverse complement strand
TTGTCAGCATAAATCCTATGGGAACTTCGTTTCGCTACGCTCAACTTTGTTCCCATAGGATTTATGCCTGTTGCACTTATCAATTGAACTTACAAATCATAAACTTGATAATATTATGGTATAAATTAATAAATATTCCCACAAGCTATTTAAAGCGCAAACATCTTTAGTTTACATTAATTTTATAATTATTTAATATTAATTTAACATGTTTAAGACTTTAAGGTTACGAACAACATGTTACCTTTGTAATACACTAACAAATATAATTATGGTAAAAATTTTTACAAAACTTTTGTTTTCCGTTTTAATAATGGCAAGCATTACAACAAACGCCCAAGTTACCACCAGTAGTATGGCTGGTAAAGTTTTAGATATTAATAAACTAACACTTGCGGGTTCAACCTTAAAGATTACTCACCAACCTACCGGTACAATATACAGTTCGGTAACTAGTTCAGATGGTAAATTTAGTATTGCCAATATGCGTGTTGGTGGGCCATACACCATCGAGGCCAGCTATATAGGGTACGATGCAGCAAAACTATCAGATATTTACATCAAATTAGGCGAAACTTCGATTTTTGATTTTATACTAACACAATCAGGCACACAACTCTCGGAAGTTGTAGTAAAAAGCAAAAAAGATTACTTGTTAAACAGCAAACGCACCGGAGCTGCAACCAACATAAGTAAAGACCAAATTGAAAAATTACCTACTATTAACCGTTCATTACAAGATTTTACACGTTTAACGCCACAGGCAAATGGTAACTCGTTTGGTGGAGTTAACAATAGGTTTAACAATATTACCATTGATGGTGCGGTTAATAACGATGTTTTTGGCTTATCAGGTAGTGGTGCACCAGGTGGCTCAGCTGGTACACAACCTATATCATTAGATGCTATTCAAGAAATACAAGTAGTTTTAGCCCCTTACGATGTATCGTTAGGTAACTTTACTGGTGCAGGTGTAAATGCCATTACGCGTTCTGGAACTAATAAATTTGAAGGTTCAGCATACTTTTTTGGCAGAAACCAAAATGTGTCAGGTAAAAACGTTTTAACCGATGCCAGAGTTGCCGATTTTACAGATAACCAATATGGTTTTAGATTAGGTGGCCCGATATTAAAAAACAAATTATTCTTTTTTGTAAATGCCGAATTAGGGCGTAGGGCAGCACCATTAGCAAATAACGTTGGCGAAACGGGTGCTGCAATAAACGATAGTTTAGCCAGATTAATTTCAAATTCTACTTTAGCAAGATATGGTTACGATGTAGGTGGAACTAAAAGCCAAGATTTACTAAGAAATAATAATAAATTTTTTACTAAATTAGATTGGAATATAAATAGTAAAAATCAATTAACAGCTAGGTATAATTATATTGATGCTTTTGACGAAAACTTAACCAGGTCGCAAACTGAATTTAATTTTGCAAATAATGGTTTTAGGTTTACCAATAAGCAACACGTTGGGGTTATTGAGTTACGTTCTAAACTTTCAGAAAAAATATCTAATAATTTAATTTTAGGTTACACCAAAGTGGATGATGCTCGAAAAATTAATGGTGATTTATTTCCAATGGTTACCATAAATAATATTGGAGGTATAGCTGCTAACACTGCCGTATTTGGGTCTCAAAGAAGTTCGGTAGCAAATGGTTTAAATCAATCTATTTTAGAATTTACCGATAACGTAAAAATAAATTTGGGTAAGCACTTAGTTACTGTTGGTACACATAACGAGTTTTTTAAATTTAACAATTTATTTATTAATAACGTAGCTGGCCGTTGGACTTTTAATAATTTAAATGAGTATTTAAACAATGGGCCTACTAATTTAGAGCCAAGACAAGTACAAGCTACCATTTCTAGAGACCCCAACAACACGAGGCCATCAGCTAAATTTAGTGCAGCCCAATTAGGTTTTTATGCACAAGATGAATTTGAAGTAATAAAAGGCTTAAAAGTTACTGCTGGGTTACGTATGGATATACCTGTATTTGGCGACAAACCATTAGCAAACGATTCTGTTGCTAAATATTTCCCAGGTTATAAAACTGATAGAACACCAAGTTCTAAACCTTTATTATCTCCAAGATTAGGCTTTAATTACGATGTAATGGGCGACCGTAGCATACAAGTACGTGGTGGAACTGGTTTATTTACAGGGCGTGTACCTTTTGTATGGTTATCTAACCAATATGGCAACAGCGGTATGTTGTTTAGTACTGTTGATGTATTGGGTACCGCACCAGGTGTATTGGCTTTTAACCCAAACCCTAACACACAAGGTAATGCAGGTGCAGGAACTAACCGAGCCGAAATTAATTTAGTAAGCGAAAATTTTAAAATCCCTCAAGTTTTTAGAAGCAACTTGGCCGCCGATTTTAAATTACCTTATGGTATTATTGGTACTTTAGAAGGTATTTATTCTAAAACCATAAATAACGTTGTTTACAGCGATATAAATATGAAAGAAAGCACCAATAAAATTTTACCAGGTCTAACAGGTGGTGCCGATGATAGAACTTTTTTTGGTGGTACACCAGCAACAACTAAAGTAAGTAATGCTAACTTTACAAACGTTTTATTATTACAAAACACAAATAAAGGCTATACCTATAACATAACTGCGCAATTAAAGAAAGAATTTAATTTTGGTTTATCAACCATGGTAGCATATACCAATAGCGAAGCAAAATCAGTAAACGATGGAGCTAGTAGTACAGCTTTATCTAACTGGGAGTTTGTGCAAACGGTTAACAGCCCTAATAACCCCAACCTTTCTACTTCAAATTATCAAACTAGGCACCGTGTTATTGGAAGTTTAAACTACAATATTGCTTATGATAAAAATAAGCTTTTTGTAACAGGCATTTCGTTGTTTTATGCAGGTACATCAGGCCAACGTTTTACCTACTTGTATAATGGAGATTTAAATGGTGATGGAAGATTTTCGAATGATTTATTTTTTGTTCCCAAAGATATTACACAAATTAAATTGTTACCGTTACAAGCATCAGGTAATTTACCCGCACAAACACCAGCCCAACAATGGGATGCATTAAATGCATTTATTGAAAATGACCCTTATTTAAAAACAAAAAGAGGTGAATATACTGAACGAAATGGCGCCATCACCCCGTTCCAACACCAATTTGATATAAGAATTAGCCAAGATTTAGGTGGTATAGTAAAAGGAACTAAAAATAAGTTACAATTAACTTTTGATATTTTTAATGTAGGTAATTTGTTAAATAAAGAGTGGGGAAGGCAATATTTTGTAACTAACCAAGCTACTCAACTAGTTGCCCTTACTACGCCTGCTTTGCCAGCTGGAGGTTATACTTTCAGAGCCCCAGCTAATGGTTTAGGCTATCAAACATCGCCTTTTGGTTCGGCTTGGTCAGGCCAATTTGGCATCCGCTACATTTTTAATTAGGTATACATTTTTGTTAATAAAAAAAACCTCGACTAAAAAATGTCGAGGTTTTTTTGTTTTTATCAAAATCTAACATCCTAACGCAATACCCCAAACATTTGTTCTACCGCTTTTTCGCGATAGTTAAATATTTCGTTGGTTTGGTTTTCTACCACAACAGCGTTTGCTATTTGCCCAATAATCCCGAAAGGTACCCCATAAATCAGTTTATCAGTCATTAATACACCACCATCAATGGCTTTAAAGTGATGCTCGTGATGCCATATTGCAAAAGGACCGAAGCGTTGTTCGTCAATAAAATATTCGCCAGGTTTTACATGTGTAATTTCGGTCATCCAATTCATTTTAATCCCCCATAAGGGCGAAACTTTGTAAGTTATAATCATACCAGCATACATTTTAGTATCTTCGGTATAATCAGATGTAATTACAAAATTCATTGATTGGGGAGTAATTTTAGATAAGTTTAAAGGTGAAGAAAAAAAATCCCAAGCCTGAGGCAGGGTTATGGGTAATTTTTGTTCGAATAGTTTAGTATAAGTTTTCATTCATTATTAACAATTTTCATACACCATTGTGTTATTTATATCAAAGTATTTTCAATTTATAGATATATTATTTTACTTTTATACCATTAATCCAAATAATAATCCAAATTTTAAAATGAAAACACTTTCTTTAAAAAGAATTATTCCGTTCGGAATATTAGTAATTGTTGCTGTATTTGCAATATTTGTACCTACTTTACCCAACTTTGCCAATGAAACTAAGTATAACCCTGCCGATGTTACTTGGATATTGGTAGCTACCGCCTTAGTTTTTATTATGACCCCAGGTTTAGCTTTTTTTTATGGGGGTATGGTACACCGTAAAAATGTAATTTCTACCATGATAAAAAGTGTAGCTGCCGCAGGAGTGGTAAGTGTATTATGGGTAATAGTAGGATATAGCCTTTGTTTTGGCGAATCGATAAACGGGTTTATAGGTAACCCTTTTACACATTTATTTTTTAAAGATGTAGCTTCGGCCGAGCCATGGGGGCTTGCTCCAACCATCCCTCGGTCGTTGTTTTCGATGTACCAATTAATGTTTGCCATTATTACGCCAGGCCTAGTAGTAGGTGCCGTGGCAGAGCGTATTAAATTTACATCTTACATTTTATTTATTGTATTTTTTAGCTTATTGGTATATGCCCCTTTGGCACACTGGACATGGCACCCCGAAGGATTTTTATTTAAAATGGGGGCTTTAGATTTTGCTGGTGGTACAGTAGTACATATTTCGGCTGGTATGGCTGCTTTGGCTGGTGCCATGGTATTAAAACGCCGTAAAGTACATATCGAAAACCGCGAAATTCCGCCAGCCAATATCCCTTATGTATTAATAGGTACAGGCTTACTGTGGTTTGGTTGGTTTGGCTTTAATGCTGGTTCGGCTTTGGGTGCCAATGGTTTAGCGGTTTCGGCATTTTCTACCACAAATACTGCGGCAGCGGCTGCAGGTTTATCGTGGATGTTTTTTGATGTAATGCGTGGTAAAAAACCTTCGGTAGTAGGTTTTTGTATAGGTGCCGTTGTGGGTTTAGTAGCTATTACTCCAGCAGCAGGGTTTGTAGCTATACCACAAAGTATTTTTATAGGTGTAGTGGCCGCAGTTATTTCAAACCTAGCAGTAACTTTAAAGCATAAAACAAGCTTAGATGATACTTTAGATGTTTTCCCTTGCCACGGTTTAGGTGGTATGGTAGGTGTAATTATGACGGGTATTTTTGCCACCAAAATGGTAAACGGAGTAGGTAACGATGGCTGGTTTTATGGGAATTTAGATTTTTTTATCGTACAAATTAAAACTTTGGGCATTGCTGTAACTTACAGCTTTGTTGTATCTTACCTTATTTTTAAAGTTATAAATATTATTGATCCTATTAGGGTTTCGTTGGCCGATGAAGAACTAGGATTGGATGAATCGCAACATAACGAAAAATATTCGCAAGGTTCGGTTATGAGCAAAGAGGAGTTTATTTCTATATAAATTTTTGTTTCAATGCAATAAAAAAGGCTGTTCGATTAATTGAACAGCCTTTTTTATTGCACCATTTTATTTGCACAGTACGAACTTGCAAACGCTTCGGGCTTAGCTTTAAACACAAAACCCATACTTAAAATATAACCCATGGCTTCGTGGAGTGCAGCGTTTGATTTAAACATAGGGTTAGTATTAATATCTGCATGTACCTCTAGGTCAACATCGTATAAATCCAATAAATCGCACAGCGAATAGGCGCATTCGATAGATTTTTGTACCTCGGTAAGCATTCGCTCTTTAATGCTCATTTTTTGCGAACTACTTTCTTGGTGAATGTACATAAACCCTCCTTTTTTTTCTCGCAAAAAAACAATTACAGTTGCAAAATCGGTAACCACTCCTTTTACTTGCGAATCAGTACCTATACACACTTTTAGCTTGTTACCAGCTAAGGTTTCTTTTTCAATAGTTTCTTCTACTTCGGCAATAATAGGAGTATTTATTACCTCTCCGTTAAATTTTCTCCAAATCATAAAATTACAAATTAAAGCAACCATTTATTTGGTTTATAAAAATAAGTGATAGTATTTTATATTTTTATACTTGTGGTATTATTTATTTGTACACATTTTATAATTATTAACAAATCCAATATTTAGAATTGTTGATTGGGTATTTAAGGTTTAGGATTGTTTGCTCATAAAAAAAGCCCGAAACATTTAAGTAACGGGCTTAGTATTTTTGTATATTAAAACTATATCGATTTTATAATGTCTCTTAAACCTAGGGCTTTTATGATATTACGGTAGCGAATAATATCTTTTTTGAATAGGTAGGCTAACAAAGCCCTACGTTTACCTACTAGTTTTTGTAAAGATAATTGGGTTGAAAAATCTTTTCTGTTTTTTTTCAAATGCTCGGTAAGGTGCGCTATGCGGTAAGTAAATAAAGCTACTTGTCCTTCGGCCGACCCGGTGTTGGTTTCTACTTCGCCATGAAGTTTAAAAATTTCTTGTTTTTTTTCTGTACTTAAATACATTACCTGAATAATACTAAAGCGTTAATAATTTTTTTTAATAAGATTGCAAATGTAAGTTAAAATATTAAAACTAGCAATAGTTTACAACTTTTATTAATTGTTGCTTGCTAAAATCACTTTTTTGCCAATTCTTCCTATAAAAGTAACTTTATAAGGTTGATTTATACATTTTTAAAATTAGTTGTTTATATATTAAATTTTAAACCTTCAAAAAAAACCAAAACAATAAAAAGGTAAGTATTTTATACAGTCGAAAAAAAAGTGGTATATTGTTACTTACACCACTTTTTGAAAATAAAAAAATGCTTTTATATCGCTTGGGCATATTTTGCAGCTACTGCATCCCAGTTTACCACATTAAAAAATGCTGCCATATAATCGGGGCGGCGGTTTTGGTATTTTAAGTAATAAGCATGTTCCCATACATCCATCCCTAAAATTGGGGTACCTTTTACTTCGGCAATATCCATTAAAGGGTTATCTTGGTTTGGGGTAGTTGTAACTGCAAGTTTACCATCGAGCTCTACAATTAACCATGCCCAACCAGAACCAAAACGTGTGGCACCAGCTTCGGCAAATTTGGTTTTAAAATTATCGAATGAACCAAATGCAGCATCAATAGCTATAGCAAGTTCGCCTGTAGGGTTTCCGCCAGCATTTACACCCATAATTGACCAAAATAGCGAATGGTTATAATGCCCTCCCCCATTGTTTCGTACAGCAGGTGAATATTGTGAAATATTTTTACAAATATCTTCGATACTGTTGTTTGCTTCTTGTTTACCTTCGAGAGCTTTGTTTAAATTAGTAACGTAAGCTGCGTGGTGCTTACTGTGGTGTATTTCCATAGTAGCAGTATCAATGGAGGGTTCTAATGCGTTGGTTGCGTAGGGTAACGCGGGTAGTTCAAATGCCATAGTATTATTTTATTATTTTGATTAAAAATTGAAGTACAAATATAACTTAAGCCTTTTAAAAATGTTTGATTAAATGTTATGATTTTCGTTTTTTTTGAAAAAAACTTTTAATTAGCTCACTACATTCGTTTTGTAAAACACCACCTATTAGGGTAGTTTTGGGGTGTAAAACTGAGCTTTGTAAACGCTTAAATCCCCGCTGAGGGTCATAAGCACCAAATACAATTTGGCTAATTTGTGTCCAAAATGCTGCACCTGCACACATTATACAGGGTTCGAGGGTAACATATAACGAACAATCTAATAAATATTTGGCACCTAAATAATTGGTAGCGGCTGTAAAAGCTTGCATTTCGGCATGGGCTGTAACATCGTTTAAGCGTTGGGTAAGGTTGTGCCCGCGACCTATAATACGCCCATTAGTTACAATTATGGCACCTATGGGTATTTCATCGGCCTCAAAAGCCAAATGGGCTTCTTTTAATGCCTCTCGCATAAAAAAATCGTGTTGGGTAGGCAAAATTTGTTCTTCGAAGTTTACATACTTCATGTTTTTTTAATTTTAATGTTAAATTAAGATGAGGCAATATTTTTTAAAACAAAATTATACATAATACTGTTAAAGTTTATATCAATTAAAAAGCTAATATAATTTGAAAACTTTCTCTATAAGCGATATCGAAAACCTTACAGGTATAAAGGCTCACTCAATTCGTATTTGGGAACAACGCTACAATATAATTAGCCCCAAGCGTACTCCTACCAATATACGCTATTACGATGATAATGATTTGTGTTTATTTTTAAATATTTCGACATTAATTGAAAACGGATATAAAATAAGTAAAATAGCCGAATTTAGCTCGAATGAATTGTGTGAGATTGTAAAAAATTTACAACTCGACCATTATAACGTAAACGTTCAGGTACAAAGTTTATCAAACGCGATGTTAAAAATGGATGAGACCGAATTTGATGAAATTTTTGAAAACTGCATTTTAACTTTAGGAGTGCAGCAAACTATCGAAACAATTATTTTTCCGTTTATGCGAAAAGTAGGCTTTATGTGGCAAGTAGGTGCCATAAATATTGCCCACGAACACTTTGCAACACATAAAATTGAACAACGTTTGATAGCCGAAAATGCATTGTTAAAACACAAAAAAAACGTACTTCAAAAAAAATATTTGCTTTTTTTACCTCCTAGCGAAACCCACCAAGTAGGTTTATTATACACCCAGTACTTACTTAAACTTAACGGACACAAGGTATTGTATTTGGGGCAAAATTTACCTTTCGAAAGTCTTAAACAAGCTACTACTTATTTTGAACCCGACTATGCCTTAACGGCCCTTACTGTAAATAACCCCAACTGGGATACCTTAACTTTAATTGATAAAATATTAGAAAGCTTGGGCAATACAAAATTGCTTATTGCTGGGGCACTTATACATAACCTACAATTGCCCGATAAGCCCAACTTAACGGTAATAAATAATATGTTTTCGTTTAAACAAAGTATCGAACGTGTTTGCGATTAATTGATTTTGCCAAAAGTTAAGTTTAAAATATTTAAATGACGCATAAAAAAAATATAAAATAGTTTTGAATATGTAAGGATATAATTTTTAAATTATTACCCAAGGTAAACATAAGTAATCCCATCGCCACCCCTATCGGCGTGTTCATCTTCGAGGCGTTGTACTTGTATATAATTTTTTAAATAATTTCTAATTAATTTTCGCAATATACCATCGCCTTTGCCATGTATAATTTTAAAGTTAGAGATACCAAACATTAATGCTTTATCAAAATATTTTTCGAGTTCGTAAATAGCATCATCGCCACGCTGTCCACGTAAATCTATTTCAACCGAAAAACTGGCTGCCGATTCGGTATGTCCCATTTTGGCAAATCGTTTTACCTCTTTGGGCACTTCATTGTTGGCTATTTTTTGTATACGGTTAAGTTTTACTACCGACCGTAAATCGCCAAAAGCCAGCACTACATTGTTTTTAGCCACTTCAAGCACTTGGGCAATATTGCCAGTATCAATCATTTTAACCCAATCGCCTTCTTTAAAATCATTTTCGGCTGGGGCGGGTTTTGCAGTTTCGGGTTTTATTTCGTTGTTACGGAGTTCGGCGGATAAGTTTGCCCTTAATGTTTGCGTAGTTTGTTTATCGGCTTTGGTTTCTTTTATCTCGGCAATGGTGTTTTCTACCAGTTTATTAGCATTTTTTATAATTGTTTGCGCTTCAAGTTTGGCGTCTCTAATTAGGTTACGTTTATTTTCGGCATAGTATAATTTTTGTTTTTCGTTGGCTTCTAATAGCTCTTTATAAAGGCGTTGTTGTTTATCGAGGCTTATTTTTTTATCAATAATTTCTTTTTTATCTCGTTCTAAATCAATCAGCATGGTATCCATTTTACGTTGCTGTACACCTATTTTATTTTTGGCTAGGTCGATAATATGTTGCGATAAGCCTATTTTTTGTGCTATTTCAAAAGCGTAAGAACTGCCTGGTTTTCCCATCTCAAGCATGTACATAGGCTGCAGGTTTAGGTTATCAAAAACCATAGATGCGTTTTCGAGCCCTGGGGTATTGTTGGCAAATAGTTTAAGGTTGCTGTAATGGGTGGTAATTACCCCGTAAGCTTTTTTTTTGTTTACTACTTCAAGCACTGCTTCGGCAATGGGGCCACCAAAAAGTGGGTCGGTGCCGGTGCCAAATTCATCAATAAGTAGCAAGGTTTTATCATTGGCAAATGTGGTAAAATGTTTCATTTTAGATAAATGTGCACTGTAAGTACTTAGGTCGCTTTCGATAGATTGGTCATCGCCAATATCGGCAAAAAGCTGTTTAAAAACACCCACTTCTGATTGCGAAGCTGCTGGAATTAATAAGCCCGCTTGCACCATAATTTGCAGTAAGCCAATAGTTTTCATAGCTACCGATTTACCGCCCGCATTGGGCCCCGATATAAGTACAATGCGGCTGCCATCGTTTATCAAAATATTTAATGGCACTACTAGTTTGCCCGCTTTTTTATGTGCTAAAAATAATAATGGGTGCTGGGCATTAAATAATTTAATGATGGGTTGCTTACTTAAAATGGGCATTTCGGCAGCTATTACGATGGCAAAAAGTGCTTTTGCCCGCACAAAATCCAACTTGGTTAAAAAGCAATGATAGGCAATTAAAATAGGCACATAAGGGCGTAGTTTATCGGTAAGATTGGTTAAGATGCGTATAATTTCACGCCTTTTATCAAACTCCAAATCACGCACCAGGTTATTTAAACTAAAAACCTCTTCGGGTTCTATGTAAACGGTTTGCCCTGATGCCGATTCATCGTGTATAAATCCTTTTATTTTTCGTTTGTTTTCGGATAAAAGTGGGATGCAAATTCGGCCTTCACGCACTGTTAAGCTTCCATCGGCAAGCCAATTATTGCTTTGGGCGTTTTTATAAATTTGATCTATTTTTTTGCGGGCTTCGTTTTCGGCTTTGGCAATTGCGCCTATTAAATCGGCCAATTGTTTAGATGCGTTGGGTTTTATTTTTCCTTTTTCATCAATAACGGTTTCGATATTTTTTAGAATGGCTTTTTCGATAGCAAGGTTTTCAAATAAGGCTTCTAAGGTAGGATAAACGCCTTTGCGTTGCTCGAAATAGCTAATTACGGCAAATACGGTTAATAACGAAGTATGTACTTGATAAAATTCGTCTTCGGATAAAAAAACGCCTTCAACACGGGCTTTATCGGCTAGTATTTTAATATCATAAAAACTTTGGATAGGCAGGGCTTCTTGCGAAGTTAAAATATTTTTAAACTCGGCGGTTTGTTGTAAAAACTTTAAAATTTGGTCGTAATTGCTTATAAACCCAATTTTATCAACCATGTTATGCCCCATTTGGCTAATGCAATGGTTTTTTATTAATTGTTTTATTTCGGTAAAGCCTAGTTTTTCGAGGGCGTTTTCGGGATAGATCATGCTTTATTGGCTTGTGCTTTGGGATTTATTTTTTTAACAAATTTATTAATTATTTGTGTTTTTGGTTGGTTAATACTTGTTTTAACAACAAAAAAGCTCCAAAGAATTTTGGAGCTTTTTTGTTGTTAGTTAAACGTAGTTAATACGATTTTAGGTGCGTTAACGATGGTAGCGGCATCCTTTTTTCTCCCTTTTAAACACCAAAAATTTGGGAGAAAAAAGATACTTGCCTGCTGGCAAGCAGGTAGCGTACAGCGTATATAAACGCCCAAACAAAAATGTTTAGTTTATTATTTGTTGTATTGCTCGATATGAAATTTTACCAAATCGTCTATCGGCGAACGAATTATTTTACCCATTTTCATATCAAATTGTTGGGCAACTTCTTCTAGTACGTTTCTAAAATTGTAAGCTACCGAGCCAATGCAGTTAAATGAATAGTCTTTATAGTTAGGATAATGGCTTACTAGGTTTTTAAAAAAATCGGTAAACGAGGAGTGTACAATGCCCCTAGAGTATTCCATATTTACATTTACATCGTAAACAAATTTGCTAAAACTTGCACAAAAACGGTTTGGCTTGGGTTTTAGGTACACGTTGTCGTATATATCATCGTGGGTAAGTTTATAGGTTTCCCAAAATATTTCGCGTACGTTTTGTGGCATATAGCCACGCAGGTAATCGCCCAATAGTTTTTTGCCTATGTGGCAGCCGCTACCTTCATCGCCTAATATGTAAGCTAGCGAATCGATATTAAACGAAATATCGCTACCATCGTATATGCAGGTATTGGTTCCGGTGCCTAGTATGGCGGCAAAACCTTCTTGGTTACCAAGCAATGCTCGGGCGGCGGCCAATAAATCGTGGCCTACATTTACTTTAGCATTGGTAAAAAAACGTTTTAAAGCATCGCTAACAATGCTAGCTTTTTCATCGTTGTGTACGCCAGCTCCGTAGTAATTTACTTCGGTAATTTTACCTAATGGCAAATCTACGGGTATGCTTTTGTGCATCGATAAAAATATACTATCGCTATCCATAAAAAAAGGGTTGTACCCTTCGGTATTAAATAGCACTTTTTTACCTGTATCGTCTATCAGGCACCAGTTTGTTTTGGTTGAACCTCCGTCGGCAACTATTATCATTGTTAAAAAATTAATTTAGAGGCGAAAATTAGTAAAATCTTGTTATTGTACAAATTACACTAAGCTTTTTTAAATATTTATTTTTATTTTCTGAAATCACACTAAAATCGGCAAGGTTAATTACATTTATATAACATTTTGTTAATCTATGGTTTGTAGATACATTGTTTTAAACTTTTTTCTAAAATTTCTCGTTTTAGGCTTTTGCCTATAAATACAATTAAGGTTTCGCGGTTTTCGCCTGCTTGCCAAGCCTCGCCTTCGGTAAATACTGGTGCACCTTTAACCGATTGTATAATCAAGCGCTTATCATAGCCTTCGATGTTTAATAATCCTTTAATCCGGTAAAAGTAAGCTCCTTGAATAAAAAGCATTACGGTAAAATAATGGCGTATTTTAAGTAAATCTAGGCTTTCGGTTATCCGGTATCCTTGCGATACAATGTGGTTGTGGCTGTGTTGTTGAGCAAAAAAATAGGTTTGTTTTTGGGTTGGGTGTATGCTAAGCATAAAAGATGCTTTTTTGTTTTGGTACGCTTGTAGGTCTAGCAAATCAGGGGTTTGAGTTTCCGAAAAATCGCAAAAAGCCATCTCCGCAAAGGGATTAATTGTTTTTACGGTTTTACTAATTTCGGTTTTTAAAGTTTCGGAGACTGTGGAAGCTTTGTTATATAGTAAAAAATCGGCAAATGCAATTTGCTTGGATGCTACCTCTTCGACTCCTAAAATGTTTAGTACATTTTGCGTATCAACCAAACAAATTACGCCATCGAGTTTAAAAACAGTTTGTATATTATAATCGCTTAAAAATACGGCTGCAACGGCCGAAGGATCGGCAATACCTGTAGTTTCGATAATTAAATGGTCGAAATTGTAGTCGCTTGTTACTAATTTATTAAGTAAGGATGATAAATCGCCGTTAAGGCTACAACAAATACACCCGTTGCTAAGTTCAAATATATTTTGGTTAGTGCTTATAACCAGCTGGCTATCAATATTAATTTCGCCAAATTCGTTTTCGATAATGGCAAATTTTTTGCTGGAGTTTTGTTTAATTATTTGGTTTAAAAAGGTGGTTTTACCTGCACCTAAAAAACCTGTAATAATGGTTACGGCAATCATTTAGATATTTGTGATTTTGGATGTTTGATTTATGATTTAAGAACGAGCTTTAACTATTTAATGGATATTTTTGATTTATAAAAAATAGCTTAATTTTTTGGATCAACGCCCGTTGCCCGAAAGCCCGAAGCGCTCCTAATCAAAACTATTTATCATACTACTGTGTAATGTTTTTGCGCTCCAATAACCGCTTGCTATGATACGCCTAATGGTAAATAGTGGGTCGACTGGGTCGCGTTTGGTTGATAAAATGTAAGCATCTTTAAAGCCTCGTTTTTTTAGCTCGGGGATGGCTTGTGGGTTCCATAAGCCAAAAGGGTATGCAAAATGATTTATTTTTTTGCCTGTAATAGTTTCGAGGGTTTTGGTAGGTTTTTCTATTTGTTTTACCCAATCCTCAGCTTGATATTTTTTTACGTTTTGATGGTCGTAGGTGTGGCTGCCAATGGTGTTTCCTAGGTCGGATAGTTCTTTAATTTGTGCTTTATCCATGTATTTAAACCTGCCACGCTTGCCTATAGAAACCGTCATCACAAAATACACACCTTTATAACCGTATTGCTTTAAGGTGGCTGCACCGATGGTGTATTGGTCGAGGTCGGTGTCGTCAAAAGTTATCATTACTGGCTTTGCAGGTAGGGCATTGCCGTAAGCTAAGTAATTGTACAATTGGTTTGGTTGTATGCTGTGGTAACCACTATCGGCAAGCATTTTTATGTGTTGTTTAAAAGTTTCGACAGGGGTAATGTAATCTTTTGCCGATTTTGAGTCGTTAGCTGTCCAGTTTCGTATTTGGTGGTAACACAAAACAGGCACTTGTTTACGGGCTAAAATAGTGGCCGCATTGGCAATATTTTTGTTTTGATTTTGGTTTGGCTTTTCGGTTTTTACCCATTTGGGGCTGTTGCTTGTGTGGTTGCTTTTTATTTTGTTTGGCGTACAGTTACTTAGTGTAAAAACAGTGATGATTAAAAGGCTTGATAATTTTTTCATGTATTGTGTTTAATAAGGTTACAAAGCTAAATTTTTAGGGTGTAAAATTACATTTACATTGTTTTAAAATTAGTTTTATTTTACTAAGTAAGTACTTTGTTTGGCAAAACATATATAAAAAAAAGGCTGCCTTTAAATAAAAGGCAGCCTTTAAAACATAGTATTTTTTTACTATTTGTACTAGTATATAGTAAACTCAACCCTGCGATTTGTTTGTTTACCTTTTGCTGTTTTGTTGCTTGCAATAGGTTGTGTTTCGCCGTATCCGGTAGCTTCAATACGAGATGGATTAGCACCTTTGCTTACCAAATAGGTTTTAATAGCTTCGGCTCGGTTTTTTGATAAAGATAAATTAGCAGCATTGCTACCGTCGCTATCTGTATGTCCTGCAAGTTTTAAGCTGAAATTTTTAGCAACTATTAGGTTGGCTACTTTATCTAAACTTTCGAACGATACTGGGCGTATAGTTGCTTTAGCTAAATCAAATTCAAGGTTTTTAATCGCTTCTTTTACAATATTTCTATCGGCTTCGCTAATAAAAACTTTAACGTCGGCAGGTTTGTTAATTACGAACGATGGTAAAGGGCAACCAGCGCCATCTACTTTTGTAGTTGTAGGCGTAGCTGGGCATTTATCAAAATAATCTGAAACACCATCATTATCAGAGTCGGTCATAAATTTTTTCTGCTCCTCCATTAATTTGGCATTTTCGGCTTGTATGCGGGCATTTTCATCAGCAATAGCAGCTTTTTCGCTATCCATTTGCTTTTTTAAATCATCATACTTTTCGTTCATTTTTTGGGTAATGCCTGTAATAGGGTTGTATTTTCCTAGTGCTGGTCTTGATTTTTTTCCTAAAATAAACTCTAAACCTGCATATCCATAAGAGAAGTTATCTTTTTGAGTTGAGTTTCTGTAGGCATCAAAGTTATCGGCATCTACAAAACCAATTTTGTATCCTAAATCTAGGTTAATAACCGATGATAAAACAATTTTAGTACCTATAGAAATGGGTATAAACAACATTCTACCAGTTTCGGCTTTTGATTTTACGTTAGCTTTTGATGTTAAAACACTTGAATAATCGATAATACCAGCACCGATAGTACCATAAGGTAAGAAGGCACTTTTTTGGTGTAAAAAGCTAATGTTACCAAAGGTGATAGTGGTAGAAAAACTTGCCGACCAGTTTAAATCGGTATCGTATGTCCAAGGGGTGGTAATAGTACGACCTGAGTTAGAGCCTCTTAAAGTTCCTGCTAAAAAATCGGCTTGAAAGCCTAAAGTATGCCCTACTTGCTTTTTTAAGAAAAACCCATAACCAGGTTTAAAAGAATAATTTGAAAAATCACCTCGGGTACTTACTACCGAAGTACCAAATAAAGTTCCTGCATTTATACCGAACGACATGGTTCTAAAAATGCTAGAAGTTTTGTCGGTTTTAATTGTATTTGCAGGCTCGGGTGTAGCTGGAGTTTGTGCAAATAATGGGCTACCTAGCCCTACTAGAGCCAAAGTAGTTAATTTTTGGAGTAATTTTTTTTTCATTTTGTTATTAATTGGTTTATTTAGTTGGTTGGATATTGCTAAATATTGCCAATGATAATTAAAAATATTTTAAAAATTAAAATATTTATAAATCAATAAAAAAAATGATGTGTTGTTTAAAATTAAACAAACTAAAATTTACGGCCTTAAATTAAGTTAAATAATACAAAGATTTATACAAACTAAATCAATATGATAAATTTTATTCTGTTGATTTATAGCATGTTGTTAAAATAATAAATTTGATTTCTGGCTTAATATAATTTAAATAATTAAGGCTTATGGTAAAGTAATTACCCTTACTATACTACTTTTTATTTATTTTGTTGCCTCAATGGTTGATTTTAAATACTCAATTTGTGCTTTAAGGTTATCATTTGTTACTGCTGAGGTAGTTATATTTTCGGTTTTGGTTTTTAAAATACTGTTAAATATATTTTGCATAAAGGCTCCAATACCATATTTTTTATTGTCGATGGTAAATTTTTTAATTTGGTTTAGGCCAGTTTTAAAATTTTGTACATCGTTTATTTTACCTAGCATGGTAGCAAAAGCACCTACGGTATTAAATTTTTGTTGTACGCCAGCTTTTTCAAAAGCTTTGTTTACAAATTCAAAGTTATTTTCGTCGCCTTTATTGGCATAAATTGATGAAATAGTATTGCTTAGTGCCCCTTTGCTTTCGTTTTCAAGCTTTTTAGCCAGTTTAAATGCAGCATCAATATCAAGTTCGGCTATTCCTTTTAAACCAGCACTTTGTACAGCATAAGATTGTTCTTTTATGGCATTGTTAAATAATTCAATATAAGCTACATCGTTTAACGAAGCTAATACTTCTAAGGCTGCAGCTTTTACTTTGGTTTTGTTATCATTTTTAGCCATATCAATTAAAATGGGTAGCGTAGCATTTTTAATTTCGGGGTTTTCTAAATCAATTGCTTGTATGGCAGCTAGTCTTAGGCCTTCATACTTATCGGCCAAAGCCAACATCAATATTTTTTGGGCAAAGGTGTTACCAAGTTTAGTGCTAGCTGCTTTTAATGCTTCGAGCCTATCAAGGTACTGGGGTGCATTGGCATATTGAAACGCAAATTGCTCGATAGTTTTATCATCTTTTTTAGTTGCTAATAAAATTTTATCGGCATCAATGTTTACCAAATCGGGCTTTGCCGAAAGTTTTAAAACCACCGAATCCAATTTTGAGGTCATAAAATATGGGTGTGTTTGTTTTTTTCCAGCCACATATACATCTATTTTCATGGGTAGTTTAAATGCTTCTTCATCTTGTGTTTGGGCTAAATAAACGGTTTGTGTTTTGCTTGCATCATCCCATTTATAGGTTATCTTTAAATCGGGATGACCAGGGCTATAATACCATTGGTTAAAAAACCAGTTTAAATCTTTACCGCTTGCTTTTTCGAAAGCTAGGCGTAATTGATGTGCTTCGCCATTACCCAAGGCATTTTGGGTAAGGTAATGGTTTAGGCCTTTGTAAAAAACAGTATTTCCTAAATAGGTGCGTAACATATTTAAAATTCGGCCACCTTTTTGATACGTTACCACATCAAATACTTCTTCTTTATCGGCATAATAAAAGCGAATAAGGTTTTTGGTTTTGGCTTGTGCGGAGTTTAAATAGGCTTGCATGGCTTCAAAATTATGTTCGTCGCCAGCATCTTTACCATGTTTATACTCGAGCCAAAGGGTTTCGCTTAAATCGGCAAACGATTCGTTTACCGAAAGGTTGCTCCAGCTTTCGGCGGTTACATAATCGCCAAACCATTGGTGAAAAAGTTCGTGTGCTATTACATCTTCGCCAGCGCTACCATCAATAAGTTCGCGTTTGGTTTGGTGTACAAAATCCCCGTGAAGGGTAGCTGTAGTATTTTCCATAGCACCGCTTACATAATCGCGAACAGCTATTTGGGCATATTTATTCCAAGGATAATCGATACCTAATTTTGAGGAAAAAAAACCAATCATTTCGGGGGTTAATCCAAAAATATCTTTAGCATAGGGGGCGTATTCGGGCTCTAAATAATAATCAACGGGTATATTTTTCCATTTATCGTGGTAAACTTTAAAATTTCCTACGGCCATCATAAATAAATAAGGGGCATGTGGTTTATCCATTTTCCAGGTATCGCTACGTGTGCCATCGGGGTTTTTCTTTTGGGATATAATTGCTCCGTTTGATAAAGTAATGTATTTTGAAGGTACGGTAAGGGTAATTTCTTGGGTGGTTTTTTGGTTAGGCTTGTCGATGGTGGGGAACCATACCGATGAAGCTTCGGTTTCGCCCTGCGTCCATATTTGTACGGGTTTGCCTTTTTGGGTGCTATCGGGGTTAATAAAATATAAGCCTTTGGCATCGGTTATGGCTTGGCTTCCTTTTGTTTTTAGTTCGTTGGGCTTGGCTGTATAATTAACGAAAATGGTATAACTATCGGTACTGTTGTAGGTTTTATCTAAATTAATTTTTAACAATAGGCTGTCGTAACTATATTTAAGTGGGATATTTTTACCCGTTTTAACTACAGCTACAGTTTTAATATCCATACCTTTTGCATCTAGGGTTAGCGAATCGGTAGGGTAAATATATGGTTTCAGGGTAATCCAGGCTTTGCCATATAAGTACTGTTTTTTATAATCGAATCTTACATCGAGTTTGGTGTGTATTAAGTTGTTTATTTTGGTGGCCGTAGCCCGGTATATTTTTAATGTTGGGTTATCTGTTTTTTTTTGTGCAAAAGTAATATTTGCCCACAAAAGGCTTAAAAATAAGATGTAGGTAATATTTTTTAGTAGTTTCATTATGTTTAATGTTAGTATAAAAACAAATAACAAAATTTAAACCAATAATTCAAAAAAAAATAAGATAAAATATTTTGAAATAATTGAAATATACTTCGGTATTAATTTGCGAGCCCAGTTAATTTTAATTATAACACTCTTGTTCCATCTTCGATATTTACTTCGTAAACTTTTAATTGTTTTCCCATTTGGGTTTGGTAAGCGTTTTTCATTATTTCGATAACTTCTGATACAGCATCTTGCTTAATTAAGGCTATTATGCAACCCCCAAAGCCCCCACCCATCATACGGGCACCAATAATGTTGGGCTGTTGCTTGGCGCAGTTAGCCATAAAATCAAGTTCGGGGCAACTTACTTCGTATAGTTGGCTTAGGCCTTGGTGGGTTTCGTACATTTTTTTACCAAATTCAAGCAAGTTTCCTTCGGTTAGGTATTGGCAAGCTAATTGTAAACGGGCTATTTCGTTTACAACAAATTTACACCGGTTATAAATTTTTATATCGCCTAAAGCTAAACATTCTTCTACTATATGTGAGTTGGCATCTCTCAGGGTTTTTACTTCAGGGTATTTTTTTTGAATAATGTTAACTCCTTGCTGGCATTGCTGGCTTCGTATATTGTACTCGGATGATGCTAAGGAGTGTTTTACCATCGAATCGAACAATATAGTTTTTACGCCTACTAAATTAAAAGGTACATATTCGTAGGCCAACGAGCGGCAATCGAGTTTTATAAGATGATTTTTTTTGCCAAAAATGCTGGCAAACTGATCCATAATACCGCATTTTACACCTACATACTCTCGCTCGGCTTGTTGCGCTATTTGTGCCATTTGAAGTTTGGTAAGTTGCATATCAAATAGTGTATTAAGAGCAAAAACGGTAGCACACTCTAATGCTGCCGATGATGATAAGCCAGCCCCAAGCGGTACATCGCCGGCAAAAACTAGGCTAAATCCACTAACTTTTATACCCATTTTAAGCAATTCATCTACCACACCAATAATATAATTAGCCCATTGTTTATCGCTTTTGCTATAATGTAAAACTGAGGTGCTAAAATTATCGTTTAAATCCAAAGAAAATAAATTTATATTGTCGTTATCTTGCTTTGCTATAGCCATATACATCGCTTTATCAATAGCTGCAGGCAATACAAAACCCATATTATAATCGGTATGTTCGCCTATTAAATTTATACGTCCTGGCGAGCATACTACAATGGGTGTAGTATTAAATTTAGCTATAAATGTGTTTTTAACGGTGTTTTCTAAGTTGTTAATCATTTGATTTAATGGGGATGGTTTTTTAATAAAATTTGGATATGTGTTTGTTATTAAATCTGCAAAAATTAATCTTCCTGTACCAGCATTTTGCCTGGCTTGCCTATTACTTTATACTGTTTATCGCCTTTTAAAATGGCATCGTAACTAATTTTGTTGGTTACTAATTTTAGGGCTTCTTTTAACTCGGTGTCGTACTGAAAAGCATGTTCGTATTTTCCTTTGTCGTAATAATAACGTTGTACAATTTCGCTTTCTAATATTCTTTTTATTTCGGGTTTGTATTGATTTAAGTCGTCTTTTTTAGCACTATATACTTTAGTTTTAAGCGCATCTAACTCAGTTTTTAGTTCGGTATAAATTTTTTCTTTTTCGGCTTGTTTTACCATTGATTGTAACATGGTTTCGGTTTCGGTGGTATAACTATAATCTTTGTTGTTTATAAATGTTACAAAGTTGGCGTATTCGGCATCGTTTAAATAAAAGTTTTTGGCGGCTACAATTTGAGGTTTTTTTTGCACATAATTTGAAGCATAATCAAATAGCAAATACTTGCTAAGTAAAGATTGAGTAATTTGATGATAGGTGTAGCGAGGTATATATATATCGGGATATATGCCACTACCATCGTACACCGAACGCCCATTTTTTGTTTTAAACTCGGTTTTTAACGAGTCTGAAAATTTGTTTACCGCACCCTCTT
The DNA here is from genome assembly GCA_004293485.1 of Sphingobacteriales bacterium. Lineage (GTDB taxonomy): Bacteria > Bacteroidota > Bacteroidia > Sphingobacteriales > Sphingobacteriaceae > Pseudopedobacter. Next base: position 15,053 of record RDYW01000051.1, on the reverse strand, counting down.
TGCTTCGGTGTGCATAATCTAAAGCTTGTATGCAGCGCCCCGAAGGGGTATAATATTTGGCTACTGTAATTTTTACCAAGCTATTGTAAGGGAGGTTAAAGGTTTGTTGTACAAGGCCTTTACCAAAACTTTGTTGGCCTATAATAACTGCTCTATCCAAATCTTGTAGCGAACCAGCTACAATTTCGGATGCCGATGCCGAGCGATTATTTACCAATATAATTAAAGGAATTTGAGCATCAAGGGCTTGTGTGTATGTTTTATAGTGAATATTTTTTTCGGTATTTCGACCTTTTTGTACTACTATTTCTACATCTTTGGCTATAAAAAAGTTTACAATTTTTACTGCCTCTTGCAATATTCCCCCACCATTATAACGTAAATCGAGTATTAAGCCTTTAGGGTTATTTTTTTTTATTTCGATAAGCGCATTTTTAACTTCTTGGGCTGAGTTTTCTAAAAATTTATCTAATTTAATGTACCCTACATTGTTTTCTAGCATACCAAAATAGCTTACGTTAGGCTGATTTATTTCGGCTCTAAAAATGTTTTTTTCGATAATTTTACCCTCGCGGGAAATCATAATTTTTACTGCTGTTTCGCGTGGGCCTTTTAAAAGTAAACTTACTTGCTCGCTTTTTTTACCTTGCAGGGCAACGCCATCAATCGAAACAAGTTCGTCGCCGGGCTTGATATTGGCTTTTTGTGCCGGAAAGCCTTCAAAAACATCCGAAATATATACCTTATTATTGCGGTAAAATACACCAGCACCTATACCTCCGTACTGTGTACTTACATATTTCATTTTGTAATCCTCTACATCCGATTCGGGTACATACTCGGTGTAAGGATCAAGATTTTGAAGCATAGCATCAATACTTGTTTTAATGATAGTAGATGAATTTACATCATCTACATAACTCATATTTAGCTCTTTATATATTGAAGCAAAAATATCTAAGTTTTTACTTATCTGAAACAAATCATCCCGAAAGGAAAAAAAAACGAAACTAATGAGTGTAAAAAAACTTAAAAAAATTATTTTCTTACGTTTGGGTACTGGGTGCATATTAAAGCTAAAAAATAAATGTACTAAAAAATATAAGGGAATTAAAAGCATAATAATTTTTACAAAAAATTAAGTATTGATATAAAAATTATTTAACTCGAAAAAGGAAATTTTACTCATATGTTTTAAAAAAAAAGTTTTATAATCAAATAGTTATGCTTATTAACTTTAAATTTTAATTCACTTGTGTATTTACCCTATTTAAGTAAAAACTATGGGTTTAAATCTTGCATTATAGCTGTAATTTTTTGTTCTAATAGTAATTCGGTGGCAGCAAAATCATCTTTACTTTTTAGCACCGTATTTACGCTACAATAAAATTTTATTTTAGGTTCGGTGCCACTTGGCCTTGCCGATATAATGCTACCATCGTGGGTAATAAATTGTAAAACATCCGATTTTGGTAAATCAATTGCTGTTATTTTACCCGTTAATAAATTGGTTTCTTGTTGCAAGGTATAATCTTTTAGGCTTATAACTTGCGCACCGCCAAGGCTTGTGGGTGGGTTGTTTCTAAAACGCTCCATCATGGCTACAATTTCTTCGGCACCGGTTTTACCTGTTTTGGTTATCGATACTAATTTTTCTTTGTAAAAACCATACTTTAGATACATATCTATTAATGCTTCGTACAAGCTGCTCCCTTGGTTTTTATAAAAGGCTGTCATTTCGGCTATAAAAGCACACGAAACTACGGCATCTTTATCGCGTACAAAATCGCCTACTAGGTAGCCATAACTTTCTTCGCCACCTACAATAAAAGTTTTTTTATCCGCCAGTTCGGTAATTATTTGGCCTATATATTTAAAGCCTGTTAAAGTATTGTAGCAAGTTACTTTACTAGCTTCGGCAATTTTATCTATCAAGTACGAGGTTACAATGGTTTTTACAATGTATTCGTTGCCTGTAAATTTTGCTTGCTGTTGCCAAGCACTAAGCATATAATTTACAAGCAGGCTGCCTGTTTGATTGCCGTTTAGCAGTTCAAAATTACCTTCGAGGTTTTTTACAGCTATGCCTACACGGTCGGCATCGGGGTCGGTGGCAAGTACCAAGTCGGCATTGGTTTCGTGGGCTTTTTTTAAGGCAAAGGTTAAGGCTTCTTTTTCTTCGGGGTTAGGGTAAACTACCGTCGGAAAATTACCATCGGGTGTAATTTGCTCATCAACCAAAATCACGTTAGTAAAACCAAAAATTTCTAAAGCTTTGGGCACTAGCGTAATGCCTGTACCATGTATGGGCGAAAATACTATTTTTAAATCGTGTTGATGTTGTATAGCTTCGGGAGATACAGATAGAGAGGCAATTTTTTGGAGGTAAAGTTTATCAATCTCTTCGCCTATTAATTCGATATTTTCTTCTTTAAAATTAAAATTTACTTCGTTGATGTTAGTAATTTTACCAACCTCATGCATTACGGCTTTATCATCGGGTGCTACATATTGGCCACCGTCTTCGGCGTAAGCCTTATAACCATTATACTCTTTGGGGTTATGCGATGCCGTAATTACCACCCCACTTTGGCAAGCCAAATGGCGTACTGCAAACGATAGTAAAGGCGTAGGCCTAAGTGCTTTAAAAAAATAAACATAAATATCATTTGCCGAAAAAACCTCGGCTGTAGTACGGGCAATAAAATCCGACTGGTTTCGGCTATCGTGTGCTATGGCTACTTTTATTTTTTGGTTGGCATATTTAGCCTTTAAAAAATTACATAAACCTTGCGTTGCCGTACCAATAGTGTATTTATTTATACGGTTACTACCAGCGCCCATAATACCACGCAAGCCACCGGTACCAAATTCTAAATCTTTGTAAAATGCATCGGTAAGTTGTGTAGTTGCATTAATATTTAACAAATTAGTAATTTCTTGCTTGGTAGCAGCATCGTAATTGCCAGCTAGCCAAAGATTAACTTTGTTTTGTATGGTAGTTTCTAAAGCCATGGTATAAGTTATTTGATTAAGGTGTGCAGATAAACATTTTTATTGCAATTATAAGCAAATTATGGAATTAGATGCATGTAATTAATGTGATAATATTATTGCTTTTGGTTTTCAATTTTTACCAAAATTTTTAAGTATTTCAAAGAAGTTTACCGTATAAAATATTGATTACATTTTGTGTTATTTTAACAAAATATTAATATCCTTAGTTGGTTAATTATTTTTGATAAAACTATATAATCATCGTTTTATTTTATATGTTTAAGTGTTTAAAATTCAAATATTTATATAGATAATTACCTACTTTAAATTAACCATATTTTTCGTAATGTTGATTAATTTTGCAAGTGTTTTGAAAATACTACTAAAAACTTCATTATTGGTAACAGTGCCGCGTAGCTTCCTAAAATGTTTAATAACCTGAGTTCGATAATTAAAAAGCGTACCATTGGTTAGATTTAACAGTTTGGTATTTTATTCATGGTTTTTTAAGAAAAAAGCTGTACGCAGCCAAGCTAGCTAAGATGTTTACGATAAAATTGATAAATGTTCTATGTCTTGAATGTTCAATTTGGCACATGTTTTTAAGTTCATTATTCACAGTTTCGATTACCCGATCGTTTTCTTAGCATAATTTTATCATGCGTAGTCATCAAGCTGTTTTTCATTTTGTTACGTATTCCTGTAACGAGGTGTATGCCATCATTAAAAAGTATTTGAACAAGTTTTTCAGAAATATAACCTTTATCACCAAAAAGCTTACCGAATATTTTTTTCAAAAATCCTTCTGTTTTTAATGGCGTTCTATCTTCTGTATTTGCCTGGCTAATCATAAAATTAATGATTTCCCCTTTATCATTTATCACAATATGAAGTTTGAAACCATAAAACCAACCCATAGTACATTTATCCACAGTAGCTGTGCCTTTAAATACTTTATTTGCTTTAATCCGTTTGTTTTACAGACACGTATGGGGGTAGAGTCAGCAAAAGAAATCCCCGTACAAGTACCTAAACAACAGGTTTTTGAAAAGATAGTTAGAGGTAAAATAACGCTTTGGCTAAGCTCAACAAAACGATTATAGGAAACCGTTACAGGAAACTCAGCTTGCATATGTAGTTGTACATAAAAGATATAGTAGTGCTTAAAAAATTTAAATCCACTCATTTGAAACCATAAAAGAATAGCGATAACCACGCTATTAAACATTTTAGGGGGTCTATCTGCACTATTACCAATAATGAAGATTTTAGTCGCTTATTCAAAATTCTTGCAAAATACATCAACAGTGCAAAAAATATCGCTAATATTGTCGTATATAATCATCATTTTTATTTAATTAAATATTTGAATTTCAAATAATTAAACATATAAAATAAAAAGTTGATTACATAATTTTATCGAAAATAATTATCGAACTAAGGTTATATATCAGTTTGATAAAAGTTTGGCAAAATAATACAACAAGTAACAACTTACTCGTTTTAAAACAATTATACACTAAAAATCCAAAAAATGTTGCATAATTATAAACGTTGCCTTACCGCTTCGTACAAAATAATACCTGCCGAAACCGATACATTTAACGATGCTATTGTTCCACTCATGGGTATTTTGGTAAGATAATCCGAATTTCTAATCAATTCGAAACTTATACCTTCATCTTCAGAACCCATAATAATAGCTGATGGTGCTGTATAATCAGCCGTATAAATTAAATCATCAGTTTTTTCGGTACAAGCAATTATTTGTAAGCCACTGTCTTTTAAAAACCGAAGGATACCTAATAAATTATCATGCCTACAAATGGGTACTTTGTACAGCGCACCAGCCGATGTTTTTACGGCATCGGGGTTTATTTGTGCCGAGTTTTTTTTAGGCACTACTATAGCATGTACACCACTACATTCAGCAGTTCGCACAATGGCCCCAAAATTGCGTACATCGGTAATACCATCCAACACTAAAATTAAGGGCACTTCGCCATTTTCAAATATTTGAGGGATAATATCTTCTATTTTTTGATACGTAATAGGCGAAATAAAGGCTATAACGCCTTGGTGGTTTTTTAAAGTAATGCGGTTAAGTTTTTCGATAGGTACTTGTTGCGATGGTACATCAAACGAGCGTAACACGCCTTTAAGTTCGCCATATAATTCGCCTGTTAAACCTCGTTGTATAAACAACGATTCGATATCTTTACCATCTTTTATAGCTTCAATTACGGCTCTTAAACCAAAAATCATTTGGTTTACCTCTTTAGGTATTTTGTAGTTGCGGTTATCCATTAAAAAAATTACTAAAATAAGTAATAACGTAAAATTAAAAAAAAAGATACCAATAGTGTTAATCCAATTATTTTAGCGGTAAACACACTTCAGCAAGCATACACCTTGCGCTTCCGCCGCCGTTATCTTCAATAGTATGTAAATCGGTATATAAAAATTTAGCGTAGGTACTTATTTTATCTATTTGCTTATTGCTAAGGCTTTTAAATGCTGTTTGCGATAATATTAAATAATTTTCACCTCGTTTATTCTTAATCTCTAGCATATTACCTGCAAAATCCTTCATCTGCCCAAGCGAAATGGGTATAATTTCTTTGTGTGTATTTTTAAAACTTTGTAAAAGTTTATTTTTTTCGCTTTCGCTGATTATTGTATCTAAACAAATAATTACAAACTTATCGGCTACACACATTAATACATTGGTATGGTAAATAGGTAAATTTTGGTCATCAACGGCATTAAAAGTAATGGCTTGATAGCCACTTTCGGCGCAAAAAATTTCTAAAACCTGCGGATGTGTGCGGCCAGATAAGCAGGCATAAGCAAGCTTATTTGTTCTATCTAAAACCATGCTTCCTGTACCCTCTAAATACTGGTTTTGGTTTTCGAAATTACTTAAATCGTTTATTTGATTAACTATAAAGCGGTTTTGTAATTGGGTTATTATATCGGTTCGCCTTTCGAGCCTGCGGTTTGGGGCTTGCATAGGGTACACATACACCGAGCCATCACCATGAAACGAAACCCAATTATTAGGAAAAATAGCATCGGGTGTGTGTGGTTTTAAACTATCTTCAATTACTATAACATCTATATCAACTGCCCTTAATTTGGCTACAAAATTATCAAACTCTACCAAAGCATTTTGTTGAACATTATCTTGTATCGCATTTTTGTTTTGAAATGCGTTGTTATCAGCAGTTTGTACATTAAAACCAAAAGCTGCTGGCCTAATCATTAATACATGAGACATTTTTTTTATTTTGCTTTTGTGCAAGTTTAGTTATCTTTTATTAAAATATTAACAAAACCTTTTTTTAAGCAAATAAACCAATAAAACTTAGTTCGTTAAATAAATAAAATTTTAAGATTGATATGGGCGTTTCCAGCCTGCCGGTAGGCAAGGTAACACGCTTTTCGCTACCTGCTTGCCAGCAGGCAAGTATCTTTTTTTGTTTTTATGCCCCCCCAACCCCCAAAGGGTGAGTTTTGGCAAAAAAAAGGATGCCGCTGCAATCGTTAACGCAAAAAAAATGTGTAAAATTTTGATAAAATAATAATAATAGTCTAACTCAGTTGATAACAACAACATATAAAAATGTAGATTTTATTTGCTTTTTAATGGCCTAACGAATACCTTTTCAAAACAATAATTTTATTTTCCATTCTTATTTTTGCACTCCTATTTTAAGTATAGTACCTGTTTTACAAGCTTTTGATTTTTTATGATTTGGGTTAATAGCTTCAAATTTTTATTCATGCTGTTTGTTTACATGTTTTAAATTATTTTTACCTTTTTATAAAAGCAAACTATGTACGTTAACAACAAGGATTTTAAGATAAATATACCATCGGAAATTGGTGTTTTACGCAGCCTAATTATACACAGCCCCGATGGTGGCTTAGGTAAAATAGTACCCGATAAGGCACAAGATTGGCTTTTCGAAGATATTGTACATTTAGATACCATACGCAAAGGCGAATATGATTATTATATAAAATTGTTGCTTTATTTTTTAGATATTGATACAATAAAAGGACAATTAAATGAAATAAATAACGATGATAGCCGTAGTTTTTTTAAGCCTAATGATATTAATTTTCATAACTCGGGCCGTGTTATTGAGTTTCAAAACTTGTTGTCGGATATTTTAAGAGATAGCAACATAAGCCAAAAACTTGTTGCAGCCGTAGGTGCTACCGAGGGTTTAAGTTACCAAATGCAATGCGTTTTGTTGGCAACCGAAGCCGGCGAACTGGCCCGAATACTTATATCGGGTACGCTTAAAAATCAAGAAATGATATTTGCACCTATACCCAATTTAATTTTTACCCGCGATATTGGTATTGTTATTAACCAGCATATTTTAATAAACAAAGCAGCAAAAAAAGCCCGCTCTCGCGAAACTTTATTGGCTAAATATATTTTTTATAACCACCCTTATTTTACTAATTACAAGCAAAATATTATCGAAATACCCGATAATATGCACTATTTTTTACAAACTAACCACGATACCGAAGAACCCTGTTCGATAGAGTGCGGCGATTTAATGATGGTGAGTAAAAACCATTTGCTCATAGGATTAAGCGAACGAACATCGGCCTTAGCCACAAAAAAAACTATCGAAATATTGTTTGCAAAAAAAGTGGTTGAAAAAATATCGGTAATAAAAATACCCAATAAGCGGGCTTACATGCACCTTGATACCGTTTTTACCCAAGTTAAAAAAAATATGTGGGTAATATTACATGCTATTGGCAAATACTATCCTATCAATACGTCGCCTTTTTTAGCATTTGAGCAACAAAAAAAATACGATGTACCCGAAATAACGCAGTATTTTGCAGACATTAACCAACCAACAAAAAAGTTTGAATCGGTAGAAGCCTTATTATGCGACGTAAGCGAAAACGATTTGGGTAGTAGCCAAAAAACCGAATTTATTTACTCTGGAAATCAACAATTTCCACACGATTTACGCGAACAATGGACAGATAGTTGCAACGTACTGGCTTTAAAAGAAGGTGTAGTGATAGGTTACGATAGAAACGAACACACTATTAAGGCATTTGAAAACAAAGGTTTTACAATTATTAACGTAAAAAATTTGTTACACAAATTTGAAACTGGTACCCTAAACCCCGAAACTTTAGAAAACACATTTATTACCATGCCATCGGCCGAATTATCGAGAGCCCGTGGAGGGTTTCATTGTATGAGTTTACCGTTGTATAGATCGGATTTTTAAAGCCGATTTTTTGTTATCTACGCAAACTCTAATTGTACATGTGGTTTATAAGTATCGGTTTTAATAGTTGCTTTAAGTTCGTGTAAAATATTGTACAAGCCAAAATTGGTACGGTTTACATAAATAAAATGCTTTACTCCCCTAGCCTGTTTAAACTCGGGCATTTTAGCAATTTTTTCGCCAAAAGCGTAAAGGCTATCAAAAAAAGCGGTTTGGCTAAAATCAAATTGGCTTTCAACATAAGGTTCGGCAAATAGCGAAATCATTTCTTTGTAATTTTGGTAGTAAAACGCTATTTGTGCTTCGTTATCTTTAGGCTGTATCATTTCTAACTGCCTAAATGCTTTAATGGTTTCTTCCCTATTTCCCATTAATGCTTCGGATGTGGTAGCAAAAAAAGGGTAATAAAAATCGTCGGGCAATTCTTTTATACAGCCAAAATCTATCACAGCCAATTTACCTTCGGGGGTAATTAAAAAATTGCCCGGGTGTGGGTCAGCGTGTACCGCCCGCATTTCGTGTTGCTGGTAATTGTAAAAATCCCAAAGTGCTTGGCCAATGGTATTACGTAATTTTTGCGTTGGGTTGGTAGCTAAAAATTCTTTCAAGTGCATTCCTTCAATCCAGCCCATGGTAATAATTCTACTGCCCGATAATTCGGGGTAGTATTGTGGAAAAACCAAGTTATCTAACCCTGCACAAGCATTCGAAAATTGTATCGAACGTTTTACTTCTAACTCATAATCGGTTTCTTCAACCAATCGTTCCTCTACCTCACGCATATATACGTCTAGTTCTTTCTCGCTCATACCCAATAGCCTAAAAGCAAAGGGTTTTATGAGTTTTAAATCTGATGAGATTGAAGCACCCACACCTGGGTATTGTATTTTTACCGCCAGTTTTTTACCACCCAGCTCGGCTTGGTGCACCTGCCCTATCGATGCTGCATTGCTTGATTTTAGGTTAAATTTATCAAATATTTGTTCGGGGTTTTTACCAAAATGTTTACGAAATGTTTGAGCAATTAATGGGCCACTTAGCGGTGGTGCGTTGTATTGCGATAGCGAAAATTTATCAACGTAGGCTTTTGGCAATATGTTTTTATCCATACTCAACATTTGCGCTACCTTTAATGCGCTGCCTTTTAATTCACTTAACGATGCGTAAATATCTGTTGCATTATCTTCATTTAACTCATCTTTGCTAAGTTCGGGGTTAAATATTTTTTTTGAATAGTGCTTAATATAGTTGCCCCCAATTTTAAAACCTGTACCTACAAACTTCGCCGAACGGGCTACTTTACTGGTGGGCATATTGTTTAATTCGTTCATTTTATAGTTAGTGAGTAGTAGTTAGTTTTTTGATTTTAAAAATAATTTATTTCGTAATATTTTTAATTTATACAAACTAAAGCCCGAAGCCCGTTGCCCGAAGCCCGTTGCCCGAAAGCCCGAAAAAAATCTGTTATTTAAAGGCATTTTGTGTTAAAAATTTACCGTAATCAAATAAGTTATCAATGGGGCTACGCTGAAACAAATCAAAAGTTACATTTACACCTTTTTCAATGGCTTCATCGGTTTTTTCGAAACCTGCCGAACTATCTTTTTGCCAAAATTTTAAAACAAACATTAACTGTAACCAAAGCGCATTTTTATATTTATCGCTAAAAAACTTACGCTCGGCAAGTTCGTTACTTTCTAAACCTTCTTGTATAATTTGTATGCTTAGGGTTTCAAATAGTTGTTTTGCTTGTTTTAAAACTTGTGGGGTTAATGGGCTTTTGCCAAAATTTTGCATACTATAAACTACAAAACTTCTTTTGGTTTTTAGTAACTCAAAAAAACTGTAAAAAAATGATAATGCTTTTTCTCGGGCACTATAATTTTGCCATACTTCTTGTAGCTTAATTTCAGTAATGGTTTTTTCAAAAAAATTAGTCCAAATATCGGTTTCAATACCATCAAAATTGCCATAGTATTTATAAAAATCGTCTTCTGACATGGCATTATCTTTGGCAAAAACATAAACCGATGCTGGTTTTTTATTATGCGTTAACACATAATCAATGTAAGCGTTTTGTATTATTTCTTTAGTTTCCATAAACCTATATATATTTAATCAACAATTAGTTCTTCTACTTGGTTTTCGGGTTTAGCATATTTTAAACGAGCCAATTTTTGGGTACTGTGGTAGCTATCTAAGCCCGCAACTGTTACTGATTGTGCTTTTTCTAAATCTACAAAGCCATCGGTAGCAACCAAACCATTATCTAAAATTATGTGTTTTACTTCGCCTATTATAATTCGGGAGCCATTAAATTTAATAACATTTATTTCGCGTAATTGTAAGCCCAATTTAACGCTGGCTTGTTGTACAAATGGAGCTTTAAAATCGGGCAAATATTGTTCATTAAACCCACAAGTTTCAAATTCCGATTGGTTTAAATCATACCTTGCACTAGTTTGGTGTGCTTGTTTGTACCAGTTTTGCTGTACATTATTTAAGGTATAAAATCCTGTTTTTTCGATATTATCAAAGGTAGAATGCTGGTCGCCATCGGGCCTACATATCATACCAATTAAGGGTGGGTTTGCCCCGATATGGAATATAGAATTAAAGAGCGCAATATTGGTTTGCCCGCTTGTGCTAATTGTACCTACCATTTGCAGGCTTTTAAAGCCCGAAATACTGTTCATAAAAGTAGCTCGGTAGCGTTGCTCCATGGCTAAAATATCGGTTGAGGATAGTATCATTATTTAAAAAGTTCTTAAACTCGACATCCCACCATCAATACCTAAAACTTGGCCAGTTATCCAGCTACTTTTATCGCTTAATAAAAACTCGGCGGCATCGGCAACTTCGTTTGCTGTACCAATTCTACCTAGCGGATGTCGCTTATCTGATGCCTCAATGCGCTCGGGACTCGATAATAAGTTGGCCGCTAATGGGGTATTGGTAAGCGATGGGGCAATTACGTTTACACGGATTTTATTTGCTGCAAACTCCGCCGCAAGCGAAATCACCAAACCCTCTAAAGCACTTTTTGATGCTGCCACCGATGCGTGAAAACCCATACCTGTTTTAGCCGCAACGGTACTAAACAGTACTATCGACGATGTATTTACAGTTTTTAACTTGTTGATAACTTGCTGTATAACTTTTACTGCGCCTATAACATTGGTTTTGTAGTCGTTTAAAAAATCATCTTCAGTTAGCCTGCCAAATGGTTTTAAATTTATAGTTCCAGGGCAGTAAGCTAGGCCGTGTAACTCATCGGGCAGTTGGGTTTTTAATACCGAAACATCGCCCAAAACATCTAATTCAATAAAATTTGCTTCGGTGGGTAACTCTTTTTTTTGGCGTGAAGCCGCATAAACCGTATGGCCTTGGCTTAATAAGTTTTTTACCAATTGTAAGCCAATACCCGAACTCCCACCAATAATTAAATAATTCATAATTTTTAACTAATAAATTTTAAAAACTCATTTCTGGTTTGGTCGTCCAAAAATTTACCACCATACTCGGCAGTTATGGTACTGCTTTGTATATCTTTTATCCCACGAGACGATACACATAAATGTGTTGCATCAATTACTACTGCCACATCTTCGGTTTGTAAAATGCTTTTTAGTTCGTTGGCTATTTGCATGGTTAAACGCTCTTGCACTTGTGGCCGCTTGGCGTAATATTGTACAATTCTATTTAATTTTGATAAGCCAATTACCTTACCATTGCTAATATATGCAATATGTGCTTTGCCTATTATGGGTACAAAATGATGCTCGCAATTGCTGTAAAGGGTAATATTTTTTTCGACCAACATTTGGTTATATTGGTATTTATTATCAAACAGTTTGGCTTCGGGTTTATTAGCAGGGTTTAAGCCACTAAAAATTTCTTTCACATACATTTTTGCAACACGCTTGGGCGTACCACGCAAGCTATCGTCGGTTAAATCTAAACCTAAAATTTCCATAATACTTTTGAAATGTTTTTCAATCATTTCAATTTTAAGGGCATCATCAAGTTCAAAAGCATCTTCTCGTAACGGTGTATCGTATGATGTAGCTACGTGGTTATCGCCCATATTGTCAATCAAAAGCTCATACACGGTATTTTGGTTAGGCAGGGTATTCAACAAAGTTTCGTTCGGTTTCATATAAAATAACTTTCAGTTCCAGGTTTTGGTCAATTTCAGGTCTTAATAAATTGTGTATTACAATGGCAATGTTTTCGGCACTGGGGTTTAAGGTTTTAAACTCCTCGGTATCTAAGTTTAAGTTTTTATGGTCGAAACGGTTAGTAACTTTATTAGTTATTAAATCTGATAAAACTTTCATATCCATTACATAACCCGTAGTGGCATCGGGTACACCCGTAACTTTTACAATTAACTCGTAATTATGGCCATGGTAATTAGCATTGTTACACTTGCCATAAATTTGTTTATTTTTTTCGTCGCTCCACGTTGGCGTATTTAAACGGTGGGCTGCGTTAAAATGTTCTTTTCTAAAAACGGCTACTTTTTTTTGCATATATGTTTAAACTCAAAAATATTTATTTTGTTTAATTTTTATTAAAAAAAGTTAAACATTTTTTATCATCGTTTGCTAATTTTGTTAAAGCTTATACTGCGTTGCAAGTTGCATTTAAACCTATTCACCTGCAAACTTCGTTTTTTTAAATGCTTTAATGAAGTTTGGTGCACTCTTTCACGCCACAATCGCCAACTACTAGGCTTTAATTTATGACGCATTAATGCAATTACATTAGCTTCGTTTAGGTTAAATTGATATTTAATAGCTTCAAAAGGTGTACGATCTTCCCAAGCCATTTCAATTATTCTATCAATTTCTTTTTCGTTAAATTGTTTAATAATTTTGTTCATTAAGTTTTAAACAATGCTTAATTCAATTTTGTTTAACTAAAGTGAGGAATAAATTAGGCAAAACTATTTTAAAAAATAATTTACCTTCCAAAATTTGTTTGCATTGTAAAAAGGCTTTTACATGGCGTAAAAAATGGGATAAATGTTGGGATGACGTAAAATTTTGTTCAAATAAATGCCGAAAAATAAAAAATTAGAAAAAACATCGTTTAAAACGAAATTAAAATTACAGATTTGATAAATTATGAGTGAAAAAAATATTCTAGTTTGGTTTAGAAACGACTTACGAACCGAGGATAACGAAATTTTATTAGAAGCTTGCGAAAAAGCCTCAAGCATTATCCCTGTATATGTTTTCGACCCACGCTACTATCAAACTACAACTTATAACACCTTAAAAACTGGGCATTTAAGGGCACAGTTTATATTAGATAGTGTTGCCGATTTAAAAAATACTTTGCAAAAATTAGGGGGCGATTTGTTAGTGCTTGTAGGTAAGCCCGAAGAAATTATACCCCAAATTGCCCAAAAATATAATGCCGATGTGGTTTACCACCATCGCGAGGTAGCATCGGAAGAAACCGAAATATCAACGCTGGTAGAGGATGCGCTTTGGAAATTAAAAATAAACCTTAAACATTTTATAGGCCATACTTTTTATCATAAAGAAGATTTACCCTTCCCGATAAAAGATATTCCCGATATTTTTACCACATTCCGCAAAAAAGTAGAACGTGAAAGTACCGTTAGGCCTTGTTTTAAATCACCTACCAAAATAAATATAGCCCATAATTTAGAAACATCTACCCTACCCTTGTTGGCTAGTTTGGGTTTTATAGCTTGCGCTGATGATATAGCTGATGCAAATTTTATAGGTGGCGAAAGCGAGGGCTTAAAACGGTTAAAATATTATTTATGGGATACCGACCTGTTAAAAAAATATAAACTTACCCGCAATGGCTTGCTAGGGATGGATTATTCGTCGAAACTATCGCCTTGGCTAGCAGCTGGTTGTTTATCGCCACGGAGTATATACTGGCAAATTAAAACTTACGAAAGCGAACGAGGTGCAAATGAAAGTACTTACTGGCTTATTTTTGAATTGCTATGGCGTGATTATTTTAGGTTTATGTTTAAAAAACATGGAACCAAATATTTTTTAGAAACTGGCTTTAAAAACAAAACTCATGACCTTGCCCCTAACCAACTAGAATTATTTGCGCTTTGGAAAAAAGGGCAAACAGGCATACCCTTTATTGATGCCAATATGATTGAGCTTAACCAAACAGGTTTTATGAGCAACCGTGGCCGCCAAAATGTAGCTTCGTTTTTAATTAAAGATTTAAAAGTAAATTGGGTTTTAGGGGCCGCCTATTTTGAAGAAAAACTTATAGATTACAGCCCATCGAGCAATTGGGGAAACTGGGCTTATATAGCTGGCGTAGGTAACGACCCTAGGGAGGATAGATATTTCAACATCATAAAGCAAGCTATAGATTACGACCCCAAGGCCGAATATGTAAAACATTGGCTACCACAATTAGAAAAAATACCGCACAACAAAATACACGACTTATACCATTTAAGCGAAAGCGATTTATTAAAATATGGCGTAAGGCTTGGCGAAAATTATCCATTTCCTATTATAAAACTACCTGCTTACAGTAAGTATTAACCTTAATACGATTTTTGAAACTTATAATAAACTTATGTAAACAAATGTTAATTAATACTTTAGAGCGTTAACGATGGAAGCGACATCCTTTTTTTACGCCGAAACTCCCCCTTTGGGGGTAATGGCACTAACATAGAATAATTTATTTATATTTTCTATATTTACCCATTTTGGTTTTTCTATCATATTGTCTATATAGTTTTCTGTTAGGGAG
>RDYW01000026.1 GCA_004293485.1 Sphingobacteriales bacterium | reverse complement strand
GTATTGTCAGCATAAATCCTATGGGAACTTCGTTTCGCTACGCTCAACTTTGTTCCCATAGGATTTATGCCTGTTGCACTTATCAATTGAACTTACAACTTCCTAAATTCACAAAACAAGCAAACCAACTTACTTCAATAATCGACCAATGGGTTTTCTTTATTAACAACGCCGAAAACTTGGATGTTGTACCTGAAAACATTGCTGATAAAGGACTAAAAGTTGCTTACTAAGAAGCTGATAAACACAATTGGACAAAAGAAGAATTAGAAGCATACGACAATGTTTTTATTAGAGAACAAGACGACAGAGGGAGAATTTTATATGCAACAAAAAAAGCAGTTGAAAGAAAAGACATAGAGTTCGCAAGGAAATTAATTGCTGACAAATTTTCAAATGAAGTTATTGCTTCTTACACAAATTTGACAGTAGAACAAATTGAGAAACTACGAAAAGAAAAATAAAACGCATACAACAACAGCCACCCAATAAACGCCTTTTAAAATATCCCCCGAAAGGGAAATAAAACTAACACACCCTGTTTATTCTTTGTAAAAAAACCACTTTACCAGTTCTTTGTAACTGGTTTTTTTGCCATACATTAATATACCTACACGGTAAATACGCGATGCTACCCAAGTGGTAAATAAAAAACCTACGATTAATAAAGTAACCGAAAGTGCTAGCTGCCAAGCTGGTACACCAAAGGGTATGCGTATCATCATGGCTACAGGCGATGTAAATGGGATAATTGATAACCAAAATGCTAGTGCGCTATTGGGGTTGTTTACTATTAAATTAACACCAATAATAAAGGTAAATATTAGAGGTAGGGTAATGGGTAACATAAATTGCTGTGTTTCGGTTTCGTTATCTACCGCCGAACCTACAGCGGCAAATAACGCACTATAAATTAAATATCCACCTATAAAATAAAATAAAAAACAGGTTATAATATAACCAAAATCAATTGTATCTGTGGCATTAAGCATATCGGTAATTTGGTTGGGTGATGTTTCATTTGCTTGTTTATAACCATTGTTTTGATTGGTTTTTTGGATTATTTTATCTTTAATATTTTCGCCATCGTTTACCAAAACATAGCTTGCTGCACTCATTAAACTTGTAGAAAGTACAATCCAAAGCAAAAACTGTGTTAAACCTACAGCACCAATGCCTAAAATTTTACCTAGCATTAGTTGAAACGGTTTTACCGACGATACAATAACTTCTACAATACGGTTGGTTTTTTCTTCGATTACGCCACGCATTACTTGTGCGCCGTAAATAAATAGAGCCATGTATATTAAAAACGAACTTGTAAAACCAATTACGGCCGTTGCGCCAATGCTGGTGTTTTTTTCGCCTTCATCGGATATTTGCTTGGCATTGATGTTTACTTGTGCTTTTACTTTATTTAAAACCGAAGTATCAATACCAGCAGCCAATAATCTTCGGTTTTGTAAAATATTTTCCATTTGGCTTTCAATATCCATTACCAAATTTAAGCTGGGTTTATTTTGCGATAAAACCTCTACTTTGCCACTTTTTGCATAATTACTATCAATAAACAGCAAAAAAGTTTCTTTTTGTTCGATTAATTTTTGCTTAGCGCTTGCAAGGCTATTGTTTATAATCTTAAATTCAAGGTTTTGTTGGTTTTTAAATTCGTTTTTAAAAATGCCGCTTCTATCTATTATTTCAATTTGTTTTAGTTGGCTATCGCCAGTTTTAAAAATTAAAAAAATAGAGGCGTACATGCCTATTATTAAAGTGGGTAGCAAAAAGGTTAGCACTAAAAACGACTTTTTTTGTACCCTATTTAAATACTCTCTGCTAATTATTAAAAACACTTTTCGCATATACAGGTGTGTTTTGGTTTACTTTTTCGATAAATATATCGTTCATAGAAGGTATAAATTCTTCGATACCAATAATTTGTGCTAGAGGTATTAATGCCATTAGTGCTTGATTTATTGTAGCATTATTTTTTAATTTTATAGTAAATTGATAATTTTCGTTAAGCGCAACCCAGCCAATAATATCAAAATCATTAAAACTTATTTCTCTTAAAGGTTTATTTAATACAATTCTAAAACTGCCATTTCGGTAGCTATTGCGTATGTGGTGTATGTTGCCATCCAGTATTTTGTGCCCTTTATTAAGTATTACAATATGTTGGCATAGGGTTTCTACCGATTCCATACGGTGAGTCGAAATTATAATGTTTGAACCATTGCGCTGTAATGTTAAGATTTCGTTTTTAATAATTTCGGCATTTACAGGGTCGAAACCCGAAAAAGGTTCATCTAAAATAATTAAATCAGGTTGGTGCATTACTGCAGCTATAAACTGTACTTTTTGTTGCATACCTTTTGATAGGTCTTCTACTTTTTTTTTCCACCAGCCTTCCATTTCCATTTTAGTAAACCAATACTTTATTTTGCTTGTGGCATCAGCTCTCGATAAGCCTTTTAACCTGGCTAAGTAAATCATTTGTTCGCCAATATCCATTTTTTTATACAAGCCACGTTCTTCGGGCAGGTAGCCAATTTGGCTTATATGGCTTTGGTTAAGTTTTTGGCCATTAAAATAAATTTCGCCTTTATCGGGCGCAGTTATTTGGTTTATTATACGAATAAGCGATGTTTTACCCGCACCATTAGGGCCAAGCAAACCAAATATTTGGCCACTTTTTACTTCTATACTTACCTTATTTAAGGCAGTATGTTGGGCGTATTGTTTGCTTATATTATGGATTGATAGCATGGTAAAGTGTAATAAAATAAAAATTATATGTGATGATTTTAAAAGTTAACATGATTTCGAAAATTTAAAATTTGAATAGTTTAAATATTTGTGATGTATTTTTATGTTAAATTTATTTTGCAGTATTTAATGTTTAATACTAATTTTTTTACTACTGTTTAAGCCCTCACTCTGTACATTTAAAATATAAATGCCATCTTTAAAATTACTCACCGAAATGGTATCTGAAAATACTCCAAACACATTATCTTTATTTTTTTGGTATATTTTTTTACCATTGGTATCGCTAATATAATAGTTAAGGTTTTGTTTTTTTTCGCTATTTAGCAATAAAGTTAAAGTAGTATTTGAAGGGTTAGGATATACCGAAAAGTCTAGAGCATTACTTTGCACCCCCGAAATAATAATAGAAAAATTTTGACTACCATTTAAAAGCTGCCCTTTGTGCGAAACCGAGAGCGTAAAAGCCTGCTTTGTAAGCATATTATCGGTTACAATTTGCTCTACATTATCAATAATGTTATTCCCCTTAGTAGCAGCCATGCTAGGCAAAAAGGGGTTTAGTACCCAAGGTAAAAAAGCGATGCTATCGTTTTGAAGCTTAGTATCGAGGTCGTTTACTAGGGTAGGAGTAGGGTTATTTAAAATGCCCTCGGGTTTTACTTTACCTGCTGGGTCGGTCCAGCAAAGGGTTATTTTTATAGGTTCTATACCATTCGAAATAAAGTTATGGGTAAATGTTTCGCCTTGTTTAAGTGTTTTTTCTAAAATTAAGTTGGCCAAACCGTTATTTTTAATCACAGTTGCAGCTTTTTCCATATTTAATAACCCATAGCCAAATACATAATCGGGGCCAGGTGCATCTCCTGCTTCACTAGTAGTGTGTAGTGCCAGTGCTTTTAGGGTTGCAGCAAGCATAAACTTGCCCTGGTTAAGTTGCGCATAATATTGTTGTAATAGCAATAACGAAGCACTTACATTAGGGCTAGCCATAGATGTACCGTTTAACGTTTCGTACGATGTTGTGCTAGTATTGGTTGCCGATGTTACCTCAACACCCTGCCCCACTAAATCGGGTTTTATACGGCCATCATCGGTAGGCCCCCAGCTGCTAAAGCTCGAAATTATAATATCAGCTGGCGATTGTACACCCAACGAAGTAGGATAAATAGCTCCTACACTTAAAACATTTTTGGCAGTAGCTGGAGTAACCATAATTTCGTAGCTATTGTTGCTGTTCATTCCCTCGGGGCGTTTATTAATACGTATTGGTACTCCGTTTGTGTTTGAAAACGCGTAATAAGGCTGGCCTATTTCAGGGCCATTTTCATTACGGCTATTTCCACAAGCTACAACGGGTAAATAATAGGGGGCTTGGTAGCAAATGGCATCCCAATTGTGGCTAACATCATCATAAAAACCAAATTTATAATCTTCATTTTGCCCCATTTCACCCAGCCAATACCAATTATTATCTTCGAAAACCCAGCCCGCTTGATATCCATACGAGTGGTTAGATACCAGTAAATTACCAGCTGCTAGGGCCATCTCTGGTGTATCTTCTTCAAAGTTGTACGCCAACAAATTAGGTGCACCCCAAGCCATACCTTTGGCTACTGGGTTTACCCCACTTGCTATCATGGTACCTGCCACATGTGTAGCATGATAATTAACTAATCTAGCGGTATCTTTAAATACTACCCGATTAATAAGTTCTTGATGATTAGCCATAACAGCTCCACCATCCCAAATAGCTAATTTGTTTCTTAAAATTTCGCTCGCACCATTTATATCAATACCTAAACTACCACCAGCATAAAGGCTATTGGTATGCGTAGTTGCAGCACATGTAGCGTTATTAAAAGTAGCCAAATACCTCGGGTGATTAAATACATCTACACTTTGTAACGATTTTACGCCACCATTTTTGGTGTATATAAGCTTAGCCCATTGGTTTTTTTTAGCTAATATGAGAGCTTTTTTTAAGTTACTTTCAGATTTAAGTTTAAAAACATAGCCCAAATTGTTTAAGTTATTTTTTTGCAGTTCGCTTACCAGTTTTGGGTTGTTTTGCGCTAATGCGGATGTTGTTAGTGTACTTAAAACAAAAAATATATAAAATTTATTCATACAATTTATTTTATTTAAAATAAATATTTACTTCATATTAAAAATTAATTAAGTTAATGTAATAAAATAGTTAAAAAAAAGTACTAAATAATTTAAAAAAGCATAAAAACATACTCTAATTGTATTTTTTTTGTCAGTTTTTAATAAAAATTACATGAATTTAAAAAAAACACTTATTTTATTGCTACTATTTCATAAAAATTGCCATTGTAACAAAAATATTATTAATTATTTTTTTTATATTTGTATTAAATTTATTACAATTTATACATTTTAAGTACACATACTGTATTAAAAATTAATTTTTTTTGATTTGATTAAATTTTTTACAATTAACATTTTATGTTTCGTATTATGAAAAAACTCCTACTCTTTATCTTTTTTTTTGCAATGGTAAGTATAAAAGGTTTCTCCGAAACTTTTTATTTTAATAACAGTGGAGCGCTTACTGATTTATCAAGTTGGGATAACAACTTTACAAGTACAGGTACAATCCCGTTAAATTTTACAGGTTCTGATACTTTTGTAATTGCTTCATCTACCGATAGTGTTGTGGTTTCATTATCAACAGCTTGGACTTTGGGTGCAAACACTATTGTACAAATAGGGAGTAGTAACAGTTTTACTCACAAATTTACACAGTTAACTATCACATCTACAGGTTCGATAGTTAATGCAACCGTAAATATTGATGCTGGAAAAGGAGATTTTATATACAACACACTAACTATACAAAGCAATACCATACCTAAATTAGGCACTTTAAGTACTACACTAAATCGCCAAAGCAGTGTTAATTTTGCAGGCGATAATAACCTTAGTGTACCTGTAAATAACTACGGAGATTTAATTATATCAGGTACCCGAATAGCCAGTCGTACTATTACTTTTCCGAGCGGTACCATTGGTGTTTCTCGTAATTTTACCATCACTACATTAGGTACTGGGCTTACTTATTCTATTCACCCTGATAATATTGTAAATTTAAATGGTTCGAGCAATCAATCTGCTATCCCTACGGTTTTTACTTACTCAAACCTTACTCTTTCAAATCAAGGAAGCAAAAATATAGCTGGAGTAGCTATTGGTGCTAATGGGATATTATCTATACAGGGTAATGCTTATAATATAGGCGCACCAAGTTATAATGTTACCTCAATATTAGAGTTCAAAAACTTTACTACTTCGCCTCGTTCGCATACTGTTACGGGTGCTACAGGTGTTGCAAATATTTGGTCTCGCGAAACCTATGGTGGTGGCGGTTCAAGTCCAAACTTTATACGTGTTGCCTCGGGCGCAATTATAAATATCGACGATGTAATTACATCGTCGTGTAGGCTGTTTGTTCCCTTAGAAATTACAGGTACTGGCAGAGTTAGCGTAAATAATGCTTGCCGTTTAGATTTATTTAAAGATTTAACAACCACTTCGGGCGGAGAACTAACAGGTGTTGCAGGTTCTAGAATACACATTAGCGGCATAGATGCCTCACATGATTATGGCAGAATTAATACTGCTGGATATTTATGTTTAGATAAAGATGTGGGTACTGCAATTTTTAAAGAAAATGTAAACGCAAGCGATATATACGTTTGGAACCCACAAGATGCTACTGCAGGTAATGGAGGTACTTTTTCTTTTAACCCTTTAGCAAGCATTACCGCTGGTACATTAACCATGGGTCAGGCTGCACCTGGCACACCTGTAACAGCATTGCCTTTTCCTATACCAACTACCTTACCAAATACCAACGGTACACTTCTATTAAATAATGCCAACCTAGTTGCAGGTATTAGCCACATCCACACTATAACAGGTAATGTAACTATTTTAGAT
>RDYW01000025.1 GCA_004293485.1 Sphingobacteriales bacterium | reverse complement strand
CAATTTTTAAACCTGCAAAATAATACTAAAAATCGACCACCATTTTTGTCCACATGGAACAAACGTCTATCAAAAAACACCACAAATGTCCATTACGTCGAAATTTTATATCCTTTGTAAACGAAATTATAATTCGTTTGAAATAAAAAAGGATATCTACGAAGCACTTGATATCAACGAAAATATTAAGATAGAAAGTAGTTCGCTACACTTTAATGTTTTACAACAATTAGTTAACCATCAAATTATAAAAACAATTTTTTAAAACCCAATAAATATGAAAAATATACTAACAATTGTATTCTTTATAATAGCATCAGCAATATCCGTTTCAATGAATTACCAAACTGACAGTGCCTTAAAATTTGATGAGGTTATATATGATTTCGGTAAGATAAAGCAACATAAACCAGTAAAACATATTTTCCGTTTCAAAAATGTGAGTAAAGTACCAGCAATAATTAGAAATATTACAACAGCCTGCGGTTGCACTGTTCCTGTGTATAGTAATAAACCTGTAATGGCAAATGAATACGGTAATATTGAAATAACTTATGATGCAAAAGCCCTATTACTTTTTAATAAAACTATTATAGTTATGTTATCAACCGAAAAAACACCACTTATATTGAATATAAAAGGTGAAGTAGTGCCCGAAAGTTGAATTTAAAAAAAATGCCGACCAAATTATCGTTCTTAAAAACGGTACTGTTGCCGAAACAGGCAACCACCAGCAACTGGTAAAAAACAAAGCCGATTATTTTAACCTTGTAAAAAACCAGTTGGAATTGGGTAGTTAAAACCTTCCTACAAAAAACACATTCCTCAATAAAACCCTCAACCCACTTACCCATTCGATAATGCTGCTGCACCACTCACAATCTCTGTAAGTTCCGTAGTAATTGCGGCTTGTCGGGCTTGGTTATAGGCTAGTTTTAAGGCTTTTAATAAGTCGCCAGCATTGTCGGTGGCTTTATCCATCGCCGTCATACGGGCACCGTGTTCGCTGGCGTGTGAGTCTAAAACGGCTTTGTACAATTGTAATTTAATGTTTTTGGGTATCAATTGCGCTACAATTTCTGCTTGCGATGGCTCTAATATATAATCGGTTGTGTTTGCTTTTTTATCGCTTTGTGCAGCTTTGGGTACAGGCAACAATTGCTCGGTAACCAATACTTGCATGGCTGCGTTTTTAAATTGGTTGTAAATTACTTCTACTTTATCGTAAGTGCCGGCTACAAAAGCATCCATAATGCTTTGGGTAATTTTGGCTACATTTTCCGAATTTAAATCGGCATACACTTCGTTGTTATTGCCTACAACGTTGTATTGGCGTTTTTCGTAAAAGTCTTGTGCTTTTTTACCAATGGCTACAATGTGCAAATTACCTTTTAAGTGTAAGTTGCTGTAAGTGCTAGATATTAAATTATTAGCCGTTTTTATCACATTCATATTAAATGCACCAGCTAAACCACGGTTTGAGGTAATTACCACCAACAACACATTTTTTACCTCACGCTGCTGCGTATAAACCGATACGCCTTCTTCTAAAGTTGACGATAAGTTACCTAAAATTTCTTTTAGCTTGGTAGCATAAGGGCGTAACTGAATAATGGCATTGGTAGCTCGCTTTAGCTTTGCCGCCGAAACCATTTTCATAGCCTTGGTAATTTGCTGTGTACTGCTTACCGATTTTATTCTATTTCTTACTTCTTTTAAGTTGGCCATTTAATAATAGTTTATATTGATGGTAAATACCTGTTTTTAAGCATTATAATACCTCAATTATATATTAATGTAGGTTTTATTATTTTAGAGCGTTAACGATGGTAGCGATATCCTTTTTTTATGCCGTTTCTCCCCCTTTGGGGGTTGGGGGGGCAAAAAATAAAAAAAGATTAAGCGTACAGCGTGTTAAAACGTCCAAATTATAATTTAACTTACAAAAACTAAGTTTTTAAAAGTATAACTCGCTTTAGATGGTTAATTATTAATTTATTATTAACAATTAACCACTCACAATTATTTAATATTTTGCTGAAATTTCTTTTGCTACCGTATCTAATACACCAGTTAGTTGGTCGTCGAATTTACCCGCTTTTAGAGCTGCCAATACTTCGGGGTGTTGCAATTCTAACTTGGTAGTAAACTCTAATTCGAAGTCACGAATGTGTTTTACAGGTACGTTACGCATTAGGTTTTTAACGCCTGCATAAATTATAGCAACTTGTTTTTCAACCGTTACGGGGGCAAACTGCCCTTGTTTTAAAATTTCAACGTTACGGGCTCCTTTATCAATTACTAGTTTGGTTGATGCATCTAAATCAGACCCAAACTTAGAGAAAGCTTCTAACTCGCGGTATTGCGCTTGGTCTAGTTTAAGTGTACCAGCCACTTTTTTCATCGATTTTATTTGTGCATTTCCACCCACACGTGACACCGAAATACCTACGTTAATAGCTGGGCGCACACCTGCGTTGAATAGATTTGATTCAAGGAATATCTGCCCATCGGTAATAGAGATTACGTTGGTAGGGATATATGCCGAAACATCGCCTGCTTGGGTTTCGATAATGGGCAATGCCGTTAACGAACCGCCACCTTTTACAATGCTACGGATAGACTCTGGCAAATCGTTCATTTGCTGTGCAATAGAATCGTTTTGGTTAATTTTTGCTGCCCTTTCCAGCAAACGAGAGTGTAGGTAAAACACATCGCCTGGGTAAGCCTCACGGCCTGGAGGGCGTTTTAACAATAACGAAACTTCGCGGTAAGCCACGGCTTGTTTCGATAAATCATCATAAATAATTAAAGCTGGGCGGCCAGTATCCCTAAAAAACTCACCTATAGCAGCACCTGCAAATGGGGCGTAAAACTGCATTGGTGCAGGGTCGGCAGCTGATGCCGCAACTACCACCGTAAAGGCCATAGCTCCGTTTTCTTCTAAGGTTTTTACCACGTTAGCTACGGTTGATGCCTTTTGCCCAATAGCAACATATATACAAAATACAGGTTTACCTGCATCGTAAAATTCTTTTTGGTTGATAATGGTATCAATACAAACCGCCGATTTACCCGTTTGGCGGTCGCCAATTACCAACTCACGCTGGCCACGGCCTATAGGTATCATGGCATCAATAGCTTTAATACCTGTTTGTAAAGGCTCGGTAACGGGTTGGCGGTAAATTACACCTGGTGCTTTACGCTCAAGCGGCATTTCGTAAGTAGTACCTGCAATAGGGCCTTTGCCATCAATTGGCTGGCCTAAAGTATTTACCACACGGCCTAGCATACCTTCGCCTACGTTAATAGAGGCTATACGTTTGGTACGTTTAATGGTGTCGCCTTCTTTAATATCGTCCGATGCGCCTAACAAAACCACACCCACGTTATCTTCCTCTAAGTTTAAAACAATGCCTTGTAGGCCAGTTTCAAACTCAACCAACTCGCCAGCTTGTACTTGCGTTAAACCATATACACGGGCAATACCATCGCCTACTTGTAATACAGTACCTACTTCTTCTAATTCAGCTACTGACTTAAAGCCAGCCAATTGCTGACGCAAAATTGCTGATACTTCATCGGGTCTTACCTCTACCATTTTTTTTATTTATTTAAGCTATTATTGTTAAAAATGCGTTTTTATATTTTTGTATTGTACTAAGCAATAATGCCTTGTGCAAATTCTTTTTTTAATTTAGCTAAGCTAGATGCTATGCTGGTATCTACCTGTTTATCGCCCACTGTTAGTATAAAGCCGCCTATTAAACTGGCATCCACGTAAGTGCTTAACACCACATCGCCTTTTACAGCTGCTTTTACTACGGCGGTAATTTTATCGATACTGGCTTGGGTTAAGGCTGTTGCCGATGTTACCTTGGCTTTAAATATTTGCTTGTAGCTATTGTATTGGTTTAAAAACTCTTTGGCTGTACCGTAAATAATATCGGCTCGGCCTTTATCAATCACAATTTTTAAAAATGCTTGGGTGGTTTTATGCACCTTGGCAGCAAAAATTGCGGTAGTTATAGCGTTCTTTTTTCCTAGCGGGATAATTGGGTTTTTTAAAACTGCTTGCAGCTGGGTATTGGCTTTTAAGGTTTGCACAAAAAACTGCATATCGGTTTTAATTTCCTCTAAAGCGTTTTGCTCAAGGGCTAAATCAATGAGCGATTTTGCGTATCGGGATGCTACTTTAATTTCCGACATTTTTAGTTGAGTTTAACGTCGTTTAACAATTGTGTTACCAAAGTTTCTTGTGCTTGCTTATCGGCAAATTGGGTTTTTAAAACCTTTTCGGCAATTTCTAAAGATAGGCTGGCCACTTGGCTTTTAACCTCGCTTAATGCAGCAATTTTTTGGTTATTGATTTCCGTTTTTGCTTTCTCAATCATTTTATTGCCTTCGGCTTGTGCGCTTGCTTTTGCTTCGGTAACAATTTGGTCTTTAAGCGTTTTTGCTTGTTTTAAAATCTCATCACGCTCGGCCCTAGCTTGTTTAAGCAGGCTTTCGTTTTGGTTAGTTAAAGCAGCAATTTCTTCACGGGCAATTTCGGCTTTGTTTAGCGCATCTTCAATAGAACGCTCACGTTCGTGTATGGCAGATAAAACTGGTTTCCACGCTATTTTTTTTAACAACACTAGTAATATCAAAAACGATATTAATGTCCAAAAAACCAAACCTATACTGGGGGTTACTAAATCCATATTATTTTAAAAATATAATCTTTTTTTTGTTTAACATAAAATTGGAGCATAGCCAATCGCTATGCTCCAATTTTAAAATTACGCTGGGTTGTTACCCAACAATGCTACTACCACACCAAATAAAGCAACACCCTCGATAAGAGCGGCTGCGATAATCATTGCAGTTTGAATTTTTGAAGCGGCTTCTGGCTGGCGAGCAATACCTTCCATTGCTTTACCACCTACTTGACCAATACCGATGCCTGCACCGATAACTGCTAAACCTGCACCAATTGCAGCGATTGAACCTACCATAACAATTTTAATTATATATTATTTATTAAACAAATGTGTTTCTTAATGATGATGATCTTCTACCGCTGTACCTATAAACAAGGCGGTAAGCATGGTAAAAATAAAAGCCTGTAAAAATGCCACCAATAACTCTAACACACTCATAAACAATACGAATGCTACCGAAACTGGGGCAATGGCCAAGCTTTTAAAAATAAAAATTAACGATACTAAACTTAATATAATAATGTGCCCGGCCGTAATGTTGGCAAACAAACGTATCATTAATGCAAAAGGTTTAGAAAATATACCTATAATTTCTACTATCCACATAATGGGTAATAACCAAAAAGGTACATCGGGTTTAAAAATATGGCTCCAATAATATTTGTTGCCGTTTAGGTTTACTATTATCAACACAATTGCCGATAACACCAAAGTAAAAGCAATATTACCGGTAACGTTAGCCCCACCAGGAAAAATTGGGATTAAACCCAACAAATTATTAAACCAGATAAAAAAGAAAATGGTTAACAGCATGGGCATAAATTTTTCGTATTTATAACCAATATTTGGGCGGGCAATATCGTCTCTTACAAAAATTATAAAAGGTTCGGCAAATGATTGTAAACCTTTAGGTGCTTTACCATATCTGGTTTTGTATGCGCTGGCCACTTTGGTAAACACCAATAATATCGTTATAACTGCTATAAACATGGCGGCTACGTTTTTGGTGATAGAAAAATCGTAGAGGTGTGCGCTAGCTTCTTCATCTATTTCGCCATCAGCGGCTAATATTTTTATATGCTCTTCTTCGTTTAGATAAGTATTTTTACCGCTGTTATACGCTACTGCTTGGTGGTGTTCGTTTACCAATTTACTTGATAAAAAAATATCTAAACCATTTGGCGTAAATAATATTACGGGTAGCGCAATAGAAGTATGGCCAAATAAGTGCCAGCTGTGGGTATCGCTTATGTGTTCTAAAATAGTAACGGTTGGGTCAAATTTTTCTTCGGCTGTGGATGCAGCTTCGCCATCTGACTCGTGGCTTAACTGGACTTCTGCAAAAGTATTTATTGAACAAAAAATCAAAAAAACTGCGAGTAAAGTAGTTGTTGTGAAATTTTTTAATTTTATAATATGGTTAAACTCCATCAATTGCTTGTTTTTTACTTTTTATTTAGGTGGCGCAAGTTAAGTAACAAAGTATATATTTCAAAGGAGGTAAAGCATAAATAAACTAAAAAAAAGTTGGCAACAAACAAAACCGATTGAACCTTAAATACTTGCAGGTAAAATAATACAAAAAACAAGCTTAATATTAGCTTTATTACGTTGGTACTTAATATTATAAACCAACTATTGGGCAAACTTTTTTTAACCGAAAATAAGCAAAGGTTAATTGCCATAAAAGTAATGCCCGCCATGTACCCGAATAAAACCCAAAACTTAGGGATAAGTATTTTATGAAAAGTAAATAAGCCTTGCGTCATTTTGATAATAACTACCAGTAATAAGGTAAAAATTAAAAAGTAACTATTGGATTTAAACATATACAGTGGATTAAAATAAATTTTAAATTTAATACCTTTTTATGTTTTGATAAAAATAATTGATGTAAACGTTTACGCTTAATACGCCCAATGATGTTGGTTATTAAACTTTACCTAGTAATAAAATTATTTTAAATACAAAAAAAACGTATTTCAGTAATAATCGAAACACGTTTTTTTATTCTTGAGAATACCTTTTGAGTTAATTACAATTGGTATCTTAAATAATTTTTTTTAAGCATTAGAACATTCTTATTAAACTAAACTGCTTGCACTTTGGTAACTTTTTTATTGCGTAAATAATAAAAGCATAACAATGTGCTTGCTGCTATGGGTAGCCAAACTTGGGCATCTATTGGGGTATCTATTTCACAACCTATAGGGTCGCCTGGG
>RDYW01000024.1 GCA_004293485.1 Sphingobacteriales bacterium | reverse complement strand
GTTTGCTTACTTTTTAAAATTAAATCAACAGCTGCATTTATTAAAAAATGCAGCTGTTATTTTTGGGGCTTGTTTATTTAAAAAAACTGCTAGCTAGTTTTATACCTAAAAGGGCAATTACATTACCTGTTAATTTATATTAAACACACAATTGCCATTAAAATACGTTTGCTCTACTTTTACATCCCTCAAATCGGCTTGCAAAGGGTTTTTGTTTAATACAATTAAATCGGCAAAATTACCTACGGCTAAACTTCCAGTAAGGTTGTTTTTACTTAAAACAGAGGCGTTTTCAGTATAAAGTTTTAAAGCTTGGCTAAGGCTTATAGCTTCATCTTTTGCTATTATGTTTCCGCTATCATCTTGCCTAAAAACTGCAGCTTCGATACCTTTAAAAGGGTTTATATTTTTTACCACAGGCGCATCAGACGATAAAGCTACTGCTATTTTATGTTCTAAAACCGATTTTACTGGGTAGCAGTTATTTAAATAATTTGTATCTAAATATTTAATAAAATTTTTCCCCAATTCGTTTATAAATATTGTTTGCATCGAAGTAGCAATATGGTATGCTTGCATGGCTTGTAAATGCTTTTTATCGGGCAAACCCAAATGTTCTATTCTGTTTGTGATAAATTTATCAGCGTTATACAATTCTTTATAAACATCAATTACAAATTCGATAGCATTATCGCCAATAGCGTGTGTAGCAATACCCAAGCCTTTCTCTATCGCATTTAAAGCTAGTTTTTTATATTGGTTACGCTTAAGGCGGAGTACGCCATTATCTGTACTGTTTTTATATGCTCTTTTTAACGATGCAGTTTTGCCACTTAATCCTCCATCAGAAAAAAACTTGACTGTATTTACCTTAAACCCATCGGAATTATAATAGTCGGGCATAGGATAAGGGGTTTCGCTGCCATCGGGCAAAATAATAGGGAAAGCATTTAACCTAATATTTAGCTGGTTTTGCTGGTACATTTGGTAATAAGTATCAAGCAATAAAGGGTCAACGGCGGGGTCGGTGGCGGCAGTAATACCGTTTTTATGTAGTTCGGTAGTAGCTGCTTGTACCATTACTTTAAGGTCGGCTTGGCTATAGGGTGGTATATGTTTGGTAATTAAGCCTATGGCGGTTTCGGCAAATTGGCCGTTGGGTTTCCCATCGTTACCTTTGTAAATCATCCCGCCAAGGGGCGATACTGTATGTTTTGTAATGCCACAAATTTCTAAAGCTTTACTGTTGCACACCGCAATATGGGCGCAAGTGCGTATTATATATATAGATGTTGTGGTGCTTATTTTATCTAAATCGGTTTTGGTAGGCATTTTACCGTCTTTAAAATCGGCTTCGTTAAACCCACGGGCAGTAATCCATGGCTGGTGTGGGTTTTGTTTAATATATATTTCGAGCATTGCCAACATTTCATCCAAACTGCTTACACCTCTTACATCTAGCATAAATGTTTTTAAGTTACCAACCTTCCAAACGTGTATATGCGTATCGTTAAAACTGGGCATTATTGTTTTGCCCTTTAAATCCACCATTTTTGTTTCGTCGTTTACTAATGGTTTTAAATCGTGGTAACAACCAATGGCTTTTATTTTATTGTTTTCCACAAAAAGGCTATCGTGTGTAGCGTTATTAAAACCTTTATGAAATGATAGGATATTAGCGTTGTGGAATAACATTTTTATATTTTAAGTATGTAATAAGTGGTTGCTTTTTATGTTTAGTGAAAGTATAAAATATTTCATTATTTAAGTAAAATAAAATATGTTTTATTGGCTTTATTGGTTTTTTATAGATGTTTAAAATTTAAATTTACATTATAGCTAAAATCTTATTTTTGTTTTTTAATTTAAAAAGTATGTATGCTTCGTAAAATTATATATGTTTTTACAACCACTTTGTTTTTAATAAACGCTAATAAGGCGCAAGAAACCAAAAAATGGGATATCGAAAAATCGTTGGGTACTACCAAACAAATAACTTTTACTATCAACGAAGGTACGTGGATGAACGTAGATGTAAGCCCAAATGGCAAAGAAATTGTTTTCGACCTGCTAGGCGATATTTATAAAATGCCTGTAAGTGGTGGGCAGGCAAGCGTTTTAAGTAGCGGTATGGCCTACGATGTGCAACCTAGGTTTTCGCCCAATGGCAAATATATTTCTTACACTAGTGATAAAGATGGTGCCGATAATATTTGGGTGATGAATAGCAATGGTGGCGATAAACATGCCATTACGAAAGAAAATTTTAGGCTTCTTAATAACGCAGTTTGGCTACCTAATAGCAATTATATTATTGCCCGTAAGCATTTTACAGGAAAACGTTCACTAGGTGCAGGCGAGCTTTGGATGTACCACGTTTCGGGTGGCTTAGATGGGGTACAGCTTACCAAACGAAAAAACGACCAGCAAGATCAAGGAGAGCCTTGGCTATCGCCTGATGGTAAATACGTGTATTTTAGTGAAGATGTAACCCCTGGCTCGGTTTTTAAATACAATAAAAACCCTAATACCGAAATATATGCTATTAAAAAACTAAATCTCGAAATCGGTGGTTTCGAAAAAATAGCTGGTGGCTATGGCAGTGCATTTAGGCCCCAAATATCGCCTAATGGCAAACTATTGGCTTTTGTAAAACGTATTCGCTTAAAAACGGTTTTGTGTGTGCAAAATTTACATACAGGCGAAGAGTTTCCAGTTTATGATGATTTATCGAAAGACCAACAAGAGACTTGGGCAATTTTTGGGGTGTACCCCAATTTTAACTGGCTACCTGATAATAAAACCATTGTATTTTATGCAAAAGGAAAAATACGCAAAGTAAATATTGATACCCAGGAAAGTGCCGAAATCCCCTTTTCGGTTGATGTAAAACAAAATATTGTAGATGCCTTACACTATGACCAAAAAGTATTTACCGATGAGTTTGAAGCTAAAATGATACGCCAATTGGTAACATCGCCGGATGGCAAAAAAATTATTTTTAACGCCGCTGGCTATCTTTACCAAAAACTTCTGCCCAATGGCAAACCCGAGCGATTAACCCACCATACAGATTGGGAATTTGAACCTAGTTTTTCAAACGATGGCAAATACTTGGTATATACTACCTGGAACGATGCCACCAAATCATCGATAGTAAAATATAACTTCGATACCAAAGACACCAGCATTTTATCCCACGAAAGTGGATATTATTTTTCGCCTAAGTTTTCAAATAAGGGCGATATGGTAGTTTATACCAAAGGCGTAGGCAACCCTAATTTAGGATATGTTTACGGCAAAAATGCTGGATTATATACTGTTTCGGCAAAGGGAGGTGTACCTAAGTTTATAGTAAAAACGGGCAGTAACCCCCAGTTTAATACAGCCGATAGTCGTATTTTTTTTATTACCCATACGGAAGATAAAAGCGAATTTAAAAGTTGCGACCTTAATGGCCAACAAGTACAAACGCATTACACCTCAAATTATGCCAACAGTTATTGCCCCAGCCCCGATAATAAGTGGATGGCTTTTACCGAATTATTTAACGTGTATGTAACCCCTATGGTTACACTAGGCAATAGTTTAGATTTAGCATCATCAAATAAAACCCTGCCATTAAAAAAAATATCTACCGATGCTGGTAACTGCATACAATGGAGCAGCGATAGTAAAAACATTCATTATATATTAGGGCCTAAGTATTTTACTAAAACATTAAAAAACACATTTAATAATTTATCCGAAGTTGCTGATAATTTACCCCAAAAAGATACCACTACCATACATATTGGTTTAAAAATTAAAAGCGATATACCCACAGGTAAGCTGGCTTTTACCAACGTACGCATTATTACCATGAATAATAATGAGGTTATAGAAAACGGTACAATACTGGTTGACGAAAACCGTATAGCAGCCATAGGCAAAACCAACGAAGTAAATGTACCTGCCGATGCCCTGCTTTATAATATGGAAGGCAAAACCATTATGCCTGGTATTATTGATGTACATGCGCACTTACCCACCAGCAACAATGGTGTATCGCCACAGCAAGAGTGGCCTTACTTTGCCAATTTGGCCTTTGGGGTAACTACCTGCCACGATCCATCAAGCAATACCGAAATGGCGTTTTCGCAAGCCGAAATGATAAAAGCTGGACGTTTAACTGGCCCTCGATTATATTCCACAGGTACTATTTTATACGGTGCCGATGGAGATTTTAAAGCTGTAATAAATAGTTACGAAGATGCCCTATCTCATTTAAAGCGTATGAAAGCAGTAGGTGCTTTTACTGTAAAATCATATAACCAACCTAGGCGAGAGCAACGCCAGCAAATAATAGAAGCGGCTAGGCAATTAAAAATGGAGGTTATGCCCGAAGGTGGCAGCACTTTTTTTACCAATATGAGCATGATTGCCGATGGGCATACAGGCATTGAACATAATATCCCTGTTACACCTGTTTATAAAGATGTTACAAACTTTTGGAACGCTAGCAAAACGGCTTATACACCCACTTTAATTGTAAGCTATGGAAGCCAATGGGGCGAAAACTTTTGGTACGATAGAAGCAATGTATGGGATAATGATAAGCTGCTAAACTTTGTACCTAGGCAAATGGTAGATGCCCGCTCGCGGCGAAGAAACACATCCGAGTATGGCGATTATGGCCATATTGAGGTATCAAAAGCGGTTACACAAATAGCGGCTGGCGGTACCAAAATAAATTTAGGCGCACATGGCCAGTTGCAGGGTTTAGGGGCACATTGGGAGCTGTGGATGCTTGTACAAGGTGGTATGAATAACCTAGATGCCTTAAAATGTGCCACTATAAATGGTGCCGATTATTTGGGTATGGATAAAGAAATAGGCTCGCTAGTAAAAGGTAAATTAGCCGATTTTATTGTGCTAGATGCCAACCCATTAGACGATATCCGCAATAGCGAAAAAATAAAATACACCATTGCCAATGGCCGCATATACGATGCCGAAAACATGAACGAACTGGGTAACCACTTAAAAATAAGGGCTAAATTTTGGTGGCAAATAGAAAAATTAGAAAACATGATGGATGAAGACAACAACCAGCTAATGCATGGTTTTGATATTGTTGATGAGGATTGATAGATTGGGGATAATTTTATACTAATTTATGCTTATTATTGATTAAAATTGTAAAACACTAACTTTTTAACTTACATACTTTAGGTGATATGGTGAAGCGGTTACAAACACATATAAAAAAAATGAATTTTATGCGCTATTTATTCTTATTAGGATTATTAATTTCAAATGTTTGGGTTAAAGCCCAATTGGTTAAAAACGAAAAAAAAATAGGATGGCGTGGGGGCGAAGCAAATGTAAAACTTATATCGTTTCCAAATAAAGATAGGAGTTTGAACTGTGTGGTTTTATCAAAGCCCGATTCGATAATGGCAAATGTTTACGATGATAAGCTAAATGTAGTGTATAGTTTTGCTACTAAAAACCCTGATCCTTATGAAGGAGTTTTTGCACCAATTGGCGGTTTTTTTAGCAATAATTTTATCAATATTGTAACTAAGCAAAATGGAACCAATATTTTTAACTGTATAAACTTCAACAATACAACATCAGAAATAAAATTATCTAATACCGAAATTAATACAAAAGGGAAACGTTTTGTTACCAGCGTAAATACTGGCAACAATTTCTTTCAAATTTTTATAAATAAATCAGCCCCAATACTGTATGTGTATTCTACCAAAAACGATAACACATTTACCGAACAAGTTTTCGAACTAAATAAAGACTTAAATACAGGTTTAACCGATAAAGAAATGCTTTCTGTTTTATCTACCGAAAGTCGTTTTAAAAGTACGTTAATAGATAAAGATATAGTTACTTCGGCTGATGTTGCGGTATTAAAAAGCAAAATATACCTAAATAACGATACTTTAACCCTTGCAATCGACGATGTATATTCTGAAACAAAAGTATTTAACCTTAATTTAAGCAATAACAAAGTAAAATACCAAATCACTAGTCATATCCTTGAAAAAGATTCACTTGGTAATATTTTTTCTTTTGATGAAGCTTTAGAAAACATCCCAAAATCTTACAATTCAATAATTATAGAAAATATTTTATACCACGTTTTTGTAACCCCCGATATATTAAAATTTAGTGCTACCAAATTAGATGATAATCAACTTTTGTTTGTGTACAAAACAAATGTAACCGACGATATTGATTACAAAAACACCAGCATTTTACAAGAAGGCACATCGGTATCAAGCACTCAAACTAAACAACTTACAACAACCCAATTTTTTAGAAAAATACTTGGTGGAAGTGCTGTAATAAGTGGGATTAAAAACAAAAACAATATGCACCAGCTTACTATTGGTGGGTACAAAAAACTAGCTACTGGTAGCGGTATGGGTGCCTTTGGTGGTATGGGTGCAATGGGTATGATTGGTTCGGGTATGATGTCGTTTGGGGGCGTAGGATTTAGCCGAAACTGGGATAAGGTAACCCGTTTTAAAACTTTATTCGACCCTTTAACCTCAAAACATGTAAAAGGCGAAGTTAACGATGACGATACCGAGCTTATAAAAGAATATGTACAAAACGTTACTATGCCCTTTGAAGGAGATGATATCTTTTACTGCAATGGTAACTCATATTATACTTATTATGATAATCTTACAAAAAATTTAGTAACCATTATGCTTAAATAAAATTATACATAACTACCCCCCCTAGCCCGTAATGGCACTAACATAGAATAATTTATTTATATTTTCTATATTTACCCATTTTGGTTTTTCTATCATATTGTCTATATAGACGTAATGGACATTTGTGGTGTTTTTTGATAGACGTTTGTTCCATGTGGACAAAAATGGTGGTCGATTTTTAGTATTATTTTGCAGGTTTAAAAATT
>RDYW01000023.1 GCA_004293485.1 Sphingobacteriales bacterium | reverse complement strand
AACCGCGGGTACTTCATACAGCTTTACAGTACGGGCTAGAGATGCCGCAGGTAACAACTCGGCACAAAGCACCGCTTTAAATGTAACTACAAGTGCAGCAAGTGGTGGCGGTACAGTTATTTACGAAGCAGAAAATGCAACTAAAACTGGTGGTGTAGCCAATGCCACTACCTACACTAATTACTCAGCATCGGCTTATGTAACGGGTTTCCAAAATAACGGAGCATCGGTTCAGTTTGCTGTTAATGTTGCTACTGCTGGCGTATATAATGTAAGGATGCGCTATAGCAATGCAGCCGGCCCAGGGTACCCCATTTCTATTTATGTAAATGGAGCTAAAATTACCACCGAGTTACTATCAAGCAATACCAGCTGGACAACTTGGCAAGATGTTAGCGAGCCACTTACATTAAATGCAGGAAATAATACCATTAAGTACCAAAAAGACCCAGACAATAATGGAGGAGCCTATAACATAGATTACATAGCTATACCAGGCACTCCAGGTGCGATAGGGTCGGTAAAAGAGGATGATTTATCAAAACAAACAACAGATGAAAGTGCAATAAGTATTTACCCTAACCCAGCAAGCAACAGTTTTAATGTTGCCACAGCGGGTGGTGTAAAAATTGCTATTACTACTTTAGATGGCAAATTAATAAAAAGCATTTCGGCTAAAGATAAGCTTACTACCATCGACTCTAGCAAATGGAATCCTGGGGTGTATATTATTAATGTACAAACAGAAAATCAATCAACTATTAAAAAACTAGTAATAGCCCAATAGGCTTTAAACACTAATTTTTATTTATAAAAAAGCCGCCAAGTTTTAAGGGCGGCTTTTTTTTATGCTTAAAATATTTATGCCCATATGGGATGAATATTTTGAAAAAAAATTAACCTCAATGATTATTGGGGTTAATAGCCAAATCAAATTAGAATTTTTACTTTTACACCTTTAATGATGAAAAACGTGAACACGCAAAAAATAATAGAAAACCTTAAAGTATTTGATATTGCCGAAGAAGGCAAGGGTGTAGCCCGTGATGGCGATTTGGTAATATTTATCGAAAAAGCCATTCCTGGCGATGTGGTAAATGCCGAAATTTATAAGAAAAAAAAGAAATTTGCGGAAGCTAAAATACACACTTTACTGAGCCCATCGGCCGATAGGGTAACACCTTTTTGTGCGCATTTTGGCGTGTGTGGTGGCTGCAAATGGCAGCACATGGATTATACGGCACAGCTTAGGTATAAACAAAAATCGGTAATGGATGCCTTACAAAGGCTGGCGGGCTTGGATGTAGCGCATACCGAAACTATTTTACCATCGGCGGTAAGCCAATACTACCGCAACAAGCTGGAATATACTTTTTCGAACAAACGCTGGCTTACCAATGAAGATGTAGCTAGCGGCCAAGCGATGGAAATGGATGCGCTGGGTTTTCATGTTCCCCTAAGGTTTGATAAAATACTGGAAATTAACCATTGCTATTTACAAGCCAATCCATCTAACAATATCCGCAACAGCGTAAATAAATTTGCAAAAGATAATGGCCTTACTTTTTATGATTTAAGGGCGCATACAGGTGCTTTACGCAATCTAGTAATTCGTACATCAAGTACGGGCGAGCTAATGGTGATAGTAATTTTTGCTTATCCCGAAGATGGAAATGTGGAATTAATGATGAATTATGTAGCTGCTGAGTTTCCTCAAATTACTTCGTTGCTATACATTATCAACCAAAAAAAGAACGATACTTATGCCGACCAAGAGATAATTGCCTACCGTGGCCCCGAGTATATTTACGAAGAAATGGAAGGGCTTAAATTTAGAATCGGGCCAAAATCTTTTTATCAAACTAACTCGCTACAAGCCTACGAACTATATAAAATTACCCGAGATTTTGCTGGCTTAACAGGTAACGAATTAGTGTACGATTTATATACAGGCACAGGCACCATTGCTAATTTTATTGCCAAAGATGCCAAAAAAGTTATTGGTATTGAGTATGTGCCCACAGCTATTGAAGATGCTAAAATAAACTCGGCCATTAACCATATTACCAATACCCGTTTTTTTGCTGGCGATATGAAAGATATGTTAAACAACGACTTTATAAACACCCACGGCAAGCCCGATGTAATTATTACCGACCCTCCACGGGCGGGCATGCACCCCGATGTGGTAGAAAAACTTATGGAATTAGAAGCCCAACGTATTGTGTATGTGAGCTGTAACGCAGCTACACAAGCCCGTGATTTAATTAGGCTGAAAGAAAAATATGATGTAGTACGCATAAAACCTGTGGATATGTTTCCGCATACGCAGCA
Organism: Sphingobacteriales bacterium; assembly: GCA_004293485.1. Lineage (GTDB taxonomy): Bacteria > Bacteroidota > Bacteroidia > Sphingobacteriales > Sphingobacteriaceae > Pseudopedobacter. The sequence continues at coordinate 4,679 of RDYW01000023.1, read as the reverse complement.
TGTAGAAAACGTGGTTTTACTAAAATTACGCTAATGGATATAGAAGAACTAATGGGCGAAAGCCCGAACAAAGGCGATAAAAAAAACCAAGAAAGCCCGCTTTTAAGTTTAAAAAAAGACCTTGAACTTTACCACGAATCTATCAGAGAGGTGGCCATAGAAATTATGGTAGAGGGGCTATCGGCTTACCCAATTTTTGTAGCGCATCAGCATCAAATTACCTTGGGCGAACCCATACTTGATAATCACGAACTAGGTACCGATTGGACAATACATGCTTCTACCTTAGAGGAATTTATAGATAAAGGAATTATAAAAACCAGTAAAAAAGAAGCATTTATAAAAAGTTTTAAAGATGCAAGCGATTACGCCTGCTTATTTGTAGTAGTACCCGAAGGTGCTAATTTTGTTTATTTCCCCTACCACAAAAACAATGTTAAAACCCCATAAAAAAATTATTTGGCTACGCATAAGTTTAGGAATTTTGTTTTTATGGTTTGGTGGTTTAAAATTTTTACCCAATCTAAGCCCTGCCGAAGATATTGTAGGGCAAACATTTTTGGCTTTAAGTTTTGGCTATATCAAACCTAATGTTTCCATTCCGTTTATCGCCGTATGCGAATGCTGCATTGCACTAGGCTTTTTTACAGGGCGATACCTACGGCGGGTAATGGTTTTATTTTATTTGCACCTATTAGGCACTTTTTTCCCGCTGTTTATTTTCCCACACGAAACTTGGAAAATAGCCCCCTTTGTACCTACATTATTAGGCCAATACATTATAAAAAACATTGTTTTGCTAGCAGCTGGCTTAGTAATTGGCAACGCCGAACAGCCCAAAAATTAACATTCAAACTTTATCCAACCGGTACCTTCGTAACCAAAATTTAGATATTGGGGGTTAATAATTTCGGCCAGTATTTCTAGCCAATCTACCAAGTGTGGGCTTTTAGTATTAAAATATGAACTGGCATCGGCAATGTAAACACGATTGTTTTTTACAGCAGTTGCATCCTTCCATCCAGGCAAGCCAAGCAATACATCCATCTGTTGCAAAGTACGGGCAATGGTAAAACCACAGGGCATAGCTACAATTATTTCGGGGTTTTCGGCAGCTATTAGGTCCCAAATTTCGCTTGGTGATTGTTCCTCATTTTGGATTAAGATAGGTTTCCCGCCTGCAATTTCTACCAATTTGGCTACCAAATTATCTGCACCCTTTATCGGCGAAAGCCCCTTAATACAAACCACTTTGGGCTTATCAGGAAAAAATTTTAATTTATGTATAATAAGTTCAATGCGTTCGGTTAAGTTTTCGATAAGAAAAGCATCGTTGCTGTGTAAATCTAAAGCTCCAATGTTTTGAGAAACAATAGCTAAGAGTGATGTTATTTTGGAGTTCATTAATTATGATTTAAAGCTGGGTAAAAAAATAAAAATAACATTACAAATTAATCTGTTACCCAGAGTTACGATGGTTAAAATATTGATTATTAAAATTTTAGTTATTATTATTTGGGCGTTACCTGCCTGCGCAGGCAGGTAACACGCTTTACACTACCTGCTTGCCAGCAGGCAAGTATCTTTTTTACAGTTACACCCCATTTGTCAACAACCCAAGGGGGGGGGTAATTGTAAAAAAGGATGCCGTTGCAATCGTTAACGCAAAAAATTTTACAACACCACATTTACAATTCTACCTTTTACCACAATAACTTTTTTAGGCGTTTTACCGTCAAAATATTTGGTAACCAATTCGCTTTGCAACACATATAGTTCCACATCAATAGCCTCCATAGTTAGGGGTAAGCTAATGTTGGTTTTGGTTTTTCCGTTAATAGATATGGGATAATTAAAATTATCTTCTACCAAATAAGCTGGGTTAAAAGTAGGGTAAGTAGCGGTTGATACACTATTGGTATTGCCCAGCAAAGCCCATAATTCTTCGCAAATATGTGGTGCATAAGGCGATAGCACAATTACCATATCTTGCAAAATAGCTTTATTATCGCATTTAAGGTCGGTAAGTTCGTTTACAGCAATCATAAAACTAGATACCGATGTGTTAAACGAAAAACGCTCAATATCTTCTTCTACTTTTTTTATTATTTTGTGTAAGGCTTTTAATTCCGCTTTGGTGGGATTTTGGTCGGATACCTTAAACGTAAAACTATCGTCGTGAAACAACTTCCAAAATTTACGAAGGAATTTAAAAACGCCTTCAATACCGTTGGTGTTCCACGGTTTGCTTTGCTCTAGCGGGCCTAAAAACATTTCGTACATACGCAAAGTATCGGCACCGTAACGCTCAATTAAATCATCGGGGTTTACTACGTTAAATTTAGATTTCGACATTTTTTCGACTTCGTGGCCGCAAAAGTATTTTCCATTTTCTAAAATAAACTCCGCCTTAGCGTACTCATCTCTTGAGGCTTTAAATTTTTCTATATCTAAAATATCGTTTTCAACAATATTTACATCAACGTGTACAGGTACGGTTTGGTGGTTATTTTTTAATCCGAAAGAAACAAAAGTATTTGTAGGTTTGCCGTCTTCATCAACCAAACGATGTACAAAACTACTACGCCCCTGTATCATCCCTTGATTTATCAATTTTTTAAATGGCTCTTCTTGGGTTACATAACCCAAATCTTTTAAAAACTTGTTCCAAAAACGGCTATATAAAAGGTGGCCTGTTGCGTGTTCGCTGCCACCAATGTATAAATCAACATCTTGCCAGTAGGCTATGGCTTTTTTATCGGCGAAAGCCTGGTTATTATGGGCATCCATATACCTAAACCAGTACCAGCTGCTGCCTGCCCAGCCAGGCATGGTGCTTAGTTCGTAATCGTATTTGTGTTTGTATTTCCAGTCTTTGGCTCGGCCTAAAGGAGGCTCGCCACTTTGGGTGGGCAGGTATTTATCCACCTCGGGCAGTAGCAAAGGCAAATCGCTTTCGGCAATTAAGTAAGGCAAACCATCTTTAAAGTAAACGGGTACGGGCTCGCCCCAGTAACGTTGCCTGCCAAAAATAGCATCCCGCATACGGTAATTAATTTTTGCTTTGCCGGCACCTAATTTTTCTAATTCTTGTATAATTACAGCCGTAGCTTCTTTATACGTTAAGCCATTAATTATTCCCGAGTTAATGTATTTCCCTTCTTTGGTAGGGTCGGCTTGGGTATCAATTTGTTGGGCATCTAAAATAGGTATAATGGGTAAGTTAAAGTGCTGGGCAAAAAGGTAATCGCGTTGGTCGCCACTGGGTACGGCCATTACTGCACCCGTACCGTAACCAGCAAGTACATAATCGGCTATCCAAACGGGTATTTGCGCACCGTTAATGGGGTTAGTAACGTAGCTGCCCGTAAACGCTCCAGAAACGGTTTTAACATCGGCCATGCGGTCTAGCTCGCTTTTCTTTTTGGTTTGGGCAATGTAGGCATCAATACTTTCTTTTTGCTGGGGCGTAGTTAGTTGTGCCACTAGCTCGTGTTCGGGTGCAATGGCAAGGTAGGTTACGCCGTAAAGGGTATCAACCCTAGTTGTAAACACTTCAATATGTTGAAACTTTACCATTGCCCCCACGCTTTTACCAATCCAGTTTTTTTGTATTTCTTTTAAAGGTTCGGGCCAATCAATAGTGTTTATACCTTGTAGTAAACGCTCGGCATAGGCGGTAATGCGCATACTCCATTGCATCATTTTCTTTTGTTCAACGGGGTGGCCGCCACGTTCGCTAAAGCCTTCTTTTACTTCATCGTTGGCCAAAACGGTACCCAAAGCCGGGCACCAATTTACGGTGCTTTGTTTTAAAAAAGTAAGCCTGTATTTTAGTAATTCGGCTTCTTTTTCAAGATGGGTCATGGCACTCCAATCGCTGGGTTGTAGGGTAAGTGCATCCTCATCGCACACGGCTTTAATTTCTCGGGTTCCTAGGGTTTCTAGTTTTAAAATTAGGGTGCTTATGGGTTCGGCTTTATCAGTCTCGAGGTTGTACCAAGAGTTAAAAATTTGCATAAAAATCCACTGCGTCCATTTGTAATAATCGGCGTTGCTGGTGCGTACTTCACGGCTCCAATCAAACGAAAAACCCAAATTATCAAGCTGTTGGCGGTAACGGGCAATGTTGGCCTGGGTGGTTATGGCGGGGTGTTGGCCAGTTTGTATGGCATATTGCTCGGCTGGTAGGCCAAACGAATCGTAACCCATTGGGTGCAACACATTAAAACCCTTAATACGCTTGTATCTTGCAAAAATATCCGAAGCAATATAACCTAACGGATGCCCCACGTGTAAGCCCGCACCCGATGGATAGGGGAACATATCTAACACATAATATTTGGGTTTTGTGGTATCGGTGGTTACTTTATAGGTTTGGTTTGCAGCCCAGTATTGTTGCCACTTTTGCTCGATGCTTTTAAATTGATAATCCATTTTGGTGGTTTAATTGTGATGCGAAAATAGGGTAAAAATAGTGGATTATAAAGTGTGTTAAAATAATGCCTTAATAAAGTTATTGTTTTAAAAGCTATTGGTAGGTATCAAAAAATTATTTTTTTTATATCGTATATTTATAAAAGTGTAAGTTCAATTGATAAGTGCAACAGGCATAAATCCTATGGGAACAAAGTTGAGCGTAGCGAAACGAAGTTCCCATAGGATTTATGCTGACAATA
>RDYW01000080.1 GCA_004293485.1 Sphingobacteriales bacterium | reverse complement strand
CCGAACTTTGCATTGTTAAAACTAAATAATGTTTAAACTAATTTTTGAGAGCAATTATGGAAATCAAAATAAAAACAAATATTAATTGCATGAATTGTGTGGCGAAAGTTACCCCATTTTTCAATGCAACCCCCTCCATTCAATCTTGGGAAGTAGATACGAAGAACCCTGACAAGGTTTTGACTGTAAGAGGTGAAATCACAAAAAATCAGCTTGTTGAGCTTGTCAGCACCGCAGGCTTTAAGGCTTTGGGCGAAGGTGTAATGCAGGAAACTGCAAGTCGCCACTTGATAGATGAGCAAAAAGATGAAATAAAAACCAACACTACTCAAATAGACTTTTGGCAAGATGCTACTACATGGAAGCGGGCAGGCAAGAATACGCTCAACTGCTTGATAGGCTGCTCTATTGGCGATTTTGGAATGATTATTTACTTGCAAGCCTCTCATATTCACCTTTCTATGACTATGACAATGATATTGGCAATCATATCGGGCTTAATAACTTCCATCATATTGGAAACTATCCTATTAAAATACAATGAAAAATTAGATTGGAAGCAAGCTTTTTCTATGGCTTTGGGTATGTCTTTGATTTCGATGATAGCGATGGAAATAGCCATGAATATCACAGACTTTATGATTACGGGCGGGAAGGCAGATTTTCATAGCCATACTTATTGGTTAGCGTTTGGGATAGCAGCCGTAGCAGGTTTTTTGGCTCCCCTGCCTTACAATTATTTCAAACTCAAAAAATACAATAAGGCTTGTCATTAAAAGAATGAGCCATGTTTTCATACTTTAAATTTTTATCAAAATGAAAAATATTATTTTCTTATGTTTTTTACTTGCGTCCTCGATAATAGGGCAAAATGCGACAGCACAATCGCAAGAAATTAACAATTTGCTTACTGCCTATTACGATGTCAAAAATGCGCTTGTTGCTGATGATGGCACGTTGGCAAACGAAAAATCACTTGAGTTTGTGAAGATACTTAGTAATGTAAAAATAGATAAAATGACTGCCAAAGAACAAAAAACTTGGCAGGAGTATGCCGAAAAAATCAAATCTGATGTAGAACATATAGCAGAAACAAAAGACGCAGGACATCAGAGAGACCATTTTAACGACTTGTCAAATAATCTTTTTGCCGTAGCCAAAGCCTTCAAAATCAATACTAAAGAAGTACATCAGCAGTATTGCCCAATGAAAAAAGCCTATTGGCTAAGTGAAAGCTCGGACATCAAAAATCCTTACTACGGAAAGAAAATGCTCACTTGTGGCAAGGTAACCGAAACTTTGAAAGTAATTAAGTAAACATTTTTTTAGCTACACTATTTCTATTTTTTACAATTAAAAAAAAACTCTTCAAAAATGAAAAAATTAAGTTTTGCACTTTTAATGATTGTTTTTCTTACAGGTTGTATGAAAGACCACAGCGCAGATATGAAAGCACTTTTGGATATTACTCATCCTGCGGCTTATATAGTCAATGGAGAGTCCAATTCACTGTCGGTGATTGATTTGACAGACAATACTGTAAAGCATGACATAATGTTAGGAATGTCGGGTGCAGACCATAGTAATATGTCCGCAAGTAGCTTTATGTATCCTCATCACCTAAGTTTGAATAAAACA
>RDYW01000022.1 GCA_004293485.1 Sphingobacteriales bacterium | reverse complement strand
TATTGTCAGCATAAATCCTATGGGAACTTCGTTTCGCTACGCTCAACTTTGTTCCCATAGGATTTATGCCTGTTGCACTTATCAATTGAACTTACATTTGGGTATTAAAACGACAATCGGCGCATCGGGTAATGGCATATCGGGCGGGCAAAAACAAAGAATATTAATTGCGAGGGCGGTTTATAAAAATCCACACTATATATTTTTTGATGAAGCTACAAGCGCATTAGATGCCGAAAACGAAAAAATAATTCACGTCAACTTGCAACAATTTTTTAAAGGCAAAACGGTTTTAATTATCGCACATAGGTTAAGTACCGTAAAAAATGCCGACCAAATTATTGTACTTAAAAACGGTACGGTTGCCGAAACAGGCAACCATCATCAACTGGTTAAAAACAAAGCCGATTATTTTAACCTTGTAAAAAACCAGTTGGAATTGGGTAATTAAAGTTACGGCACAATAATTTTTTTTAGAATAGGATATTTACCGCCTATATTCGTGTATTGGTGGCAAATAAATAAAATGAAGTGTTTGCTAGCTCCTTAAAAAAAAATCATAATTATAAATACAAATACACGAATATAGGCGCATAATTTAAACGTAAAATATAAGTCATGAAAATAGTACAATTTTTTTTTATCCAAGCAGTATTATTTGCTATCATATTAACATCAGCCTCAGCAAAAAACTTAAAATATTACCCACATTTAACCACACAAATAAACCCTAAACTCCCAATACATACCGCCTACAATTTACTGTTACAAAAATATGTTAGTAACAGTGGCAAAGTTAATTACAAAGGGTTTAAAAAAGATATTTTAAAGCTACAAAGCTACCTTAACTCGCTTAAAAGTACACATGTAAACGCATTGCCACAAAACGAACAATTGGCTTTTTGGATAAATGTTTACAATGCCTGCACTATTGATCAGGTTTTAAGAAATTATCCTTGCGCATCTATCAAAGAAATTGAAAATGGCAAAGTGTGGGATAAGCCATTGCCTTATCCCTTTTATGGAGAAAAAATATCGTTAAATGATATTGAACAGCAAAAACTACTACAACAATTTAACGATCCCCGCATTCATTTTGCCATTAACTGCGCTGCATTATCATGCCCAAAGCTAAGTAATATTGCTTTTACAGGGCAAAATGTGCAACAATTACTAAACAGCCAAACCATTTTATTTATCAATAACCCAATTTACAACAACTTTGACGACAAAAAAATTATGCTTTCCCAAATTTTTAATTGGTATAAAACCGATTTTGTAAAATCAGATGGTGGTGTGCTTGCTTTTGTAAATAAATATGCAAAAACTAAAATCAACGAAAGTTTAACTCCTAATTTTATATACTATAACTGGGATTTAAACGAGTAATTGTAAGGGTTGATTAAGTAGGCAAAATCCAAAAACTCTTTTTTATTTTTAGATAGCAGTATATTTTAAACAGTATATTTATACCCAACGCAAAAGTATATGTTAAACAATAAAAACAACAACCCAAAACAGGTTTTACTACAACGTATAACCGATGTTTTCGACCGAAATCATAATAAGCCTTTAAACTTTAAACAACTGGCTGCCAAGTTAAATATGAACGATATTATAGGTAAAAATACCTTGCAGAATGCACTAGCCAACGAATTATTTAAAGGCCTAATTGTAGAAGTAGAAAAAGGCAAATACCAGTTACACGAAGTAAAGGCTTTTATGTTTGGCAAAATAGATATGGCGGCCAATGGTTCGGCGTTTTTATTGCCTGAAGACGAGTTTGAAAAAGATGTTTTTATAGCTCCGCGAAAACTACGTAATGCCCTACACGGCGACCGTGTAAAGCTACACGTATATGCCAATAGCCGAGGAGGCCGTAAAGAAGGCGAAGTGGTAGAAATTATAACCCGAGCAAAAATGGAGTTTACGGGCATTATAAAACTGGCGCAGCATTTTGCCTTTTTTATACCCGACGACCGTAAAATGCTACACGATATTTTTATCCCTTTGGGGGATTTAAACGGGGCTAAAAATGGCGATAAGACCTTAGCTAAAATTGTAGATTGGCCAGCTGGCGCAAAAAACCCTGTAGGCGTAATTAAAGAAGTATTGGGTAAACAAGGCGAAAATAATACCGAAATGAATGCTATACTGGCCGAATACGGCTTTCCGCTTTCGTTTCCGATAGAAGTAGAGCAAGAAGCCGCACAAATAAGTACCGAAATTACTGCCGATGAAATTGCCAAACGAAAAGATTTTAGGCAGGTGCTTACCTTTACCATCGACCCTTTTGATGCCAAAGATTTTGATGATGCCATATCGTACAAAATACTAGAAAACGGCAATACCGAAGTAGGCGTACACATTGCCGATGTTTCGCATTTTGTAATCCCCGAGTCGGATTTAGACAAAGAAGCATTTGAGCGTAGTACTTCGGTTTATTTAGTGGATAGGGTAATACCTATGCTGCCCGAAACTTTGTCTAATGGTTTATGCTCGCTTAGGCCAAACGAAGAAAAACTATGTTTTTCGGCGGTTTTTGAGTTAGATAGCGAAGCACACATTAAAAACGAATGGTTTGGCCGTACTATAATATATTCGGACAAACGCTTTGCTTACGAAGATGTACAAGAAATTATAGAAAATAAAACAGGCCAATTTTGTGAGGAAATTTTAAACCTTAACGCCTTGGCTTACAAGCTACGTGAACGAAAATTTAACGATGGTGCCATAAGTTTTGAAACCGCCGAAGTAAAATTTAAGCTCGATGAAAACGGAAAACCCATTGGCGTTTATACCAAAGAACGTAAAGATGCCCATAAACTGATTGAAGATTTTATGTTGCTGGCTAACCGCCGTGTGGCCGAGTTTGTAGCAAAAAAAGAAAAAGGCAAAGCCAAATTAACTTTTGTTTACCGGGCACACGATGTACCCAAGGAAGCCAGTTTAGAAAGTTTTTCGAAATTTGCCGCCAATTTTGGCTATAAAATTTCTACCAAATCGGGTAAAGATACCGCAAAATCGTTAAACAAATTAATGTTTGATATTGAGGGACATAAAGAACAAAATGTATTAACCCAACTGGCCATACGCAGTATGGCGAAAGCCATTTACACCACCAAAATGAGCAGCCATTACGGTTTAGCATTTGATTATTACACCCATTTTACATCGCCCATTAGGCGCTACCCCGATGTAATGGTGCATAGGTTATTGCAGTATTATTTAGATGGTAACAAATCAGTAAATGCCGAGCATTACGAAAAAATGTGTGCCCACACATCGCAAATGGAGAAAAAAGCCGCCGATGCCGAACGAGCATCTGTAAAATATAAACAAGCCGAATATTTGCAAAACAATGTAGGGCAAAACTTTATTGGTGTAATATCAGGCGTAACCGAGTGGGGCATGTATGTAGAAATTATAGAAAACAAATGCGAAGGGATGATACGCCTACGCGATATTTCGGATGATTTTTACACCCTCGACGAAAAAAATTATTGCATTATTGGCCAAAAGAAAAAGAAAGTTTATCAATTAGGCGATGAAGTAAACATTAAAGTTAAAAGGGTTGATTTAGCCAAAAGGCAAATTGATTTTATGTTATTAATCAGCTAACATAAAAAATGATGTAAGGGTTGAGATCTAACACTTTTTGGATGATTTAATTATGCCCCAAATACAGATTTTAGTGCCACATAATCGGTTGTAAACTACATTTTATTTTTAGTATATTTTAATTTTGGCTAAATTTAAGTTGCTTTATAATTTTTTTTTTATTTTTTACGACTCCCTCCCAAGTGCAAGTATCCTATTAAACTCGTCTGAATTTAAGCCCATTACCGACAATCGCCCTTGTTTAACCAAGGCTATATTTTTTAAATATTCGTCGTTTTTAATTACTTCTAAGCTTACTGGTTTTTTAAAAGCCTCAACGGGGGCTAGGTTTACCACTACCCAATTGTTATCGTTGGTAGTGGGGTCTTGATAAAATTCTTTTGTAACTTTGGCTATACCTACTACATTTTTACCTTCGTTGCTGTGGTAAAATAATACCAAATCGCCCAATTTCATTTCTTTTAAATTGTTTCGGGCTTGGTAATTACGCACTCCATCCCAATATGTTTCTTTATCTTTTACAAACCTATCCCAACTGTATTTAAAAGGTTCGCTTTTTACTAACCAATATCTCATATTAATGTATTAATTTCCAGATCATTTCTTTCATAAGCTCGCCAGCTGTGGTGCTAGGTGCTATATCTACACCTTTAATTTTTAAATCGTACTCGCGTAATACGGTAATGGCTTGGTAAGCCTTGCTCATGGTATAAGTGTGCGCTGCCGCTTCGTAATCTTTTACAAAAAACGGGTGCACCCCAAGCTCTTTAGCTAGTTGCGATTTATCGCTTATGTAGTGATATTTTAAAATTTTACTAAACCAACTGCATAAATTTCCTAATACCAAAACCAATGGGTTTAACTTTGGGTTGGCATCAAAATAATTAATTATTTGATTAGCTTTTAATACATCTCGTTTTTGTAAAGCTGTTTGCAGTTCAAATACATTATATTCTTTACTTATACCAATGTTTTCTTGAATTTCTCGGGTACCTATTTCTTGTCCTTTTGCAATGTTTAGCATTAGTTTTTCGAGTTCGTTGGTAATTTTACTTAAGTCGTTACCTAAATAGCTGGCCAGTAATACAGCAGCTTTAGGGTTAATGTGGTAGTTTTTTGATTTTGTATAATCTTCAATCCAAGCGGGTATTTTGTTTTCGTACAATAAAGTTGATTCGAAAACCAGCCCCATTTTTTCGATAATTTTATACACCTTTTTTCGTTTATCAAACTTGCCGTGTTTATGGCAAAGTACCAAAAGGGTGCTTTTTAAAGGGTTTTCGCAGTAAGCCTGAAACACCTCGGCTGCTTTCTCTAGTTTTAAATCTTGCGCCTCTCGTACTATCACTACCTGGTAATTGCTCATCATAGGGTAGCGTTTGGCTGTATTTAGCAGTGTGCTTACTTCTAAATCTTTACCATAAAATATTGTTTGGTTAAAGCCCTTTTCGGTATCGCTAAGTGCGTGATTTTCGATATAATTACTAATCAAATCAATGTAGTAATCCTCGTCGCCATGTAAAAGATATACTGGCTTAAATTGCTTATTTTTTATATCTTTTATAATTTGATCTACATTCATTGCTACAAATTTAATTTTCTAAATTGGTTATTTTTAACTTAATTACAGTTTCTGTAAAAATTTATATGTTTATCACAAGGCCTTTAAACTTACCTGCTTATCCTTTTCGGCTTACACAAGTTGAAGGTAAGCTATACATATTTGATAAATTACGTAAAAAAAAACTTTTACTAAGCCCCGAAGAATGGGTACGCCAGCATTTTGTTCAATTTTTAATTAACGATAAAAAATATCCACCATCGCTTATAAAACTCGAAGGAGGAGTAAAAATTAATACACATCTAAATCGTACAGATATACTGGTTTACAATTCATTTGGTACACCTTTTATATTGGTAGAATGCAAAGCTTCGACTGTTAAAATTAACCAAAAAGTATTCGACCAAGCAGCTAGGTACAATGCAGTGCATCAAGTAACCTATTTGGTAATAAGTAATGGCCTACAGCATTATTGCTGCCAAATGGATTACGAAAACCATACTTATAAGTTTATACAAGAGATACCACAATATATTGCAGATGTTTAGCATTTTTTGCGTTTTTTTTTTGCTCAACAATAGGTAGAGCTAAAGTTTTTTATTTTCATTTTTAAATATAATGCGCCTTTGCATGATTTTTTAAACCCTAATGTTTTATGAAGGAATCAAATATATCTACCTTTATTTTATAAAAAAATCAAAAATGGTAACCTACTTAAAATTGCTACATTTGTTTTTACCATTTTCTACCGCTGTTTATTTATTTGCAAAAAACAATGTTTTTACTCAAGTTATTAATATAGTTATTACCTATGTTTCAAAATTTTATATGCTTGTTTATCGTAACTTTATACAAAAATTAGTGTGGGTTAACCTCATAAATGTAACCGCTGGTATTGGTTTGGTACACGAAAATAATAATTTTTAATGCTAAGTTTTGATTTTAGTAGCCCCGAAGAGCAGGTTTTTTATCGCCCTTTGGGGGATTGTGGCATTAACATATTTTTTAAACGCGATGATGTAATACACCCTTTTATTTCGGGCAATAAATGGCGAAAATTAAAACACCATTTAATTAATGCCCAACAGAAAGCCAAAGCACATATTGTAACTTTTGGCGGTGCCTACTCAAACCATTTACTTGCCACAGCAGCAGCAGGGGCAAAATTTAACTTTAAAACCACCGCTTTTGTACGTGGCGAAAACGTAACCAACGAAGTACTAAGCATATGTAAAGTATTTGGGATGCAATTAATATTTGTAGATAGAGAAAGCTATAAAAATAAATCGGAGCTTTTTCGGCACTATTTTGCAAACGATACTTTGGCTTATTTTGTAGATGAAGGAGGCTTAGGTGCTTATGCCGAACTAGGCTGCCGAGAAATAATAAGCGAACTAAAAAACCATTACGATTATATTTTTTGTTCGGTTGGTACGGGCACTACTTTAGCGGGTATTATAAATGCTAGCAACCAACAACAACTAAATACCCAAATACATGGTGTATCGGCACTTAAAAATGGAAATTTTTTAAAGTCGGACATAAATAAATTATTAACTCAACCTTTAAAATACACCTTACATACTGAATATGATTTTGGGGGGTATGCCAAAACTAAACCCGAGCTAATATATTTTATTAAAGATTTTAGCTCCGCAACAGGCATATTAATCGACCCTGTTTATACCGCTAAAACTTTGTATGCCATACTTGATTTAGCATCAAAAAACTATTTTACCACAGGAGCAAATATATTAATGGTACATACCGGAGGCTTGTTTGGACTGCTAGGTATGAAACAAAAATTTTAATTAGTTTAAGTGTAAGTTCAATTGATAAGTGCAACAGGCATAAATCCTATGGGAACAAAGTTGAGCGTAGCGAAACGAAGTTCCCATAGGATTTATGCTGACAATA
>RDYW01000079.1 GCA_004293485.1 Sphingobacteriales bacterium | reverse complement strand
TATTTGCTTGCATCAGTTTTTTTAATTTTAGTAGGAATTTGGATAGCTGTTACATTATCAAGTTTGTTGAGTTCATAACCCATAATTTGTAACCAATGTTGTGCATCATTGTCATTTTTCCATTCATTAAATTTAGCTACAATGGCGTGTTCATTTGCAAAACCTCCTTTTGCAGTTTGAGAGCCTAATAATTTTTTATCCATTTTTTTTAGTTTAGTTTTTAGTTTAAATATCAGCTAACGGACAGGGCTTGGCGAAAGGCGGGAATTTCCAGCACAAAAATCACACAAGCACATAAGTTTAATCGTATTCAAAAGTTCAATTTTAGCACGTTAAGCCCGCTTTTCGACAAGCTATTGTTGCCTGCTTGCGTTTTTCAGTCCTGCTTTTCTGATTTCAAGTCAAAACTTAGGCTTTAAATTCGAGATTTTTACAAATTCAAGAACTCATTTTTCAGTCAGTTTCGAAACTTTGTTTTCACACAAAACTTTGAGTTTAATTTCCAATAACTTTTTCAGTCCAAATTTTCGTTTCTTATTTTCGAATTTCTGCAATTTTTCAATCCAAAATTTTCGCTTCACTTTTCCAATTTCTACAAGTTTTTCAGTCCAAATATTATTTTCATTTTTTCCGCATAAAATGTTTTTTTCTTACGCTTGCAGGCAACGGAAAAGGCTTGGCGAAGGCGGGGTTTAATAGCACTGCACTTCAAACAAGCACAAAAGTTTATTTATTACTCAAAAGTTCAAATAAGCACGTCAGCCCCGCTTTTGCCAAGCCAATGTTGGGCGTTTGTCTTTTTTTACGCCATTACAGCAACTATATTTAGTGCTTGTTTCGCCAAAGTAGTATCTCCCAAAATCTTTGCTTTATCTGTTACCTGTTCAGGTTTCCAACTTTTTGAAAATAACTTCCAAGTTGTTTCAGGGTCAAGAATTACCTTTGCGTGAGCATTGTTATTTTCACTTTTGTCTAACTCCCAACCTTTATCTGTCTTTATGATACTCCAAACTCCCCCAATTTCTGTGCTGACTTCAATAGAAACTATTGTACCATTTTCTGCTGAAATATTGCGAAATGTGTGAGCAAAAGCAAACATAAAGGTATCAACAAATGGATAAAACAATTCTTTTGTCATAATATCTTGTTTGCCTACTGCATCTCTGATTTGTTGTTGGTGCAAAAATTTTTCTGTATATTCTCTTGCTATGTGAAACCAATTAGGTGAAGTTTCTTGTCCCGCCCAAGCCACTGAAAAAATAGCATTTTCAAACGGTTTAAGTGTTTTCAAGTGTTCGGTATATTCTTTTCCTGTAATTTCTAAAAGGCTAATAATCACTTGTGGGCTTAGTCTTTTGGTGGCACTTGTCCAAGACATATTCAGATAATTAAGAAAGCCAACAAGGTCTTGATATGAATGTATATTTTCAGGTTTTTCTCCAAAATAAGTATCTCTTGATGTAGATAAGGCTCTTAAATTTCCATCAAGTAAATGAGAAGCCACATCTTTCACTTTCCAAAGTTTAGCCACTGTTTGGTTATTCCATTGTTCTGTTGTTAGAGAGTTTAAAAGTTCTATCAGTTTCTTATCCAAAACAGGAAATAAATGTAGTGTTTCTATTTGAATTTCATTTGTCATTTTATGTCTGTCTTTAAGATAACGCCCAACG
>RDYW01000078.1 GCA_004293485.1 Sphingobacteriales bacterium | reverse complement strand
AATAACCAGCAACTATTTTACTGATTCATTCAAATGATAGCGCTCTTTGAGTATGGCAATTAAATTGGTTGCTCTTCGCAAAGTGGCCGATAAGTAATTGATTCTTGCTTGGGTCAAAGATTTGTAATTGTGGACCTTATTGTAGAATTGAAACGCAATATCGGGCTTGTCATGTATCATCTTTATTTTTTGGGGGGCCAACAAATAAACTGAATCAAATTTTTTTTCATTTCGAGCAATACCAAAATACTTTGTATTAAACAATTGGTTTTCTAAATTATGCATTTCAGGATTGAGTACCATACCATAAATGTCTTCAATGTTAACGACCGTTTTAGCAATCCAAGCATCATACTCAACCAATGAATCTGTCACTGCTTTTTCGCGCATGATGCGAAAATTGCCAGCACTTTTTAATTGCTGAATAGTCCTGTCGTGGTACAAGAAGGTATTGTTGAAATTGACCAATGAAACACACTTATACAATAGTTTGTGGTTACGGTCTACAGCATTCTTTTCTAATTCAGCAATCAATGTGTCGGCACGTCTATTCGCTTTTCTCCATCCGTCAATATCATATTTTAAATCTTCAACGTCATTCACTAAATCTTCGAATAGGGATTTTGCATATTTTTTTTCCCGCTGGTGTTCTATGTAATGCTCAAGCTCTAGTTCAGCCAAAGAGCCGCAAAAGACAGCAAAAAATATCATGAAAAATTCCCAAAAATAATTTTTCCAATTTTTCTTCTCGTGACCATGGTGGGCGTGATGATGTACTTCCATTGTGTTGACTTCAGTGTTTAAATTTAACCCATTTTCATGAGCATTTCCTTTCAAGCGGGGACAAGACAATGATGGGGGAGGCAAAAGCCAATTGTTCTTTCTGGCATAGAGTATGTTGTGCCGATTTTGAGGAGTTTTTTCGAAAAAATTGTTTTGGAACAAGAGAAATTTCACTTAATTTGCAACTATATTTTAGTTGCAATGAAACTTTGTCCACTTCCCATCCGATGTATTTTATCCAATTATTCCTAAATGAGCAGAAACAGCAAGTTACTTGAGCGGTTCCTATCTGTTCCAAAAGACCTAACCTGGGAAGAATTGGTTAAACTATTATCCTCAGTTGGATACCGTGAATTGACAAAAGGAAAAACGGCAGGATCAAGAAGGAAATTTGTCAGTGGTGAGAACGATATGATTTTATTACACAAGCCCCATCCAGCCAACATCGTAAAATCATATGCTATTAAACAAATTATTGAACATTTAAAAACAAAACAACTAATAAACAATGACTGATATTTTAGAATATAAAGGATATTATGCTGATTTACATTTCAGTGCCGAAGACGATGTTTTTTATGGTAAATTAATTGGTATAAACGATTTGATCAACTTCGAATCAGATTCGGTCAAAGGATTAAAAAAAGCATTTAAAGAAGCGGTTGATGATTACCTGGAAACTTGTCTGGCATTAAAGAAAAGCCCTGATAAAACTTACAAAGGAAGCTTTAATGTTCGTATCCCTTCTGAATTACACAAGGAACTTGCCCTTTTTGCAGCCATTAAAAATATTTCACTCAATGATTTTGTTAGATACGCCATTGACATGACCATTTCAACAGAAAAAAAAGGGCTGCCATCTGTGAAACAGAGATAAGTGAAACCTTCATTTTGGTCCACAACACAATAACTTTTCGCTTAGTTGATAGATTTCTCCGGCT
>RDYW01000021.1 GCA_004293485.1 Sphingobacteriales bacterium | reverse complement strand
AAGCAAGTGCCTAACTGCCCCGATGCACCAAATACGATTGTGTTTTTCATTTTTTTATTTTAATATTTTTTGCGTAGTAATGTATGCATACAATCGCAACCTATTTGCTATTATTAAAGCACAAATATATAACTTTACAGAACGAAAAATATACCTAACTTCGAAATACAAAAACAGCTATTTATTTTGAAACAAAATTACAATTTGAAAAAAACATCCGATTAATAAGTAAAACTTGGCTTATATTGCAATAAAATACTACGCCTTTAAAAAAAACACTACAATATGTTTTAAGTTTTGGCAATTGATATCAATAATAGTAGATTTGCATAAAAAAATTTAGTACATGAGCGTTTTAGTTAATAAAAATTCGAAAGTTATAGTTCAAGGTTTCACAGGCAACGAAGGCACTTACCATGCCGAACAAATGATTGCATACGGAACGCAGTTGGTAGGTGGTGTAACACCTGGTAAAGGCGGTCAGAGCCATTTAGATAGACCTGTTTTTAACACCGTTAAAGATGCTGTAGTGAATACAGGGGCCGATGTTTCGATAATTTTTGTGCCACCAGCTTTTGCTGCCGATGCCATTATGGAAGCTGCCGAAGCGGGCATTAAAGTAATAGTGTGTATTACCGAGGGTATACCTACCAAAGATATGATTACAGTTAAGGAGTATATAAGCGATAAAGCATGTACGCTAATAGGTCCTAATTGCCCAGGTATTATTACCGCCGATGAATGTAAAATTGGTATTATGCCCGGATTTATATTTAAAAAAGGTAACGTTGGGGTGGTTTCTAAGTCGGGAACATTAACTTACGAAGCGGTTGACCAAGTAGTAAAAGCTGGATTAGGCATTACTACAGCTATTGGTATTGGTGGCGACCCAATAATAGGTACGCCTACTAAAGAGGCTGTAAAACTACTTATGAACGACCCTGATACACATGGTATTATTATGATTGGCGAAATAGGTGGAAGCATGGAAGCCGAAGCAGCTTTATGGATTAAAGCACACGGTACTAAACCAGTAGTAGGTTTTATTGCAGGGCAAACTGCACCTGCAGGTCGTCGTATGGGCCATGCTGGTGCTATTGTTGGCGGTGCCGACGATACCGCAGCGGCAAAAATGAAAATTATGGCCGAGTGTGGCATTCGAGTAGTAGAATCGCCAGCCGGAATTGGTGCTGCTATGGCCGAAGAACTTGCCAAACTTGCTTAGTTAAGTGTTAAGTAATAAAAATTTAATAACCGTTTCCTACCACTTGGAGACGGTTTTTTTTGTCAGATGATTTTTTATAGTATGCATATAATTTTTTTAAATAAGCTTATTACAAAATTATTGCAGCTTTGTAAGGTAAAGTAATTTATATGTAGATGTAATACTCCAATATAAACCTAAAAATATTACTTGTAAATTTCTGTACTCGTAATTATTGTAACGTAAAAGGCTTTTGCTCAAAATTAGTATTTTAAACTTAGGATATAGTTTAAGTTATTACTTGCACAATTAACTTTGGTAATAAATATATACTGTAACTTAATTTAGTGTTACAATTTCTATATTTTTGTTTTTTTATATCTGTACACAAAAATGAAACAACAATTATACCCTTTAACATTTAAAACTATATATAAAGATAAAATTTGGGGAGGCAACAAAATTAAAAACTATCTAGGAAAAAACTTTTCGCCCTTGCCCAACTGTGGCGAAACATGGGAAATATCGGGGGTAGAAGCCGATGTTTCAGTGGTTTTAAATGGCTGGCTTAAGGGCAAGTCGTTGGTAGAGATACTAGAAACCTACCAAAGCGATTTGGTTGGCAAAGCTGTTTACCATCACTTTGGTAATGTTTTTCCTTTGTTGATAAAATTTATAGATGCAAACGACGATTTATCAATACAAGTACACCCCAACGATGAGCTGGCAAAAATACGCCACAATTCGTTTGGTAAAACCGAAATGTGGTACATAATACAGGCCGACCAAGGTGCTAGCTTAATTTCGGGGTTTAACCAAGCGGTAAATAAAGAAAAGTATGTACAAAAATTTAATGCAGGGCAACTAAGCGATATTTTAAATAAAGAAAAAGTTGTTGCTGGCGATGTTTTCTTTTTACCTGCTGGCCGTGTACACACCATTGGCAAAGGTTTACTTATTGCCGAAATACAGCAAACATCCGATATTACTTACCGCATTTACGATTTTGACAGGCTAGATGCCCAAGGAAACAAACGCCCATTACATGTAGCCGAAGCCTTGGATGCTATAGATTTCGTACATTACCCAAACTATAAAACCACCTATACAGCCCTACAAAACAAGCCCGTTGAACTAGTAAAATGCCCTTATTTTACTACAAATTTATTAGATTATACTACTTCGGTTACTAAAGATTATACCGCATTAGATAGTTTTGTAATACATATTTGTATAGCAGGCAGCTATATTTTAAAATACGAAAACGAAGAAATACCCCTTGCCATGGGCGATTGTGTATTGCTTCCTGCTACCATAAATCAGTTTGAAATGTTTAGTGATAAGGGCTTTAAAGTATTGGAGAGCTACATTTAAAGCTATGTTTTTTATAGGATATTTTAACCAATTTTAGCTCTCGATGAACATAGCACTTAATAAGTTAGCAATTTTAGTCTGGTTTTTATTTGCTTTTATATAAGCTGCAATTTCGTTCCTTTAAACTAGGATTAGCCGACAATATTTCTTTTTCATTCGTAAAGTCAAAAGTAGTATTGTCGGCATAAATTCTTTTGTAACTTCGTAACTCGTCCTGAAATAGGTTTACACATTTTCTAAATAATTCTGTTTACACACAAAAAGTAAATATTAGCCACAGCCCCAATCATAGCCTTTAATTATTTAAAAATAATGTCTATAAAACCTATATACATTATTATATTTGTAACGTAAATGAAATGTTTTACTTTAATGTTTGTAACATCAATTTAAGTATAGTTTGTACCCTAACTTAAATTAAAGAGTAAATCATAACATTTGTTAGTGTGTTAGTTAAGCCTCTTTGGCAATAGCCGAAGAGGTTTTTTTTAAAAAAGTTATGCATAGTTTTAGAACCGAATTAGAAAACGCCGTAGTAGAAAAAGACATTATAGATCTCGAACAAAAAATTAGAGATTTTAAAGAAGGCAAAATACACGACGAAAAATTTAGAAGCCTTCGCCTTGCCCGTGGCGTATATGGCCAACGCCAACATGGTGTACAAATGGTGCGTATAAAATTGCCCTTTGGTAAAATTACTTTTAAGCAATTGTTAAAAATTGCCGACGTATCGGACGAGTACGCATCCAGCAACCTGCACCTTACTACCCGCCAAGATATTCAAATACACTACGTTAGCTTAGATAAAACTCCCCAATTATGGGCCGAGTTAGAAAAAGATGAAATTACACTGCGTGAAGCCTGTGGCAATACAGTGCGTAACATTACTTCATCGCCCACGGCAGGGATAGACCCGCTAGAGCCTTTTGATGTTTCGCCGTATGCACAAGCCATGTTTGCTTATTTTTTGCGCAACCCTGTTTGCCAAGAAATGGGCCGTAAAATAAAAATATCATTTTCCAGCAGCGATGCCGATACCGCTTTTTCGTTTATACACGATTTAGGTTTTATCCCAAAAATAAAAACCGAAAACGGACAAGAAATTAGAGGCTTTAAAGTAATGCTTGGCGGTGGCTTAGGCGCACAACCCTCATTAGCACATGCTGTAAATGATTTTTTACACGAAGACGAAATTATACCGTTTACCGAAGCCGTATTACGGGTGTTCGATAGGCATGGTGAACGCAATAACCGTAACAAAGCCCGCCTTAAATTTTTGGTAAATAAATTAGGTATTGATGAAGTGTTGCGCTTAGTAGCCGAAGAAAAAACAGCCATTAAAACGCAAAAATTTGTAATTGATAGAACCGCCTTAGCTACGCCCAGCATCCCCGCTAAGGGAAATAATGTGGACGAAAACCCGCACATTACCAATCAATTACATTACCAACAATGGTTAGATACCAACGTATTTGCGCAAAAACAAAGCGGCTTTTATGGCGTATATGTAAAGGTACAAACGGGCGATATACCTACCGCACAGGCCCGCCTATTTGTAGATGCCGTTAAAAACCTAATTGCCGACGAAATTAGAATTACCATAAACCAAGGCTTATTGCTAAAATATGTACCTAAAACAAATCTGCCCCATTTATTTATAGCCTTAGATAAATTGGGTATGGCCAACCCAGGGTTTGATAGCCTTGCCGATGTTACCACCTGCCCCGGTACCGATACCTGTAACCTAGGCATATCTAACAGTATGGAACTTAGCCGAGTGCTTGAAAGCGTGGTAGTTAACGAATACCAAGAGTTTATATACGATAAAGAAATTAAGATTAAAATAAGTGGTTGTATGAACTCGTGTGGCCAACACGGCCTAGCGCACATAGGTTTCCACGGCAGCAGCATGAAAGCCGATGGTAAAGTGATGCCAGCCGTACAAGTACTTTTAGGTGGCGGTATTGTAGGGAACGGTGAAGGTAGGGCTGCCGATAAAGTGGTAAAAGTGCCCTCGAAAAGAGCCCCACAGGTTTTAAGAACCATATTAAACGATTATAAATTGAAAGCCGATACTTACAACTCGTTTCACCATTATTACGATGTGTTGGGTAAAGATTATTTTTACCATTTGCTAAAACCCATTGCCGACCAAGCCACCCTTACTGATGCCGATTTTGTGGATTGGGGACACGAGGAAAGTTTTGCAACCGCAATTGGTGTAGGCGAGTGCGCAGGCGTAGTGATTGATTTAATTTCCACGTTATTGTTAGAGGCCGATGAAAAACTTGCTTGGGCTAATGAGGCATTAGTTTCTTTGGCTTTTTCCGATGCCATTTACCACGCATACAGCACTTTAATAAGCTCGGCCAAAGCCTTATTGTTAGATAAAGGCATTAGTTGCAGCACACAAACAGGTATTATTAAAGATTTTGACAGCAATTTTCCAAATCAGTTTACTGCCATAGGCTTCGATAATTTTAACGATTTTATTTTACAAATTAACAAAAACGAACCTTCGGAAACTTTTGCAAATACATATATTAATGCTGCCGCCGATTTTTTAGCACAGGTAAAAAACTACCGCAGTAAGGTTGAATTAGTTTAAATATTTAAGCATTGAAAACGCTAAAAAACGATATAGAAGCGGTAGAAAAAGGCAACCAGCTTTTCCCTATTTTTTTAAAATTACAAAACTTTAACACCTTATTGGTAGGTGCGGGCAATGTAGGTTTAGAAAAACTAGAGGCTATGTTGTACAACAGCCCTGATGCTAAAATTTTGGTTGTTGCCGATAAGGTTTTAGGCACAGTACACCAATTAATTAGCAATTACCCTACTGTTAAATTGCAAGAAAGGCAATTTGAAGAAGCCGATTTAAACGGTATAGAACTATTGGTTTTAGCCACTGATAATAAAGAGTTACACCACCACATACGTACGCTGGCCAAAGCAAAAGGCATATTGGTAAACGTTGCCGATACGCCCGAGTTGTGCGATTTTTATTTAGGGTCTATTGTTAAAAAAGGAAACTTAAAAATTGCCATATCTAC
The DNA here is from genome assembly GCA_004293485.1 of Sphingobacteriales bacterium. Taxonomy (GTDB): domain Bacteria; phylum Bacteroidota; class Bacteroidia; order Sphingobacteriales; family Sphingobacteriaceae; genus Pseudopedobacter. The sequence continues at coordinate 1,987 of RDYW01000021.1, read as the reverse complement.
CAACGGAAAATCGCCCACGGTAGCCAAAAGGTTAAAACAAGTTTTAAGCGAAAGCATACCCGACGAAATAGACGAAACCCTAAACCAAATGAGCCAGCTGCGCAATACCCTAAAAGGAGATTTTGCCTACAAACTCAAAAAAATGAATGAAGCCACGGCGGGTTTGATAGAAGAGAAAGAATATAAAAAACAATCGTTTAAATACCTAAGCCTAATTTTGTGGGCTATTGGCGTACTGTTTGTGGCGGCAACTTTTGCTACTTTATGGCACAAAGAACCCGCTTTTAAAAGCTATTTAGAAACCGTAAACCCCTATTTTTATTATTTTTTAATAGCAGGTTTTATTTTTGCGATGATAGATGGCGCTATTGGAATGTCGTATGGGGTAACCTCCACCACGTTTTCGTTATCCATGGGTATTCCGCCAGCATCGGCAAGTACAGCGGTGCATATTTCCGAAATATTAAGCTGCGGTATAGCCGGTTGGATGCACCACCGAATGGGCAATATCAATAAAAAATTATTCAAATTACTGGTAATACCAGGTATAATTGGGGCTGTAATTGGGGCGTATTTGCTATCCTCGTTAGAGTATTATAGCATGTACACCAAACCATTTATATCGCTTTATACGTTAAGTTTAGGAGTTTTAATTTTATCAAAAGCCTTTAATCCGTTTAAACGGGATAAAACGGTAAACAACAAAATTACCAAAATACGACCTTTAGGTTTTTTTGGTGGATTGATAGATGCTGTTGGCGGCGGCGGTTGGGGTTCAATAGTTTTATCAAGCCTTATTGCTGGTGGCCGTAATGCCCGTACATCGCTAGGTACTGTAAAATTAAGTAGGTTTTTTATATCGTTAACAAGTTCGCTTACTTTTATTGCCATGCTAAACACTTTAAATTGGAGTGCCGTAGCAGGTTTGGTAATGGGCAGTGCTATTGCGGCACCCATTGCTGCTAGGGTATCTAATAAAATATCGGCAAAAACAATTATGATTTCGGTGGGTATAATTATTATTATAGTAAGTATTAGAAGTATAATTATGTTTGGCTTAAAAATAATGGGGTAACCTTCTCATTATTTTAATATAACGAAGTTTTATTTTTAGCATAGCAAAAAATCTTTATTATTTATAAAACTATTAAATGATGAACAAAGCTCAAGAGATAAAAACCTTAATTAACGGGTTAAGCCCACAGCAAGTTTTAGCTTTAATAGCCGAAACTTATAAAGAAAACATTGTTTTTTCTACCAGTTTTGGTTGGGAAGATCAAGTGCTTTCGCAGATGATTTTTAGCCAAAACCTACCCATAAAAGTTTTTACTTTAGAAACCGGGCGTATGTTTACCGAAACTTATTATGTATGGAGCCGCACTTTAGAAACCTACAATAAACCCATACATGCCTACTTTCCCGATAAGGTAGCGGTAGAAAACATGTTAACCCAAAAAGGGCCAAGCAGTTTTTACCAATCGGTACAAAACCGTAAAGAATGCTGCGGAATTAGAAAAATAGAACCTTTAAACCGAGCTTTACAAGGCGCAAAAATTTGGATTACGGGCATACGAGCCCAGCAATCGGCCAACCGTGAAGATATGGACTGGGTAGAGTGGGACGAAGCACATCAATTGGTTAAAATTCACCCCTTATTTTATTGGACTTTAAATGATGTTAAAGCCTACGTAGCACAACACCACATCCCTTATAACCCCTTACACGATAAAGGCTTCCCCAGTATTGGCTGCCAGCCTTGCACCCGAGCGGTAGCCGAAGGCGAGGATTTTAGAGCTGGCCGATGGTGGTGGGAAGATGCCGATAAAAAGGAATGTGGCTTGCATAGTTGATTTTTTTATAAACTATTTTGTGGCTTAAAATTCACTATCTGTAAAGTTTCACAACGTTGTTGATGGCATTTCTTCCCCTTCGGGGTTTTCTTTTCCGGCTACGCCTACAAAGAAAACCCCGAAGGGGAAAGATAAAA
>RDYW01000020.1 GCA_004293485.1 Sphingobacteriales bacterium | reverse complement strand
TGGTTTCGATTGCTTTGCGCTTGGGCTTGATGGTTGGAGTGAGTTCTCCGCTTTCGATGGTAAATGGATTTTTTTTAATGATGAAGTTTTTGATACGTTCGAATTTGGCGAGCTGGGTTGAGATTTGGTTAATGTCGGCTGCAAGCCATTGGTATATGAGTGGGTTTTGGATAAAAACTTGGTTATCGTTAAAATATGCATTATCGAGGCCAAAAGTTTCTTGAAGGGTTTCTTTAGGACAAATAATTATAGCGGTTAAATATTCTCGTTTATCGCCGATAAGAAAAATGCTTTCAATTTTTGGACTTTTAAGATAAGTATTTTCGACGGGTGTAGGGTAAATATTTTTACCGAAAGAATTGACAATCATATTTTTAATACGATCGGTTATTTGTAGGTTACCTTTGTAAAAACGACCAATGTCGCCAGTATGAAACCAGTTTTGACTATCGATTACTTGTAAAGTATCGGTAGGTTTGTTCCAATAACCATTCATGTTGCAATGGCCACGAACGATAATTTCGCCTTCTGGTGATTGAAATTGAGGGTTAAAGCTTTGGTGTGTTTGGATAGTTATAATTTCTTTAGTTTGGGTATTTTGGATGGCGATTTCGATGTTGGGAAGTACACGACCTACAGTACCGTAAATTTGTCGGTGGAGTTCAGTTACGGCTACTACTGGGGAGGTTTCGGTGAGGCCGTAGCCTTCGAGTATTTTGATATTAAGGTTGCCGAAAAATTCGCCTACGTTTTTGGGTAGGGCTGCACCTCCTGATATCATAAATTTTAGTCGCCCACCAGTTTTTTCTTTTATTTTACTAAAAACAAGTTTATTGGCTAGAGCGTTTTGAAGTTTTAATGTGATGCTTGGGTCGGAGTTATGTTGGATATGAGTTCGTATTTTTTGGCCTACGGATAAAGCCCATAGGAATATTTGTTTTTTTATGGGACCGTTTGTGGTACCTGCTTTAATAGCTTTATTGTGTATTCGTTCGAGGAGGCGGGGAACACAAGCGATAACGGTAGGTTTTATTTCAACCATGTTTTTAGCTAAAAGTTCGAGAGACTGGGCAAAGGCAATTTTGCAGCCAGCGTAGCAACTTATATGGTAAGTGGCCGTACGTTCGAAGATATGGGATAAAGGGAGAAAAGATAAAAAGGTATCTTGTTTATTGATGATAGGTATTTGTGCTAGGCTTGATTTTACATTTTGAACAAGATTATCGTGTGTAAGCATTACACCTTTGGGTATGCCAGTAGTTCCCGATGTGTATATAAGAGATGAAATATCGGAGGGGTTGATAGCTTTTCGGGTTTGGTTTATGATAGATTGATAGTGGTTTAGCTGTACTTTTCCTTGCTGCAATACTACTAACAAACTAATTACTTCGGCATTTATGATTATATTTTGAGGGATAGTATTTTGCTTGAAAATGGGTATAATTTTTATCAGTTGAGGACAGCTGTTAGCTATTGAAGTAATTTTTTTGAGTAAGTATGGATTGCCTACGAGTATAGTTTTACTGCCAGAATCGTTTAAAATGTAAGTAATGTCGGTTTCGGTGAGTGTGGGGTATATGGATACATTAATGCAGCCAATTTGTTGTAAGGCTTGGTCGTAATAAACGTATTCGAGACTGTTTTCGATGATGAGTGCTAGGCGGTCGCCTTTTTGTATGCCTATGCTTAGTAGGTATGCAGCTATATAATCGGCGTTATCGAGGGTTTGTTGGTAGGTAATTTGTTGCCATTGGTCATTAACTTTAGTAAGCATAAAGGTATGTGAGGCTGGGTGTAGGTTTTGTACTACGTTTCTTAGGAATGAAGGTATAGTGGTTGTATTTTCGGCTGGTTGCATATTGGATTTAACTATCACAATTATATGGGTTTAATTAGTTTAAACAAAAGTGTTTTTTTAAATTTATGAAGTAATTATGCTAGATATTTGAATTAGATGCTTTATAGATTATTTTTTGATAAGGGCTAGTTATGATAAATTGGTGTTAACGAAAAAAAAGATGGCTTTTGGATTTAGGGAGTTGTATTGTATTTTTATGTAAATCAATTGTTTAAGAATTTAATTGGTTAACGAAGGTAGCGGCCTGCCTGCCGGTAGGCAAGCATCTTTTTTTTATGCTGAATTTCACTTTTTGGGAAGATATACTAAATAAAAAAAGATACAGCGTACGGCGTGTTAAAACACCCTAATTGTAGAAGAAAGGATAAAAAGGTTGTTTAGTTATGAAAGAGGTTTATGCTTTATAATTGTTACGATTTTTTAGCTCATTTATTTCTATTAGTTTCGAGTTATTGGTAAAGTAATGGTAATGAAGCAACAAGTGGGCTATGAGTATATTTTTGAGTTGTTTGAAATACATTTTAACGCAAAGCACTTAAAATTTACAAGCACCACTTCGAGTAAAAAAATAATAAACACCTCATTGTTTTTCTCGGAAACCTAGGCTAATTATTAGCTACCGATACCAAATTTTGTTTCGTAGGATGCCAATTTTTCTTTTAATATTTTATGTAATAATGTTTGTGAGTATTGTGCAGTAAATTTTGTAAACTCGCTTAGTACAAATAAGCCCAGTTGTATTTGCCTACTATTAAGGTTTTCTTTGTTTTTATTAATGGTATAAGTGTAGTTTAAATCATCTTCGATTAAAGCTACAGTTTGATTTATAAGCTCATTTGCCTTTTTATTCATCCCTAGCTTGTACATAATTTGTACTAATTCATATTTGCTTAGCGCAAAATTAGCATCATACGTAGTGGTAATAGGCAATACTTCGAAGCAATGCTCAATTGCTTTACGGGCTTCGTTTAATTTACCTTCGTGTATTAAGTTTTTTGCTAATTCAGTAAATTTATTTGTAGATAAATACACCATTTTAGTCGACTCAGGATCAAGGTAGGATGCGTTTTTAAGATTTCCCCACTCAAATTTTGTCATTAAATTATTGTACATTTTATCGGTATTTACCATATCGGTTTTACCTAATGGCGATTCGTCGCCAACTTCGCTTCGGGTTTTAGGAATTAAGCGCAAGGCAAATCCTTCGTTAAACAAATATTTATCTAAACCCATAAAATTACTGCTAGGTACAGTAAAGGCAAAGTAAATGGGGCGTTTCCAATTATTGTGTAATAAAATATCTAAAATAGCTAGCTGGCCTTTGCTAATGTACGAACCGTCAATAGTCCAATCCATGCGGTTAACCACATTTTTTACATCTTGTTTATCAACGGTATTGGTGGCCAATACAATGCTGCTATCCACTGGCATCGTAAGGTTTTTGGTAGGCAAAAAGTTATCCATTTTACCGCTTTGGTATTGCACTTTGGCATCGGGATTTTCGGAAGTAATAAACTCGAAAACATCTTTTAATTGTTGTGGCCCTTTTAAATTATAATCTTGGTAAAAAACCACATCACGCACACCCGATACATATTGCGCTGGCAACATGGTTATGGGCAAGGGAGCCGATGAATTAAATGGCCGCCTTAGTTGGTTAATGTACCAATCGGTATCGAACAAGCTTAGGTTTACAATGCGTACATCGGGTCTAAAGTTTTCAACCTCTTGCACATACCACAGCGGGTAGGTATCATTATCGCCATAAGTAAATAATATGGCATTGGGGGCGCAAGTGTTGAGGTAATTTTTAGCCAAATCGCGGGCGGTAGTTTTTTGGGAGCGGTTATGGTCGTTCCACTCTTGGCTAGCCATTAAAATCGGCCCAGCCAACAAACATAAAACGGTAGCTAGTATGCCTGCATTTTTGGAATTTATATATTTTTTTAATGTATCATGCAGGGCAAATACTGCAAAGCCAATCCAAATAGTAAATGCGTAAAACGAGCCTGCATAGGCATAATCTCGTTCGCGGGGTTGGTTAGGTGTTTGGTTTAGGTACAATACAATGGCCAAGCCTGTAAAAAAGAAAAGTAGTGCCACAATACCGGCATCCTTTTGTTTCTTTTTAAAATGATACCATGCACCCAATAGGCCTAGTATTAAGGGTAAAAAGTATAACCTATTATAGGCTTTATTTTCGGCAATGGTTTTGGGTAAGGTGCTTTGGTCGCCAAGGTGCAGGGCATCAATAGGTTTTATACCGCTTAGCCAATTGCCCGATACGTAATCGCCAATACCTTGGTCATCGTTTTGCCTTCCTACAAAGTTCCACATAAAGTAGCGCATATACATAAAGCCTACTTGGTAAGTACCAAAAAATCCCATATTGGTAGCAAAAGTTGGGCTTTCTTCGGCTCCCATGCGCATCCAATCGCGGTAAACGCTTATATGATTAGGGTCGTCGCTGTACATACGTGGCAATAAGGTGTTTCTATCATACGTATAGCTTAATTTTTTTCCTGTAATTTCGTATTTGGTATCTCCCTTGCGGTATGTATTATCCCCTTCTTCGCTTCCTGTTGCTTTGGAGTCGAAATATTGGCCATACATTAAAGGCCTATCGCCGTATTGTTCTCGATTTAAATATCCCAAAAACGAAAAAACATTATCGGGCTGGCTATTATTTAAGGTAGGATTGGCCTTTGCCCGTACCACTATCATGGTGTATGAACTGTAACCAAATAGCAAAAATACTACCGATAGCAATGCCAAATTTAACATGGCTTTATTACTTTTTATAGAGTACAAAATCCCCCATACCAAACTGCCAATTACCAAAACAGCAAAAAACAACACGCCTGTACCAAAGCCTAAACCAAAGGAGTTTACAAATAATAAATCAAAACTGGCCGCAAATTTTATCAAATATTGTATAATGCCATATTGTACAAAACCCAAAATAAATATACCTGTAAATAAAGCTACAATAGTACCCCATGTACTTACTTTACTTGCCCTACGGAAATAATATAAAACCGCAATGGCAGGTATGGCTAATAAATTTAATAAGTGAATGCCTATAGATAAGCCCATTACATAAGCAATAATCAATAACCATTTATCGGCATGTGGTTCATCGGCATGGGCATCCCACTTTAATATAGCCCAAAAAACTACGGCAGTAAATAACGATGACATGGCATAAACTTCAGCCTCAACCGCCGAAAACCAAAACGTATCTGAAAAAGCGTAAGCCAATGCGCCTACCAAGCCTGCACCTATAATTAATATAGTTTGTGTGCTATCTGCTTGTTTTTTATCCGATGCGTAAAGCTTGCGCCCTAGTGCCGTAATAGTCCAAAACAAAAACATAATGGTAGCCGCACTACACAATGCCGAACTTATATTTACCCAATAAGCTACTTTGCTAGGGTTAGCAGCTAATAAACTAAATATTTTACCAATCATTAAAAATAAAGGAGCACCTGGCTGGTGTACTACTTGTAGTTTATAGGCTGCGGCAATAAATTCGCCACAATCCCAGTAACTTGCCGATGGCTCCAACGTTAAAATATAGGTAATAGCAGCAATAGTAAAAGCCAACCAGCCAGTTATATTGTTTATTGTTTTATAGTTCATAATTTATACAATTCAAAAAAAAATATTGATGCCGAAAGTAATAATTTGATTTGAATTAAAAACCAACTTAACAATTATTAACCCTCTATTTTTTATTGGGGCGAAACCCCTAACTTAAACTATACCCAAAAATGAGAAGCGTTTTACGCTGTATGTTTTTGGCAATTAAGAAGGTGCAGATAAAAAACAAATTAGATAAATGCCAAAAACGATGCCCTCCTACTAAACGGCAAGCCGCTATACCCAAAACGCATTGTAATATTATATAAAAAAATAATTTTAAACTAAAATCTAGCACAAATAATAGCAAGACCTTGCTAATACGCTATTTATTAAATAAAAATTAAATTGCTTCACTCGATACATTTTAAAAAAATTCCTTTTACTTTTACAAAAAAATAATTTATGAATTTTCCTGAAGAATTAAAGTACACCGCTGACCACGAATGGGTGAAAATAGAAGGCAATACCGCATATATAGGCATTACAGAATTTGCCCAACACGAACTAGGTGACATTGTATATATAGATATAGAAGCGAATAAAGAAGTAACTAAAGGAAAAGTTTTTGGTACCGTGGAAGCTGTAAAAACCGTTTCCGATTTATTTATGCCTCTAACAGGCACCATAATTGAGGTAAATAAATTATTGGATGCACAACCCGAACTTGTAAACATCGACCCTTACGGCGAAGGATGGATGGTAAAAATAGAAATAGCTGATAATGATTTTACAACTTTACTTAACGCCAAAGCCTACAAAAACATTATAGGGCAATAAAATGTTAAACCGCTTAAAGTATCAAATTCCCAGTATGTTATGGGCGGGTTTAATATTTATTTTTTGCAATATGCCTATGCACAACGCGGGTGCAAATTTTAGTTACTTCGAAGGTTTTGATAAGCTGGTACACCTTGGCTTTTTTTTTGTGCTTGCAATACTTATATTTTGGGGCCAATTACTTACCATTAGAATCGACCTTTATTTTTTAAAAAATATAATCATCGTAATTGTTGTAACATTTTGTTATGGCAGCTTAATTGAAATAATGCAATGGAAAATTTTTACTTATCGTAGCGGCGATTGGTGGGATTTGTTTGCCGATATGCTAGGTGTAGCAATGGCTGTTTTTGCTTATATTATATTGGCTATTAAACCCAATTTAACCATAAATAAACTTTAATATGATAAAACTAAGCAAATACATACTCTTATTTTTAATTGTATGCTTTACATTTTCGGCATGCAAAATTTTAAAAAAAGGTTGCAACTGCCCTAAGTTTTATATACCTGTGAAATAGGGGATTTAAGAGGTAAAAAAAGCAATGGCTTACTTGCTTCTTATCCGAATATTTTTTTAAATCCGATGTTGGTAAATGGGTTTACATACTTTGCTTTCATGTTGTTAATTGCCGTATATTTTATATGTTGGCGTGTTTACAATTTTTTTCTTTTGTTTATTAAAATGTTTTGATTTAGTTGTGGTTAAGTTGCAATATGCCTAAAGGTTTAGGGCTTTGCAAAGGTGGTGGTGGATTTAGAAGCACAAATGTTGATTGAATTACAAATGTTTAACCTAGCACTAAAGCCCAACTTTTGCCCAACTCTTTTTTGGTAGCAGTTTTATATTGATGTAATGTAGCTACTTAAAATTTCTAAAACGTCTTTCATGTTTTTTCTTCCAAATCCTATTCTTAAATGTGTAGTACCATACTCAAAAGTGTCTGATGGTAATAACATAATTCCAGTGTGTTGAACTAAATTTTCTGCAAATTCCATAGCAGTTTCTTTTCTATTTAATTTCACAAAAGCTGTAGAACCACTTTTGGGTTTTTGAAAGTGAAAAAGGTTAGTATTGTTACTAAATTCATCAAATATTTGAAGATTCGTTTTGATTTTAACTATGTTTGGTTTTACAAATTTCTCTAAATTATTTAAAGCAATAGTTGCTAAAATTTCACTTGGGGAATTATTGCAAATAGAAAGATAGTCTTTAAAACTTTCTATCTTTTTTAATAAACTAGTATTTGCTGTGTTCAACTGATAAGTGCAACACTTACCTTAAGCTGTAAAAATACTTCATTAGGAGTTAGATAACCAAATTTTCTTACAGGTCTGTTATT
>RDYW01000074.1 GCA_004293485.1 Sphingobacteriales bacterium | reverse complement strand
AAATAAAATTCCTGAACGTGCAATCATATAAATACCAGCTGTAACCATGGTTGCAGCATGGATTAATGCAGATACAGGTGTTGGGCCTGCCATAGCATCAGGTAACCAAGTATATAATGGTAATTGAGCTGATTTACCCATTGCGCCAACAAACAGCAATAGTGCAATTACTGTTATAGTTGTGGTATTAGTAAGCCATGTTACCGGAGTATTGCCTAAAAGCAGGTCTCTTACGGTACCGCCGCCTATAGCAGTAACAAATGAAAGTATTATAACTCCAAGAGGATCTAATTTCTTATCCATAGCAGCAAAGGCACCCGATACGGCAAAAGCAAAAGTGCCCAAAACATCTATAATTGTAAGAAAGTTAAGCTGCATGATATTTTAATGCCACATAAAATTAAAAGATTAGTGACTTGGTAATACGGTGTTTCTTCAAAGAAAATCAGTGACCACGATCTGAGATTTCAATATGTATTTTGATAAAGTTTGTGTAAGTGTACTGATTCACGTATAGCTATGTCTACTACGTACCATCCATAAACTGATGGGCTTACCAAATGATATCACAAATCAATTGAATGATTACTTCGTTATAACTGTGCATCTTAATAAAATTCCTGGTGTGACTTTTTATGTTAATGTGAATTTGCTCTGAACTCTAGTGTTGTTAATGTACATGGGATGTGCTCCTATTTGAGGTACTTTATTACCTTTGGACACTACTATGCCGTAACATTCACATAGTGCTCAAGAACTATTTACTGCTAGAAATTGAGTTCATACACAGGTGACGGCCTTAGACTTCATCCACAGCAATCAAATAGTAGGCGGATGTGCAACGCCGTACTTTGGAGTTCGCTGTTGGAGGGCTGTCGACTACATATATATCTTTTAAGGTTGAAGGCTTAAATATTAGTTAGTTATTCGCTTGAGGCCTAAATAATCTCACGTTGCCAACAACTGGAAGATAACAAAAATATTGAAGACTGGAAGAACACCCTGAAAACCTTGGAAAATTAGTGTTGCTTGTATTACGTTTAACTTTAATTAGTGTGTCGTGATGAGGACATCACGAAATTGGAAAAGGGGGTAGTGTTAGGGATTGAACTGTTTTATGCACGTTTGCACATGATCTGAGATCACGATCATGCTATGAAATGTGAAAAAATGAAAGTTTCGGAAAAATTATGAAAATTTATAAAAGTGTTTATTTTATAAATTTAAATATATTTGTGAACATATTTTGAATTATTGATATTGTATATTATGTTTAAGCATGTCGGAATAGTGGCCACGTAGGCATACTTGGCCGAGCCGTGGATTTAGTTGAAGATATCTAAAATGCTTGGATTGTGAGAGTTAAATATGTTTTTAGCTTAGTACAAAAATATAGTGATAGGTTATGCAATCTTTAGTTAAATGTCTATTAGGGACACTGAACGTGTTTCTATATATTAGCAGTTGGACGTGTAGTAGTTGCCTTATAGAGCGTAAGTTCTGCAGTATTGAGGGTGAGCGCTGTACATATAGTGGAAAGCGTTGTTGAGCTTTACCACAGCCACCACCACCGTTTGTACCATAGTTTTGTATCTTGGCTTGGTCCTTGGTGATTATTGACTACACGGTTTTTACAGTTTGTCAGTGACAGTTAGATATTTGATCTTGGTTATGATCTTGGTTGACAGTTTAGTCAGTGACATAGGACGATAACTTCTAGCACATTAGGACAGTTAGCTTCTAACGATAAGTTCAACTCTTTATTCAGTCAA
>RDYW01000019.1 GCA_004293485.1 Sphingobacteriales bacterium | reverse complement strand
TAGGATAATGAAAGCTGAAAAAATGGAGTTGATAGAATCGGCAGCTAAACTTATTGAGATTAGAAGATTAAGAAATGAAATTGCCCATGACTACGCAGGGAAAAGAATAGTAGAAATTTTCAAATTAGCCTCAAGCCATTGTGAAACCCTTTTCGATACTGTTGATAGAATAGAAAAATATATCAAAAGAAAGTTTTTGTAAAATTATTGGAAAAAGAACCTTCTCGCTTAAGAAATAAGGGTTCATCGTCATAATTAATGGATAAATATTAAAATTCAAAAAAGAAAATCAATAATCTATCGACAAAGAAAAATTAAAGGTACATGTGCGGTGGAGATCAATCACAACAAAAAAAATTACTTTTTTTGTTGATTCCATATACGTTTTTGGATTAGGCTAGGAATGATTGTGAGACAAAAAAATGTATAAAATGGTTTTAATTGTGTGCTTTTTCTTTTTTGCACAAGCAAAAAAGAAAAATTTAAGTTTCTAAATGTAATACTCTATTCCATTAACTTTTGACGAAGAACCAAAAAATATTAATTAAAAATGGTGGAGGTGAATTAATAATTTCAACACCATATCATGGATATTTTAAAAATCTTTTGATAGCATTAACTGGGAATTTTGATCGTCATTTTACTGTATTGTGGGATGGAGGACATATTAAATTTTGGTCAATAAACACTTTAACTAAGCTTCTTGAAGAAAAGCAATTTACTGTTACTAAATTTGTTGGCTGTGGAAGATTTCCTTTACTCTGGAAGTCTATGATAATAACTTGTAGAATTTAATTGAATTTACATGGAAAACACCCCTGAAGTAAAAGCATTTATAAGAGAAAATAGCCACTTATTTTGGTACACTCCCAAAGATAAATTAGAAGAAATTGACCATGAGTTTTTGGTGGAGCATATTCTTAACTATGGCGATATGGATGCTGTGAGGAAGTTGATAGAAGTGCTGGGAATGGAACATACGGCAGAGGTTTTTTTTAAACATATAGCCAAAAGCGACAGACATAGAGGAAATTATTTCCCATTATATTTAGATTATTTTGAAAAACTATTCACCAAATATGTACCTCAATGTTCTAAATAAGAATCAAACAGAAATGCTTTCTTTTATAAAGTTATTTAAAAGAAAGTATTATTTAGTAGGTGGCACAGCCATCGCTTTGCATATTGGGCATAGAGAATCAATAGATTTTGATTTATTCACTTTAGGAAAGGTTGATAAAAAGAAAATTTTGGAAGCGATTGAATCCCTAAAGTATAAATCGCTTAAAATATTTGAAGGACACGACCAGTATCATGCTGTAGTAAATGATGTAAAATGCACTTTTTTTCAGTATCCTTATAATATTCCACACATAATATCAGTTGAAAATCATATCACTATTCCTTCATTATTAGACTTGGCTGCCATGAAAGCTTTAGCTATGGCACAACGTTCAAAATGGAAAGACTATGTAGATTTGTATTTTATTATTAAAAACCACTATTCAATAAAAGAAATTTCAGAACAAGCCTACAAATATTTTGAAGGTCAATTTTCTGAAAAGCTATTCAGAGGTCAACTTCAGTATTTTACAAATATCAATTATTCCGAACAAATAGATTACCTCATACCCAATCCACCTTCGGAGCAAGAGGTGAAAGATTTTTTGACAGAAAAAGCCTTAGATATATTTTAAAAATTTAGCATTCATGCAACATCACACTTCCCATGCCAATTGGGACACCGTTATTCGTCCGCAAAACTCACTTTTTGAACTGCCTTTACGTGATTTGTGGCACTATCGCGATTTGCTGGTATTGTTTGTGAGACGAGACTTTGTTTCCTTTTATAAGCAAACGATTCTTGGGCCGTTGTGGTTTTTTGTGCAACCGATTTTTACCACTGTCATTTATACTTTCATTTTTGGAAATTTGGCTGGTATCTCTACCGATGGATTGCCAAAACCGTTGTTTTATTTAGCTGGCATCACATGTTGGAACTATTTTGCTGAGTGCCTCAACAAAACAAGTACTGTATTCAAAGACAATGCCAATATTTTTGGAAAGGTATATTTTCCTCGCCTCATCATGCCCTTGAGTATAGTGGCTTCAAACTTGATAAAGTTTTTGGTTCAATTTGCCCTTTTTGTGATGGCATTGGTATATTACAAATTCATGGGTGCTAATTTTGACATCACCTTTTTTGCTATTCTTTTTCCTTACTTGGTGCTTTTGATGGCACTTCAAGGTTTAGGTTTAGGAATGATTATCTCTGCTCTCACCACAAAATACCGAGATTTGAGCTTTTTGGTAACTTTTGGAGTGCAACTACTTATGTATGCCACCACGGTGATTTATCCGCTTTCCACAGCACCTGAAAAATATAAATGGCTCATTTCCCTCAATCCTATGACCACGATTATTGAGACATTTAGATATGGATTCCTTGGTCAAGGAGATTTTTCATGGTTTAGCTTAGGAGTATGTAGTGCGGTTACTTTTGGAATCACTTTGATTGGGGTGTTGATATTTAATAAGGTGGAGAAAACTTTTATAGATACGGTTTAGAATAACAAAGCCTTTCTTTCGAAGAAAGGCTTTGTTTAAAAGGATTTAAAAAGTAAAAATCTTCATCCAAAGAAAGTATTTGTATAAATAGATTGAAAAAGCAAATTTTTTTTTTCGAAGAAAGGCTTTGTTTAAAAGGATATAAAAAGTAAATATCTTCATTTAAAGTAAGGCTATATTTAAAAAGAAAAGTGGACGTAAAAAACACCCAACTCAAGGGAGATACTTTTTACCACATTTATAACCAAGGCATTAGAGGTCAGAATATCTTCCTTGAAGAGAAGAACTACCTCTTTTTTATGAAGAAATATGCACTTTATGTTTTTCCTTATTGCGAAACCTATGCTTATTGCCTTCTGAAAAACCATTTTCACTTTTTGATAAAAACAAAAAGCGAAGCCCAAATAAGAGAAATGTTACAAACAAAACATGCTGACAAAAACCTTAATTGGATATTGAGCAATGCCTTTGCAAGCCTTTTCAAAAGCTTTACTTTGGCAAGAAACAAGGTGTATAACCAAAGTGGTTCGTTGTTTGAAGAACCTTTTTGTAGAATAGAAGTAGATAATGGAGTATATCTAAATAGATTAATCACCTATATACATCAAAATCCACAGAAGCATGGATTTGTTAAAGATTTCAGAGACTATCCACATTCAAGCTATCATAGTTTTATTTCGAACAAACTGACTAAACTTAGAAAGGAGGAAGTGATTTCTGGTTTTGGGAATGAAGAAAAATATATAACAGAACACTCAAAGAAAACAGACATAAGAGATTTGCAGGAGCTGATACTGGAATTCTAAAAATCTTATCGATGTAAAAAGCCTTTCTTTCGAAGAAAGGCTTTGTTAAAAAAATAAATCAAACACCTCGACAGTTTCATATTCCACATCGACAAAGACAATAAAAAATAAGTAGTTTATGATCCATATATAAATTCGTAGGAAATAATGAGAATAACAACTCAACAACAAAGCCTGACTTAAAGAAAAAAGAATAAAAATCAAATAACCAAACCAGCAACAAAGGCTTTCTTCGAAAGAAGGACTAATTTAATTACTCAAACCTACAACAAAGCCTTTCTTCGAAAGAAGGACTAATTTAATTACTCAAACCTACAACAAAGCCTTTCTTCGAAAGAAAGGCTTTGTTAAAAAAAAAATGACCAACATAGCCATACAAGTTGAAAATTTAAGCAAAGCCTACCAACTCGGGGAGATTGGCACAGGCACCATCTCGCACGATTTTGAGCGATGGTGGGCAAAAATGCGGGGAAAAGAAGACCCTTTTCTAAAAATTGGACAAACCAACGACCGCACCACAAAAGCCGAAAAAGGAGAAGTAGTTTGGAGTTTGAAAGACATCAATTTTGAAATCGAACAAGGACAAGCAGTAGGCATTATTGGCCGAAACGGAGCAGGCAAGAGTACTTTGCTTAAGATACTGAGCCGCGTAACCTCACCCACCACAGGCAGTGTAAAGTTAAAAGGAAGAGTAGCGAGCTTATTAGAAGTAGGCACGGGCTTTCACCCAGAGCTGACGGGAAGAGAAAACATTTACCTCAATGGAGCGATATTGGGTATGCGCAAGGCCGAAATTAAGCGCAAGTTTGACGAGATTTTAGATTTTGCTGGTGTAGAGAAATACATAGACACCCCAGTGAAGCGCTATAGCTCTGGTATGTATGTGCGACTAGCCTTTGCTGTGGCAGCACACCTAGAAAGCGAGATTCTGATAGTAGACGAAGTGCTTGCCGTAGGCGATGCCGAGTTCCAAAAAAAATGCCTAGGCAAAATGAACGATGTGAGCAAAGGCGAAGGAAGGACTGTGCTGTTTGTGAGTCATAATATGCAAGCAGTTTCTACACTTACCCAAAATAGTATATATTTAAAAAATGGGAAGATAATTAGTTATGGATCAACTAAAAAAGTTATCTCAGAGTATCTAGATTTAGAAAATACTTTATTCTCATATTATAAAAAGGAAATTAATCCTGAAAAAGATGAATTAGTATATTTAAACGCTCTTACCTCAAATAGTGGATATGTTCATTATTCAGGCGAAAAACTTGTTTTTGAATTATACATACACTTAAAAGAAGCAATAGAAGGAGGTGCTGTATCATTGCAAATATTTAATAAAGATGAGAATCCAGTAATACACACATGGATTTTCAATGGAGAAAAGAAAATATTAAATAAAAGTGGATCAAATAAACTAAAATGTATTCTACCTAATTGCAGATTATATATGGGTAAATATTATTGTAAAGTAATAATTGCAAGAAGACTTGGCTTAGAAATTATTGAAGAAATTGATAAAATTTGCTATTTTGAGGTTGTTATGTATGAAAAAGAAAGAGAATATAAGTGGGAAGAAAATACTTGCGCATATATTGAGGAGTTTAATTGGCTTAATCAAGATTCTTAAATTTACCATAATAAAAAAGGAACATTATAGAAAAATTACAAAGAAAAATTTGGTTTTAGGCCAAAATGTCTATATAGAAAAAAATGTAATCATTAAACATAAAGCAAATGGGATTATTCAAATTGGAAATAATACAGAAATTTTAGATGGAGTTATTTTGATGAGTTATTTTGATGGAAATATTACAATTGGAGACAATTGTAGCATTAATCCTTATTCTATTATATATGGCGTAGCAAATACAATAATTGGTAATCATGTCATGATTGCTGGTCATTGTATGATTATACCTAATAATCATGGCTATTGTAGAAAAGATATACCAATGCAGCAGCAAGAAAATATCTACAAAGGAATTGTAATTGATGATGATGTTTGGATAGGACATGGATGTACAATTCTTGATGGAGTTCATATTCATAAAGGGGCAATAATTGCTGCTGGAAGTGTAGTAAATAAAGATGTACCAGAATATTCAATCTATGGTGGTGTGCCAGCTAAACTAATTAAAAACAGATAATGCACTTAAATAGCGAACTGCTTTTCAAAAAATACTATAAACAGTATTTTACAAATAATTTATACGTACTAGAAATAGGACCAGCTGGTATTCCTTCTGCCTATTCAAAGTTTGTTAATAACGATACATTAACTTGGCATACATTAGATTTTGCCGATACAACATATATTGCTAGTAATACCAATAAATTAACATATATTATTCAAAATCCATATCAATTTCCAATACCCGATGAGCAATATGATATTGTAGTGTCTGGACAAGTGATAGAGCATGTGCAAGATATTTGGTTGTGGCTAACTGAAATGAAAAGAATTTTGAAGAAAGGAGGCATGATTTTTATTATTAGTCCTATTAGTTGGCCATATCATGAAGCACCACTTGACTGTTGGCGCATATACCCTAGTGCTTATGAGGCTATGGCACATAAATTAAATATTGAACTGGTCTTTTCTAAATTTGAAACTCTAGAAATAGATTTATTAAAAAAACTGGACAGTAATGTAAAGACTATACCAGGCAAATCTTTTAATTACGAAGTTTCTATGAAAAGAATAAGAGCGATTTCAATTTGGAATAGAGTTATAAGACTTATTCCAATTATTAAAAATTTATTGATTATTCCATTTGAAGTGTCTTATGATACAATAACTGTTTTTAAGAAATGAGAATGCGACTTTTTAATACAGGTTATACTTTTCAAGAAAAACTAAGCATTTTTCTTCTTAAAGTAATTAATAGAATTATTCTGAGACTGAATAAAAATGGATTGTTGGCTAATTATATTTCAGAAATAAATCAATTAAAAAAATCAGGATTTCAATGTGAACGATCAAAGCAAAATGTACTTCAAATCTCAAAAAATGAACTTAACTATGTTTTGAGACCCTATACCTCTGATTATAGAGTTTTTAATCAAGTATATATTGATGAAGAGTACAAGCCTTTATTAGAAATTATTAAACAATTGAATTTTAACAAGCCACTTAAAATTATAGATGCAGGTTCTAATATTGGATTGTTTAGTCATTGGATATCTCAAAATGTAGAAATAGATAGAGTAGTTTCTATTGAAGCTGATACAGAAAACTTTCATTTTCAAAAAATATATTATTCTGCTAAATATAAGACTATTTTGAAATTGGCTTTGTGGGGATATAGCAACAAAAAATTAACACTTGGTTCTAGCTTTAGAGGTGGGGAACACTGGGCCAAAAGTATAGTTCAAGGGGACAAAGAAAAGGGTAATGAAGTAAACTCAATTACTCTAAATGACATTTATAAGCAATATTTTGAAAATGAAGAAATAGATATTCTTAAAATAGATGTAGAAGGTGCAGAAGCAAATATATTTGCTGAGACTAATTCTTATGATGTAATCTTAAAAAAAACTAAAATCTTAGCGCTTGAAATTCACGATGAATTTAAGTGCAGAGAAAATATTTATAATTTATTAACCAACAACGGTTTTACAATACTGGATATAGGAGAAACCACATTCGCTTACAAAAAATAAATGATACCAAAGCTATCTGTAATTATACCTTGTTACAACCAAGGTTATTTCTTAGAGGAGTGTATTGAATCAATTATTAAACTATTGGAGGAGGGGTTGATGGAGATAATTATCATAAATGATGGCTCTACAGATGATACCCCTTTATATTTGAATAAAGTAGAAGAACTATATCCAGCGATCAGAATCATTAACCAAGAAAACAAAGGGCTGGCAAATGCTAGAAATGAAGGAATAAAGATGGCACAGGGAGTATATATATTGCCGCTCGATGCTGACAATAAAGTAAAGCCAGATTATATACTTAAAGCTATTGAAGTACTAGATACTAACAAAGCCGATATTGTATATGCTAAACCTTTATTTTTTGGAGAAGATATAGCATGGCGCAAGTTTAACACCCATGCATTTGATGCATCGCAGCTAATGATGGGCAACTATATAGATGCCTGTGCCATTTATAAAAAATCTGTTTGGGAAAAGAATAATGGCTACGATAGCCAAATGCCATACCATGGAGTAGAAGACTGGGAGTTTTGGGTACACAGCATAAAGAATGGATTTAGATTTTATTTTATAGACGAAGAACTGTATTATTACAGAATAGTAGGCAATAGTATGATTACCCAAACTGTTGAACTAGACAAAGGCAATCAAAATTTTACTTATATAGTTCACAAACATTCGGAATTATACATTCAACTAATAAATGAACTCAATTACTATAAAGAAAGAGTAAAGTTTGAAGAAAATAATCCACTAAGAACATCTATAAAGTATTTTCTACGATTTATAAAAGGTAAATAAATGCCCTTTGTCTCAGTTATCATACCCAACTACAACCATGCGCCCTTCCTAAAGCAGCGTATTGATAGCGGTCTAGAGTTTTCAACAAACTCATGTCTATAAGATTGAATTCAGCGATATAGCAAATAAATAATAAAATGCCACTAGTCTCCGTAATCATACAAATAAAAATTTCCGCCTTTGTTGGTGTTCTTCACCAACAAAATTAAATATTCAGAATCACAATAGAAACAATGCTTTCTTCAAAAGAAAGGTGTTGTTATTGCTAAGGAAAAAATTCTTAGGTGTAACGTGATAACACCCTGACACGGCAGAAAATTTAAACAACATTTATTACTCATGCCAATCGTCTCCGTAATTATACCTAACTACAACCACGCGCCTTATCTAAAGCAGCGTATAAATAGTGTGCTGGAGCAGAGTTTTCAACAAACTCATGTCTATAAGATTGAATTCAGCGATATAGCAAATAAATAATAAAATGCCACTAGTCTCCGTAATCATACAAAT
>RDYW01000018.1 GCA_004293485.1 Sphingobacteriales bacterium | reverse complement strand
GAAGTTAAATCGAGTACTTAGGCGAACAAACTTGACCTAAAAATATTGTAACGATTTCGGTATTTGAAATCTCAATAAAACGCCAATTTTTTCTGCTGAGTTGTAGCCAATGTTGTAACTTCCAATCTGAGTTAATCTGTATTTTTAGTATATGACAATCAGGGAAGTATTGGTAACCTATAAGTTAGATATCGACGCACTGTCGATAGGTGCTTCCCATATTGGTTTAAATAAGTCTTGGCTGGACTCTTGCGAAGTTTTGAATATAGACGATTTAGAGCCTTTGTTACATGAATTATTAGTATTAACAAAAACAAGTCCTCGGATTAAGAAACTAGAATTAAGAAAGAAAATTGAGAGGTGTATAGTTGATTCGAAAATTGCCACCGCTCAATTGGACCACACTAAACACGTGAATTTTAATCAAAATAAAGAGTCACTCAAGTTAGTCAGTGATAAAAAACATCTGGTTCCTTCTTCTTGTAAGTCAAGCCTGCGGACTAGGCTTGGAATTATAGAATATTTCGACTTAGTTAAAAACCAGGTTGGTTCCATAAAAGATCTGCACGGGAGCAAAAGCACAAGGATTAACATTGACAATTGCCGATACCATAAGCCCAGGAAAGGTGATTTGGTGACTTTTAATCAATATAAATCGACAAAAGGATTTAATCTGATTAAAGATGTTACTAACGAGATTCCTGCGTTTGTTGGGGCTGGAAATGGCAGTAATAAATTGGGGACTTTAATTTTCTGTGTCGACGGTGGCGATTTCAAAATTGATTTGTCTCACAAAGTAGCTGAGGGGTTTCAAGTTGTGGCGGTCCATAAAACAAACGATGACCGATGGTTCGTTGTACGAAAACATGATTGGCAAGCTGAAACAAGCGAAGTGATTGATTTTGGCTTAAAAATTCTAAATGTATTACTACGGGATGTGTATGAAAATAGGGTTTTGATTGACGGACTTGTTACAAGGCTTGAAATAGTGTGTGATTTTGAAAGGTTAACAACAATTGTAAATTCTGCTCTCTCGAAATACGAGCAAAACGAGTGGAAGTTTATCAATAAAGGGTTGGCTGAGCTACAAAGATTTTCTTTTTTTTCAAGGTACCTCGAAATACGACAGGTGTCGTTGAATAAACTTAGTATAATGCTTTGGGCTAGATGCGAACTTAATTCGTTGCCGGAACCTAACAGTAGACAAGAATTAGAGTATGTTGTTGATGTTGTTTTACCTTCCCTTAGCGTTCCGAGCCTGGAAAAATTTATTGATAAATTGTATAGTGAACAAGGTGATTGTGAATTATTCACAATGGCTTTTCATGTTTTAGTTGATAAAGGTTGGGATATTGAGAATGAGGAAGATTTGATTGGTTTAGTAAATTTTTTAAATAAAGTCAAAAATTCAATTTCGAGCATCAAATTTGACGCATCGATTATCAGGTGCGTTGACACTTTTTTTTATTGTCTAATAATCAACAATGGCATATCCATTTCGCTGGACGATGAGATAGTGATAGGAATTCTAAAGGTGATAAGTCTAAACGAGCAAAAGTTCAGTTTTGTAGAAAAGTTGCCAGCTCGGCAGGCTCTGCGAATATTTAATTTTTGCGAAGAAATTTCGGAATTTCAAGACGCTTATGTCTCTGATTTAGTTGAAATTGAATTTCTAAATTTGGATTTTGTTTGTTTCGACTTGGAATCCGATGGTGAGAAAATAAATGAGTTCGCCTGGAAAAGTAGATTAGGTGTTAAAAGCGAATCGGATTTTAAAAAGCTGGAAGATGGTATTAGAGAACTGGTAGCAATTATAAATTCAGGTTCTTTAATTATTGGACAGAACATTAAGGAGTTTGACTTATCTGTATTATCAAATCATGGGGCTTCGCCTTCTTCTGATTTTATTTGGGATACTCTTGAGGTCGAAATGTTGCTTAACCCAGAACGATTTAGTTACGGACTTAAAACACAACACAGTGCAGCTTCAGATACAGAACTCACTTACCAATTATTCAAAAATCAATTATCAAGGATAATAGTTTCGCAAAGTAATTTAGATGTAGTTAAAGAATTATTGCCTTCAAAAGCAATCGAATCAATCAATCAAATTAGCAGTAATTCAAATTGGGCTTTGTTGGATTATGAATATTTTGTAAAACAGTCCAATGAGTTTTTCCGTCCTAATCCTACAAACCAAAATATTTCTGAACAAACGTTTAATCAACTCACAGAAAAATTAAATGAAGAGGGGAACAAGGTTGTAATTGCTCCCGAATTTCTTTGGAATACATTATCCCATCAATTTGACCTCACATTTTATTCGGATAATAAGTCTTTAGGATTTTGCTTAAATAAAGAAAAAATAGAAGTGACTCTTGGAAATGACAAGTTGCTCAAAGCTATCCTTTTTCGATTTGTGGATTCGTGCATTTCAAAAGGGTTGCAGCCTTATTTTCAGCACCTGCCAATAGCCATACGTTTAAAGCTAAACATTGAGCAATCAACGTTAATATGCGACAACATTGATGTTGACTTTGGAAATATTAATCACAAGCCTATCTGCATTAAGCCAACTGATATAGAAATCCTAAAACAGCATAGCAATCAAGTTTCGGATTTAAAAGTAATTGTAGTTGGTAATGAATTATACAATCTAACAAGTAAATTACAATTAGGCCAAGACTTTGATTTTGCGACAATTTTCGACAGATTAAAAAATGAACCTATATGGCTGCAAATGTCTGGTGGTAAAAGTTTTATTAGTCTCGAACAAAGTCATTGCAGGCAATTGGGTATAACAGAGTTTCCTGAATTTGTTCAAAATATTTGGTTAGAAAAAATTGGTAAGGGCAAATTCAAAGTATGGTGTAATCTCAACTTTGAGGCTTGTATAAATGATTTGCCTATTAATGAGGCTCATTATATTAATTGGGTAGATGAAACCTTTACAAAAACAAATTCATTCATTATAAGGCCGGATGTCAGGAAGTCTGGTTATATAGCTGAACAAAAAAGGGTTAATCCTGAATCGTTGTATAGGAAAATATATTGGGTATATCAATTCAAATTATTTGAGGGCATTAGTAATACAAATAATCCTAAAGTCTTGATTGTAAACGATGAATGGGAAACTGAAAAGCTATCAGCTTATGCAAGGCGTAGAGGGTATTTTATTCCTGATACAAAGGCTTCATTGGCAAGACAGGTAGAATTACTGCATACACATAGATCACCTAACAAACTTTTAATAGTTTCTTTCCTAACCTTAGACAAAATAATTTCAAGCAACTATACTGGTCCATTAGATTTTATATGGGATAGTTTTTTGCTACAGGAGAAATTGCAAATGTTGAAGGGAAAGGTTAATAAAGAGGATATGGAACCTACTGAAAACGCAAATTATATCCCATCATTAAAGGGAGATTTAGGAAATAAAGGAGATTTTGATACATACAAGTTATTTAGACTTCACAAGCCGCTAGTTGATTACTATTACAAGATGATAATTGATAACAATCAAGAATCTAACTTATTTTTATGTGATACAAGACTTGCTGATTTTGTTGGAATTGAGAAGAGTTTAGAATTAAAATCAAAACATGTAAGACTTTGGAGTAGAATTGAAGATTATGAAGCTGATTACAAAGTGGCATCTGATTTTTTTCCATCAGATTTATTAAAGGACAATGACTTTGACATAGCTGAAGCTAAGCAGATTCTAAGACAATTGTTTTTACCCAAAAATGAAAATGGCGATTTTTTTGAGTGGTACGACTATCAAGATAAATGTCTAAATGAAATTCTACCAGCCAAAAAAGATTTATTAATTTCTTTACCAACAGGTGCTGGGAAATCGGTTTTGTTTCAAGCACCTTCATTGTTTCGATCTTCATTTACGAATAAATTAAGTATTGTAATATCACCACTAAGAGCACTGATGCACGATCAGGTCGAGATATTGCATGAAATGGGTTTGTATAGTAATGTGGAATATTTAAGTGGCGATAAATCTCAGGAAGAAATAAAAGACATTTACAGAAGAGTTATTGGGGGTGAAATCACACTTCTGTATATAACACCAGAACGGTTTAGGTCTCGTTCATTTGAAAATTGTCTTCTTACAAGATTGGATGCTGATAGTGGATTAGAGTATGTCGTTTTCGATGAGGCACACTGTATTTCGCAATGGGGTCAGGAGTTTCGTCCTGATTATTTGAATGCGGGAAGGGTTATAGCAGATAAGTCGAAAAGTTATCAAATGCGAAAGTTGCTATTTTCTGCAACAATATCAGATCAAGTTTTAGAAGAAGTTCAATTTATTTTCACAGAAAATGGTAAGTTTCCTGATAAATCAATTCAGCAAGTAGATGGTCTCGATAAAACATACAATCCGGTTAGAGACCACATCAAAATGGATTTCAAACATAGTGTGAATGAAGATAATAGATTAAGGGAAATTGCTTTATATATCAACCCTGAAAAATTTAATTCAGAGTTGAGCCGAGCCATCATTTTTGTAAAGAGTAGAAAAAAGGTCGAAGAGTGTACGTTGTTATTTCCTGATATTTTGAAAGCAGAATTTCCAAATTGTATCTATGCTGATAAGGTAGGTGCGTTTCATGCTGGAATGGATGCAGAAGATAGAAAGGAGGCTTATGGAAAATATAAATCGGGTGAAATTCTAATTCTATTTGCAACAAAAGCATTTGGTATGGGAATGGATATTCCAAATATTCATTTTGTAACCCATTATTCACCGCCCAGTACGTTTGAGGATTTTCTTCAAGAAGTTGGTAGGGCTGGTAGAAATGAGAAACAAAGATTAGAAGCAGGTTTTAATAATAGTGAAAATCCGATTAAGACACTTTGCCTTACCACCAATAATGACTTCGCAAAATTAAAAGACCAACTGCATGAAAGCAGAATTTCATGGCATGAGGTAAAGGATATTAAACAGGTATTGGAAGAATATTTCGCAAGATTTAAACCCTTGCTACCGGATTCTGAAATTCCCGTTGCAGTGCCGTTCAATCTCTATTCAAATTTAACAGGTTCTACAGATGATGAAACAGATACAAAATTCAGAATTGCCTTGCATTGGCTGGAACGATTAGAAAGAATTAAATTAGGGTATTTCACAATTACTCATTTAGAATTAGATTCTGCATCATTAAATAAATTAGCTGATGGTATAAAAAAATGTCCCGATAAGGATTGCGAAAAAGTATGTCAAGCTATACTTGAATTACTTCCTAGTGATGTTCCATCTAATAAAGTAGTGCAACTTTCCATTGCATCGTTACGAAGCATTTCCAAGCTGAGTCTTGAAAATCTATTTACAGCTTTATTAAAAAATCATGCTACGGGTATATTTAAGCTATTGCAAGATGTAGTTATTGAGCCAACTAATCTAAGGAATGATGAACTTTTATTTTATAGCAAATCGACAATTAAAAATAAATATCCAGCGTTAAAAACTATTTTTTCATTTGCTAGAGAGATACTTAATTCTATTACAGCTTTAGATTCAAAAGTGTTTGATGGAGACGAACTCGATTACTTTTTTAAAAATTGTATAGATGAGAATCTGTGTTTTGCTGAATTACCATGGCCGATAAATCCCAGCACTAAATCTTCTCTAAAAACAAGAGAAAAATATTGTACGGATATTACAAAAAAACGATTTAAACATGCTTTTACCATTGTACGTTTATTGGGTAAAACAAAATGCACTTCTGAATTAGAAAAAGATATAGATAGTAAGAAAAAAGTAATTCAAACTGTTTATAATGGCTATCACAAAAAGGAAGAATGGTCGAATAAAATCACACAATTAGAGAGAGACTGTCTAAAACTATTGGATTATGTAGCAAAGCAATATTTTGATAAAAATATAAGGAATTTTAACTGGCCAGATATTATTTCCGAATTGAAGCTTAATGGAAATGTTCAATACTTATCAAACTTGCTATTTATACTTTCAGTATTAGGATATTGTAAAACTGGCGGGTTGCTTCCTAGTGGTATTGAAGTTTATCTACATTCAACTAATGAAATAAACGAAACAGTAGATGAGGGAAATGACAAAAAAGTATATAATGATTTTGTTGAAACACAAGAAATCAGAGAACTGAAATTAATAGCCCTACAAGTACTTTCAACGTTAGTTGATGATAAGAAAGATGCTTTTATTCGAGGTTTTTTTGCTTCGAGAACTAAAGTGGAATTAATCAATCATCTTCAAAATGTTGGAGATATTGATGAAGAACATCCTATTTTCAAAGCATTCAGAGGGAAAGCGATAAAAGATCAAGAAGATGAAAGACTCAATAATGAACAACGAGAAATATATTTATCGGATGTCAATCAAAATATTAATGTAGTTGCGGGACCAGGTTCTGGTAAGACACATACATTAACCCTTAGAGTAGCTAGATTAGTTTACTATAAATTTGCAAATCCGGAAGAAATCTTAGTGTTAGCATATAATCGTGCGGTAGTTTCGGAACTAAAAGAGAGATTAGGAAAGTTATTTAAAGATTTGGGGTTCGGTAATTTGACTAAGAGAATCAACATATACACCTTTCACGGGCTTGCGAAAAAATATTGTGGAACTGAATTACAGGGTTTAACATTTGAACAATGGGAACCCAAATTATTAGAAATCCTTCATGAAACACCGGGATTCATTATGAATCAACTAGCCCCATTGAAACATATTTTAGTTGATGAATTTCAGGATATTGATGAAACACGAATGGACATTCTAAATAAACTAAATGAATCAACCAACGCAAATTTGTTTATAATAGGTGACCCAAATCAAAGTATTTATGGTTATTCAAGGAAGTTTATGAACCCTTACCATTACTACGACGACTTTAATGAAAGGTTTAATCCTACTAATTTTAGTTTGGTAAAAAATCATCGTTCCTATCCCCGAATATTAAAATTCGCAAGTCAATTTTTGGCACTTGACCCAGAATACCAACATTTAATTCCCGTAGCGACGAAGTTTCCGCATGAAAGTTTTATTACTGATTATGTTAAGGTGGTTGATAATACCTTAGATCCAGAAAGCAAGTGGTGGGATAAAATTATAGAATTAACATCCGAAACTTATTTAGATGGCAATGGCGTTGAATCAAAATACAAGCAAATAGCTGTATTATTTCGGACTAACAATGAGGTTTACAAAGGGTTTCAAAGACTAAAAGGATTATTTCTTCCTAATGTAAGAATACGTATTCAAGGTTGCTTACCTTATGAATTCACTCGTATTAGAGAATGCCATGCTGTACTTTCATTGTTTGAAAAGATACAGAATAAAAATATTCTACATGATTTTCAGGAGAAACTAAAAGCTAAAGTGATTGAACTAATCATTCAAAACCCCAATTGGAATGATTATTACTTAAAATTAGTTTTTTGTCTTACTATGGATTTCTTTAAAAATTCTGAAGATGAAAACTTTACATTCAAAACACTGATTGACTATATCAGTGAATTAAGTTATAAAGATGATGGTCAATTGAGAAAGATTTATGAAACTCATATTCATGTATTCGAAGAAAGAAATCATGAAACAGAAATTGTACTAACTACTATGCACAAAGTAAAAGGGTTGGAGTTTGACTGTGTTATTACTGCACCTTCATATTCTGATTTAGCTTATAATCAATTGGAACCTTTGTCTGCAAAACAAGTTTTAGATACAATCGACGAAGAAAAAAGACTTGCATTTGTAGCTTATACAAGAGCTAGGTACAGGCTTTTAGTGTTTAAATGGCAAAGGGAGTTAGCTTTGAGTTCTTCAATTTCTTATCCATTACCTAATGGTATCAATACATCTTTAGGAATTCCTGCTGAGCCAGGAATAACTAAATTAAATATTGGGTGGGCTGCTAATGACTATATTTTTAATAAAACTAATTCATTTACATTTATAAAGTCTCGTGTAAAGTCAGGTGATTTAATTGAAGTGAAGAAATTGAGAAAGTTTAAAAAAGATGGAACTGAGTTTTTTGTTCATGAAATATTTCTCGAAGATTCAAATATCTCAATTGGACAGTTATCAAGAGACGCAGGGAAAATTTTAAATTATAATCATATAAAAAAGCTAGTTGTAAATGAAATCGTGGTATGGTCATATGAGGACACCTTAAAATTCGATAATGAAAACCAGGGTAAAAATTATGCATCAAATTGGTGTCCGGAAGCAAGGAATCAGGGATTTGTTTATTTGGTAGACTTTGCAGGGTTTGGTCATCCAGTTTTTTAAGGCCTATATTTGAAATCTCAATAAAACGCCAATTTTTTTTGCTGAATATAGTGCCACCAAAGCCAATAAGCAGCTATGGTTTTGTACGGAGTAAATTGCTGTACC
>RDYW01000068.1 GCA_004293485.1 Sphingobacteriales bacterium | reverse complement strand
TTTTATCTTTCCCCTTCGGGGTTTTCTTTGTAGGCGTAGCCGGAAAAGAAAACCCCGAAGGGGAAGAAATGCCATCAACAACGTTGTGAAACTTTACAGTTAGAACTTATTGAAGGCGAAAAACCAAGCCTATTACAACGTAAAAAATTAGGAGATAAAATACTAAAAAGAATAATTGATTTTGTAGAAACATTTATAAACGGAATGACAGGATAAGCCAACGATTATGGTAGCACATTTGAACATTGTGCCTTTAAAGAACATTTGTACTAACTTGAAAATTTGTGCTTCTCCCCAAAACCGCGATAAAACAATTAACCAACCTTTGCGCCTTTGCGAAATAAAATTTATGCGATTATAGTTATCTAATTAAAACTTCTAACCTATCGCCTATTAACACTGGTATAACCGATGTAATATTTAATTTTAAACAAAACTTAATATCTTCTTCGATGCCAAGGTTTATTAAACGTTCGCTGTGCGACGTTTTGGACGTATATGCATACAAATCAGTTTTTGCGATATTGTATAAATCTAAAGAGGCTGTGCTGGCATCATCGCAGCTAAAGCCATTTTGTACCAGTTGTTGCACAACTGCACCTGCAAAAAGGGTATCTTCTAAATTAAACTTATTTTTCCAACCAGCACAAAGCAGCAATACATTTTTTTCTTCGTTAGCCAAATAATTACACACAGCATCGAGGTTAAAAAAAGAACCAATAATAATTTGATTTGCTTTAGTTTTAGATTGATTAATAGCGTGTGTACCATTTGTGGTAGTTAATACAATGGTTTTACCGTCTATCTTTTGCCTAGTGTACGAAAAAGGCGAATTGCCAAAATCAAAACCATCTACTACTTTCCCATCACGTTCGGCAGCTAACAAAAATGTTTGGTTTTGGTAAGCCAAACATTCTTCAACCGTAGCCACCGGAATAATTGCTTTGGCACCGTTTTCGAAACCGTAACAGATAGACGATGTGGCTCTAAAAATATCAATTACAACCACAATAGTATTTTCAATTTCGTATAAAGGCAATAAAGCTGGCGTAAAGCAAACTTCAACTTTTTTTAACATGCTAAATTTTAATCTTGTTTTTTATAAAAAGGTAATTTTACAATTTTGGCTTTAATGTGGCTTCCTCTAATACAAATAAAAATTTGGTTGCCTAAGCCGGCAAACTCGGTTTTAACATATCCCATACCAATGGCTTTTTGTAGCGATGGCGATTGTGTACCCGATGTTACCCTGCCAATAGTATGGCCATTAGCGTTTACAATTTCGTAATCGTGGCGAGGTATTCCTCTATCTATCATTTCAAAAGCTACTAATTTTTGGCTAGGGCCGATTTTTAATTGCGCTGCTAAATTATCCGAATTGGTAAAGGGTTTGTTAAAACTAGTTACCCAAGCTAAGCCCGCTTCTACAGGCGAAGTAGTGTCATTTATATCGTTTCCGTATAAGCAATAGCCCATTTCTAGGCGTAATGTATCCCTTGCACCCAAGCCTATGGGTTTAATACCATAAGGCTTGCCAGCAGTAAAAATAGCCTCCCAAAGGGTTAAGGCATGTTGGTTATCTACATAAATTTCGAAACCGCCAGCACCTGTATAACCCGTTGCCGAAATTAATACATTATTTATTCCAGCAAAAATACCTTTGGCAAAGGTATAGTAAGGCATTGTGTGTAAGTTTATATGGGTTAATGTTTGTAATGCTTTTGCGGCCAATGGGCCTTGTACAGCTAATAAAGTTGTACGGTCGGATATGTTTTTTAAGCTTGCATTTTGGATATTTAGGCTTTGTAGCCAATCCCAATCTTTATCAATATTTGATGCATTTACTACCAACATGTAGGTAGCTTCATTAATACGGTACACTAATAAATCATCAACAATACCACCCTTTAAATTAGGCAAATAAGCATATTGTACTTTACCATCAAACAATTTTGAGGCATCGTTTGAGGTAGCCCGTTGTATTAAGTCTAAGGCATTAGGCCCCGAAATAATAAACTCTCCCATATGGCTTACATCAAAAATGCCCACTGTTTTGCGTACTGTTTCGTGTTCTTTATTGATGCCTTCGTATTGTACGGGCATATTGTAGCCTGCAAAGGGTATCATTTTTGCATTTAATGAAACGTGTTTTTGGTATAATGCCGTGTTTTTCATGATTTATTACTACTTAAATTCTCAAAAATATAATAGTCAATTGGTTAAGGTGTTTATTTAACCTTTAAAATTTTGATATAAAATTTAGCTCTCTAGCCGTAACGCTTCGGTGAGTAATTGCATTTTATTTATAGGCACAACGCCTACTTTTTCGCATACTAGGCCGCCAGCAAGGTTACCAATTTGAGCAGCGGTAAAAATATCGGCACCTGCGGCTAGGCAAACAGCGGTAACGCTAATTACAGTATCTCCTGCGCCCGATACATCGGCCACAGTGCGTATATGTGCTGGTATAAGTTTTTCGTTTGTATCACTTGCTGCATAAACACCTAGTTCAGAAAGTGTTACCATAACGTTTTTTGCGCTAATTTTGCTTTGCAGTTTTGCAACTGCGGCTTGTAATTGTTGGTGGTTGTGGGCATCAAAATCTAATTTTAAACCTTCTTTTAATTCTTTTAAATTAGGTTTAAACAAATCAACTTCTTTATAGCTTAAAAAATTACGCTTCTTAGGATCTACAATTACGGGGATATTTTTTTGTTTGGCTTGTTTAATCACTTCATCAATAAGGGCTTGGGTAATTAAACCTTTATCATAATCTTCAAAAATTATGGCATCAATTTTATGTTCGGCTAAAAAACAAGAAACGTTTTGTATAACTATTTGGCTTTGCGCCGATGATATTTCTTCTTCGGTTTCTTCATCTATACGTAAAATTTGTTGGTTGTGGCCTATTACACGGGTTTTTATGGTGGTAGGCCTACCTTTAATTTTTATTATTCCCTTATCGGATATTTTGGCTTTTTTTAATAATTGTATAAACACTTCGCCTTCTGCATCATCGCCCACAAGGGCACAAATAAAGGGTGTGGCCCCTAATGCTTGAAGGTTTAAAACTACGTTTGCGGCTCCGCCCAAGCGGTGTTCTTTTTTAGTAACCGATACAATTGGTACAGGCGCTTCGGGCGAAATTCTATCAACTTTACCCCACAGGTAAGCATCAATCATCACATCACCAATAATAACGATGTTTAGTTTATCGAAGCTATCAAAAAGTTGACTTATCACAATTTATACTAATTGCGAAAGGGCTTTTTTAATATTGCTCATCGCCGTTATTAGCTCTTCTTCCGAAGCTGCGTACGATATACGAATGCAATCGGGGTTACCAAATGCTTCGCCTGTAACAGTGCTTACGTGTGCTTCGTTTAATATAAATAAAGATAAATCTTCGGCGGTATTAATTGGTGTGCCATTAAACGACTTGCCCAAAAATGCGGTAATATCCGGGAAAAAGTAAAATGCACCATCGGGTAGGTTTACTTTTACGCCATCAATTTCGGTTAATAAGCCGTAAACCAAATCTCGGCGTTTTTGGAAAGCATCTCGCATTTCGTGTACACTTTTTAAGCCACCATTGCAAGCTGCAACTGCTGCTTTTTGGGTTATGCTGCATGAGCCCGAAGTTATTTGGCCTTGTAACTTATCGCAGGCATTGGCAATTTCTTTGCTTGCTGCCATATAGCCTATGCGCCAGCCCGTCATGGCAAACGATTTTGAAAAGCCGTTTACTACAATCACTCTGTTTTTTATTGAAGCAAATTGGGCAATAGAGTGGTGCCCGCCTACAAAGTTGATGTGTTCGTAAATTTCGTCGGATATGATGTAAATGTTTGGGTACTTTTCAAAAACTTTTACCAAGCCTTCAAGCTCTTCTTTACTATACACGCTGCCCGTAGGGTTACAAGGCGACGAAAACATAAACATTTTGGTACGTGGTGTTATGGCGGCCTCTAATTGCTGAGGTGTGATTTTAAAATTATTTTCTACCGTAGCATCAATAAATACCGATATGCCTTCGGCAAGCTTTACCATTTCGGAGTATGAAACCCAGTAAGGGGTAGGTACAATTAGCTCGTCGCCTGGGTTTATGATGCACAAAATTGCATTGGCAAGCGATTGTTTGGCACCAGTAGAAACCACAATTTGGTCGAAAGTATAATCTAAGTTATTTTCTCGTTTTAGTTTATCGGCTATTGCTTTTCTTAAATCGGGGTATCCCGAAACAGGTGTGTAATAGGTAAAATTTTTATCCATCGCGTCTTTAGCGGCATCCTTAATATATTGAGGTGTGCTAAAATCGGGTTCTCCGAAACTTAAATTAATAACACTAATGCCTTTGGCCGAAAGTTCGCGACCTAGTTTGGCCATTTTAATAGTTTGAGATTCAGATAAATTCTCAATTCGTTGTGATAATACAGTCATAATAAAGCTAAAATTGAGCAAATATAGAAAAATAGTTTTTGTGTAAATAATTATCTATCGTTTTTCGATTATTGTGTTTTGTAAGCATTTTTTTTTGTGGTAAAGCAATAGTTTTAGGTGAACGTAAATATGTGCATCTATAATTATTTTAGCGTTTGTAAAACCATTAATTTAATATAAAACGGTGTGTAAAAAGCTTAATTTTAAAGCAGTTTATTTTGATATTAAATATACGGATAGAGGTTAGGCACAATCGATGTATGAATATTTTTTATTAAACTTTTACTTATTTTAATTTAATAAAGTGGCTTGAATTATAGTTTTACCTTTGCCTCGCTACCTTCTGCTAAGCAAATAAATACTACATTTTTTTAATACATTTGTTAAAATTATTAAAAACAATGCTGCAAGTAAATTATATCCGCGAAAACAAAAATTTAGTTTTAGAACGATTGCGTGTAAAAAACTTTTCTCAACCACAATTAATTGAAGAAATTATTGATTTAGACGATCAAAAAAAAACTTTGCAACTACAAGTTGAAACCCTGCAAGCAAACGCCAATGTAGCAGCAAAACAGGTAGGCGATTTAATCAAAAAAGGCAAGCACAGCCAAGCCGAAGCCATTAAAAATAGTACAATTATTGCTAAAGAAAACATCAAAAATCTACTTGTTAAAATAAACGATACCGAGCAAGTATTGCACCAAAAATTAATTTTAATACCCAATTTACCACATACAAGCGTACCCAAAGGCAAAACATCTGATGAAAACGAAGTAGTTTTAAGCTATGGATATACCCCTACTTTACCCGAAAACGCATTGCCACACTGGGATTTAGCAGCAAAATACAACCTTATTGATTTTGAGCTAGGCGTAAAAATTACAGGTGCAGGCTTCCCCGTTTACAAAGGCAAAGGCGCAAAACTACAACGGGCATTAATAAACTTTTTTTTAGCCGAAGCCGAAGCTGCAGGTTACCACGAACTTATGCTACCGCTATTGGTAAACGAAGCCTCGGGCTTTGGCACAGGGCAACTGCCCGATAAAGAAGGACAAATGTATTTTTGCAACACCGATAACCTATATTTGATACCTACCGCCGAAGTACCCATTACCAATTTGTACCGCGATGTAATGGTAAAAGAAAACGAATTACCCATAAAAAACTGTGGCTATACGCCTTGTTTCCGCCGAGAGGCAGGCTCATACGGTGCACACGTACGTGGCCTTAACCGCTTACACCAATTTGATAAAGTAGAAATTGTACAAATAGCACAGCCCTACCACTCTTACGAAATATTAGAACAAATGAGCCTACATGTACAGCAATTATTACAAAAACTAGGCTTACAGTACCGCGTTTTAAGATTGTGTGGTGGCGATATGAGTTTTGCCTCGGCACTTACCTACGATATGGAAGTGTGGAGTGCTGCCCAAAAACGCTGGCTCGAGGTATCCTCGGTATCTAATTTCGAAACTTTTCAAAGCAACCGCCTAAAACTAAGGTACAAAACCACCGAAGGCAAAACCCAACTGGCGCACACCTTAAACGGAAGCGCATTGGCACTGCCACGTATAGTAGCTGCTATTTTAGAAAACTACCAAACCAGCAACAGCATCCAAATTCCAACATGCCTACATCCTTATACTGGATTTGCAAGCATTTCATAAACAACTGTTTATAAAATAAAAATGGAAATTTAAACCCTTCTAATATCCGCCCCAAGCGCCATTAACCTGGTATCAATATCTTGGTAGCCACGTTCTATTTGTTCGATATTATGTATGGTAGAACGCCCTTGTGCCGATAATGCTGCGATAAGCAACGATACGCCAGCCCTAATATCGGGCGATGTCATTTCTATACCACGTAGGGCATATTTTTTATCGAGCCCAATTACGGTAGCTCGGTGTGGGTCGCAAAGAATAATTTGTGCGCCCATATCAATCAGTTTATCTACAAAAAACAACCTGCTTTCGAACATTTTTTGATGAATTAATACCGAACCTTTTGCCTGAGAGGCTACTACCAATACTATCGAAAGTAAATCGGGTGTAAAGCCTGGCCAGGGTGCATCGGCAATATTGAGTATCGAGCCATCAATAAAAGTATCTATTTCGTAATGTTTTTGCGCAGGAATATAAATATCATCGTTACGCAATTCAAACTCAATACCTAGCCTATGAAAAGTATTGGGAATAATACCTAACTCGTTATAGCAAACGTTTTTAATGGTTATTTCGCTCTCGGTCATGGCGGCCAAGCCTATAAACGAACCAATCTCAATCATATCGGGCAGTAAGCGGTGATGGGTACCATCTAAGCCCTCTACCCCTTCGATAGTTAATAAGTTAGAGCCAATACCACTAATTTTTGCGCCCATTCGGTTAAGCATTTTGCACAATTGTTGCAAGTAAGGCTCGCAAGCGGCATTGTAAATGGTGGTAATTCCTTTGGCTAACACTGCAGCCATTACAATATTGGCTGTACCTGTTACCGATGCTTCCTCAAGCAGTATAAAAGTGCCTTTTAATTGTGTGGCATCGATATTAAAAAAGCCAGTATCTTGGTTATAGTTAAATTTTGCACCTAATTTTTCGAGACCCAAAAAATGGGTATCTAACCTACGCCTGCCAATTTTATCGCCTCCGGGTTTAGGTATGGCTGCCTTACCAAATCTGGCTAATAATGGGCCCACTATCATAATCGACCCTCGCAAGCCACCGCCTTTGCTTTTAAAAGTTTGTGAGGTAAAAAAATCGAGATTGATATTTACTGCACTAAACTCGTAGGTATCTTTGTTTACACGATTAATTTCTACGCCCAAATCGGCTAATAGTTCTATCAGTTTTACTACATCTACAATATCAGGAATATTGCTAATAGTAATTTTTTTTTCGGTTAATAATACAGCCGATATTATTTGTAGGGCTTCATTTTTTGCTCCTTGTGGTATAATTTCGCCTTTTAGGGGTTTCCCACCGTGTATTTCAAATGCACTCATGTTTTTAACTATATTTTGTAGCTTAAAATAGTTTTTGATTTAATAACTTTTTTTGCTTCCACCGTTGCTATAATTGTTTTTATTACGGTTATTTCCGTTACTTCCGTTTTTGTTAAAATTATTATTACGCCCTTTATTATTACTTTTAGTATTGCGTGGGTGGTTTATTACGGGTGGTTTTACATCTATTTTATTAAAAACTACGTTGCTGGTATCAAGTTCGCCATTGCTTAATGCATGTAGGTCTGATATTATTTGATCGTCCGTTACAAAATCTTTATTCCAAGCGATGTAGGCAATTTTCATAAAATTGGCTATAGCGTTTACCATGTGGTTTTTACGGTCGGGTTCGGTAATTTCTTTAGCTTGTTTAATCATCATTTCTACCGTATGGCCGTAATGTTTAAATTTTATACGGTTTTGTGGGTAAGCTAAAGGCTTGGGTTTAAAGTGTAAGGCTTCTTTTGAAGGTAGTGGATATTGCGAATCCACATCAATTTTAAAATCAGAAATAATATGCAAATGATCCCATAATTTGTGTTTAAAATCGGGTACATCACGCAGGTGAGGATTTAAAAATCCCATCATATCTATTACTACTTGAGCGTAACTGTTTCGTTCTTCCTTGGTAGGTAAAGCGCATATATAATGTACCATATTTTGTACATTACGGCCATATTCGGCTGCAATTAATTTCTCTCGCGAGGTGTTATAATCAAATGTTTTGGGGCTTATAGCTATCATATTAAATTTTTTTCACCATTTTAAATTAAATAATGGTTGTTATTTTGCTTTTGCGCAGTTTTTTTCAAATTTAGTAAACTATTGCTTTAAGCACAAAGTTTTTAAAAATAAGTGTGTTTTGATATTTTGTTGAGGAGATAAATTTATAAAATAAGGTGCTTAATACCTTTTTTTATAACTTATGAGGTTTGTAAATGTATGTTTAAATTTTAATCTGATACATTACAGTTTTTATGAAAAATTAACTCGATAGTTTAGCCCTTATTTGTAAAGTTTCACAACGTTGTTGATGGCATTTCTTCCCCTTCGGGGTTTTCTTTTCCGGCTACGCCTACAAAGAAAACCCCGAAGGGGAAAGATAAAAA
>RDYW01000050.1 GCA_004293485.1 Sphingobacteriales bacterium | reverse complement strand
CGTAAACTTTCGCAAGCTCCTTCAAGAAAGGTTTGTAAACTGGAAAGTGAAAGTTTATGTGTCGCCATTTATAACATTTGTCCTTTAATTATTAATTGTTTTTTTGTCGGTAAAGATAGTTTTAATATACCCGAAATCGTCTTTGGTGCGGTGGCAAAAAATGACTCTTTTGGTTTTGAGAAGGGTCGGATTGTGTGTCGGGCAAAACCAAATGTGCCATTTGTGCGGCTGGCATTTCGGGTAGTTTTTCTGTCGGTTTATGGTTGCTCTGTCGTTCTCTAGGCTTACCTGCTAACTCATTAATACCCGCTAGTTACATCAAATGTTCTTCTACTTTACGTCTTAACTCTTCTTTAAAAGCTATCACATTGGCCAGTAGTTGTGCATCGGCGCAAGCCAAAATTTGGGCCGCTAAAATGCCTGCATTTTTTGCCCCATTTAAGGCTACCGTAGCCACGGGTACACCGTTGGGCATTTGTAATATGGAAAGTATCGAATCCCAACCATCTATAGAATTGCTAGATTTTATGGGAACACCTATTACGGGCAATGGCGTAATGGAGGCTACCATACCGGGCAAATGCGCCGCTCCGCCAGCACCAGCAATAATTACTTTTAGGCCTCGGGTGGCGGCTGTACGGGCATAAGTAAACATACGCTCGGGGGTGCGGTGGGCCGATACCACCGTTATTTCAAAACCTACGCCTAGTTGGGTAAGCACTTGGGCGGCATCTTGCATTATACCCATATCCGATTGGCTACCCATTATAATTCCTACTTTAATATCCATTTTATGTTTTTTTATCTGCTTTTTAAGCTATTACTTTTAAGGTTTGTTGTACAAATTTTGCTCTTGCTATGGCTTGGGTTCTATCCTCATCTATAATAGTTACGTGTCCCATTTTACGCATCGGTTTGGTAAATATTTTTCCGTACAGGTGTACATATACGCCCGATAAGGGCAATATTTTTTCTAAACCTTGGTATTGGGCTATGCCATCGTAATCGTTTTCGCCCAGTAAATTAATCATTACAGCGTGGGTTATGGTTTTGGTATCGCCTAGTGGCAAATTAAAAATTGCCCTTAAATGCTGTGCAAACTGCGAGGTATAATTGCCCTCTATGCTTTGGTGGCCGCTATTATGCGGCCGTGGTGCAAGCTCGTTCACCAGCAATGTACCCTGTTTGGTTAAAAACATTTCTACGGCTAGCAAGCCTACCATATTTAACTTTATAATTATTTGGGTAGCTATTTGTTGTGCTTGTAGTTGTATAGCTTCGGGGTATTGCGATGGCGAAATTAAAAATTCTACCAAATTGGCTTCGGGGTTAAAATCCATTTCCACCATCGGGAAAGTGGCTATTTCGCCACGCTCGTTTCGGCTTACTATTACGGCTATTTCCTTCTCAAAATCAATACATTGCTCTATAATACTAGGAGCGGTAAATGCGTTTTCGAGCTTGTTTCGGCTGTGTAATTTTACCACACCTTTGCCATCGTAACCATCTTTACGTATTTTTTGTATCAGCGGAAAATCGAAGCCTGTGGCTTGTAATTGCTCGATAGATTGTATCAACTCAAAATCAGCGGTAGGAATATCGTTTAGCTTAAAAAACTGTTTTTGTAAGCCTTTATCCTGTATTAACCTAATTACACGTGGTTGCGGATAAACGGCAACGCCTTCTTTTTCTAATTGTTCTAAGGCTTCTACATTTACTTTTTCGATTTCTATGGTAATTAAATCAAGGTTTTTGCCAAAATTATACACCGTATCGTAATCGTTTAAAGCACCAATGGTAAATTTATTACACAGGTTTTTACAAGGCGCATTGGCATCGGGGTCTAACACCGAAACGTTAATATTGTAGTTTATAGCTTCTTGTATAAGCATACGGCCTAGTTGGCCTCCGCCTAAAATCCCCAATCGGGTTTGTGTAATGGTTTTCATTTTATGAGGCTAAAAATACTTTATCTTACCTAAAATATGAAATTGTTTTTTATTGCGGTATATTTTAAATTAAATCTCATTTTTGAAGCATGGATAATTTAGATTACGATGCCGTAATTATAGGAGCGGGTGCTTGCGGATTAATGTGTGCTGTGCAGGCGGGTTTTTTGGGTAAGCGTGTTTTGCTTATCGAAAAAAACGATAAAGTGGGGGCCAAAATTTTAATTTCGGGTGGTGGCAGGTGTAATTATACCAACCTGCATTGCGGTAGCGAAAACTTTATTTCCGAAAACCCGCATTTTATAAAATCGGCTTTGGCCGCCTGGACGGTGAACGATAGCGTACAATTTTTTGAAACCTACGGCATTATAGGGCAAGAGAAAACGCTAGGCCAGCTTTTTCCCACCAGCAATACCGCCAAAGATATTGTACAAGTTTTTATTGATTTATGCCAGCAATTACAACAAACCATAGTACTAAATGCTACCCTTACGGGGATAAACAAAACGCAAGATATTTTTAACGTAAACTACCACGCCAATGGGCAAAATACTGTAATACAAACCAATAACGTAGTAATAGCCAGCGGAGGCTTGCCTATTGCCAAAATGGGAGCTAGCGATTTTGGTTTAAAAATAGCTAAACAATTTGGGTTAGCCATTACCCATACCGCCCCCGCACTGGTGCCGCTTACCATTACAGGCAAGGCATTGGATTGGTACGCCCACCTATCGGGCAACTCGGTTTTTGCGCAAGTAAGCAATGGTAAAATAAGTTTCGAAGAAAACATTTTGTTTACCCATTGGGGATTAAGTGGGCCAGCTATATTGCAAATATCATCGTACCTACAACCCGGCGAAACATTTACCATCAACCTTTTGCCCAAGCAGCAAATAAAAATATTGATTGAAGAAGAAAGAAAAACAAACGGTAAAAAGCTATTATCAAATTACCTTACCTTGTTTTATACCCGAAAATTTGTAGATGCCCTTACGGGGATTTTACCTATCCAAAAAAACTTAGCTTCGTTAAGCAATGCCGATATGGAGGCTATCCATAATTTTATACACCAATTTACAGTTACACCAGCAGGCAATAAAGGCTACGATAAAGCCGAGGTAATGCGGGGCGGCGTGTGTACCAATGAGCTATCGTCTAAAACATTAGAAACAAAAAAAGTTAAAGGCCTATATTTTGGAGGCGAGTGTGTGGATGTAACTGGCTGGCTGGGCGGCTATAATTTTCAATGGGCTTGGGCTAGTGGTTATGTAATTGCACAAAATTTATAAACTATTTTTGGGATGTTTTTAATTATTACCAAAGTAGTTTTACGTGTGGGATTGTAGTAGAATTATTTTTGTAAGCAACCATCAAAAAGATGGTACCTGTAGCTCCTCCCCTTTTCGGCTACACGCCCAAATAATTAATATCACTATATTTGACTTCTTAAATAAAATTAATGGAAAACAAAAAAATAGCATCGCACCTAAAACTGCTTTCGCAACTGATGGAGCTACACCACGAAAATCCATTTAAAATAAAATCCATAGCCAATAGCTACTTTAAAATAGATAAACTGCCTTTTAAACTTGCCGAAAAAACATTGGCCGAAATAGAAACTATTGAAGGCATAGGAAAAAGCCTTGCGGCCAAAATAGTAGAAATTTTACAAACCAATAAGCTACAAGAACTCGACGACTTAATAGCCCAAACGCCCCTAGGCATAATAGAAATGTTGGCCATAAAAGGCCTAGGCCCTAAAAAAATTGATATTATTTGGAACGTTTTAGGTATTGATAATATAGGCGAATTGTATTACGCCTGCAACGAAAACCGATTGATTGAAGCCAAAGGTTTCGGTTTAAAAACACAGGAAGATATTAAGCTGTCTATAGAATTTAAAATGGCCAGCAATGGCAAATTTTTGTACGCCAAAATCGAAAACCTAAACCAATATTATGTAAGCCTTTTGGGCGATTTAACAAACGATGCCAAAGTTTACGAAGCAGGCGAATTTAGGCGCAAATGCGAAATTATTAACCAGCTGGTTTATGTAATTGCTACCGCAGATATTTTCCTATTACACCAGCTAATTATAGCCCTGCCCGATATTGAAATACTAGAAACTACTCCACAAAACATTGTATTTAAAGATAGTAACAATGCCACCATTAATATTTTGCTTTGTACGCCCGAAGCCCTTTTTACCCAATTATTTATAGCAACAGGTAGCCCAGCACATATTTTAAAAATGAGCGAACGGCTTGATTTACAAAAAAATTACGCATCCGAAAACGAAATTTATACCCTTGCGGGGATGGCCTACATAGAACCCGAACTACGAGAAGGCACTACCGAAATTGAAAAAGCACTACAAAACACTTTGCCAAAACTGATTGTTTACCAAGACCTTAAAGGTACTTTACACAACCACAGCAACTGGAGCGATGGCGTAAACAGTATTGAAGAAATGGCCATTTATTGCCGAGATGAATTAAAACTGCAATACCTTGGCCTGTGCGACCATTCTAAATCGGCGGTGTATGCCAAAGGGTTAAGTATTGAACGGGTACTGCAGCAACACCAGGAAATTGATAGCTTGAACAAAAAACTTGCTCCGTTTAAAATATTTAAAGGTATCGAGTCGGATATATTAGGCGATGGAAGTTTAGATTATCCCGACGAAATTTTATCTCGATTTGATTTTGTGGTAGCATCCATCCATCAAAACCTAAAAATGGATGAACAAAAAGCTACCAACCGATTAATAAAAGCGATAGAAAACCCACATACCACCATTTTGGGCCACCCCACAGGTCGCCTACTATTGAGCCGAAAAGGGTACGACATTGATTATAAAAAAGTAATTGATGCTTGCGCCGATAATAACGTGGCCATAGAAATAAATGCCAACCCATTGCGCTTAGATTTAGACTGGCGCTGGCACCAATACGCATTAGATAAAGGGGTTAAGCTGTGTATAAACCCCGATGCTCACCGACTGGAAGGCTTTTTAGATATGCACTACGGCATATACATTGCCCGCAAAGGGGGCTTAAACAAACAAAATTGTTTAAATGCTTTTAATTTAGATGAGATGATTGCGTACTTTACAGCAAAAAAACAAGGTATAAAAATTTGAAACCAGCATTAAAAATCCTCATTATCCGCTTTAGCGCCATGGGCGATATTATTTATACCACGCCTGTAATACGTTGTATAAAAAAGCAATTGCCCCATTGCGAAATACATTTTTTAACCAAACCCAACTTTAAATATTTGGTAGAAAACAATCCTTATATAAGCCAATTACACTTGCTTAAACCAAAACTAAGCGATACTGTAATCGACCTTAAAACCCAAAATTTCGATTACATTATTGATTTGCACAGCAGCCTACGGTCGGTATTGGTAAAAATGAGTTTGAATGTAAAAGCCAGCACTTATAACAAACAACGTTTTAAAAAATGGTTGGCCATAAAATTTAAAATTAATTGGGTTGCGCCAACGCAACTGATAGATAGGTATTTAAAAACCGTTGAATTTTTGGGCGTTAAAAACGATAATTTACCTATCGATTATTTTTTGCCCCCTGATAATTTTAAAATAGAAGATTTTTTACCGCCCCATTTTTGCCCTAACTATATTGCCTTTGTAATAGGGGCCACGCATTTTACCAAGCGTATGCCCAACAGTAAAGTAATTTCTATTTTGCAAAAAATAAATTTGCCCGTGGTGCTATTGGGCGGTAAAGATGTAGCACAAAACGGAATAGAAATTGCTGCAGCTTGTACAAATGTGATTTCCCTTTGCGGGGATATTAACCTTAACCACTCGGTTTTTTTGATAAAAAATGCCAGTAAAGTAATAGGTTTTGATACTGGTTTAACCCACATTGCCGAAGCCTTTAATAAGCCATTAGTAACTATATGGGGCAGCACCGTAGCACAATTATTGGGCGTACAGCCTTATTTGGTAAGCCAGCATTACGAAGCCGAAGTTGATTTACCTTGCCGGCCTTGTTCTAAATTTGGTTTAGCCGCTTGCCCCAAAGGCCATTTTAATTGCATGCATACCATTGATGAACAACCTATTATAAATTTTTTAAACCAATGAAAAAGCAATTATTACTGGTACGCCACGCAAAATCAGACTGGGAAAACGTAGGCTTAAAAGATTTAGACCGCCCATTAAATGCTCGAGGATTTACCAATGCTCGCGAAATGGGCGAAAGGCTGCTTTGTAAAAATATTATGCCCAATGCCATAGTTAGCAGCCCTGCACTACGGGCTATAACAACGGCACAATTAATAGCCGAAAAAATAAATTTCGCCCCCAAAAAAATTATACAAAACCCCAGCATATATCAAGCTAGCGAAATAGATTTGCTATCCGTTGTAAACCAATTTGATAACGCTTTAAACGTTGTAGCCTTATTTGGGCACAACCCAGGTATAAGCGAGTTTGCCAACTATTTGTGCAATGCCAGTATATACAGCTTACCCACTTGTGGTATGGTATGTATAGATTTTGATACCAATAATTGGGCTGAAGTATCGGGCAATACAGGGCAGCTAAAATGGATTGATTACCCCAATAATACGGCTCAAAATCAATAACACAATCCATCTTATGAACTGGCAATCGTACACCAAGGGTTTTAAAGCCTATTTAAAACTAGAGCAATCGCTAGCCAAAAATTCGGTAGCCGCATACCTTGCCGATATAGATAAACTGTTACAGTTTTTGGATGCCGCAAAGCGAGAGAAATCGCCTAGCGAGGTAACAGCACAAGATATTAAAGATTTTTTGGCATGGGTAAACCAATTGGGTATGCTAGGTACCAGCCAAGCCCGCATAATTAGCGGCTTAAAAGCATTTTTTAAATATTTGGTATTGGAAAATGTAATAAGCAGCAGCCCTTGCGAAACAATAGAAGCCCCACGCACCATACGTAAACTACCCGATGTATTAAGCCTTGCCGAAATTAACCAACTGATAGATAGCCTCGACTTATCTCGCCCCGAAAACATACGCAACAAAGCCATGCTAGAGGTAATGTACGGCTCGGGATTGCGGGTATCGGAGTTGGTAAACTTAAAGCTATCCAATTATTTTAACGAGCTCGAGTTTTTAAAAATTACAGGCAAAGGCAACAAAGAGCGGCTAGTACCCATGGGCGCATCGGCCATAAAACACCTCGAAATTTATTTAAGCACCATCCGCAATAGCGTAAAAATAAAACCCGGAAACGAAGATTATATTTTTATAAACCGATTAGGTACTAAGCTAAGCCGCATTATGGTATTTATGGTTATTAAAGATTTAGCAGCTGCTATTGGCCTTAGCAAAACCATTAGCCCTCATACCTTTAGGCATTCGTTTGCCACACATTTAATAGAAGGCGGTGCCGATTTAAGGGCCATACAAGAAATGCTAGGCCACGAAAGTATTACCACCACCGAAATTTATACCCACTTGGATAGTGCGTTTTTAAAACAAACCATTACCCAATATCATCCCCGTAGCTGAGCCGAAATTATCCTATCGTTGCCGTTAATATCTTTAATAACTATGGCCGCAAAGCCCTTGTGGGCTAACATAGTTTGGGTAGCAATGCCTAAATTTTGGTTAATTTCAACATATAATTTGCCTTGGGGCGATAAATTTGTAAGCGCAAAATCACTTATCTTATCATAAAAAATCAAAGGATTTTCATCGGCAACAAATAGGGCCAAATGCGGTTCAAAATCCAATACTTGTGGGCTCATGCCCTGTTTTTCGGCATGGGCTATGTAGGGTGGGTTGCTTACAATTATGTCGTATATGGGGTGGTTTTGGGATTTTAGATTTAAAGCATCGGCTGTTATAAAATCAATTTCTACGGCATTTAAAATCGCATTTTGAGTTGCCAAATCGATGGTATTT
This sequence comes from Sphingobacteriales bacterium, assembly GCA_004293485.1. Taxonomy (GTDB): domain Bacteria; phylum Bacteroidota; class Bacteroidia; order Sphingobacteriales; family Sphingobacteriaceae; genus Pseudopedobacter. The sequence goes on along the minus strand of RDYW01000050.1, from coordinate 34,699 downwards.
TTATCAACATCTAAAGCAAAAACTTTACTTAGTGGTAGTTTTTTTTGTAGTGTAATGGCTATACAACCACTGCCAGTGCCAATATCTAAAATAGAAACTTTACGGTTTTTATTTTCTTTGATTATCAAATCTATAAGTTCCTCGGTTTCGGGGCGGGGTATAAGTACGCTGGGGTTTACCTTAAATGGTAAGCCATAAAATATGGTTTCGCCTAGTATGTATTGTATGGGTTGCCCCGATTGTAGTTGGGTTAAAATATGCTGATAAAAACCTTCGCTTTCCTTTTTACCTTTGCTTTCCACAATCCATTTTAGCAATACAGTTATTTCATCGTGGCTGTATAAGTGGGCTAAATGATGGTAAAAGGAGGTGGGGATAAGCATGTACAATTTTAGCGATTGTAAACAATTAAAATCAGCGTAAGGCGATAAATATTTTAAATTTTTTTTAAAGATTTAGAAATTTACCTTCGTACCACAATATGACACCCGAAAACTATATGCTACGGGCCATTAATTTGGCCAAATTAGGCGCAGGAAGTGTAAGCCCAAACCCCATGGTAGGTGCCGTAATTGTACACCATGGGCACATTATTGGCGAAGGTTACCACCAGCAATATGGCCAAGCACATGCCGAGGTAAATGCTATTAACGCTGTATTGGAAAAATATCCCGATGCGCAAATTTTACTACAACAAAGCACCCTTTATGTAAGTTTAGAGCCTTGTAGCCATTATGGAAAAACACCGCCTTGTGCCCTTTTAATTATTAAATACAAAATCCACAAAGTGGTAATTGGCTGTACCGATGTTAATCCTACGGTAAGCGGAAAAGGAATTGAATTATTAAAAAATACTGGTACTGAGGTTTCGGTAGGAGTTTTGGAGAAAGAATGTATGGCTTTAAACAAACGGTTTTTTACCTCCATTAACAAGCAACGCCCTTATATTATTTTAAAATGGGCGCAAACGGCCGATGGTTTTTTTGCCCCAGCTAATGGTGTACAACATTGGATAACATCGGCCCCAGCCAAAACCTTAGTACATAAATGGCGAACCCAAGAAGATTGTATTTTGGTAGGCACCCACACCGCCAAAATAGATAACCCACAGCTAAATGTACGCTTGGTAGCAGGCCGAAACCCCAAACGAGCTTTTATTGATAGAGATTTATCGTTACCCAAAGATTTTTTTTTACTGGATAATAGCCAAAAAACCTTTGTATTTAACTGCAAAAAAACTACCACCCAAGGCAATACCAAATATATAGCCATTGAAGATTTTGACTACCTGCTGCCACAATATATTTTATACCAACTATACCTTAACGATGTGCAATCGTTGATAATTGAAGGCGGTGCAAAAACCCTCCAAACCTTTATTGATGCCGGCTTGTGGGACGAAGCCCGTGTGTTTACCAGTGCTAAAAATTTATCAACAGGTATTAAAGTGCCACATATTAAAGGCAATACAGTTTCGGTGGATAATGTTGGGGATGAAAAACTGAAAATAATTATTCCTTTTTAAGATAAATCAAAAATCATAAATCATAAATCAAAAATCATAATTTTACTATCTTTGCGACTTTAAAAATATAAGCACCGCAATGAGCAATACCCTAAAAATTAAAAATGCCTTAATATCTGTTTATTATAAAGATAAGCTCGAAAACCTCATACAAACTTTAAACAAACAAGGTGTAAACATTTACTCTACAGGTGGTACGCAAAAATTTATAAACGATTTAGATATAAATGTAATTGCGGTAGAAGATTTAACCAGCTACCCTTCTATTTTAGGTGGCAGGGTTAAAACATTGCATCCCAAAGTTTTTGGTGGTATATTAAACCGTAGAAATAACGAAGGCGATAAACAACAAATTGCCGAATACCAAATACCCGAGATTGATTTGGTAATTGTAGATTTATACCCATTTGAAGAAACTTTAAAAGATAAAACATCTACCGAAGCCGATATTATCGAAAAAATTGATATTGGCGGCATATCGCTTATAAGGGCAGCGGCCAAAAATTATAACGATGTGGTTATCATCTCATCAAAAACAGATTACTGCACTTTAAACGATATTTTGATAGCGCAAAATGGCGGTACCACTTTAGCACAACGTAAAACGTTTGCTAAAAATGCATTCAACGTATCGTCGCACTACGATGCGGCAATTTTTAACTATTTTAATAACGATGCCCAAGAGCCTATTTTTAAACAAAGCATACAACAGCACAGCGTATTGCGCTATGGCGAAAACCCGCACCAAAAAGGTGTTTTTTATGGCGATTTAGATGCTATGTTTACCAAGCTTAACGGCAAAGAATTATCGTACAATAACTTAGTAGATATTGATGCAGCAGTAGCCTTGATTGACGAATTTAGCGAACCAACTTTTGCCATTTTAAAACATACCAATGCATGCGGTATTGCAAGCGATACAAATTTATTTGATGCTTGGCAAAAAGCATTAGCTTGCGACCCTGTATCGGCATTTGGTGGCGTATTAATTTGCAATAGCGATGTTGATGCGCCTACAGCTACCGAAATAAGCCATTTATTTTTTGAGGTTTTAATAGCACCCAGCTACTCGGCGCAAGCCATAGAAATATTATCGGCTAAAAAAAATCGTATTATCTTGTTAAGAAAACAAACCCCTTTACCCCTAAAACAATTTAAAACTTTGTTAAATGGTGTTATAGAGCAAGATAAAGACAATACTGTTGAAGGTATAGATTTAATGAAAACCGTTACCAAAGCTATACCCAACCAAAAAGAACTTAACGATTTACACTTTGCCAACAAAGTGGTAAAACACACCAAATCAAACACCATAGTATTTGTAAAAAATAGCCAATTAATGGCCAGTGGTGTAGGGCAAACCTCGAGGGTAGATAGTTTAAGGCAAGCCATAATAAAAGCCAATAGTTTTGGTTTTAGTTTACAAGGAGCAGTAATGGCCTCGGATGCGTTTTTTCCGTTTCCGGATTGTGTGGAACTTGCCGCCGAAGCTGGTATTACCGCAGTTTTACAACCAGGCGGTTCTATAAAAGACCAAGATTCTATTGCTATGGCCAACCAAAAAGGGCTTGCCATGGTACTTACAGGGGTTAGGCACTTTAAACACTGAAATTTATAAAAAATTAGTTATTAAAGGCAATATTAGATTAGCATTAAGCAGTTTTTTTTACAAACTTTACAATCTTAAAAAAAATAAATAAATGGGTTTATTCAACTGGTTTACACAAGAAATAGCAATAGATTTAGGTACCGCAAATACCCTTATTATACACAACGATAAAGTAGTGGTAGATGAACCCTCGATTGTAGCGATAGACCGAGCCACCAATAAAGTTATCGCCATAGGTAAGCAAGCCATGCAAATGGAGGGCAAAACCCACGATAACATTAAAACTGTAAGGCCACTTAAAGATGGTGTAATAGCCGATTTTAACGCTGCCGAACACATGATACGTGGCATGATAAAAATGATAAACGGCGGTAAAGGCTGGTTTTTTCCTAATCTTCGTATGGTAATATGCATTCCATCGGGCATTACCGAGGTAGAAAAAAGAGCCGTAAGGCAATCGGCCGAAATAGCGGGTGCCAAAGATGTTTACTTAATACACGAACCTATGGCCGCAGCTGTAGGTATAGGTATTGATGTAGAAGAACCTATGGGCAATATGATTATTGATATAGGTGGTGGCACTACCGAAATTGCAGTTATTGCCCTTTCGGGGATTGTATGCGACCAATCTATTCGGGTAGCTGGCGATAACTTTGATTCGGATATTGTAAATTACATACGCCGCCAACACAACATTATGATAGGCGACCGTACTGCCGAACGCATAAAAATTGAAGTAGGATCGGCCTTGCCTAACCTACAAGACCCCCCTGCCGATTTTGCCGTACAAGGCCGAGATTTAATGACAGGTGTACCCAAACAAATTACCGTTTCGTACACCGAAATAGCCCAATGTTTAGATAAATCAATCTCTAAAATTGAAGAAGCAATTTTAAAAGCATTAGAAATTACCCCACCCGAACTTTCGGCCGATATTTACCAAACAGGTATATACCTCACTGGTGGCGGTGCTTTGTTACGAGGCTTAGATAAAAGAATTAATTCGAAAACAAAATTACCCGTTCATATTGCCGACGATCCATTACGAGCCGTGGTACGTGGTACAGGTATATCATTAAAAAACTTAGATAACTTTAAGTTTTTAATGCAAGAAGGACGTTAACCAAGTATAACTTTTAACATAAAATAATGAACAATCTATGGCGTTTCATAAATAAATACAGCGCCCTATTTTTGTTTACGATATTTTTTATTTTCTCGATAGTACTTATTATTAGAAACAACGATTTTCAACGGGTAAGCACCCTTAATACCTCTAACGAATGGATAGGGAAATTTTATACCCAAGTAAACAATATCACTAAATACATACAACTAGACGAAGTAAATAAACAATTGGTAGCCGAAAACACACTATTACGAAACCAATTAAAAAACGCATATTTTGATGATAGCCTAGTTTTAAACACTGTAAATGATACCATTAACCGTGTACAATACCAATACATAAGTGCCGAGGTAGTTAACAAATCGGTAAATGCCCGCAACAATTATATAACCATAAACCGCGGAAGTAAGCATGGTATTAAAAAAGGAATGGGTGTGGTTTGCCCCACAGGTGTGGTAGGTATAGTTTGGAATGTTTCGCCCGATTTTGCATCCATACAATCGGTATTACACGAAGACACTAAAATTACTTCCTCTATTGAAGGTACACCTTATTTTGGCCCATTACTATGGGATGGCGAAAACCCAAATGTAGCTACTTTGGCCGATATTCCTAATCAAATTAACCTAAAAAAAGGTACAAAAATAAGTACTTCGGGGCTAAGTGTAACGTTTCCTAAAGGGATAGCAGTAGGCAAAGTATTAAAAGCAGGCGTAAAAGGTGGAGGAAGTTTTTTAAGCGTTACCGTACAGTTGGCTACCAATTTTTATGCCTTGCAATACGTGTATGTAATTAAAAATACTTTTGCTCCCGAACAGCAAAACCTCGAAAACCTAAACAAAAAACCTACAGATGAATAAAATTATTGTTTATAACTTTTTACGGTTTTTTATATTGGTATTTGTACAAGTAGTATTGCTTAAAAATATTACCATGTATAATCTTAATATTCCTTTTTTGTATATTTTATTTATTTTTTTATTGCCATTTAAAACACCCAAATTTTTCTTGTTTTTTTTATCATTTACAATAGGTTTAGGGGTTGATGTTTTTAGTAATACATTGGGTTTACATGCAGCGGCATGTACGCTTATTGCTTTTTTAAGAATTTTATATATCAGTATTACAGTACAAAACGAAAGCCAAGAAACTATAATTACACCTAATTTAAGTACTATGGGCTTTAGGTGGTTTTTTATTTATACACTATTGCTTACTTTTACACATCATTTTTGTTTGTATTTATTCGAAGTTTTTGATGTAAATACAGCTTTTAATTTGTTTAGCAAAGTACTTTTAACCACTACACTTACTCTTTTTTTAGTTTTTATTACCGAACTATTATTTTACAAAAAACAAGGTAATGGATAGTTTTTTTAACCGAAAGTACGTAATACAAACCATTTTTATTGTTATTACACTTACACTACTAATACGTATTTTTTATATACAAGTAATAGATAAGCAGTACCTACTATCTGCCAACAACAATGTATTAAGACGATTAATTATTTATCCCGCAAGGGGCATTATTTTAGACCGTAACCTAAAAGTGCTTGTACAAAACGAACCCGTGTACGATTTAATGGTAATACCAGGGCAAGTTGCAGCATTTGATACCTTGGCTTTTTGTAACTTAATAGGCATACAAAAAAATATATTTGATAGCCAATTCGTCAGATCTAAAAAATACTCACTTTACAGGGCTTCGGTTTTCGAAAAACAGCTATCTGCAAAAACCGCTGCTGCTTTGCAAGAACGATTATTTGAATACCCAGGTTTTTATGTACAAAACCGTTCGGTAAGGTATTATCCTGATAGTATAGCTGCACAATTTTTAGGGTATATTGGCGAAGTAAACGATAAGGAAATAGAAAAATCGGGTTCGTTTTACAATAAAGGCGATTATATAGGCAAATCGGGTATCGAAAAATCGTACGAAGACTTGCTTCGTGGGCAACGTGGTGTACGCAATATTATGGTAGATGTGCACAACCGCGAAAAAGGTAGTTTTTTTGAAGGTAAATACGATACTTTGGCTGTATCAGGCGACAACCTTATTTCGTCGTTAGATAAAAGAATTCAACAATTTGGCGAACAGTTAATGAACAATAAAATTGGTAGTATTGTTGCTATCGAACCCGAAACTGGCGAAATACTGGCTTTTGTAAGCAGCCCTAGTTATAACCCCAATATGATGGTAGGCCGCCAACGTGGCAATAATTACATGAAATTATTAAACGAGGGAACAAAGCCTATGTTTATACGCCCTACCCAAGCCGAATACCCACCAGGTTCAATTTTCAAAGTAATTAATGCACTTGTAGCGCAACAGTTTAAAACCGTTGATTATAACACAGTGTGTAGTTGCCCTGGCGGCTACCGTTACGGTTACCGTGGTTTTATGAAATGTACCCATGTACACGGTAGTTTAAATTTAATTGGTGCAATACAAGAATCATGCAACACTTATTTCGGTTATACTTATGCCAAAATGGTTGATAAATCGGGTTTACGCCCCATAAATGGCTACCGTAAATGGCGTGAAGCCGTAAGTAAATTTGGTATTGGTAGCAAACTTAATATTGATTTACCTGCCGAACGTAAAGGATTACTACCCACCGCCGAACTATATACCAAACGCTGGAAAAGCGAAAAATGGGGGTCGGGTTTTAATATTTCGTTAAGTATCGGCCAAGGCGAACTTGGCATAACACCACTTCAAATGGCCAATGTAGCGGCAATAATTGCCAACAAGGGTTATTATTACAAACCACATTTGATTAAAGCCATTGGCAATAAAAAAATTATACGGCCCGAGTTTACCCAAAAAAACTATGTAGGTATTGATACCCAGTATTTTTCGCCCGTAATTGAAGGCATGAGCAGGGTAGTAAAACAAGGTACAGCGTATTACTCAAAAATTAACGATATAGAAATATGTGGCAAAACGGGTACCGTTCAAAACCCGCATGGTGCTAACCATTCGGTATTTTTTGCTTTTGCACCACGCATTAATCCAAAAATAGCTATTGCTGTAGTGGTAGAAAACGCAGGCTATGGGGCTACGTGGTCGGCCCCGATAGCCAGTTTACTTATCGAAAAATACTTACGCGATAGCATTACCCGCCCCAAATATTATACCGATAGGTTACTTAATGCAAACTTATTGCCTAAAAAACCAGCGCTAAAAATTAGCCTTACGGCTATTGATTCTATAAACAAAAAAATTAAAGCCGATTCGATTAAAAAAAATATCCTGCCTAAATTAAAACCTAAGTTAAACGATACTTTAAAAATCAAGATCCCTAAACCTTCGATAAAAAAATTAAAAGATACATTATATGAAACATTAAAACCCAAGCCAAGCCGATGATAAACCAACGTAGCTTTTTTTTTAATGTAGATTGGCTGAGCATTCTTTTGTTTTTATTTCTTATAACTATAGGGTGGTTTAGCATTTATGCAGCTGTATATGATGAAAACGCTGTTTATATAATTGATTTTTCTTCAAATTCTGGTAAGCAATTGCTATTTATTATGGTTTCTATCATGCTAGGTGTGGTAATACTACTGCTCGATTCTAAGTTTTTTTATGTTCTTTCTCCTGTATTTTATGGCCTAACTATTATGTTGTTGGTAGCTGTATTACTAATTGGTCGAAATGTAGGTGGCAACCAAGCTTGGATACCTATTGGCAGCTTTAGGTTACAACCATCCGAATTTGCAAAATGGGCAAGCAGCTTATTATTAGCCAGGTATATAAGTTCGTTAACAGGTAAGTTAAACGATTTTAGTAACGCTTTGCCTGCTATCGTTATCTTAATTTTTCCGATGCTGTTAATTATGCTACAACCCGATACGGGCTCGGCTTTGGTATTTTTAGCACTGGTATTTACCTTGTACCGAGAAGGCTTATCGCCTTATTTTTTAGTTGCAGGTTTTATGATGATAATACTATTTGTGTGTACCTTATTATTTACCAAATTGGTAGTAATTATTGTCATTAGTTTCGTATCGGCTTTCATCATTTATTATTTTTATAAAAAAAATAAACGTATTGTAGCCACTACCATAGCTACTTTTATACTTTCGGTAGTATTTATTTTTAGTGTTGATTTTGTGTATAATAATGTACTGCAAGCACACCAAAAAAGCCGTATCGATTTATTGTTAGGATTAATTAACGACCCCAAAGGCGCAGGTTATAATGTAAACCAATCTAAAATAGCCATTGGTTCGGGTGGTTTACTTGGCCGTGGATACCTACAAGGCACTCAAACTAAATTTAACTTTGTACCCGAGCAAAGCACCGATTTTATTTTTTGCACTATAGGCGAAGAGTGGGGTTTTGCTGGTACATCCACCGTAATTTCGCTTTACTTATTTTTAATTTTACGGCTAATATTTATCGCCGAAAGACAACGTTCCTCCTTTTCTCGGATATACGGATATACCGTAGCTTGCATAATTTTTTGTCATTTTTTTATAAATATTGGCATGACAATAGGTTTGGTACCAGTAATAGGCATCCCTTTACCATTTATAAGTTATGGCGGCTCATCATTAATAAGTTTTACAATACTGCTATTTATTTTATTAAAACTAGATGCCAATAGAATGGGAATTATTTAAGAAAATAGCCTAAACTTAAAAGGTTGCAACTGGGTAAAAAAGGTATTTTACCACAAAATCGATGCTTATATAGTACCAAAAATTGCCAATTAATGCGCTATATATATTTAAAAGGCTTGTTAGTTTTGTTACAAACCAATTCTTATTTATTAAAAAATTAATAGCTATTTTTTTTCACTATTTTTAATTGTAAAATTTCGCAATTAGCTATCCAAAAAACTTATGAACTTAAAAGCTTACATTTTATTTTTGTTATTTACTTCCTGTGGTTTAAGTACTTTTTCTCAAAACATTAATTTAACTAACAATTCGGTACCTTTTTTAAGAATTTCGCCTGATGCAAAAGCTGGCGGTATGGGCGAGGCTGGTATTGCAACCAGTGCCGATGCCAATGCTGCCTTTTGGAATATTGCTAAAATTCCTTTTTCATCACAAAAAACCTCATTTTCTGTAAATTATAGCCCTTGGTTACGCTCTATTGCCAAAGATGTAAGTTTAAGTTCATTTACAGGCTATTTACACTTAGCCAATGGGCAGGCTATATCTACTTCGTTAAGATATTTCAACCTAGGAAACATACAATTTACCAATGCTACCGGGCAAAACATCGAAGCTTTTACACCCCGCGAAGTTTCGGTAGATATAGGATATTCTAAAAAATTGGGCAATCAATTGGGTTTAGGGGTTGCATTTAGGTACATAAATTCTAATTTAACTAGTGCATCTATTGGCGGCGATAATTATAAAGCAGGTACTGCTTTTGCGGCAGATGTATCTTTATTTTACGATGCTAAAAATACTGAGGGCGAAGGCTTTAATTTTGGTTTTACTGCATCTAATTTGGGTAGTAAAATTGGATATTCAACAGATGCTTCACAAAAAGATTTTATACCAGCCAACTTAGGCTTAGGTACTTCATACACAACAGTTTTAGATGGTAGTAATAAGTTAAATTTTGCTTTAGATGTAAATAAGTTATTGGTACCCGATTATAAAAGTTCTGGCAATGCCCAACAAGATCAAGTTGAACTTGCTAAACACAGAAGTTATGGCGTGGTTGAAAGTTGGTTTAAACCCAATAAATCATACAATGGTTCTTTGGGAGTAGAGTACGACTATAATGATATGTTTTTTTTACGAACAGGTTTTTTTTACGAAAACCGAAACCAAGGCAACCGCCAATACCTAACCGCAGGTTTAGGTATAAATTATGATAAATTTGGTTTAAATGCATCGTATATCATACCCATACAAACCACTACCAATATTAATCCACTTGCAAATACGATAAGATTAAATTTGATATTTAATTTAGCTAAATCATCAGCACCAAAAACAGAAAATTAGTTTTTACTCTATTCACTTTAAAATATATTATTATGCGTTTTTTAAACAAAAAATATACTTTTTTAATTAGCTTTTTCTTTTTAATTGGAATAGCAACATTATCAGCAAAAGAAATATTTGTATCCTCGGCAAATACCACCGAAGGCGATGGAACTTTGGCTAACCCTTACAAAACCATACAACAGGCTGCAAATGTTGCCGTATCTGGCGATGTAATAACCATACGAGCAGGGGTTTACCGTGAAGAAGTTAAAATTATGACTAATGGGGTAACATATCAATCATTCTCGGGAGAAAAAGTAATTTTAAATGGCACCGAAATACTAAACACTTGGACAGCCGTACCTGGCGGTAGCGTTTACAAAACCATAATGAATTTTAATGCCCCTGTAAATTACGAGCAATACCCTTCAAACCAAATTTTTGTAGATCAAAAAATGATTGAACTGGTACGATGGCCTAAACAAACATCAAGCAACTTATCGATGCCTACCGATGCTTTTGCAGAAAATGCCGATAGATTGCCTACAAGAACAAGTTACGGAGTGCTTACCGATTTACAGTTTGATGAGCCAGACGGCAGATGGGTAGGTGCATCTATTTACATTAACCTCTCTAATGGTTCGTTAGACGGGCAAGGCTGGACTGGCGTTGTAATAGCCACCGATAGGGTAAAAAAAACCATCACTTACGATTTTAGAGCACCCGTAAGGCTAGGTAATCAACCTTGGACAGTAAGGGCTGGTACCGAATACTACTTATTTAATCCTAAAAAAAATGCAATAGATGCCACTGGAGGTATAAACGCTATTTTAGGCGAGGGCGAATGGTACAAAGATAATGATACCTTATATGTAAGAACACCTAATAACTTAGCACCTAGCGCATTACCAGAAGGTACAAATGTAGTAGAAGCAAAAAAACGAGAGTTTGCTTTTGTACCTAACCTAACCAATAAAAGCTTTTATACCATTAAAAACTTAGATATTTTTGGTGCTGCCATCACCACCGACATTAATTTCAGACAAGATTATAGAAAAGTAAGAGAAGATGCACAAGGTATTGTTATAGATAATTTAAACGTAAAATATGCCTCGCACTTTAAATCGCAAACCGATAACTGGCAACAAGAATTTTATGGTCGAACAGGCATTGTGGTAAGTGGTAGAAATAACGTGATAAAAAATTGTACCATACAATACTCGGCTGGGCCAGGCTTATGTTTACTAGGCGAAGGCGAAAAAGCTTTTAACAACACCATTCATGAGGTAAACTATTCGGCTAGTAATGCTGGTGGATTATGTTTAGGTGCTATTTGTATTGATGGCGAAGTAGGCTACAATACCATTTACAACACCCCGCATATGGCTTTAAATTATGGAGGATGGGTAAACTCAAACGCCAATAATAAAGGAATAGCCCGTATTCACCATAATAAAATTTACGATTTTTTATTACGGTCAAACGATAGTGGTGCCATTGATGATGCAGGTACTTTTGGCAACTGGGCTAGGATAGACCATAACGAAATTTTTAAAACCTTTAATACCACCCGCTCCGAACAAGATGTTTACGGTATTTATTTAGATTATAATCAAGGAAGTTATTTGCTAGACCATAACCTAATTTATTCTCTTAGGCATGGTGTATTGGTTAATAAAGTTAAAAATGTTCAAATTTTTAATAATACGCTACTTAGCAATAAACTAAACGAGGCCAGTATTATTGATGCTGTGGGTGGTAACGGCGAAACCATAACCATAAAAAATAATATTTTAAGCTACCGCATTAACCAACCTGGCTTTTTTAATTTATGGCGAGCTATTTTTACCAATAACATTATTAACGCATTTGGCGAAACACAAAACGATATTTTTGAAAACGTTGCAGCAAAAGATTATCGTTTAAAAGCCACAGCTACCACCGCTATTGATAAAGGCGTAAACGATTACCTTTTTAACGACCCTATTGTAGGTACTAATGTAGATTTAGGTGCTTTTGAATATGGCGCAACTGCATGGCAATCAGGAAAAACCGATAAATTACCGCCCATTATTTTCCCAAATAGCGGCGAGTATCTTAATTCTAAAGAAATTACCATAACATCAGACATTCCCGGTGCTCAAATACGCTACACCCTTGATGGTAAAGAACCTAATCTTACTTCTCCTATTTATACTTTACCTATTAACTTAACCGATACCACTATAGTAAAAGCAAGCGTTTTCGTTACAGGTGTAGCCGTAACCGAAACATCTACAGCTAATATCTGGGTAACAAAATTATCCGAAATTCCACCCATTAGTGTAAATATTGATAGGCCAGCTTCGGGAACTACACATATAGGTAGGGCTTTTGTTTACCTTTCATCGCCAGATAAAGATGTAATTATTAAATACACCCTTGATGGTACCGAACCTACACGAACATCCGAAACCTTAAATTCATTTGTATTAATCTCTCAAACCTCAACACTTAAAGCAGCCGCTTTTGGTAAATGGATACAAAGCCCGGTAATATCAGCCAACTACACCATTGTTGGCCCTACAGTATCCATATCGCCCAACGGTGGCGGTATTACAGAAGTTACCAACGTAACCCTATCAGCCAATGCCGATAGAAGTAAAATTTACTACACCCTTGACGGTACCGACCCTAGCCAAACTTCAACCTTATATACCGCTCCAATTGTAATTAATGGCAATACCACTATTAAAGCTATAGCAGAAGTAAATAGCAAACTAGGCGATATAAAAACTGCTACCTTTAATATTACCAACCGATTGGTAAATTTTAACCCCAATGGTGGTAGTTTTGTAGAAAACGTAAATGTAACACTAAGCTCGCCAACCCCTGGTTTAGATATTTATTATACCACTAACGGCGATACACCCACCGCCGCATCAAGCAAATACACCGCTCCTATTGCCATAACGCAAAATACTTTAGTAAAAGCATTTGCTATAAAAGATAACCTATCGGGCGAAGTTAAACAAGCAAACTTTACTATTACAGGCCCCGAAGTTACCATTACACCAAACGGAGGTAATTTTACCGATGTAACCAATGCTAGCCTAGCCACTTTAGCAGGATACACCATTTATTATACCCTAGATGGCAGTACACCTACTGTTGCTTCTACTGTATATAATAGCCCTATCCCTATTAACCAGTTTAGCACTACAATAAAAGCAATTGCTATAAAAAATAACCTATCGGGAGCAGTTAAACAAGCCGTTTTTACCATAGCTAAGCCTACCCTAACCATAGACCCCGCCGCAAGTAAAAAATTCAATAAAATAGTTAAAATAACCATCAAGTGTAGCATAACTAATGCCGCTATTTACTACACTTTAGATGGTAGCACCCCTACGGCAAATTCCACACTATACACACTGCCCATTAGCATTGATAAGGCCGTAACCATAAAAGCCATAGCTATAAAAGAAGGCATAGTTAGCGATATTACCTCTATAAGTTATGATGTAGAAATTAACCCCAACTTAACTGTATTATTTCCTAACCCAACTACCAATGGCCAGTTTAGCATTAGGTTTACAACACCTAATAAAGGCCAAGTAAACAAAGTATTTATCTATGATGCCTTAGGCAGATTAGTTTTTAATCAAAGTGTAACCATGCTTTCAGATGATATCCAAGAAGAAAGTTTCGATATACCACAATTAAAACCAGGCACTTACATTGTTAAAATAAAAACTGTATCGGCACACATAACCGACCTAATAACCGATGAATTAAAACTGGTTGTAAAATAAACCACATAAAACGTAGTTTTAAAATGCCTGCTTGTAACCAAGTGGGCATTTTTTTTCAAAGTATTATTTTTTTAGGGCGTGTCCCCCTGTTGCCCAACACCTAAAAACCCCTCACACGGGGTCGGGCTATTCGTTGCAATAATTTTGTTTCCCCACGCAAAGTACCCAAAACACACAAAATTGATTTCCAATACTATCCCTCACGCAGCAGCTACACACTTTTAAAAATATTAATCATAAAAAAAACCAAAATATAAATATATTTGTTGCACTAATAATTAATATGACAAGCGAAAAATTTGGTACTTATTCCCATCTACTCGACCGTACCTCTCGCCGTATAAAACAATTCGCAACACAGCGGTTTAAAGAAGCTAACATTGATATTACCGTAGAACAATGGCATATTTTAAAACACCTAGCCATTGATAACCACAAAAACCAAAGCGACCTAGCCGAACTTACAGGCAAAGATAACCCCACACTTACCCGAATAATTGATTTACTTTGCAAAAAAAAATTAACCTTACGTACCCAACACCCTACCGATAGGCGGAGTTTTTTAGTTACCCTTACCGCCCAAGGGCAACAAACAGTAAAACAATTAACGCCTTTAGTTGCTACAATAAGAATGAAAGCCTGGGAAAACCTAAGCGAAAACGATTACAACGATTTAAAAAGAATTTTAGACACCATATATCAAACTTTACAAATATGAACACCCAAATTAGTACCGACATATGTATTATAGGCGCAGGCCCGGTTGGTTTATTTACCGTTTTTGAGGCGGGTTTATTAAAAATGCGTTGCCATTTGGTAGATGCCCTACCACAAGTAGGCGGCCAATTATCAGAAATTTATCCCCGAAAACCCATTTACGATATACCCGGCTACCCTACCATACAAGCACAAGAACTGGTAGATAACCTAATGGAACAAATTAAACCTTTTGAGCCTGGCTTTACCCTAGGCGAACGTGTAGAAAGCCTACAAAAACAAGCCGATGGAAGTTTTATAGTAGGCACCAGCGATGGCACCAGCATACATTGCCAAGTAGTAGCCATTGCCGGCGGATTGGGCTGTTTTGAGCCTCGTAAACCTGATATTGAAAACTTAGAACTTTTTGAAGGCAAAGGCGTTAGCTACATGGTAAAAGACCCCGAGCTTTATCGTGATAAAAATGTAGTTTTAGCAGGTGGTGGCGATTCGGCTTTAGATTGGACGATATTTTTAGCCGAGGTAGCCAAAAAAGTAACCCTAGTACACCGTGGCGATACCTTTAGAGGTGCGCCCGACTCGGCCGAAAAAGTTTTTAAACTTGCCGAAGCAGGTACTATAAATTTAGTTTTATCATCACACCTAACTAAAATAAACGGAAACGGGCATTTAAACGAAGTTACTTTGGTTGATAAAACCAAAACCGAAACCATTATGCAAACCGATTACCTCATCCCTTTATTTGGCCTTAGCCCTAAATTAGGCCCAATAGGCGAGTGGGGTTTAAATATCGAAAAATCGGCCATAGCCGTAAACACCGAAGATTACAGCACCAATATAGAACGTATTTATGCCATAGGCGATATTAATACCTATACCAATAAATTAAAATTGATATTGTGCGGCTTTCACGAAGCCGCTTTAATGTGCCACAGCGCCTTTAAATACGTTTACCCCGACCAAAAACTTTCTTTTAAATACACCACCGTTTACGGTGTTAATGGCTTTTAAAATATGATAAATATAACCGTAATTGACAGAGACGATAGCAGTGCCCTTATTGAAGTACCTACCGATATTAACCTTAATTTAATGGAAGTGTTAAAAGCTTACGACTACGATGTATTAGCTACCTGCGGAGGTATGGCACTTTGTGCCACCTGCCACGTACAAGTACTTGATGGTTTTGATAAACTACCCGAAGCACAAGATGCCGAATTAGATATGCTTGATACCCTGCCCGATGCTACCAGCGATAGCCGACTAGCCTGTCAGCTAAAGGTAAACGAAAACTTAGCCGATATTACCATTAAAATTAAAGGTGCTTTGCAGTAATTTTTTTTATGATTTTTAAATTAGTATAATTTTTAGGGTATTACTTCTTGCGGGTGTACAAAATGGCTTTTAAAATAGTATTAGGTTCTTGCCAATCACTATTTTAAACAAAGATGTCTATTCGGAATTTAAATCAAAAAAATCAACGTTAATTGCTTTCATAAACTACTAAATGTAAATTAGTTAATCATAACATCCCGATGCAAAAAAATACAAATAATATCCCAAAAGTACTTATAATAGGTGGGGGGTTTGGTGGTATACAATTGGCTAAAAAACTAAAAAATAAAACGGTGGAAGTTTTAATGCTAGATAGGCATAATTACCACACCTTTCAACCTCTACTGTACCAAGTAGCTACAGGTGGCCTAGAACCCGATTCTATTGCTTTTCCGTTACGAAAAATTTTTAAAGCACAAAGCAATTTTACGTTTAGGGTAGCAAATGTTAGCCAAATTGTAGCTTCCGAAAATAAAGTAATTACCGATATTGGCGAATTTGGATACGATTATTTGGTGTTAGCTACAGGCAGCGAAACAAACTTTTTTGGCCAAAAAGAAATAGAACATTTTGCCATGGCTATGAAAACCGTACCCGAGGCATTAAACCTACGCTCGCTAATATTACAAAATTTTGAAGAAGCAGTTACCGAAACCAACCCTGATACAAAAGCCGCATTAATGAACTTTGTGGTAGTAGGTGCCGGCCCCACAGGCGTTGAAACCGCAGGTGCCTTGTCCGAACTTAAAAACCATGTATTGCCAAACGATTACCCCGAGCTTGATATAAGTAAAATGAACATTTACCTCATAGAAGGCGAACCACGGGTGCTAGCACCTTTTTCAACGCAGGCATCGGCGAAAGCCAAACAATTTTTAGAAAAAATGGGCATAAAAATTATTTTACACTCACGCGTAAACGCTTACGATGGCAAACATATAACCTATAACGATACCCAAAGCATTGCTACAAAAACCGTAATTTGGGGTGCTGGTGTTAAAGGGGCAGTTATACCGGGCTTAGATAATGCCGAAATAGTTCGTGGCGGACGCATAAAAACCAACGCTATAAACCAAGTGCAAGGTTACCATAACGTATTTGCTATAGGCGATTTAGCCTACATGGAAACTAAAGATTTCCCACACGGCCACCCTGGCGTAGCACAAACGGCTATACAACAAGGACAACAACTGGGCGTAAACCTTATTAATATCATCAACAAAAAACCCACTAAAGATTTTTGGTACTTCGATAAAGGAAGTATGGCAACCATAGGGCGTAATAAAGCTGTGGTTGACTTAAAATTTTGGCGTTTCCAAGGCTTTTTTGCTTGGCTAACGTGGATGTTTATTCACCTTTTATTTTTGGTAGGATTTAGAAACAAGCTGGTTACGCTAATAAACTGGATTGTAAATTATTTTAGTTACGATAGAGGCACACGGGTAATTATCCGAAAATTTAATAGGCAAACCATGAAAGAGGCCGATGCAGCAATTTAGATTCTGATATTATTTTGATGTTTGTATTTTAGAAAATTAGTAAGGATGTACAAAGTGGTCAAATATTTGTGTTAATGCCTTTTTCTTTTTCTACCCACAAGCCGTCTTCTTTAATAATATTTATCAAATCGTTAAGAGCATTATCGGAGTTTACACTTTTTTTAACCACCGTTTTGCCACGGTAAAGGGTAATTTTGCCTGGCCCTGTACCTACATAACCATAATCGGCATCGGCCATTTCGCCTGGGCCATTAACAATGCAACCCATAATACCTATTTTTAAACCTTTTAAATGGTCGGTGCGGCTACGTATCATTTGGGTGGTTTCTTGTAAATCAAATAAAGTGCGCCCACACGAAGGGCATGATATATATTCGGTTTTAGAAATGCGTGAACGTGTTGCCTGCAATATGCCAAAGGTGGTAGAAACTATGTTTTTTGTGGGAATATGTTGCGCCTCTAGCCAAATTCCATCGCCCAAGCCATCAATTAGTAGTGCCCCCACATCGGCACCTGCATATAATTGCAATAACGAAACGGGGTCGTTTTCGTCCATTTTATTGGCTATTGGTAGCGGTACAGGTAAATAATTATAGCTACGTTTTATAATAATAGGTGTATTTATCCCAGCATTCATCATTTTAAAAAAGAAAGCCCGCTGTTGCGCCATACCATGTATAGCATTGGTTTCTAGCACTAAAACCAAGGTATTATCTAAAGGTAACTGCGCAAAACTATCAAAATCGTTATCGCTTAAAGTAACCAAATTTAAGTGAACATCTTTATCATCGGCGCATGCCACATATTCATCTAACGAAAATAATGGATGGCAGTTTTTTTTGTTGCTTAATGTTTTCCAGGTGCGGTAGTTATACAATTGCTTTAGGTTACCAGGGAAGCTAAATGAAGGTAAGTTATCACCTAAGTAAGCAAAATCGATAGATTGCTCGCCCATATTATATTTATCAAGCAATGGAGCGTATATATATCCTGTGGCATCCAAAACGGCAGGATTTATTAAGTTTTGGTGCGATAAATCAACGATTATGCGAGGTACTTGGTGGCCGCCAATAAATGTATTAATCTCGGTACTTAAGCGTTTAGTATAAGCAAAGGGCGAAAAGTTTTCAGGAACTTCAACAGTTTCACCCTTAATTTGTGCTGTATTTAGGCTTTGTTGTGCTCGGTTTATATATCTATTTACTAATGCTTTGGCTACGGGTATTTCAAATTCGGGGTCTTCGGTTAAAGATACCCTAATGGTATCGCCCAAGCCATCTTCGAGCAGGGTACCTATGCCTACGGCCGATTTAATGCGGCCATCTTCGCCATCGCCAGCCTCGGTTACGCCTAGGTGCAATGGGTAATTCATACCTTCGGCTACCATGGTTTTTACTAAAAGGCGATAGGCTTGCACCATTACTTGGGGGTTGCTTGATTTCATAGAGATAACCAATTGGTGGTAATCCATACTGTGGCAAATACGTATAAATTCCATGGCCGATTCTACCATTCCCTTTGGGGTATCGCCGTACCAGCTCATGATACGGTCGGATAGGGAGCCGTGGTTAGTGCCTATGCGCATGGCTGTACCATTTTGTTTACAAATATTTACCAGCGGTGCAAATTTTATTTTAATTCTATCAAGCTCTTTTTGGTAGGCTTCAGGAGTGTATTCTAAATCTTCAAATTTTTTTTTATCGGCATAGTTGCCTGGGTTTATTCTTACCTTATCAACTAGCTTTGCGGCTAGTTCGGCAGCATTTGGGGTAAAATGTATATCGGCAATTAGGGGTACTTGGTAGCCTTTGTTTTTTAACTCACTTTTAATAAGGGCTAGGTTTTGGGCTTCTTTTAATGATGGTGCCGTAAGTCTGATATACTCGCAACCAACCTGTATCATTTTAATGCTTTGGTTTACACATCCTTGTGTATCCATGGTATCGGTGGTAGTCATTGATTGTACGCGGATAGGAAAATCTCCGCCAAGGGCTACCCCACCTATGTTTACATCTTGTGTAGCAAACCTTGAGTATTGATTTAGCGAATTACAATATATTCCTTTAAGTACTGGCTTATTTTCGATGTTCATTTAATTAAAAAATTTTGTAACGAAAATAAGGAAAATATTTACAGGAATAATTTAAATGCAAGTAACTTATAAAACTAATCATAAAATTTCCAGCTTACGCCAAATTTTCCTTGCGCATATTGCATGGGGTACCGATTAACGGTGTAGTACCCGTTTGATTGTAATCCCCTATTGGCATATTCGTATTTTAAAAATAAGTTGGTACGTTTCCATGTGGTGCGTATCCATACATCGGCAATGGGGTAGGTATCAAATTTAATTTCGTTACCATTATAAAATTGCCCTATTGCAGGGGCATACGATGGCGCATAATACTTGCTAAAGTAGCGTACATCAATACCAATATCGGCTTTTAATACTTTAAAATACACGTTTCTAAAATAAAAACTTTGGTAGGTATAAAGCTCGGGGGTACGTATAATGGTTTCGAAATCGGTTTTTTGATATACCAAATAATTTTTAAGGGTAAATTTTCCGAAATTAAAATCCTTTTCTAGGGTAAGTTTCAAAAAATTAATAATGCCTGTATTTTGTGCTGGGGCAATATCGGTACCTATTTTTTTTTGGGTAATATATGGAATTTGGGTAAAATATACGTGGTTGGTTATTAGCGAATATTGGGCATTGGCAATAAGTTTTAACTTATCGTTGAGGTAACTAAACGAAACATTTTGGGTTTTTTCTTTCTCAAAACTATTGTTCCATTTATGGTGGTTAGATAGTAGTTGTTGAAAAAGCAGCGATGGCGATTGATTTTGCGAGTAAGCACCAAATATTACCTTACCCACTTTATTGCTAAGTTTAATGGCCAATTGCGCTTGGTAAAAAAAATCGCCTGCATTGCGGCCTTGTATTATCTGCTTAAAATCGCCGTAAAGGCTTGCTTTATCGTTAAAACTATAATCTAAATTTGCTTTTGCGCTAACGTTTTGAAACTTTAGGTTGATGTTAAATTGGTTATAATCGTACAAATCATGCACAAGGCCTACGTTTAATTTCAACTCGTTTTTTAAAAACGAAATGCTTTTGCCTCGCAGGTAAAAACTATAGGTAAAATCGTTTTGTATATGTTTTAAGGCTGTAGAATCGTTGGTACGTGATGAATCAGGAAAAATATAATAATGTTGTAATAAGCCCGTGGTATCGGGCTCGGTATTTTTAAACGTAAATTTTTGGGTGTTGTAAAGCAAGCTGTAACTTACACGCTGGCTGGGCAATACGGCACCATTGGTATTATTAGTTATTTTACCTATGTTATAAAATTGCTTTACATATATGCTATTGTTACGCCAGTTATGCCTTGCCAATGATAAGCGTACGGCTTCAAACTCGGGGGCTACCAAAGTAGGAACTGTAAAAACAGAATCGTTTAATATAGAGCCGTATTCGGATGTTTTAAGATTATTAAAGGTACCGCTTGCCAATAATGTGTAGCGTTTATTGGGCGATTCGTACCAGCTCCATATTGCAGCTTTTAAATTATTTGCAACCAAATCTTGCGCTCGCCTAAAAGGCGAACCGTAAAAAGTGCGGGCACCTGTTTTGTATAAGTTGGCTCCCACATTCCAGTTTGGTTTTATATTTTGGCTATGTATGCCGTAAAAAGTTTGCTCGGTAATACGGCTAAAGGCGGGTGTACTGTAATACAAATCGGTAAAGGGTGCTCGGGCTTGGTAGTATATTACATCGTCGGGTTTTTGTAAATATACATCTAGGTAATGGTAACCCACATCAAAGCCAATACTTTTACGGGGTTCAAAAAGCATTGGCCTGGCCGATAAACCCAATAGGCCAAGGTTCATGGTGGGATGTTTGGGTTGGTTTAAAATACTTTGGTATTGGAAATCGGTGGCCGATGTATCTAGTAAAAACAAGCGTGTACTATCGGTTAAAAACTCCTGTTTGGTGTATTTTATATATTTTGCGGTATAGTTAATGGCTTTTACTTGGTTATCTAATTTAGCCCTTAGCGAATCTATATTGTTTTCTTTCTCTTGCTGTGGCTCGGTAATTTCGGGTATAGGTTGTCCGTTTCTATCGTACCTTACATTGTTCCCTCTACCATCATTTGGGTTTGATTGCTGCGTATTTTGCCCCCTAAACTGCGCCCATGTAGCTTGCGAAAGCAGCATAAAAAAATAAAATATAAGGATTTTAAAAAACATTTAGGTTAACGTTTTAATCAGTTCTTTTAAAATTGCCGTCATTTTAGGTTCGGCAGTAGTGGCAATTTTAATAATCTCCTCTACCGATACGGGCTGCAAAGTATCGGGGTTACACTCATCCGTTAATACCGAAATGGCAAACACAGGCAAGCCTGCATGGTTGGCTACTATTACCTCGGGTACGGTACTCATACCCACAGCATCGGCACCTATAATGCGTAAATAACGGTATTCGGCCCTTGTTTCTAAATTAGGGCCAGTTACGGCTACATAAACGCCTTTATGGCAAGTAATATTTTTTTGCTGTGCTATTTGTAATGCATTATCAATAAGTTTTTTATTGTAAGGTTGGCTCATATCGGGAAAACGTGGGCCCAGTTCCTCGTAGTTAGCCCCTATTAAAGGGTTGTATGGTTGCAGGTTTATATGGTCTTCAATTACCATTAAATCGCCTTTTTTATACGCCGTATTAATAGCACCACTTGCATTTGATACCAATAAAGTGTTAATACCTAGTGCTTTTAATACCCTTACGGGGAAGGTAATTTGTTTCATATCGTAGCCTTCGTAATAATGTAAGCGGCCCTGCATGGCCACTACTTTTTTGCCCGATAAGGTGCCAAATATTAATTTTCCCGAATGAAACTCTAAGGTAGAAATCGGGAAATTAGGAATATTGCTATACATTAATTGATGCGCTACCTCAATATCGTTTACCAAGCCACCTAAGCCTGTGCCTAAAATAATGCCTATTTCGGGTTTAAAATCGCCAATGCGTTTGGTTATAAATGCTACTGCTTCTTTAATACTTGTTAACATAATCTAATACTGTGTTTTCTAAAATTAATTTATCATCGCCCCAAAAAACCATTTTAATATTTACTTTAAAAATTGGCAAAGCTAATAATTGCTTTTCGAAAGTTGCACTTTTTAAGCGCATCGCATCTTTTTGGGTGGTTAATATTATTTTTTTGGGTGATTTTATGGCTTTAAATTCACGCAATAGCTTATTTATATCGCTTTGTGTATAAAGGTAATGGTCGGCAAATTGTATATGTGTTACTAGGCTAGTTTTACGCTTAATTTCGGTATATAATAATTCGGGCTTGGCAATACCTGTTAAAAGTAGTACAGTTGTATCGGTACTTATATTGCTTAATAAATAATTATCTTTTTTAGGTATTAAAGCTTGGCATTCATCTGCGTAAGCAATACCCGATAATAATACCTTTTGGTGGGCAAATGGCTTTATATTTTTAATTATTGTAGCCTTTTCGCTTTCCGAAATATCGCTAGGGCATTTGGTTATTACAAGTACATTGGCTCGTTTTCTGCCCCAAAATGGCTCTCTGTAATTTCCTGTGGGTAACAATAATCGGCTATTTTTTAAGCTATTATAATCAAACAATAAAATACTTAAACCTGCTTTTACAGCCCGGTGCTGGTAAGCATCGTCTAAAATTATAATTTCGTAATTATCTTTAATAGTTTGTATTCCCATTACCCTATCTTCACATACGGCCACCCCAATATCAGGAAAATTATTTTTTATTTGTAAAGATTCATCGCCGCAAAGGCTTGCATCGTCATCCATATCTACCCACCTAAAACCCTGTGTAATACGCCCATAACCCCTGCTTAATGTAGCTACATTATTATTGGTTTGTACTAAATTTACAAGGTATTCGGTAAAGGGAGTTTTTCCACTGCCACCTACTTCTAGGTTGCCAATAACAATTACTGGCGTATCAAATTTTTTGGATTTTAGCAATCCTGCATCATAACATTTGTTTCTGATAACAACCCCTAAGCCGTATAAAACAGATAAAGGATATAATAGGTAACGAATAAATTGCATATATTTTTGTTACAAAAGTAAGAATTGTTACCTTAGAATTTAGTTTAATTAAAATCAAATTATTTGGTATGAAATTTTTATTTAATTTAATTTTAACGCTTACGCTGATTTGCAATGTATTACACGCACAACCTAACGATACCAAACTAAAAATACTGCTTACCAATGAAGTTAAAAATTTTAAAGGTATTGTTGGGGTTTACGTAAAAAACCTTAAAACAGGTAAAATAGCCTGCATAAATGCCGATAGCTTATTCCCCACCGCTAGCCTTATAAAAGTACCTATAATGTGTGGGGTTTTTAATGAGATAGGTAAAGGAAATTTAAACTATCACCAACAATTAACGTATAGCGATAGCCTATACCGCGAAGGCGACGATATATTAGGTTCGTTTAAAAATGGCGAAAAAATAAGCCTTAGCAAAGTACAAATGTTAAGCATTACCACCAGCGATAACGCCGCCAGCCTTTGGTTACAAAAATTAGCTGGAAGCCAAAATATAAATAATTGGTTGCAAGTCAATGGCTTTACACATACCCGAATAAATGCCATTACACCAGGACGCGAAGCGATGTACACCAAGTACGGCTGGGGCGTAACTACGCCGCGTGAAATGGCTACCTTGCTAGAAAAAATACGCTTAGGCAAAGCTGTAAACAAAGCTGCCAGCGAACGTATGTACCGCAACTTAGTGCGTATATATTGGGATGGAGAGGCTTTATCGGCCATACCGCCTTATTACCAAGTAGCTTCAAAACAGGGTGCTGTAGATAAATCACGCTCAGAAGTGGTGCTAGTAAATGCCCCCCACGGCGATTATGTATTTTGCATAATTACCAAAAACCAAACCGATATAGGCTACCAACATGGCAACGATGGCTTTGTGTTATTGCGCAAAATATCGGCCTTATTGTGGCATTATTTCGAACCTAATAGCCAATGGAAACCCGCCAAAGGGTTAGAAAAATATGAAGAATAGCATAAACTTTTTAAATTTTTATAACCATGGCGTTATTATAAAATTTAGCTTTACGCCATACGTTTTACTTTTTTTAACTTACAATTAATGCATGTAAAAACTTATATTATAAGTTTATTTTTTTTAATTTTTGCATACGCAAAAGCACAAACTATATTACCAAACATAAGCATTTACAACTTTAAGATCGAGGAAAATAACCCAAAACAAGTATGGGTACAAGCCATTGATACGACCAAACAAAAAAACACGAGTATAAACGGAACGTTTACTTTTTATATAAATGGTTTTACCAAAGTACTTGAATTTAAAAACGGAATAGCCATTTGCGAATTAAAGCTAAAAAAATCATCTTTTGTGTATTTTAAACACGAAAACGAAACCAGCAACCCCAGCAATTTATATTTTGTTTACAAGTATGATAATAGGCTAAACCCTTTTAAAATTAGTTGGTATATACTAATGGCCATACCTATTGGCTTAATACTTATGGGCTATATGTTTAAAAAAATAATTGGCTATGCTATATTTTTATTAGTGGCATTTTTTTATTTTAACTATAGCGGTGGCCTAACGGTAGGTACTTTTTTACAATCGGTGTTTGATGGCTTGCGTAACATTTTTTAAAAAGGCATACCTATACCAAACTGTATTTGTGTAAATGTATAATTATCGGGTTTATTAGTTACGTTATTATACATGTTTTTAAACTCGTTTCTAAGGTTTTTATCAAACCAATATTTTGCTACCCACTGGTTGTTTCCTATAAATTGAGGGTCTTTAAATTTAAAGCCAGCATCTAATCTAAATACAAAAAAACTTACATCAAACCTAAGGCCAAAACCTATCCCAACGGCCATTTGCGACCATAGTTTATCAAACTTAAACTCGCGGTTTTGCGCCTGCCCTTCATCACGCAGTTGCCATATATTACCATAATCAATAAAAGTTGCTCCTTTAACTTTTGAGCCAAAAAAGTTTTGCAATAGCTTAAACCTGTACTCAATATTTCCTTCGATTTTTAAATCGCCAAGTTGGTCTAAGTTACGCAAATTTAGCCTGCTGGTTTCGTTTTGTAAGCTGCTTCGGTTATAGTTTCCTGGCCCTAATGTGCGGGCTTGCCAAGCCCTTATACCCGTAGAGCCTCCTGCAAAAAACAGTTTTTCGAAAGGCAAAGCCTTTACATTGCCATACGAAAAGCCAATACCGGGGTTTAAGCGTATTATCAATTGCTTTTCGCCACCCAATGATTTGTAATACCTATAATCGGTTTCTATTTTTATAAACTCATAATAAGGCACTCTTAATATTTTTTTTTGCCCTAGGTCATCGGGTTTTTCGCCCAAAACATTGGCTAATAATGCAGCGGTGTTTCCACCTATCTCAATATTTCCTAAAAAGAAACTAAAATTTCGGTATTCGTTAAGTTTAATTAGGTTGTACGTATATGTGTATAAACTGCTTGATACCAATTGCGAACGCAAAGTAGTTAAAAAAAAACGTTCACCCTGCGCTTCTAAACTATCGGCAACCGATTGCTTAATTTTGCCTTGCGAGTATTGTATATTTATAGGTGTAACCGAATGTAATTTGTTCTTGGTTTCTATCCAATCGTAGGTAAAAGTACCACCAAGTGTATTGCGTTGATAAGTATTGGTTAAATTAAATATCTGATAACTAAGCCCTATCCTAGTACGAGGTATACCATTTTTACCAATTAATGGGATACGAAAAGGGCTTATTAACCTAGGAAACGATAGGCTGGTACCTATCTGATAATCTCTACTTAAAACCCTATCTATAAATTG
The DNA here is from genome assembly GCA_004293485.1 of Sphingobacteriales bacterium. Taxonomy (GTDB): domain Bacteria; phylum Bacteroidota; class Bacteroidia; order Sphingobacteriales; family Sphingobacteriaceae; genus Pseudopedobacter. The sequence goes on along the minus strand of RDYW01000050.1, from coordinate 8,224 downwards.
ACCTGATAAATTTCTGTCGAACTGAAAACCACTTCGCCCTTTTACTTCAAATACTTCGCCGCCACCAAATGCATTTCGATTTTGATAGGTTAAACCCAAGTTTAACCCGGTAATGCTGGCATTAAAGGTATATTCGGCGTCTATTCTATTAAACTTTCGTTTTAAAGGTACAATATCTAAAAAGGCATTTAGGCGTTGCGTACTGTCGTTGGTTTTTTTGAAAGAAATATTAACACTTTTAAACACGTTTAAGTCGTAAAGTCGTTGGTTGGTAAGCTCTGTTTTTTCGATACTATACGCATCTTTTGGTTTAAAATAAATATAATTAGCAATACGCTTGGCTTTAAAATAGGTAGATTTATCGTAGAAAAAAAATTGCGAACCTAACACTGTAGTGTCGGTTTTTTTTTGTTGTACACCAGCCGATTGAATATTGATATAGGTATTATTAATAATATATTGTTTGTGCCTTACACTATCGCTAGGGTTTACTATAGATATATCAATATTGGCAAGGCTTTTGTTGGTATTGGTATCTACTACTGGCCTTACATATTGCCTTAAAAAATTATAATACCCGTTACTTTTCATCAACAAAAATATTTTTTCGCGTTCGTAGGCTATGCTATCTTCATCGTACCTAGCTCCTTTGGTAATTTGCGTAAACATACTTCTTTGGCTAAGGTAAATATTTTTTATGGTGCTATCTTTTATAGTAAAATTAATGTTATTAAACCTAAAAGTGGGACCAAGTATGGCGGTATAAACTAAGCTGGCTCGCTTTTTCTTAATTTTTAAAGCATAAGTTACATCAGCATTTAAAAACCCTTTGGAGTTTAAAAATTTTTTAATTTGCTTACGCGATACTTCAATTAAAGCGCTATCAACTAAATGAGGTGCTTCGCCTAGTTTAAGTTTTCCCTTTTTACTAAAAGTATTGTAAATAAATAAGTTAAAAGGCGAGTTTGGCCTAATATCCAATGCAACATAAGCTTTTGCTTGTTCTTCAAATTGCTTATCAAAACCTTTTAGTTTTAACTTGGTAATTAAAGCTTCGTTAATACTTAATTTTTTTGTTGAACGGCACCCTACAATTAATATAAAAAAAATTAATATTGTAAAAGTATAATATGTATATGCTTTCAAAGTCGCAAATAAGTTTAGTTAACAGCCTTCAACACAAAAAATACCGCAAACAACAGGGTTTGTTTATGGTTGAAGGATTAAAATCAATTTTAGAATTTATACATTCCGATTATAATATAGATACTATTTTTACTACCGCAGAAATAGCTATACAATTGCCAAATTTACCCCAAAATATCAAAATATTAGAAATAAACGAACAAGAATTAAAAAAAATATCGGCTTTACAAAACCCACAGGGTATTATAGCTTTGGTAAAAGCGCCAACAAGCCACACTATTCTTACAAACCAAGTAGCTAAAATACATATATTGCTTGATGGTGTGCAAGACCCCGGCAACCTAGGCACCATTATACGCACTGCCAACTGGTTTGGCTACAGGCATATATATTGTTCGGCCGATACTGTGGATGCCTACAACCCTAAAGTAGTGCAAGCTACTATGGGGGCGCTTTCGCAAGTTAAAATAATTTATACCGATTTAAAAAAGCTTTTAGTCGAGTGTAAACTACCTGTGTATGCGGGGTTATTGCAAGGGAAAAATATATACCATACCACTTGGAAAAATGCTGCTTTTTTACTTTTAGGTAGCGAAGGCAAAGGTATATCACCTGATTTATTGCCATTTATAACTCACCCAGTAACCATCCCCGGTAAAGGAAGTACCGAATCGTTAAATGTTGCCGTTGCGGCTGCAATATTTTGTGCCGAAATACAAAGAAATTTAGATAAATAAATATAAACACTATATAATTTTTATTACTTTTGCAAACTTAAAATAAAAAGGTCGAGTGGCCGAGTGGCTAGGCAGAGGTCTGCAAAACCTTCTACAGCGGTTCGAATCCGCTCTCGACCTCAACAGTAACAATTAAAAAAAATATTATGGCAGTAACACGTTTAAAAAGAAAAGACAGAAGAAATAAAACCGTATCTCGCTTAGAAGTACAGTTTTTAAAAAACGCTACCAATATCGAAAACGGTAGCCGCTCAACCGAGCCTAAACATAGCCAAGTTGTAAAAAACAACGCTATATTGGCCGAAGTAGCCAAAGGTTAATTTTATTTTAATACCCTTAAATGCCAATGTTATTTTATAATAACATTGGCATTTTTTGTTTTTTAAAAAATTAAACTTTCGGAAGATTAAAATATTTATATTTTTTAACTAAAATCCTACATATGTTTTTATTAAGCAACCTTTTAAAAAAATTAGCTTGGTGTAAAAACACATAAAGTTAGTTATATGCACCATCTTAATGATACAAACTAAAAAAACACTTCTTTATTTCCTTCCGAAACTTTAGATAAAAATATTTTTTAACCCTCATTTTTACTACCTTCGAACTTCGAAATAATAAATAAAAAAAATATATGAAAGTTACCGTAATAGGTGCTGGAGCCGTAGGTGCTACCTGTGCCGACAATATTGCCAGAAAAGAATTAGCCGAAGAATTAATTTTATTAGATATCAGAGAAGGTTTTGCCGAAGGAAAAGCCATTGATATGATGCAAACCGCCGCTTTATTAGGGTTTGATACTAAAATAAAAGGCGTAACAAACGATTATGCTGCTACCGCCAACTCCCAAGTGGTAGTAATAACATCGGGCTTACCCCGCAAACCAGGCATGACACGTGAAGAACTTATAGGAACCAATGCAGGCATTGTAAAATCGGTTACCGAAAACATATTAAAATACTCGCCCAACACCATTATTATTGTGGTATCTAACCCTATGGATACCATGAATTACCTAACCCTAAAAACTTCGGGCTTACCCAAAGAACGTATTTTAGGTATGGGCGGTGCATTAGATTCGGCAAGGTTTAGGTATTATTTAAGCCAAGAACTTGGATGCTCGCCCGCCGACCTTAACGCTATGGTAATAGGTGGCCACGGCGATACCACCATGATACCCCTTATACAACACGCAACTTGGAACAGCATACCTGTTACCCAATTTTTAAGCCCCGAACAGCAACAAAAAATAATTGCCGCAACCATGGTAGGTGGCGCCACGCTTACCAAACTTATAGGTACCTCGGCTTGGTATGCCCCAGGTGCAGGTACAGCAGCCATGGTTGAAGCTATAGTACGCGATGAAAAAAAACTAATTTCATGCGGCGTATCGCTTAATGGCGAATATGGTCAAAGCGATATTTCACTAGTAGTACCCGTTATATTGGGCAAAAACGGCTGGGAAAAAATATTAGATTTTAAACTAAGTGCCGATGAGCAGGCCTCATTTAACAAAAGTGCCGAAGCCGTACGCAGCATGAACCAAGTATTGATCGACGATAAGCATATTTAATGCTTTAAAAAATTTGCTATTTAAGTTTTCATTAAATTTAATATTCAAGATAAAAATTTGGGCGTTACCTGCCTGTGCAGGCAGGCATCGTTAACGCACCTAAAATAGTTAATGTATTTGGTTAAATTGTTTTACATTAAGGTTTAACTCAACATGTTCATTAAATTAAACTCTTAAAAACTTTTTCTTTCTTTCTGTAAAAAAATTTCACAAAACTAAAAACTTGTGAAATTTTTTGTTTTTTCAATATTGTAATTTTGCTTAACAACCTTATTTTTAACTTATGCCCGATTTTGCAATCAAAACAATCTTAATTAAATGAAGCAACATTTAACCCACCCTATTTTTGCTACTGTAGGTAAACTTGCCGATAGTAACCATACAAAAGCATATGTAATTGGGGGGTTTGTTAGGGATATTTTTTTAAACCGCCCATCAAAAGATATTGATATTTTGGTAATAGGCAACGGCCCAGCTTTTGCCGAAAAAATAGGCAAGCACCTTAAAGTACCCGTAGCAGTTTTTAAAAACTTTGGTACAGCCATGCTAAAATACAACGATTTAGAGGTAGAATTTGTAGGTGCCCGTAAAGAATCGTACCGGGCCGAATCACGCAAACCCATTGTAGAAAACGGCACTTTAACCGACGACCAAAACCGCCGAGATTTTACCATTAACGCCATGGCTATTGGCTTATCCGAAGATAATTATGGGCAATTAATCGACCCTTTTGGTGGGATAAATGACATACAAAATAAAAAGATAAAAACGCCGCTTGCCGCTGATATTACCTTTAGCGACGACCCTTTGCGTATGATGCGGGCCATCCGATTTGCAAGCCAACTTAATTTTACTATTGATAATGAAGCCTTTGAAGCCATAAAAAACAATAAAGAACGCATTAATATAGTATCAAAAGAACGCATTACCCACGAACTCAATAAAATAATATTATCGCCCAAGCCATCCATAGGGTTTAACTATTTGTTTGATACTGGCTTGCTACACCTTATTTTTCCGCTTATGGCGGGATTGTATGGTGTAGATACGATAAACGGAAAATCGCACAAGGATAACTTTTACCACACCCTAGAAGTGCTGGATAATATATGCACCACTACCGATGATTTATGGTTGCGCTGGGCAGCAATTTTACACGATATTGCCAAGCCGGCCACCAAACGGTTCGAGCCTGGCCACGGTTTTACCTTCCACGGCCACGAGGATAAAGGTGCCCGCATGGTACCCAAAATATTTGATGCCCTAAAACTCCCACTAAACGAAAAAATGCGTTTTGTGCAAAAATTGGTACAACTACACTTACGCCCCATTGTGCTGGCGCAAGAAATTGTAACCGACTCGGCAGTACGTCGCCTACTTTTTGAAGCTGGCGATGATATTGAAGCCCTGATGAAATTGTGCCAAGCCGATATTACCACCAAAAACGAATACAAAATAAAAAAATACCGCAATAACTTTGAGCTGGTAAAACAAAAACTAAAAGATGTAGAAGATCGAGACCAGATACGCAATTGGCAACCACCCATTACGGGCGAAGATATTATGCAAACATTTGGTATTAAAGCAGGTAAAGAAGTAGGAATCATCAAAAACCAAATACGTGAAGCTATTTTAGAAGGCGAAATAAACAATAACCACGCCGCCGCCCTTGCTTTTATGTTAAAAAAAGGTGAAGAAATTGGGTTAATTTCGGTACTTGGATAAAATAGTTTTTTGGGATTTTGCAAATAATAAATATTTTTACAAAATGGCAGTGTATAGATTTAGAGTTTCGTTTGAAGATTACGACGATGTGATTAGGGAAATTGATATAAAATCGACCCAAACTTTTAACGATTTACATTTTGCCATTCACCAAGCTACGGGTTATACACCCGAAAAACCATCATCGTTTTATGTAAGCAACGATTATTGGATAAAAAACGAAGAAATTGCTTATTTGCCTAACGCCAAAAAAAGCTTAGATAAAATCACCCTAATGGAGGATGCAAAATTAAGCCGCTTTATTGATGACCCACATCAAAAATTTTACTACATCTACAATTTCGAAAAACCGCTTGAGTTTCACGTAGAGCTAATAAAAATTTTAGATAACCAACCCAACACTATTTTTCCTTGCTTATTTAAAAGTGTAGGCGAAGCACCACGCATAAGCCCTGTATTGGCCAACCCCGACGAAAATATATACGACGAAACAGACGCACTAGATTTATTAGACGAAAACGATGCCACCATTGCCGATGAAGATGAACTTAGCGAACTAAAAGGCTTAGAGGGCGATACCGAAAACGATGAAGAGGTAGAAGGTGAATTTGGTGATGAATTTTCGGATAACGAAGATTTTGACGATGAAGATTTTAAGGAAATGTAGGCTTTGCATCGTATTAGCCCTGTATTAATTTATATCCTGCCCAAGCCATGAAAACTAAAACCCTAATTTGCGTGTTAGGCCCCACAGCTATAGGCAAAACAGCACTGGGCATAAAAATAGCACAACAATTAAATACCGAAATTATATCGGCCGATTCGAGACAACTTTACAAAGAAATTAGTATTGGCACAGCCAAGCCTAGCGAAGCTGAGCTAGCAGCGGTAAAACATCATTTTATAAATTCGCACTCGATTACCGATATTGTAAATGTAGGTTTATACGAAAAACAAGCCTTACAAATTATCGAAAACCTTTTAAAAAAAAACCATACAGTGGTAATGGTAGGCGGCTCAGGCTTGTATATTAAAGCAGTTTTAGAAGGTTTTGATGAACTGCCCACTGTAACACCAACTATACGAAATCAACTAAACCACGAACTACAACAATCTGGTATTGCTAAACTACAACACGAACTACAACAACACGACCCTAATTATTTCCATAAAATAGATACCCAAAACCCCCAACGTATAATAAGAGCCTTGGAAGTTATTAGAAGTACTGGTAATACTTTTTCATCGTATCAAAGCAATAAAAAAAACGAAAGAAGTTTTAAAATATTAAAAATTGGCTTAAACACTACCCGAGAAAAATTATACCAACGTATAAATGAAAGAGTAGATGTAATGATGCAAAACGGCTTATTGGCCGAAGTAAAATCGGCGCAAGCCTACAAACACTTAAACGCACTTCAAACAGTAGGTTATTGCGAATTGTTTGATTATTTAGATGGGAAAACTAGTTTAAAAACTGCCGTAGAACTTATTAAACAAAATACCCGTAGGTTTGCCAAACGACAATTAACCTGGTTTAGGCGAGATGATAATATACACTGGTGTGATATAGAAAACGAAAACCAAATTATAAAATTTGTTTTAAATAATTTTATTATCTAAAGTTTGGCGAAAAAAAATTGCGAGGTATATTACACATTTTTAAAAATTATTTCCTTAATCGGCGGTATCTAAAAAATGGTGCACCCCCTTGTAAGGCAAGTCAAAGGCCGAAGCAACGGCTCGGTGTACTACTTCGCCCTGTACAATATTTAATCCTTTCAAAAGCTCGTAACTATCTAAACAGGTTTTTTTCCAGCCTTTATCGGCCAGTTCTAAAATATAAGGAAGCGTACAATTGGTAAGTGCTGTGGTTGATGTAAAGGGTACAGCACCAGGCATATTGGCAACACAATAATGCAATATACCATCTACAATATAGGTAGGGTCTTCTAGTGTGGTAGGCTTACAGGTTTCTATACAGCCACCTTGGTCCACCGATACATCTACAATTACGGTACCAGGGCGCATCAGTTTTAGCATATCGCGGGTAATTACTTTAGGCGTTTTGGCGCCAGCTATTAATACGGCACCCACTATTAAATCGTGGTTTCCTACCAAGCGGCGTATATTATATTCGCTACTAAACATGGTAACCACATGCGAAGGTAGCACATCGTTTACATACCTTAAACGCTGTAAATCGGTATCTAAAATAGTTACATGCGCCCCAAGGCCTGCCGCCATTTTAGCTGCCTGCACACCCACCACGCCTGCGCCTATAATTAATACCTTGCCTGGCGTTACACCAGGCACACCGCCTAGCAAAATGCCTCGCCCCATTACTGGTTTTTCTAAATATCGGGCCCCTTGTTGTATGGCCATTCGGCCTGCTACTTCGCTCATAGGTACCAGTATGGGCAATGATTTATCAGTTTTTTCAACCGTTTCGTAGGCCAAACATACTGCCCCGCTATCTATCATGGCATTGGTAAGTTTTAAATCAGAAGCGAAGTGAAAAAAGCAAAAAATCAATTGGTCTTTTTTTACCAAATGTAATTCTTTGCCTATTGGCTCCTTTACCTTAATAATCATTTCGGCAGTAGCCCATATTTCTACCTCGTCCAATACCACCTTGGCACCTACTTCTTCATAATCTTCGTTTCTAAACCCACTTGCCGCCCCCGAATGGGTTTCTACAATAACTTTGTGCCCTCTTCTAATAAGTTCGTGGGCTCCAGCAGGGGTTAAGCCTACACGGTTTTCGTTGTTTTTTATTTCTCGGGGTACGCCAATTACCATGTTTTAATTTGATTTTAGTAATGTATAATAAAATTTTTTACTAATTTAATAAAGTATTTAATTTATTAATCATTATTGTCCGATAAAACTCAAAAACGAATTTTATAATTCTGTAAAATACTGATAATAAACTATTTATTTACATTATTGTCCGATAAAACTCAAAAACGAATTTTATAATTGTGTAAAATGTTGATAATAAATTATTTATTTTTACATTTTTTGTTGATTTCAAAAACAA
>RDYW01000067.1 GCA_004293485.1 Sphingobacteriales bacterium | reverse complement strand
ACTTTTGCTCATCGTACTTTTTAGTTTGCAAAACAAATTTACGACTTTTATAAAGTAGCCATTAATTTGGCTACTTTTTATCGGACAATAATGATCTTTTATTTCAAATTAAATCTTAAGCCTAAAAATCCACGAATGCCTTGGTTGGGTGCGTATATATAACTTGGGTCGAAAGTTAAAGCATAAGGATTAGTTGGTGTAGCCAACACTTGCCCATTGGTATTGTATTGTACTTGTTTGTCAAAAGGGTCGTTGGTTCTTGCTATAATAAATGGATTTCCTTTTGTGGGTAAAAAGTTTAATAAATTTTTTATTCCTCCGTATATTTCTATGTTTTTAAGTTTAGAGTAAAGCAATTGAATGTTTTGAATGCTCCACCAAGGAGATTTGGGTTGGCGTGGGTCTAAATCGCTCAAAAGAGGCAGTCGCATGGGGCTATAAACGTTCCCTGTATAATCAATGGCTAAATTAAGTTTTTCTATTTTGTAGGATACTGCCCATGTACCTGTATAATTTTCGGTTAATATTTGTTGTGCTTTTATACCGTTATTGGTTGTGGTTACATCCATATAGGTAGCACCTAGTATTACTTTTAGTCCGTTCGTAAAAGTATAATCAATGTTTGCTGTTATGCCTTTACTTTCGGCAAAGCCATTAAGGTTGTTATAAATAATTTTGTTAGGGTTAGTGTCGTAGTCGGCAATAATTCGATTGTTAAAATAAGTGTACCAAGTACTAAAATCGATGCCAAAATACGAGCTGTTTTTTAAGTATATTTTTTTTAAATAATTAAGATTGATATTGTAAGTTTTTTCGGGTTTTAATTCGTTTTTTATTTCTACCTCTCTTGCACCAGTAAGCGAGGCGTGGTCTTCGGTAAATAAATTAACTACCCTAAAACCAGTGCCGGCATTTAATCTTACTATATCTTGTTGGGTTATACTCCATTTGTATGCTACCCTTGGTGTGTAAATACTTTTGTGTGCCGAATTATAATCGTACCTAAACCCTAGCAATAGCTTGTGTTTTTGGTTTAACGAAATTTCATCTTGTATAAACATACCTGGTAAAAAAATTTTGCTAGCGCTTGCCGTAGCGGGTGTATTGTCATCATAAAAAGTATGTCGAAAAGCGGTACCCAAAAGCAAATCGTGATTATAAATGGTTTTATCCCAGGTTAATTGTGAAAAAGCTATGCGTTGGGTGGCATCGTAAATGGTGGTTCCGTAGCGGCTATCTTGTTGGTGTTGGTTATAACTAAAGGCGAAAAGTATTTTTTCTTTTAAAGGAAGTTGATATTGCCCCATTATTTCCCATCGTTTGGTATAAATGCTTTCGCCATATATGCTATCTCCACCCCTAAATTGTTTTGTCCATCGTACATCGCCACCCCAGCGGTCTTCGTTGTAGAACCTCGTTGCAAAGTTAAAAACCTTGTTATTTTTTCTTTCAAAATTCCATTTTTGAAAAACAGATACTCTTTTTTGAAGTGTTACATCGGTAAAGTTATCGTGGTTATTATCTATTATATTTTTATAATTAAAAAAATTAATACCAGTTAAAACGCTTGCTTTTTTTCCTGTATTTAACTTAAATCCTATATCGGCATTAGTTTCTAACCAACTTGTAGTCATCACATCTACAGCTAGTTTGGGTACTTTTGTGGGGGTTTTGGTAATAATATTTATCAAACCTCCTACGGCTTCGCTTCCGTATAACGATGATGCTGGACCTTTTACTATTTCAATTCTATCTACCAAACTATTAGGAATGCCCGATAAACCATATACCGTTGCAAGGCTACTAACTATGGGCATACCATCTATAAGTACCATGGTATAAGGGCCTTCTAAACCATTTATATGTATATCGCCTGTGTTGCAAATATTGCAGTTTAATTGTGGCCTTACCCCGTTTACATTTTGTAAAGCATCAAAAATACATGAAGTAGGATTTTTTTTTAAAAATTGAGGACTGTAAACTTCAACGGGTACAGCACTTTCCAATCGCTTAACCTCTTTCATCGTACCAGTTACAACCACTTCGTTCAAATAATCTATTTTTTGTTGTAGGTTAAAATTTAAAGTAATCGTATCTTTTTCTGTATTAATTGTAAGCTCTTTTGTTTGTGTAAAATATCCAAGCTTTGACACTTTAAGCGTGTATTTACCTTGCGGTAGCTGAGTAATTTTATAAAAACCTGTGCTATCTGTACTTGTACCATAGTTTGTACCTACAAGGTGTATCGTAGCATAATGCATGGTGTTTGCACTAGATTTAATTGTACCTTTTATTACAGCATTTTGGGCTTTAATATTGGTTACAAAAACCCAAAGTAGTACGATGGTTATATTTAATCTCAATGTAAATTTTATTTTAATTACAAAACTAATAAAGTTTTGCTTACAAAATATATAAAGTTTAAAATAAACTATTACCTTTGCTTAATGGTATCTATTACAGAAGAAAATTATTTAAAATCTTTACTTCAATTGCAGTTAAATAAAGGCAATGAAGAAGGTGTTGGTACCAATGAGCTTGCCGAACATTTAAGTATAAAACCAACTACAGCAAACGATATGCTAAAAAAGTTGAAAGCAAAAAAATGGGTGGATTACGAAAAATATGGTAAAATATTTTTGTCGATAGAAGGAAAAAAAATTGCTGTAGAAGTGCTGCGAAAACACCGCCTATGGGAAACATTTTTATACAAAAAACTTTCATTTACATGGGATGAAGTACACGAAGTAGCCGAACAGTTAGAACACATACAATCGGTAAAACTGATAGATAAAATTGATGCGTTGCTCGAATTTCCGGAGTTTGACCCACATGGTGAAATTATCCCTAATAAAAATGGCGATTATAAAATTCACTTTAAAAAAACATTAGATGAAGTGGCCATTGGCCATAATTGTAAAATGGTAGCTGTAAATGATAACACCACCACATTTTTGCAATATGTTGTAAAAGTTGGGTTGGGTATTAATAATATAATTAAAGTGGTATCAAAACAGTGTTTTGATAATACGATGGAAATAGATGTGGGTGGACATATTTCTAATGTTAGCCAGCGATTTGCAAAAAATATTTTTGTAGTATGTACGCAATGCGAGCATCCAAAAACTTGTTCGAACACCCATTTTTAAACAGTGTAATTGTTTAAAAATGTCGTATTAAAGGCTAAAGTGTTCATCTAAGTTTTGGGTATCGTTTTTTTATGCTCAAGTATTGTGTTTCAAATTAAACTGTAGTAATATTAAATGGTGTAAACCTATTTAAGGATGAAAAACTATAGAAATTAGTCTAATTTTGCCAATTCTTTTTGCACAAAATCAATCAATTCTTTAATATAAGTAGCACTAAAATCAAAGGAAATTCCGGCCGTTTGGTAAATTTCTTTCATTGATTTGGTGTAACCTAATTTTAAGGCTTCTAAATAATTTTGCAATCCCTTTTCAGGATTTTCTTTGTAATTTTTCCAAACAGCTATGGCCCCTAATTGTGCAATACCGTATTCGATATAATAAAAAGGAACTTCAAAAATGTGTAATTGCTTTTGCCAAAGGTTTTCTAAAGCATGTTGGTGGTTGCTCCAATCTACAAAGCCAGCACCAAATTTTGTAAAAATTGTTTTCCAGGCCTCGGTTCGCTCGGCAGTAGTGTGCGTTGGGTGAGTATAAATCCAATGCTGAAAAGCATCTACCACGGCTACCCAAGGCAGGGTTTTTAGCACATCACGCAGTTGGTATTTTTTTGCTCTTTTTAATTCCTCGGCATCGGTAAAAAAAACATCCCAATAGTCCATCGATATGAGTTCCATAGCCATACTGGCCAGTTCGGCCACTTCGGATGGGCAATGTTTAAAATCGTTGAGTTCTAAATCGGCGGTTACAAAAGTGTGTATGGCGTGGCCACCCTCGTGTACCATGGTGGTTAAATCTCGAAACGAATTTGCTGCATTCATAAAAATAAATGGTGCGCCAGTTTCGGCCAATGGGTAATTATAACCACCTGGCGCTTTGCCTTTTCGGCTTTCAACATCAAAAAAGTTATTATCCTTCATCGCCTGTAAACGCTCCCCAAAAAATCCACCCAAACGGTTAAAACAAGTTATCGATTTATCAATCAAATCATTGCCACCGTTAAAAGGTTGTAGGGCTTCTTTGCCGCTGGTATCTACCTCGGTATCCCAAGGTTGTAGGCTGGGTAAATTTAGGGCGGTTTTACGTTCTTCGGCTTGCCCTGCAAGTACGGGGACTATTACATTTTGTATCGCATCGTGAAAATCGAAACAATCTTGCGGCGTGTAATCAAACCTACCTAAAGCGGCAAACATATAATCTCTAAAATTAGCAAAACCTGCATTTAAAGCTACTTGGTGGCGCAAAGCTTTTAAATCGTTAAACAAATTATTTAAAGGTTCGGCATCTTGCAATCTACGCAAAGTAATGGTTTCCCAAGCTTGCTTTCGGGTGTTACGGTCGAGGTTTTTAAGGAAATTTGAGGCTTGCTCAAGCGTATATTCTTGCCCGTTTAGGGTAACAGCCATACTGCCTGTAATACCTTGGTATTTTTGCTGTTCCACCTGTATTTGGGTTTGTAGTGGGATGTTTTCGTCCCTAAAAAGTTCTAATGCTTTTTTTATGCCACGGGTATAGATAAAATATTTTTGGGCATCTAAATCATCCGCGAAAGCGCAAGCCACAAATTTTTGATTGAGTTGGTTATTTATAGGTGCAATTTTAGGCTCGATTTCGGTAGCAAAATATTGGAACGCTTTTACCAAATCATCGTTGGTGGTATCGCAAGTCATTTTTATGTATCGCCACGCAAAGTCTTCTTCTAAAACGGCTTCCAGCTCGCTGCGGTGTTTTAACCAGTTTTCTAGCTCGGTTACCGAGTTTATTTCCCGCTGTAGCAATAGCGTAAAAAATGGCTCAAGCGTTTCCCAATTTATGGTTAAAGTTTGGGGTAAAAAATTTCTTTTTTTGGTGTTGATAATCATAACGATCTATAATAAATATCTAATAAAAAACAGGCGGCAAAAGCTACCGAGGCAATGCCATTGGTGGTCATAAATGCAAAATTTATGCGGCTAAGGTTATTGGGTTTTACCAGCTGGTGCTGATAAATTAGCATCCCAATAAAAACCGTTAAACCAACATAATAAGGCCAACTTAATGGCGTAAAAAACAGCGGAGCAATTACAAACAAAGCCGCAAATACGTGTAGTATATTACTTACCAGCAAGGCTTTATGTGTACCTAAATACGATGGAATAGAATGCAGTTTTTCTTGTTTATCAAATGCTTCATCTTGCAGGGCGTACATAATATCGAAACCGCTTACCCAGCACAATACCGCCAGCGAAAATAAAATAGGCAACAACGCAAATTCCCCAGTTACCACCAAATAGGCACCAATGGGCGCCAACGATAAACCCAAACCTAACACCAAATGGCACAAAGCGGTAAAGCGTTTGGTAAAACTATAACCCAATACCACCAGCAAGGCAACGGGCGAAAGGTAAAAGCAAAGCGGATTAATAAACCAAGTTGCAGCTATAAAAAACGCACAATTTACGAGTGTAAATACCAAAGCATTGGTTGCCGAAATGCGCCCAGCGGGTATATCACGTATTTTGGTACGTGGGTTTTTTGCATCAATATCACGGTCTAAATAGCGGTTAAAAGCCATGGCTGCATTGCGGGCAAAAACCATACACAACAACATTAAGCCCAATTTAAACCAACTAAACGTATGTTGCGTGGTGTTAACCGCTAAAAAAAAACCTATAAACGCAAAAGGCATGGCAAAAATGGTGTGCGAAAAGGTTACTAAAGATAAATATTTTTTCATTACTCGGTTTCGGGCAGTTCGTCTTCTATTTTTAAGGCGTATTGGGGTACTACAAAGCGTGAGTTTATATCGCTTATCATGGCCAAAATAGCATCTTTACCTACATATTTTTCGGCCGATGTTAAAATGGGTTCGGGCAGTTCGTCAAAAAATTCTAATAACGCTTTTTTAAATAAGCCCATATTTTGTTGCGATTTTAGGTTTGATTGTTTATCGGCTTTGGTAAATAGCAATATAAACGGAATGCTGCGTTCGCCCAGCCAGCAACAAAATTCAATATCAATTTTTTGAGGTTCTAAGCGGCTATCAATCAGCACAAAAACACATTGTAAGCTTTCACGTTTTTCGAGGTAATTGCTGATAAATTTTGCCCATTCGGCCCGATTACTTTTGCTATTTTTGGCGTAGCCATAGCCCGGCAAATCAACCACGTACCAAGTTTTATTAATTAAAAAATGGTTTATCAGTTGGGTTTTGCCTGGCTTTTGCGATGTTTTTGCCAAACCTTTAGCCCCCAAAACCATATTTATTAACGATGATTTACCCACGTTAGAGCGACCAATAAAAGCATATTCGGCCAGTTCGGGTGGTGGCAACTTGCTTATTTTGGTATTGCTAACGGTAAATTCGGCCGATTTTATAATCATCTTGCAAAGGTAATATTTATTGGGATAGATGAAAGTAAACCATAGTACGCCATGTGTTTGCCGCCAAAAATTATTTAAACAGCAAAACCAAATTCTCATTTTTAAATAATCTGATTACCTTTGCACAAATTTAGGTTTTGTATTAAATCATTAACCATATTACAATTAATAAGTCATAAATCACAAATCAAAAATAATATATGGCCCTTCAATGCGGTATAGTAGGCTTACCTAATGTAGGCAAATCAACCCTTTTTAATTGTTTATCAAACGCAAAAGCGCAAGCGGCAAACTTTCCGTTTTGTACCATCGAACCTAACATAGGTGTAATTACCGTACCTGATGTTAGATTAACAAAACTTACCGAACTAGTAAAACCACAGCGTGTAGTGCCCAATACGATTGAAATTGTGGATATTGCAGGCTTGGTTAAAGGGGCTTCAAAAGGGGAGGGTTTGGGCAACCAGTTTTTGGGTAATATTAGGGCCACCAATGCCATTATACACGTATTGCGTTGTTTTGACGATGGAAATGTAATACATGTGGATGGTTCAGTTAACCCGATTAGGGATAAACAAATTATTGATACCGAATTACAACTTAAAGATTTAGATACCGTTGTAAAGCGTTTGCAAAAGGTAGAAAAAATGGCTAAAACCGATAAAGATGCCAAACGCACTTTTGATATTTTAACCCTTTTAAAAGCACATTTGGAGGCTGGAAATAGTGTAAGAACGGCTACATTAAGTGATGATGATTTTTTGTTTATCACTGAATTAAGCCTACTTACAGCCAAGCCTGTTTTGTATGTATGTAATGTAGATGAAGCTTCAGTAATTAAGGGGAATAAATATGTTGATTTGGTTAAAGATGCCGTAAAAACAGAAAATGCCGAAGTGTTAATTATTTCTGCCAAAATAGAATCGGAAATTGCCGAACTAGACGATTTTGAAGAACGTACTGTATTTTTGGAAGATTTAGGCCTAACCGAATCGGGCGTAGCCAAACTTATTGTTGCCGCTTATCGCTTACTTCAATTATACACTTATTTTACTGCTGGCGTACAAGAAGTAAGAGCCTGGACAATTACCAAAGGTTTTACCGCACCACAGGCGGCAGGTGTCATCCATTCTGATTTCGAAAAAGGTTTTATACGGGCCGAGGTAATTAAATACCAAGATTTTGTTACCTTAGGTTCCGAAAATGCTTGTAAAGAGGCTGGCAAACTAGGCGTAGAGGGTAAAACGTATGTTGTGGAAGATGGTGATATAATGCACTTTAGGTTTAATGTGTAATAATATATCAATTAATTTGCATCCGTAGTTCAATGGATAGAATGTAAGATTCCGGTTCTTATGATATAGGTTCGATTCCTATCGGGTGCACAATAAAGGGTTTTAAATACTTTACTTTATTTTAGCTTCTTTTATAGTACTAAATTCTAATTTTTTTAATTTTTTTACCAATGTATAGCCTCCCATAAATTGCACATCACATTTATTTTTAGCCCAAATAATTATTTTTTTTAAGGCATGCAACTCGCCGTCTGAGCCATTAGTAAACTTAGCGTTAATGCTTTCGGCCTTTAGTTCAAATGCTTTTACGTTACATGCATTTGATGCTTCCACTTGTAGTAACGTGGTTTTTCCAAGTAGGCGAATATCACTTCCGTTAATTAAAAAAATTTGTAAATTATTAGCCTTTAAATCAAATTTAGCGTTACTAGCATCATCCGAATTAATTATTAAATTATCAAAGTTTAACTCGCCAGTCGAACACATACTCGCACCATTATTAAGCGAAATTTTACTCAAGTTTTTAAAAGTAATTAATACTTTTAAAGGTTCGTTTTTGCCCCATTGCCAGTTTTGCAGCAAGTAATTACCCATCTCTATTTTTAAATTACCCGATGCTTCTTTTATAACCACTAAATCGTTAAGCAACGTATCTGAACCTATAGCTTTAATTTTTTCGACACTATCTTGGTTTAAATACACGCTTATGCCCGATGATACAGCTATACTTGTAAAATTTGTAATTTTTAGCTCTCTGGTAATGTCTTGTGATAAGCCAGTAGCACTTATAAATACCAATAAACTAAGCAATACTACTTTTAAAACTGTCTTTTTAGTATTTTTTTTTGTTAAAGGTTTAAACATACTACACAATTAGGTATAAAAACATCAAATATAGCTATTGTGTGCTAATAAGTGTAAATTAAAATATAAGCATCTTACCAGCAATGTTTTGTATATATAATCATTATTGTCCGATAAAAAGTAGCCAAATTAATGGCTACTTTATAAAAGTCGTAAATTTGTTTTGCAAACTAAAAAGTACGATGAGCAAAAGTAAC
>RDYW01000049.1 GCA_004293485.1 Sphingobacteriales bacterium | reverse complement strand
TATTGTCAGCATAAATCCTATGGGAACTTCGTTTCGCTACGCTCAACTTTGTTCCCATAGGATTTATGCCTGTTGCACTTATCAATTGAACTTACAAACAGTAAAAAGTTGATTGTACTTATATTTTTGTATTTATTTTTGTTAGCCTTAATGCCTATTTCCACAAATTAGCCCCATCGGGCGTGTTACGCATGGCGTACACCGAATCTACAACATATACGCTATAGCCCCTCCAAGCTAAGGCATGATGGTATTCTTTGTAATGTAAATCAAAGTATTTACCCGAGTTTTGCATTAAGCTATTGGCTATTTTATTATTTACTACAGAAAACTCGAAATCGTATGACTGTAGTGTTCCAACATTTTTAGATTTAAAACCGTTTTGTATTAATTTACCTTCAAAAGTTTTAAAAATATTTCCTTTTTTTACTAGGTAATTAAGTTCGCCCGATTTTACGCCTTCTCCAAACACATAAAAATTTCGAAAATATACAGTACCCGTAAAAATTAAAACAATGCCTAAAAGTAATAATGCGCTAATTTTTTTCATGTTTATGGTTTTAAAAAAAAGTTTTAAGCTATTGGTTTTTTATTCAATAGAAACGGTTAATTTTTCTTGTTGCAATATTTTGCGATATACTTCCATTTCGGTAAACGAACCTTCGAGTATAGCGCATTTTCCTTCGTTATGTACTTTATTAGCAATGCTTTGTGCTTGTTTTGTACTATAATCTACATATTTTACCAAGCAATAAATTACATGTTCAAAAGTGTTTACTTCATCGTTCCACAGTATCAAACGATGTATCGTTTTTATCGAATTTAAAATATCTTCTAGGGTAAAGGTTTCTTCTTGTGTGTATGTACCGGAGTTTATATGCATCATTTTTCAAAAATAATCAATTGCCTATAAGTATTTCAAACTAGGCATAAAAAAAACCGATTATTTTTATAATCGGTTTTTTTATAACCATAGCCCCAAAAATTAACATTTATAGTTTTATAAATTTTAATACTTTTTGGGTATTGTTTGTTACAATTTTAATAAAATATATGCCTGGCAATATAGCCGAAATATCCAAACTTTGGTGCGATTTTAAGTCAATGTGTTCATATTTTCCTTTCAATACTATTATGCCCAGTGCATTGCAAATTGAATAATTTATAGGGCTAGGTATACTATTTATTAATTCGATAGTAATTGAATTAATAGCAGGGTTAGGATAAATTTTTATATCTAGCAATGGTGCAAAAGAAAGTTTAACCACTTTTGTTTCCGAATTTTCTGATTTTCCATCTCTGTCAAACATTTTTAAACGATAGTAAACATTGCCAGTTAGGGTTTGTATATCGCTGTCGCTATAACTATATTTTTGTAAAACTGTACTGTATTTTGCAGCTTCAATGGTTTCTATTTTCTCGAAATTTACATTATCGGTAGCTCTTTCTATTTCGAAATGGCTACTATTTTTTTCTTTAATTGTTTGCCAGTTTAGGCGTATTTTATTTTGCTGGGCAACAGCTGTAAAATTGGTTAGGCTAACGGGTAAGGTACCGCTAATTTTACTTACTATCCAAAATTCCGAAAATGTTGCCACCTCACATTGTGCATAAAAACCATTTTGGTAGGCAGTAAAAGTTACACCATCAAGCGTAGTGGCAGTTTCGCTGGTATTGTTAGTAAATATATTGTCTTCGTTGGGGCCACTGTATTTTACAATTTTTAAATCGTTAACGGTATTAATGGTAGCATCTAATGCTTTTAAAGTATTAAACTCGGCTGTAGTGAAGTAAAAACGAACCATTACATTGCTAATGGGTGCATTGCCCGATTTTATAACCCAGCTTCGTCCGAGGCTTTTGCTGCCTAATACGAGGGGGTTAGTAGGGTTTAAGTAAGTATCTGCAGTTACAGTAGCAAGGTTATTGTTATTTGGGTTTATCGAAACTAAATTTTGGTTGCTTTTTTTAATAGTGTACCATTTGCAACTGTTTACATTGGCGGCTGTTTCGCCCTGTGCTGTGGCGGTGTTGTAAATAAGGTTATCTGGTTCATCATCCCATAGTATTAATTTAGCTGTCCAAGGGGCAACAGTTAGGCTATTACCACATACATAGCTGCCATCAAGCTGGCGGTAGGTTTTGTTTTGTAAATCAACCGTAGTAGCAACATCGGATGGGTTGGTTATAAATAAATGTTTAGCAATGGCAGTTAAACTATCCACGTAAGTGAAATTAACTGTTGAAGTACCCGCGGCTGCATCTACACCTGGGAAAGCTGTTTTCCAGGTAGTAAATGTATAGGCATTGTTTTCGGCTTTTATTAAATTATTGGTGTTATAGGCATTGCCGTAAAAAGCGTTGTTAAATACGTTTGCATAATCTAACGGCTTGTTATCCATTTCTAAAGCAATTTGGCTGGGTAATAGGCTGTATAAAATATTGTTATTTACATTTGATTTAGTGCCGCTGGTATTGGTAATGTACATTTGTGTTTTATTATTAAACATTAAATTATTACTTATGGTTGCATTGGTATGATTATCTAAATATAAACCAGTACTGCGGTTGTGGGCAAATACATTGTTTTCAATCACGCTGCCACTGTATCCCCCTTGCGAAAAAATACCCATCCCCATAATTGCAAAAGAGCTACCGTTAAAAAGCCCACTACTTTCATTGCGGTTACCAAAACTGTTTAAAAAGAAATTGTTTCGAATGGTGTTATTGTTTGCGTTAATGTACAATGCACCACCATCATCTAAAAGTAACTGCGAGTTTTTAAATACATTTTTTTCAATCAAGCTATTGTTGGCCTCGGTAAGCATACATACATATCCTGTACTATCAATGGTGTTTTTTATAAAGTTTATATTTTTACCACGGGTACGTACCCCACAGTATTGCACTACGCCGCTTCCGCCGTAACCTGCTACCATGCCAATACTACCTATATGGTTACCTCGAATTAAATTTGCACCGTTATTAAAATCATCGGCTTCGTTCCAAAAAATACCGTAGTTTAAACAATTTTTTATTTGGTTATTTGTTATTTTAAGGTCTTTACAATTCCAAGGTTGCTCAATACCTGTACCTCCCGATTTTTCTATCAAGCAATTGTTTATAGTTACACCATCGCTTAACCAGGCTTGTATGCTGGTTTCTTTTTGCATGGTAATGGTAAGATTTTCGACTTTAACATTATTTTTAAAAAATATTTTTATACCAATATCTTCAACACTGGCTTCCACCAGTTGTGATGAAGGATTACCTCCATTTAAACCATATAAGTAAACAGTTCGGGTATTGGGTTCAAAAAACCATTCGCCTGGGGCATCTAATTCGCTTAGTTTATTATCGATATAAAAACCCCAACCAGGGTTTATGGTACCCGATGCAGTTTCGGTTAAATCGTTATCCATAACCACATTTGCGCCATTACTGCTATTTATGGTACGATTTTCGAAAAGCCAGCTAAAGCTACGTACATGTATGTTGGCTCCGGCCCAATAATTGTTTGGCTTACCAAGACTAGCTAACACTGTGCTTGAAAGTGATTTTTTATCAGGGCTTAATGCACTGTTTTTTAACCAACCAGTATTAGGATAACGGGCAATTGTTATTAAGTTGCCATTTACAAACAAATGGTTAGGTACTTTTGTACCGTTTAATGTGGCTTTGTAAATATTACCGTTATGTTGCGTCCAGCCTGTTACCACTGTAGCTCCGCTAATAATAGGGTTTGCTCCTAATCCATAAGCTCCGTATTGGCAAGCAGCTTTAGGTACATCTAAAGCTCCCCTAAATGTATCGCCACGCCTAAATAAAATAATATCGCCATCATTGTAGTCGCCCTGGTTTACTTTATCAATTGTTTTCCATGGGGTATTGGTTGATGTACCACTTTGGGAATCGTTACCGCTAGCACTTACATAATAAGTAGCTGCAAGCAAACTTTGGCTGCTTAATAGCATAAGAAATAAAAAAAATTTCATATTAAATTTAGATTAAGTTTTTGTAGAAAAACATGAAGCTTAAAATTTTAAGGCACCACAATTTTATTTTATGTGTAGCAAATATAATTCTTTTTGTAACAAATTTGTTACAAATGGATATTTTTTAAATTAAAATATTCTCTACCTAGTCATGCTTTTAAAATTAAAAGCATATTATGCTTGGTGTATTAAAAATAGTATTTCTTTTAAAATAAGATATTCATACTTTTGAAGCAAAAATTATTAAAAAATGAACAACTGGTTTAAGCAAAATGGTATCCACTTGGGTATAATAGCAATTTTTATTACCTTATGTTTTATATACTTTGCGCCAGCATTTTCGGGTAAGGTATTGTTTCAAAGCGATGTACAGCAGGCGCAATCTGGCCAGTCGGAAATTATGAAATACCGAGCTGAAGACGGCAAAGCCCCACTTTGGACCAATAGCATGTTTGGCGGAATGCCCGCTTACCAAATATGGACACAATACCCCAACAACATAAGCACCTACATTTTAGAAGCCTTAAAATGGGCATTGCCCCACCCAGCCGATACATTATTGTTGTATTTGTTGGGCGCCTACTTATTGTTTTGCGTTTTAGGATTAAGCCCCTGGTTAGCCGCAGCAGGTGCAATAGCATTTGCTTTTTCCTCCTACAATTTTATTATTATAGAAGCCGGCCATACTAATAAGGCTGTTGCCCTGGCATTTTTTGCACCTATTGTAGCGGGTATTATTTTAACTTTTAGGGGTAAATATGGGTGGGGTGCTTTTATAACAGCATTATTTTTATCGCTCGAAATACGAAGTAACCATATACAAATGACGTATTATTTGTTTTTGGCATTGATTTTACTTGCAGGGTTTGAGCTTTATAACGCTTTTAAAAACAAAACGTTACCCTCATTTGCAAAGTCGGTAGCTTATTTAGCCACTAGCTTAACATTGGCCTTAGCCCTTAATGCTTCGATGCTGTGGACTACCTACGAGTATGGCCAATTATCAACCCGAGGAAAATCAAACTTAACAACTGATACCGCACAGCCCAGCAACGGTTTAGATAAAGACTATGCCTACGGCTGGAGCCAAGGCATAGGCGAGTGCATTACCTTTTTAATACCTAACGCTTACGGTGGTGCATCGGGCCCAATGTTAAACGAAAAATCGGAAGTAGCAAAAGTAATTACTAATAAAGGTGCCGATGCCTCACAAGCTACACAGTTTGCCCAGCAAATGCCCGTATATTGGGGCGAAAAAGCATTTACATCAGGCCCTTGGTACTTTGGAGCATTTGTAATTTTTTTATTCATATTTGGGTTATTTGTAGTAAAAGGAAAACTAAAATGGTGGCTATTAAGCGCCACATTGTTAAGCATTGCCTTATCGTTTGGTAAAAATTTTACCCTCGTTTCCGACTTATTTTTTAACTATTTTCCGCTATACAATAAATTTAGAGCCGTAGAATCAACCCTTGTGGTGGCAAGTTTATGTGTACCTATTTTAGCCTGCTTGGCCATTTATGAAGCTACAAAAAGCAAAACAGACGAGAAACAAATTATCAAACACTTAAAAACTTCGGCTTACATAGTTATAGGTTTTATTTTGGTATTGATATTAATGCCTAACTTGTTTTTTAGTTTTAAAACAACACAACATCAAGAACTTGTAGGTATGTTAAAGCAGGGCCTTGGCGGCGATGATGGCTTTGCTAACACCGTTGCTAATGCCCTCATAAGCGATAGAATTAGCTTATTTAAAGCCGATGCCCTACGGTCGTTAATTATAATTGTGGTAGGTATTGGGTTAATATGGGCTACCATAAGCAAAAAATTAAGCAACAAAATTACCTACATTTTAATAGGAATTTTGATACTAGGAGATATGTGGCTGGTGAATAAACGCTACTTAAACGACAAAAAATTTGTAGTTAAAAGCGAAATAAGCCAAAATAGACAACCACGCGAAGTAGATGCTTTTATTTTACAAGATAAAGACCCTAATTTTAGGGTTTTTGATATGACTAGCTCGCCATTTTCAAACGCCAACGCATCCTATTTTCATAAAAATATTGGTGGCTATCATGCTGCCAAACTTAAACGATTTAACGAAGTAATTGATAAACAATTTACCAATAGCATTAACCAAGATGTGCTGGATATGCTAAACACACGCTATTTTATTACCACAGGTAAAGATGGGCAATCGGCATCAATGCAACGAAACAATACAGCTTGCGGTAATGCTTGGTTTGTAAATAGTATAAAATTTGCTAAAAATAACGACGAAGAAATGCTGGCTATTAGCTCTTTTAACCCGCTAAAAGAAGCAATTATTAACCAAGAATTTGAGAAACAAATTTCAAAAAATACTGGTGTTCCCCTTAACGGGATGATAAAACTAACGAGCTACAAGCCCGATGATTTAAAATATGAATATTCTACCGATAAAAATGCGGTAGCTGTTTTTTCGGAGATATGGTACCCCAAAGGCTGGAAAATGTACGTTGACAATGTAGAAAAATCATATTTTAGAGCCGACTACCTTTTGCGAGCTGCCGAATTACCTGCTGGAAATCATATTATTGAATGGAAATTTGAACCAAAATCGTATTATTTTGGCGAAAAAATTTCTTTATTTGGATCTATAATATTACTTTTAGCGTTCTGTTTATTAATATATCATGAAATTAAAAACAAGAAATTAGCTTAAACTAACCAAATAAACAAAAAATCCTAACCCGCCTGGGTTAGGATTTTTTTTTATCTCGATCTTAAATTTCTAAAAACTTAATTTAACTACAAAAATGAAATAGCTAGTTGTTTTTACACTTAGGAGTAAAAAATACAATACATATCTAACTGCACAAAAATTCAACTAAAAATATTTACCTAATTTTAGTTTTTAATATCTTGTAAATAATATTGAAACCTTAAAAAATTATTCACTAACCTTTTACTTAATTTTATAGAAAATCATTTTTAATATATTTGATTATTGATACAACATTATTTTATTGAATATATCAACATTTTTTACACCAACTAAAAATAAATACGATGAAAAAAGTAACAGGTATTGGTGGTATTTTTTTTAAATGTAAAGACACCAAAGCTACTACCGAATGGTATAAAAAACACCTAGGTCTAAATACAAACCCTTACGGTGCAAGTTTTGAATGGTTTGAGGCCAACGATAATACTAAAAAAGCCCAAACGCAATGGACACCCTTTGCACAAAACACCGACTATTTCGACAAAGATTTTATGATTAACTACCGGGTAGAAAACCTAGTAAAACTTGTAGAAGAATTAAAAAAAGAGGGTGTGATTATTGTTGATGAAATTGAGAAATACCACTACGGAAAATTTGTACACATTATTGATCTTGAAGGAAATAAAATACAATTATGGGAGCCTACTAGTTAGCAGATATTTTGCCAAAAAACTAGCAAAAATACCTATTTTAATTTTTTTACTTTTTTTGGTTGTAATACCGTTGGTTTGTCAGTTGGTTGTTTTAACCTACCGACAAACTTTGGTTTTAAAAACGGAGTGGACCCGGAGAGATTCGAACTCTCGTCCAAACATGGGATTAGTTGCGCTTTCTACATGCCTATTTTGTGCTTGGTTTTAGTGATTAAATTGGCCACAAACAGCCTGTTTAATCCTTAGTTTTTTTGGTTTTCGAGGTAAAAGCAAAACCATTTTACCCTTATTTTGGCTTTTCTGTGCTTCCGTATCAACTGCCGCCAAACGTGGCTTTTGGGAAACATCTCGCTTACACTTCTAAAGTGCAATTAAGCTAACATCAACTTGGTTGAGATTAAGCAGCAAGAGCGTAGTTATTTTCGCCTGTTGTTTTTTTGAAGACCAATATTTAAGCGCTGTATCGTCAGTGCGCTGCATGCTTACACACTTATCGGCCATCCTGTCAATTCCGGTCGGGCCCGTATAAGGGTTTGCTTTCAATATTAAAAAACAAATGTATAATATTATTTTAAATTTTTTTTTTAAATGTACGGCTACGTTGTTTTACCTGGGTAAACTTTTAAGGCTTCTTTTAGGCAAAGCATAGCTTTTGTTAAATCGCTAACATTAAGCACATAGGCCAACCTTACTTGCTGTTTACCTGCTGTACCTTTCGAATAAAAACCAGCTGCAGGTGCCATCATTACGGTTTGGTTTTGGTAATCAAATTCTTCTAAAATCCATTGGCAAAATTTTTCGGCATCATCAACAGGCAACTTTGCTACAACGTAAAACGAACCACCAGGGTTTGGGCAAACTACACCTTCAATTTTATTTAGGCTATCTACAAGTAAATTTCGCCTTTGGGTATATTCGGTAATTACATTGCTAAAATAGCTGTCGGGCGTTTCCACGGCTGCCTCACCTGCAATTTGTTCAACCATGCCTGCGCTTAGGCGGATTTGGGCAAATTTTAATGCCGATGCTATAACGCTTTTGTTTTTGGTAATTAAGCAACCTAACCTAGCACCACAAGCACTGTATCTTTTTGATACAGTATCCATAATAACTACATTTTCCTCTAAGCCAGGTATATTTAAAGGCGAAATAAAAGTTTTACCATCGTAGCAAAACTCTCGGTATGCCTCATCCGAAAATATAAACAAATCGTATTTTAATGCCAAAGCCTTTAAATCTAGCATCTCTTGCATACTATACAAATAACCTGTAGGGTTATTGGGGTTGCATATAAATATAGCTTTGGTTTTTGAAGTTATTAATTTTTCGAACTCGGCAATTGGAGGCAAAGCAAAATTATTTTCTATTACCGATAGCACAGGCACTATAACACCATTGCTTTGGTGGGCAAAGCCGTTATAATTGGCGTAAAAAGGCTCGGGAACTATAATCTCATCACCAGCATCTAGGCATGCCATCATGGCTATATTTATAGCTTCGGATGCGCCTGTAGTAACAATAATATCGTTAATATGTATATTGTAATCAAATTTATTGTAGTAGCTAACTAGCTTTTTTCGATAAGCTATTGTACCTTCTGATGCAGTATAAGCCCATATTTTAAAATCAATGTTTTTAATAGCAGAAATTACATTTTCGGGCGTTTCTATATCGGGCTGGCCAATGTTTAAATGATATACTTTTTTGCCATTTTGTTTAGCCTGTTCGGCAAAAGGACTTAGCTTGCGTATAGGCGAAGCTGGCATGTTTAATCCTTTATTAGAAATTTTAGGCATGGTATTTTATAAATTTTTAATTAAAAAAAAAGCCTTCCTCTTTTATTCGAGAAAGGCTTTCAAGAATGTGGGATATTTAATTTGCAGCAGCCGCAACTACCTCTCCTTTAATATATAACATTTTCAAAGGAGTTTTTGAATTAGATGTTATTTTAACAAATTTTGTAAATGGTGTAGCAACAGCAGCATTAAAAGTTATGGTAATTGCACCACCTTGTCCTTTTAATATCGGCGTACCTTGTTTGGGTTCTACACTTGGTACAGTGCAACCACAGGTTGACTCAACAGCCGAAATAATAATTGGCTCTTCGCCTACATTGGTGTATTTAAAAACATAAGACACGGGCTTTCCTTGCGGAATTTTACCAAAATCGTGAGTTTCTTCTACAAATTTAAACTCGGCTGTTTTTTCTTGAAAAGAAGTTAAGCTTACAATAGCTATTGCAACAAAACAAAATAAAAATATTTTTTTCATTTTTTTTTAGTTTGAAATTCAAAGGTAATTATTCTATTTAATGTAACAAACAATAAGATATTTTTTTCATCATTACAAGCTAAAGTTTTTTTGAATATATTTGAAAATATTGTTTGCCAATTACCCAATGACTAAAAATAACCCAAACACTTTACAGTTCAATAGCCAAAGCGAAATAAGTTTCGATGATTTTAAAAACATTGTTATCAACGATTACAAAATTGCTTACGAAAGTAGGCAAATTAGCTTGCTTGGCCGCCGCGAAGTACTAACAGGCAAAGCCAAATTTGGCATTTTTGGCGATGGAAAAGAGGTTGCACAATTAGCAATGGCAAAAGTATTTAACCCTGGCGATTGGCGGGCAGGATATTACCGCGACCAAACTTTTATGCTTGCCACAGGTATGGTTACCAAGCGGCAATTATTTGCACAATTATATGCCAATACCGATGTAGCCATGGAGCCCTCATCTGCTGGAAGGCAAATGAATAACCATTTTGCCACTAGATTGTTAGATGATAAAGGCCAGTGGAAAAACTTAAGCACTATAAAAAACACTTCGGCCGATGTATCGCCCACAGCATCGCAAATGCAAAAACTGGTTGGCCTAGCCTATGCCTCAAAACTTTTTAGGCAAAATAAAGATTTACATAAATTTACACAGTTTTCAAACAACGGAAACGAAGTGGCTTTTGGTACCATTGGTAACGCTTCTACCTCCGAAGGTGTATTTTTCGAGTCTATTAATGCTGCTGGTGTACTACAAATACCCATGGCTGTTTCGGTATGGGACGACGCCTACGGCATATCGGTACCTTCCAAATATCAAACCACTAAAGAAAATATTTCGGAAATTTTAAAAGGATTTCAGCGAGATGAACACAACGAAGGATTTGAAATTTTTAGGGTAAAAGGGTGGGATTATGTGGCCTTGTGCGAAACTTACGAAAAAGCTATACAAATATGCCGAACACAGCAAGTACCAGTTTTAATACACGTTACCGAACTTACGCAGCCACAAGGGCACTCTACTTCGGGTTCACACGAACGTTATAAACCCCAACATCGCCTAGCTTGGGAAAAAAATTACGATTGTATTTTAAAAATGCGAGAATGGATGCTACAATCGGCCATAGCCACCGAAGAAGAACTAAATATACTCGAAAATATATCCAAAAACGAAGTAAAGAGAATCCAAAAAGAGGCCTGGGCCGATTTTATAGAAGATATACAAATTGATAAAGAACAGGCTCTTACATTGCTTGATGCCTTAGCACTTCATCACGAAGAAGTAAAACAAATTACACTTATGTTACGCTCAGAGGTTGATCCTTTAAGAAAAGAACTCATTTCTACAGTACGAAAAGCCATACGCATAAGTCGAAAAACCAAAACTATTGAAAGAGATAATTTAGTGCAATGGTACAGCAATCAACAACTCAAAAATAACGAATTATATCATACCTGTTTATATACAAATAGCGTACAATCGCCCTTAAAAGCAAAAAGTATTGCGCCTGTGTATACCGAAAATTCGCCCATGGTTGATGGCCGAGAAGTGCTAAACGCTTGCTTTGATGCTAATTTTACCCGCGACCCATTGGTTATTGCTTTTGGTGAAGATTTAGGTGCCATAGGCGATGTAAACCAAGGCTTTGCTGGTTTGCAACAAAAATACGGCGAAAACCGCATTTGCGATACAGGTATAAGAGAAATTACCATTGTAGGCCAAGCAATGGGCTTAGCCTTACGAGGATTTAAACCCATTGCCGAAATACAGTATTTAGATTATATAACCTATGCCATGAGCGTATTAAGCGATGATATTGCCACCCTAAGTTACCGTACCAAAGGTGGGCAAAAAGCACCTTTAATTATACGTACCCGAGGGCATAGGCTTGAAGGTATATGGCATGCTGGTTCGCCCATGGGTATGCTTGTGAATGCGCTTAAAGGAATGCATATATGCGTACCCCGAAATATGGTACAAGCCGCTGGTATGTACAATACCCTTTTGCAAGGCGATGAACCCGCACTACTTATCGAATGCCTAAACGGATACCGTATAAAAGAACGATTGCCCGAAAACGTTGGCCAATTTAAAGTACCGCTAGGCATAGCCGAAATTATAAGAACAGGCAACGATATCACTTTGGTAAGTTACGGTTCTACGCTTCGCATTGTAAACGAGGCTGCAAACGAACTGCTTAAAATGGATATTGATGCTGAGGTAATTGATTTACAAACCTTAATACCATTCGATTTAAATAATGATTGCCTGAAATCTATAAAAAAAACCAATAAACTTTTAGTGATTGATGAAGATGTACCCGGCGGTGGCAGTGCATATATTTTGCAACAAATTTTAGAAAACCAAAAAGCTTATAACTTTTTAGATGCCGCACCACAAACGTTAACGGCAAAAGAACACCGAACTCCTTACGGTACCGACGGCGATTATTTTGGCAAACCAAGCGTAGATGATGTGATTGAAACAGTATATCAAATAATTCAAGAATATATGCCACAAAAGTATCCCTAAATTTTTAGTTTCTAAAAAAAAATGAAACCTACTGGTAAGATGAACAAACTATAGCCTTTGTACCAAGCCAGAATTTGGCTCTTAGCAAAAACTAAAAAGAAAGTTTAAAATTAGGTAAAATTTTGGCCGGAGCCGATGATATGTAATTACAACAAAAGTAGCTTTTTTATTGATAATTTTTAATTTACCCAAATGTATGGTTATTAAATGGTTGCTATTATTTTAACATCATAAATATCCATTAACCTTTAAATAAAATATCAAAAGGCTAATTAATTAAAATTAGCCTTTTGATATTTTGAAATGATGCTCAAGTTATTTTTTTAAAAACTTAAAATCTTTACCAATAAAACGGGCATTGCTGCCTAGTTCTTCTTCAATTCGTAATAGCTGGTTGTATTTCGCTATCCTATCCGAGCGTGATGCCGAACCTGTTTTTATTTGGCCACAGTTTAAGGCAACGGCTAGGTCGGCAATGGTAACGTCTTCGGTTTCGCCCGAGCGGTGCGACATTACCGAGGTATAACCCGCATTTTGTGCCATGGTAACTGCATTTATGGTTTCGGTAAGTGAGCCTATTTGGTTTACTTTTACCAGTATCGAATTTCCTGTATTGTTATCAATACCTTGTTTTAGGCGGGTTACGTTGGTTACAAACAAATCGTCGCCAACCAATTGTACTTTATGCCCAATGGTTTCGGTAAGTAGTTTCCAACCTTCCCAGTCGTTTTCGTCCATCCCATCTTCGATAGATATAATAGGGTATTTTTCTACCAATGAAGCTAGGTATGCTACTTGTTGCGCACTTGTTAGTTTGGCACCATTTTCGCCTTCAAATTTTGCATAATTGTAAATACCATCTTTATAAAACTCCGATGCGGCGCAATCAAAAGCAATAAAAATATCAACACCTGGCTTGTAACCAGCTTTTTCGATGGCTTGTAAAATGGTTTCTACGCCATCTTCGGTACCTGCAAATGTAGGGGCAAAGCCTCCTTCGTCGCCCACTGCGGTTGATAATCCACGGTCGTGTAAAATTCCTTTTAAGGTATGAAATACTTCGGTGCCCCAGCGCAATGCTTCCGAAAAAGAGGAGGCTCCTACAGGCATAATCATAAACTCTTGAAAAGCAATAGGCGCATCTGAATGCGAACCTCCGTTAACAATGTTCATCATTGGGATAGGTAAGGTATTTGCGTTTACGCCTCCTATGTAGCGGTATAAAGGCTGCCTACTTTCTTGTGCTGCCGCCTTGGCTACAGCCAGCGAAACACCTAAAATTGCATTTGCACCTAAGTTTCCCTTATTGGGTGTAGCATCTAAATCAATCATTAACTGGTCGATGGCGTTTTGTTCAAATACATCAATGCCTTTTAACGCTTCGGAAATTTTTTCGTTTACATTGGCTACTGCTTTAAGTACGCCTTTACCTAAATATACGGTTTTATCTTTATCGCGTAGTTCTACAGCTTCGTACTGACCAGTTGATGCACCTGAGGGTACTGCCGCCCTACCCAGAATGCCGTTTTCGGTAATTACATCTACTTCTATAGTAGGGTTTCCTCTCGAATCGAGGATTTGTCTTGCGTGGATATCAAGAATTAAACTCATATTTTTGTGTATTTATTAGC
The DNA here is from genome assembly GCA_004293485.1 of Sphingobacteriales bacterium. GTDB lineage: Bacteria > Bacteroidota > Bacteroidia > Sphingobacteriales > Sphingobacteriaceae > Pseudopedobacter. The sequence continues at coordinate 30,329 of RDYW01000049.1, read as the reverse complement.
TTATTTATGGTTAGTGTTAATTTCACACTAAGATAGTGTTTTAATATTTATTGACAAATAAAAAATATAAATTTATAATTAAACAAGTAAATTGAATTTAAAATTTTATCCAATATTATTGTATTTAGTATTTTTACCACAAATATTGGCAGTAATATTAAAATATAAATTTTATAGGTAATGAATTTAAAAAAGAGTTGTTTTGTGTTTTTTTGGTTACTGCCTTTTGCTGCGATTGGTCAAATAAAAAACCCTAATTTTAAAGCATTGGTAGATAGTTTGTGTACTTTAGTTACCCCTAAAGTAACCATCGATTCGTTTAAGCATATTAAAAATGTATATGTTTTGGATACACGCGAAATAGAAGAATATGAGGTTAGCCATTTAAAAAATGCCCGCAATGTAGGTTATATATGGTTTGATATGCGCAATATTTACGATATTCCTAAAAATGCAACGGTTGTAATTTATTGTTCGGTAGGGTTACGTAGCCAAAAAATTTGCCATAAACTTATTTCAGCTGGATACCAGCATGTATATAATTTATACGGTAGTATTTTTGAATGGTTTAACCAAGGAAATCCTGTATATAAAAGCAATGGCATACAAACATCTGAAATTCATACCTACACAAAAGACTGGGCTAAATGGGTAATTAAAGGAACCAAAGTATATTAATATTTATATAATACGCTGATTTTTGGCGGCTTTTATTGCTTCGGATTTATTGGTTGCAAATAGTTTGATGTAAATATTTTTAATGTGCGAGCGTACAGTATTGGGCGCAATAAAAAGTTCGGTAGCTATTTGTGTGTACGTTTGTCCTTCGCTTAGCAATTTAATAACATCTGTTTCCCTATCTGATAATACTGATGATTGCGTTTGATTAAATGAAGTAGCTACCATGCGGGCTATACTAGCACTCATTGGTGCACCTCCATGTATACACTCTATAATTGATGGTATAATGCATTGATGTATATTATCTTTAACAATATACCCCACAGCACCAGCCTTTAACGATTCGAACACTATTTCCGAGCTATCTGATGAACTAACCATAATAATATCAGCTTTGGGAAACTTATTTTTAATTTTTCGGGTTGCCTCAATACCATTAATACCAGGCAAGTGTATATCCATTAATATTACACATTCGGTACGTAGTACTTTGCTTGTTAATACCAATTCGGCATTTAAAAAATGAAGAGGTTTTTTTTTACTTCTTTTTTCGATGATATACAGTAAAGATTTAGCCATAACATCATCATCTTCTATCAATATTACTTGCTTTTCAATCATATATCGTAAAATAAATTCCTAATTTATAAATTTTAGGTTAAAAAAAGTAGCAATTTTATTCATGTTAAACTTAACTTTGCTAAAAATTGTTTTACAGTTTTACAATTATTATAGCTTATAAATAAAAAAAAATAACTAATCTATTTGTTGGTTTACAATAGTGTATGAAAAAATATACATCATTTATTTAAAAATATACGTTAACGTAGGTAATACACAAATAAGGTTTACCATTAGTGGGGTAAAATATCATTAAATTATTTACCACAAATGCAAAGCAAATATTTATAACTCCATATTTTCACTTTAATTACCAAATTTTTTTTCGTTTAAAAAAAATGATAAAGCAACTAATGCTTAGGTAAAATTATTTAGATTAATTCTTAATAAAAACATTCTTACTAAATTTGTGCTTTGCTAATTAGGTTTTGTATTTTTGCCTTACTAAAAGTTTTAAAAATGAAAAGAGGTTCGATAATCGGAATAGTTATTATTGCCATTGCTATTGGCGTAATTGTAAGCACTTATGCCGATAGCAGCACTTATGGTTCGTTTGCCGAAGCCAAAGAAATGCAAAAAGAATTACACGTAGTAGGCAAATTAAATAAAGCAAAAGAAATGTATTATGAGCCACAAAAAAATGCCAATTACTTTTCGTTTTACTTGGTGGATAATAAAGGTACAGAGTGTAAAGTGATATTTAACGGCACAAAACCGCAAGATTTTGAAAAATCGGAACAAATAGTTTTAACTGGCGAGATGCGAAATGGCGAGTTTTATGCTAATAAAATACTGATGAAGTGCCCATCAAAATACACTCAAGATAAGGTAGAAGTTACCCAAACAAAGGCACAAGCCAATATTTAAAAAAATTTAATGAATACAGTTTTTGCAGGCGAACACCTGCTTCCTGGCAAAATAGGCCAGTTTTTTGTAGTACTTTCATTTGGTTCGGCAATGTTATCGCTAATAAGCTATTACTATGCCAGCACCATTAATAATAAATTAGACACCTCGTGGCGTAATTTAGGTAGGATAGCCTACTTTATAAATATGGCTAGCGTTGTAGCAACAGGTTGCTGCCTTTTTTATATTATTTACAATCATTATTTCGAGTATCATTACGCTTGGGCGCACTCTAGCACCACATTACCAGTATATTATATTATTTCTTGCTTTTGGGAAGGGCAAGAAGGAAGTTTTTGGTTATGGACATTTTGGCAAGGAGTTTTGGGTATGATTTTAATTTTTACAGCCCGTAGTTGGGAGCGGTCGGTAATGGTAACCATATCGCTATCGCAAGTTTTTTTAGCTTCGATGCTTTTAGGCGTAGAGATTGGGGGCCTAAAAATTGGTTCATCGCCATTTATTTTATTGCGAAATGCCATAGAAGCACCCATATTTTCACGAGCCAATTATTTAAGTTTAATACCCGATGGTAACGGCTTAAACCCACTATTACAAAACTATTGGATGGTAATTCATCCGCCAACTTTGTTTTTAGGTTTTGCATCGATGGTAGTACCATTTGCTTATGGCATAGCGGGTTTATACACCAAACGTTACGCCGAAATGGTAAAGCCAGCCATAGCTTGGAGTTTATTTGCCGTAATGATATTAGGCACAGGCATTATTATGGGTTCGTTTTGGGCTTACGAAGCCTTAAACTTTGGCGGTTTTTGGGCTTGGGACCCTGTAGAAAACGCATCTATTATTCCTTGGATAACTTTAGTAGCGAGCGTACATGTTTTAATAGCGTATAAAAACAGTGGTCATTCGTATTTTACAGCTATTTTCTTAATTCTAATTAGTTTTATACTGGTACTGTACGCATCGTTTTTAACCCGTAGTGGTATATTGGGCGAAACATCGGTACACGCCTTTACCGATTTAGGTATGAGCGGCCAATTGTTGTTTTATATGTTGGCTTTTGTGGTTTTGGCAATTATTTTAATTGTAATAAACTGGAAAAACTTGCCCATTACCAAAAAAGATGAAGATACCTATAGCCGCGAATTTTGGTTGTTTATTGGTGCTTTAACTTTAGGCATATCATGCATACAAATTATCGTAACAACATCAATACCTGTATTTAATGTCGTTTTTGGTTCAAAAATAGCACCACCTACCAATCCCATTGCCCATTATAACAAATGGCAAATTGCTATTGCCGTAATTATAGCTTGTATATCGGCATTTTCGCAATTTTTAAAATACAAAAAAACCGATATGCGCAAATTTTACATTAGCGTAGTGGTTTGTATGCTAGTTGCCGCCTTATTAACAGGTGTAGCAGTTTACTTAACAGGCATTTACACCAATTTTATGTACATTTTACTAACCTTTTCTGCCTTGTTTTCGATTATAGCCAATGGTAAATTATTGGGCGATGCTGTAAAAGGTAAATGGAAATTGGCAGGCTCGGCAGTGGCACATATTGGCTTTGCGCTGATTTTGGTAGGCGCATTAATAGCCGCAGCCACCAATAAAGTAATATCTATAAACAATACAGGCGTGGGCTTTGGCGATGAGTTTGCAAAAGCCAACAACCCACAAGAAAACATTATTTTATACAAAAACACACCCGTAAAAATGAACGAGTACATGGTTACCTATAAAGGCGATTCTACTTCGGGTGTAAACACATATTATAAAGTTAATTACCAAGTTTTAGATGCTAAAGGAGCTTTAAAAGAGGATTTTAATTTGTATCCCAATGCACAACAAAACCTAAAAATGAAGCAAATTGTAGCTTCGCCCGATACCAAACATTACCTACTACACGATATTTATACCCACGTAAGCAGCGTACCCCTAAAAGAAGAAGAGCATAACCACGATGGGCACTCCGATGATGAAAATTACGACGAACCCATTACCCACCAAGTAGTTATAGGCGATACCGTAAAATATAGAGAAGGATTTATTGTAGTAAAAGGTATAAACAAAAACGTTAAAATACAAAACCTACCATTAAGCGCCAGCGATGTAGCCATAGGCTTACAGCTAGAAGTGGTTACGCCGCAAGGCAAAACACAAGCCGAACCTATATTTTTAATTAAAGGAAATAACAAACTTGATTTTGGCAAAAAACTAGACGAACAAGGCTTAAAACTACGTTTTTCGAACATTTTACCCAACCAAAACAAGCTAGAACTTACCGTTTACCAAAAGCAAAAAACCGAGCGTAAAGATTGGATAGTAATGAAAGCCATTGTTTTCCCCTATATAAATTTACTGTGGGGCGGCACTATCATTATGGTAATTGGGTTTTTGCTATCAATTTTTAGACGGGCTAAAGAATTAAAATCTGCCTAAAGGCAAATTATAAAAAATGATATTCGCAATCATAGGCTCGGGCAATGTTGCCACACATGTATCATTAGCTTTAAGTAAAAATGGGCATAGCATTTTGCAAGTGTATAGCCGTAATTTTAGTAATGCACAAACGCTTGCTTCAAAAATTAATGCAAAGGCAATTAGTAGTTTATCCCAAATCCACCAAAGTGTAGAAGCTATTATTTTGGCAGTTAGCGATGATGCGGTTTCGGTGGTTTTAAAAGAACTAAGTTTTATACACCCGCACAATCCCATCATCATACACACCTCTGGCACCTTGCCTATCGCGGTTTTATCGGCCATAGCCACCCAATACGGCGTTTTGTACCCGCTACAAACTTTTTCAAAAAACGTTGAAATAAATTTTTTAAACGTTCCGCTTTGCGTTGAAGCCAATAACAAAAAAACCAAACAAGCATTATTAAAAATAGCAAATAGCATAAGCAATTTGGTATATACCATAAACTCGCACCAACGTAAAGTGCTGCACATAGCCGCCGTTTTTGCGTGTAATTTTACCAATTATTTTTACGCTATTGCGGATGATTTATTGCAACAAAACCAGCTAAGTTTTGATATGCTAAAACCATTAATAACCGAAACAGCCAATAAAATACTAGCAAACACCCCCCATAAAGGGCAAACTGGCCCCGCAAAACGAAATGATACAGGTACTATAAACAGTCATCTATCGGCATTAAGCCAACAACCCAATTACCGGTTATTATACAAACTAATTAGCGATAGTATTGTAGAAAAGCATAAAAATGATTAAAATTTATATTTCCTTTTTTTGTAGTTTTTAGTACTAAGTGAGTAATTAAATACGACAATTTACCAAATTTAACTTTACTTTATATATAGGTTAAAATTGAGTAAACCCAATAATATTATAATTTTGTACCATGAAAGTTGCAATTAATGGTTTTGGTAGAATAGGAAGAATGGTGTTGCGCACCCTTTTAACAAAAAAAAATATACGTATAGTGGCTATTAATGATGTTTGCAATACGGCTACCCTTGCGCACTTGTTAAAATACGATAGTGTGCATGGTAATTTTAAAGGCGATATACAATTCGATAATCAATCGCTTATTGTAAACAATCAAATTATCGAAGTTTTTTCGGAAACTAAGCCCGAAAACCTGCCTTGGAAATTAAAAGAAATTGATGTTGTGATAGAAGCAACAGGTAAATTTTTAGATACTACCCAAGCGCATAAACATATTATAGCCGGAACCAAACAGGTACTACTTACCGCACCATCGGCCGATAAAAATATACCCACCCTTGTACTAGGCATTAATAGCCAAAATTTTGATTGGCAAAAGCCTATAATTTCAAATGCGTCGTGTACTACCAATAATGTGGCCCCATTAATAAAAATTTTGGATGATAATTGGGGAATAAAAGATGGCTATATTACCACCATACACTCGATGACTGGCGACCAAAACTTGCATGATGCACCACACCGCGATTTGCGCCGAGCAAGGGCAGCGTCGGCATCTATTATCCCTACAAGCACTGGGGCAGCAAAAGCCATTACGCATATTTTTCCGCAATTGGTAGGCCGCTTGGGCGGAGCAGGTATTCGTGTGCCAGTATTAAACGGTTCGTTAACCGATTTTACTTGCATTCTTAAAAAACCCCCTATTACAATTGCCGAAATAAATTTAGCCTTTAAAATTGCCTCCAAAACAAATTTAAAAGATATTTTGCAATACACCGAAGATCCGATTGTATCTGTGGATATTATTGATAACCCCCATTCCTGCATATTTGATGCTCAATTAACCTCTATTGTAGGTGGCTTGGTTAAAGTGGTAGGTTGGTACGATAACGAGTTTGGTTACGCTAACCGCTTAGCCGATGTTATAGAGATTTTGATGCAAAAAAATTACAGCAATAAATATTAAGTTATTGTTAGTGCGTAGCAAATTTATATCTTAATTTAATACAATATTGCCTTAAAGTATTGATTACAAAAAGCTTATAAAAAAGTTAAGCTCCAACGGGGAGAAGGAGCTTAAACTAACCAATTATAAACCAATTATGTGTGGGACTATTTTAACTGTAGAAACTTTGTTTGTTTTTACATAGTGTAAAAGTAACACTAAGCTACCATTTAATTGTCATCAAAGTGTCATTAAAAAACAAGTGCTTAAATTTTAAACAAAGAGCAATGTGATTATAGCAAGTATTTATAATTTATACTAACATATTATTAATAAAATAGATAATTATTTGCAATTTTATCAAAACAAACACTTTATTAATACATCTAGCTACAATAATTACAAAAACATCAAAAAAAAAATCAATTTTTATTTGAAGATTGAAAGTAGGATAACAACTTAGGTAATCGGAATTGTAAACGCTAAAAGAAAAAGAGCCAGGTAGGGCTAGTAATTTTAAAAACTTTTTTGAATAAAAAAATTTAGGGATTTAAAAAAACTGTATCAAATTTGTAAAATTACTTTCAAACAAAGCCTAAATTAAATTTAGTTTTGCCTACAAAGTAGGGTTAATTTATTTACATCGAAAGAAGTAAAAATACTTATTATAGGTTATTTTATTTCACTAATCGTAATCACTAATACTTAAATACTTTACCTAAATAGCCACAAATATGAAGTAAACCCTATTTTTTAAAACATATAGTTTTTGGGCTTTCTAAGGCTGAGAATTAAAAGCACAAATGTTTATGTTAGCACTAAACCGCCATTATTGCCAAACCTGTTTTAAGTGCTTGCGATTTTTGTGGCTATGGTTTTTTTCGTTTTGTTTGGTTTATATTTAGTAAATAAATTTGCTGTATATTTTTCGTATAGTTCAAATAAAAACACCATTCGGTTGGCTTCGCTTGTAAAAGCTTGAGGCCTGTAAGCCAAGTCAACTGCTTTGTCTAACTCGTTGTGTGCTTTTACTAAAACTGGTGGCATAGCGTTATGTTTGTAAAGTTCTGCAAGTGTGTAACTTTTGTATTCAATTCTAGTATCTAATACTTTTTGTGCAGCTGTTTCAATGGCTTTTACTTGTTTCTCATTTGGGTTTTCTGGCCAAGGATAATTGTTGTAAACAATATCTTTTGAGTAACGATAATCACTTTTTAAACGACCACAAACTGTTTTTACCCAAGCCATATGCATATAGGACATTAAAATTCCGAAATGATATAAATTTGCATCCGAAATTATGTAAACACTATTGCTAGGTATATAGTCTTGATTTAAAAATGCGAAAGGAATATATTTTCTGTTTTCAGAGGTAGTAGCAGGTATAACTATAAACGATTTTGGGTTTTTTAAATCTCTAAATTGAAATGGTCTTTCTGCAAGTTTTCGTGTATCCTCGAAAGTACTTTCGAGCCTCATTTTTGCTACATTTTTAATTCTATCTTGTAATAATGGTAACTGCTTTAATTCATTAAAAGAATCAATTATCCAAAAACAATACCTGTTTTGTCCATTTAAAAACTCTTTACCGCTTACTAAATTTTTAATAAATTTTTCACCTTTAGGCTCATTTTTTAAGTATTCTATTTTTTCTTCTTCTGTCAAAATTAAATACCCTCCTTCTGTTGGTTGGTTTCCTTTAAAAATTTGAGGTACATTGCATATTGGGTTAGATTTTTTAACAATCAAAATATCTTTTGCATCAACCAGGTACGGATTAATATTTTTTGCTTTTATTTCGTGGGCTTCGCCTTTAATGTTTTCGTAATCAAAAATAATTTTATTTGGGGTATCAAAATTTGCAAAACCAATTATTATACAAAATACTGCTGCATTACCTTTTGCTTCGTTGCTCCATTTAAAAGTGCGGTGGGCAAAATGGATTTTGATTTTGTATTTGTTCAACATTTGCCCCCAAAGAATGCTGGTTTGCTCGCCTTGTACAATAGAATTTGTAGAAACAAATGCAACTTTAATTTTTGTGTTTTGTATGTATTTTGCCGCTTTAATATACCAAGCGGTTACATAATCTAAAATACCAGCACCTTGTATGTTATCAAACTCCTTTACAACCGAATTGCGTTGCGATTGTGCCATAATTTTAGACCCTATAAAAGGAGGATTACCTAAAATATAATCAAAATTTGTATCGGGTTTAGTTTCCGAAAACTCATCTACAATTTGATAATGGTCAACCAATAAATTTACTTTACCATATTTAACAATAGGCTCTTGCACCATCGAACTCACTATTATTTCTGCATCATAAGCATTTATTTTTATGGTATTTTCTTCTGTTAATAAGCTGTTCCAATTGGTTTTTAAGGCATCGCCGTGTACAATTTTTGCAGATTTTACTAGCGGAATTCTAAAAAGTTTTTCGCCAGTTTCTATGCTGCAATGCAAATTCATTTGATGGTCTATCAACCACATTGCCACTTCTGCAATTCTAGCAGGAAACTCTTCGTACTCTATGCCGTAAAATTTATCAACGTTAACTTTAAAAAACAAGGATATATCGATAAACTCCATTTGATGAATTCGCTTATTAAGCTTGTTCAAAGTTTTTAAAACTTGTAATTCTAAAAGCCTTATTTCTCTATAAGTAATAATTAAAAAATTGCCACAACCACAAGCTGGGTCCAAAAAACGAAGGGAAGAAATTTTATTGTGAAAGTGTGTGAGTTTTTTTGGGTCATTGTTTACTTTCTCAAACTCGGCCCAAAGCTCATCCAAAAAAATTGGTTTAATTAATTTTAAGATATTGGTTTCGCTGGTATAATGTGCGCCCAAGTTTCTGCGTTCTTTGGGGTTCATTGCACTTTGAAACATCGAGCCAAATATGGCTGGCGATATTTTGCTCCAATCCATATAGCAACAATCCAATAAAGCTTGGCGCATTTTAGCATCAAAACTTGCTGTTGGTAATATTTCCTCAAAAAGTTTCCCGTTTACATACGGAAAATCAATTAATTGCTCGTCAAGATTTTTAAAGCGTTTTTCTTTTGGGGTGTTCAATACTTGAAAAACTTCTTGCAATTTTGCGGCAAGGTCGCTGCCGTTTTCGGTGGTTCGTTGTTCTACATATTCTTGAAACTGTTGTTTGTTAAAAATGGTAGTATCTTCGGCAAACAATAAAAACAGAATACGAACCAAGTAAACTTCTAACGGATGGCCTTTATAGCCAATTTCTTCTAACCTATCGTGAAGCTTACCCATCAACTCGGCAGCTTTAATGTTTGCAGGGTCTTGTGCTGCGTAAATCTTTTTAGGATAGCCTAATAGCTGGCCAAATTGATTTACATTTTTATACAAATCATTTAATTTAAACGCTACGGTTTTATCTCCTGCCTGTCCGGCAGACAGGTCTTCAAGGTCGTAAAGTATAAAGTTTTCGAAATCGCAAACGAGAATATATTTGGGTAATTCGTGTTGTTTTAGCCCGTATGTATAATCTTTGGCTTGTTGGTAGGCTTTGTCGAGGTTTTTGCCTCTACTTTTCATTTCAATTAAAATGGTGCCTTTCCAAAGCAAGTCAATGTAACCGTCTTTGTCGTCCAGTTTTTTTACTCTGTGTTCAAAGGTCGAAACACGCTTACTGTTAATGCCAAACACATTAAAAAACTCAACTAAAAAAGGTTTTGCGTCGGCCTCTTCGTTTGAAGTATTGGCCCATTCTTTTGAGAAATTTAATGCCCTATCTTTTATTTCGTTCCAACTTAATGCCATTTATTTTGTTAGTTCGTTAAGTTTCAAATTTACGATTTTAATTTTTGTTATTTTTCGGATTGTATATCGGTGTAGGTTTTCGCTAAGCTTGCACATAACTATGCATATTGGCTAAATTATTAAATATGTTTAAATAACTTATTGTGTAAAACCTTCCAATATTAATATCGAAATAATTACTTATGTTGGCAATAGTTTAAAGCTTTTAAATAAGAAAAATGGCATTTTTTAGTACCCCCATTTTGATGGCTTTAAGCACTAATAATTAGCGTTTGGTATGCCCTAAACTATTTATTAAATAATTTTTACTTCCCCACATCCACCACATTGCCTATAACTATTAAAGCAGGGTAAGTAATTTTTTTGCTTTCGGCCAAGGCCAGCAAATCTTTAACTTTACCTTTCACATTTTTACTATGCGGTAACGATGCATGTTGTATAATAGCAGCAGGCATATCGCCACGGCCAGCTTCAAGGTAAGTGGCCATAATTTCTGCCATTTTTTTCATCCCCATATAAATTACTACAGTGGCGTTGCTTTGCATAGCTAATTTTAAATCGTTAGATAGCGAACCATCTTTTTTGGTGCCAGTAACTATCCATACGCTTTCGCTTACTGCCCTGTGTGTAAGCGGAATATCCTCAAAACCTATGGCTTGCATACTGCTAATGCCTGGTATAAAATGGGTGGTAATAGCATGTTTGCGAGCGTACAAAATCTCTTCAAAACCACGGCCAAAAATAAAAGGGTCGCCACCCTTTAAACGCACTACCAAGCCTTTTTCAAAAGCTTTTTCTTTTATTAATTCCTGTATTTTTTCTTGTGGGGTGTATTCGCCATAAGGCTGCTTGCCTACATAAATATGCTCGCAATTAGGCGGGCAAAGGTTTAACAGTTCTTTATTGGCTAGGTTATCGTACAATACTACATCGGCTATTTGTAAAATTTTATAGGCTTTTACAGTAATCAGTTCAGGGTCGCCTGGGCCAGCACCCACCACGTATAATTGGGGTATAATTTTATGTGTATTCATTTTGTGAGTATAAACATAAAAGGAATTTGCCTAATATTTGCTATAAATTTTATAATAGTGATTATGAAATAGCATGATCAAAATATTTTGTGTAGCTATTAATTGCTAACAATGGTATATTTGAAATAATAATTTTAGTTTATTTCGTCTCAAATATTACATATATTTGAAACGGAATTTTAAAAATGGAACAGCCTGATGTAAAAAGTAAAATTTTCGTTTATAAAAAAACTACCTAAAAGGAGTGTTTTTCATAAATAATTTTTAATGGACTCTAAGGTTTTAAGATTTTCTGAAAATTAAACCACTAACGTTGTGGTTAATATGGTTTTAAAATTAATTAATAAAACAGTATGAGTAATTTAATTTTTTCAATAGAAATGCTTCTAACCAATTTATTTAAAAATGTTGGTCACTCTTTTGCAGGAAATTATCGTACAGGTAATGTAGAGATTAAAAAAAGTATTAATGAATTGTATAATAATGAAATCCCTACGTTAAGAAATGACAGAATTAATTTAAAAAAAGATGGTTCTAATGTTGCCTCTGATTATAAAAAAGCCTTTGAATTAAAAAAGCAAGCTTATTAATGGCAAAGCAAACATTATCTAAAAAAAACACTCAAATTAATCACCCAAACGGCAGAGGGATTCAACAAGAGCAAACAGAAGTTTTTGATGATAATTTACTACCCGAAGCATCCGAAATTCAAGCCTTATCTGCCATCGACCCTAATATTTTAGAGTGGCTAAAAATCAGAGCAGAAAAAGAGCAAGAATTTAGACATCAAGCACATAGTAAACAAAATGAGATTATTGATAGAAATATTAAAGGCGAAATTTCTATTAATAAACTTGGTTTAACGTATGCTTTTTTGATTATAATTTCGGGTATGGGTTTCTCAACCTTTTTAATTTATTTAGAGCATTTAATTACGGGTACAATTTTTAGTGGTTTAACTATAACTTACGCAGCTGCTTTATTTATAACCAAACGTAAAACAGAGGAAGCCAAACAGGGTTAAATTTTTTATCTTCTTTATGGATACAAAACTTAATTATGAAAAACCCCTACTACCAAAGCCACCAAAAACTCCCATTTATTGCCCACGCTGGGCAACAAAAAATTAATACGGCCAAAGTATTGGTTGTTGGTGCAGGCGGTTTAGGTTGCCCTTGTTTACAGGCACTGGCGGGTGCAGGTGTGGGTAATTTGGCTGTGGCCGATTTTGATACCATAAGCCTAAGCAACCTACACCGCCAGCAATTATACTCTTTTAACGATATAGGTAACCAAAAAGCGATAACTGCCGTAAACCATTTGCGTAAGCTAAACCCTTTTATTGAGATACAATGGCACCAAATTTTAGTTGACGAACAAAATATTTTAGAACTGCTAAAACCTTACGATATAATTGTTGATGCTACCGATAATTTTGAAACCCGCTATCTCATCAATGATGCTTGTGTAGTACTAAATAAACCATTGGTTTACGGGGCTATACACAAAACCGAAGGGCATTTTACTGTTTTTAATTACAATGGCTCGGCAACTTTACGTTGTTTATTCCCCGAAACCGAAAGCCAAAACACGCTGCAAAGCTGTGCCGATATTGGCGCATATAACATTACCACCAGCTTAATAGGTAATTTTATGGCGGGCGAAGTGCTTAAAATTATCCTCGAAAACCACGAAGTAGCCAGCAATAAACTGGTATGTATAAATGCGCTATCGGCAACATCCAATACATTTTTATACACCCTAAACCTATCCAATAGGGTTAAAAGCAGTAAAAAATTTACATTAAAATCCGCCCAAAGCGAATTAACGCCCCTCGAAATTATTGCCAGAGCAAAAAATCAAAAAATAAGGTTATTTGATGTACGTACTTTGGTCGAACGAGAAGTTTTTAATATCGGTGGTGCTCATTTTATTTTAGATGACTTTATTAAAAATAATACATTAACGTTTTCGTCCTCCAGTTTTTATATTTTTTACTGCCAAAAAGGATTAAGGAGCAAAAAAGCTGTAAGTTTTTGTAAAAAAATAGGAATATATAACTGTTTTTCTTTAAAAAATGGGCTAAATTGGGATAAAAATTTATTAGATAAACTACGTATGTTATAATAATGATAATTTTTTTTCCAAAATTTCGTTATTTTATGATTTGTTTAAGGTTTTAAATTACTAATTTAATAAAAATATATATATTATATGATTTTAATCACATAAATTCTCGTTTATATTCTAATTTTTGTATAATTGTTTCATAAATATTATTTTTTTAATATTTATTATAAATAGCACATATATAAAAATTTAATTATGATAAAGCCAGTTGTAATAGTAGTAGGAAACGGTATGGTAGGCTATAAGTTTTGCGAAAAACTAAGAGCAAAATCAGCCGATTTTGAAATCATAGTTTTTGGTGAAGAACCGCGTAGAGCTTACGACCGTGTACATTTAAGCGAATATTTTGCAGGCAAAACCGCCGAAGACCTATCTATGAGTACCGCCACTTGGTATGCCGAAAACAACATTACCCTGCACCTTGGCGACCCAATTACAGAAATTATACGTTCAACAAAAACCATAAATTCTCAAAAAGGAATCGTTTTAAAATACGATTATTTAATTATGGCTACAGGGTCGGCTGCGTTTGTACCCAATTTACCAGGCGTAGAAAAAGATGGCGTTTTTGTGTACCGCACCATCGAAGATTTAGATTTAATGAAAGCTTGGGCTGCAAAATCTACATCGGGAGCCATCATGGGCGGTGGCCTATTAGGCCTCGAAGCCGCAAAAGCATTAATAGATTTAGGAATTAAAGAAACCCATGTTATAGAGTTTGCACCAAGGCTAATGCCTAGGCAAATAGATAGTGCTGGAAGTGCTATTTTACAACAAAAACTAGCAACATTTGGCTTAACCGTACACCTAAACAAAAACACAAGCTACATAGCAGGCGACCATAAAATTGAAGCCTTAAAGTTTAACGACGATACCGAATTACCGCTTGATATGTTGGTGATTTCGGCAGGTATTAGGCCCAGAGACGAACTTGCTAAACTTTGTGGGCTTGAAGTAGGCCTACGTGGTGGTATTGTGGTAAACCAGAGTTTACAAACCAGCGACCCAAGTATTTATGCCATAGGCGAGTGCGCCCTTTACGACCAAATGATTTACGGCCTTATTGCCCCAGGTTACGAAATGGCCGAAGTAGTTGCCGCTAATTTGTGCAATGCCCAAAAACAGTTTAATGGTTTTGATATGAGCACCAAACTAAAACTAATTGGGGTAGATGTAGCCAGCTTTGGCGATGCTTTTATTACCGAACCCGATTGCCGCACCATAATTTTTGAAGATACACACAAAGGCGTTTACAAACGCATAAACATAAGTAACGATGGGAAACAGCTTTTAGGTGGGATTTTAATTGGCGATGCCGAAGCATACAGTATGCTTTTGCAAACCGTTAACAACAAAATTGTATTGCCACCCAACCCCGAAGACCTTATTTTAGGTAGCCGAGGCGGAGCCGCCGCCGAAGGTGCTGGCGTAATGAACCTACCCGATGAAGCCCTAGTGTGTAGCTGCGAAGCCGTTACCAAAGGCGATATTTGCAGTGCCGTAATTGAACAAGATATTACCACCATTGATGGGATGAAAAAATGTACCAAAGCAGGTACAGGTTGTGGCGGTTGCATACCTATGGTTAAAGATATTATTACAGGTACGTTAAAAGAAAACGGTAAATATATTAAAAATGTAATATGCGAACATTTTGATTATTCTCGTCAGGAATTATTAGATTTAATACGCATTAATAAAATAAAAACCTACGACCAAGTTTTAGATACCTTTGGCAAAGGCGATGGTTGCGAAAATTGCAAACCACCTATTGCCAGTATGTTAGCTGGATTATGGAACGAAGTAATTTTAAAACAAGATACCATACAAGATAGCAACGATAGGTATTTGGCCAACATACAAAAAGGAGGCACCTACTCGGTAGTGCCACGCATACCAGGCGGCGAAATTACCGCCGATAAACTCATTGTTATAGGCCAAGTAGCCAAAGAATATAACCTTTATACCAAAATTACAGGCGGCCAACGTATAGATTTGTTTGGTGCTCACGTAATGGATTTACCTGCAATATGGGAGAAACTAATTGATGCTGGTTTCGAAAGTGGTCACGCTTACGGAAAATCGTTACGTACCGTAAAAAGCTGTGTAGGCAGCACTTGGTGCAGGTTTGGTTTACACGATAGCGTATCGTTTGCTATTGAAATTGAAAACAGGTACAAAGGGTTGCGCTCGCCACATAAATTAAAAGGCGGCGTAAGTGGTTGTGTGCGTGAGTGTGCCGAAGCCCAAGCAAAAGATTTTGGTATAATAGCCACCGAAAAAGGTTGGAACCTCTATATCTGCGGTAACGGAGGAAGCAAACCACAACACGCTCAACTACTGGCTACCGATATTGATGAGGCTACTTGCATACAATACCTCGATAGGTTTTTAATGTTTTACATTAAAACCGCCGATACCCTTACCCGTACCGCCACTTGGTTAAACAAAATGGATGGCGGCATGGCTTACCTTAAAAACGTAATTGTAAACGATAGCTTAGGTATTTGCCAAAGTTTAGAAGAAGAAATAGCAGGTTTAATTAAGGGTTATGTATGCGAGTGGAAAGAAGTAGTGGACAACCAAAATTTAAAAAAGAAATTTAACCATTTTGTAAACGCCCCCAACGAAAAAGACCCAAGCATAAAGTTTGAGCCTTTGCGAGAACAGAAACAAGCAGCAGCATGGTAAGATAGCCGCGAGCTTCGGGCTTTTGAGCCTCGGGCCTCGGGCTTCCACAGCCATTAACACATTAAAAAAGAAGCCCGTAGCCCGTAGCCCGAAGCAACTAATACAACAAACTAGAAGCCCGTTGCCCGAAGCCCGAAGCAACTAACACAACAAACTAGAAACCCGTTGCCCGAAGCCCAAAAGCCCGAGGCCAAAAAAAAATATGACACAAACACAATGGATTTTAGCCTGCAACACTACCGATATACCCGAAAACGGCGGTGCTTGCGTAAAAATAAACGACGAGCAAATAGCTGTATTTAATTTTACCCGCCGTGGCGAGTGGTATGCTACGCAAAACCTTTGCCCACACAAGAAACAAATGGCCTTATCGCGAGGTATGATAGGTAGCGTAGGCGATACTTGCGAACCAAAAGTAGCCTGCCCATTTCATAAAAAAACTTTCTCTTTACTAACTGGCGAGTGCCTTAGCGGCGATGAATGTGCCATAAAAACTTATTCTGTAAAAGTTATTGATGGAAAAGTGTGGATAGGTGTTTAAACTTATTATGTTGAATAATAAAATATAGCATTATATGATTATGTTTTGAAGAATAAATGTATTACACTGTTTCTGCTTTTTTAAATCTTATGGTTTTTTTACCTTATTTGCCAATTCATATTAAATAAGCTTGCCGAATGCTCACAACATTTATAGTTAATATAAAATTGGTAAAATAATTTTATGTTTTTTTTTGAGTGTTATAGTTATTTTATAACTGTAAAAGTTTATAAGCTTAAGTAAAATTACTTACGATAATGCCGATAAATAAAATTAAAAATTATTTTTTTTAACAATAAAGTTAGATAGTTAAAATATTTTATGAGAATAATCGACCGTTTTAATTCACTTTAAGTTTACCCCAACAAACTAAAATCATATATTTTTATTTTTATTATTTACTCTATCCTTTTACAGGAAGCTTTGGCTAAAAAAAGATGTCGCGGTAATTCTAAACGAAAAAAAATATAATACCGTTTTAAATTTTACCATACTAAAATTAATTACCAATCTATTTTTTATAAGTATAAAATTCTAATTTTAAGCATCTTGCTTAACTAGCCAGCAAGAATATACAAAAATAAAATCTATTGTTACCTTTGAGTATATAAAAAAAACACAAAGGAAAAATGAAATGGATTACAAGAGAACGACCCAAAATTGACAGATTAGCTTGCCCATGGCTTATAAAAAAATTTGTTGATGAAGATGCCGAATTTATATACGTTCCATTCGCCGAAGTGCTTACTAATGCAAAAAAGTTTGACGCTATTCCATTTGACATTCCTGATGTAGAGTATACGCATTACAACAACGAATGTACTTTTGACTACATCATAAAAAAATATAAAATAAACAACCCCGCAGTATTGGTTATGGCAGTTATTGTTCGTGGTGCCGACACCGACAAACACGATATAGCAAAGGAAGCTGCAGGTCTTTTAGCAATTTCATCAGGGCTTTGCTATAACATAACTAACGACTACAAGTTATTAGAAATAGGAATGCTTATTTACGATGCCTTGTACAGTTGGGCTACACATTTTCAAAAGCAAAAACATTTACAAAATAGTCCTTTTGAAAATTTACTGCATGAAGTGTATAACAAGTTTTTGAAAGATCAGAAAACGAACAAACAGAAAATACCTAACTGGGTTAAAAACCTAAAAGAAATTATTCAAGACCAGATAGACACTCAATTTACATTCGACTTAAAAAAAATTTCTAACACTTTAGAAATAAACCCTTCTTATTTATCAAGAGAGTTTTCAAAATATTTTGAAGACCTAAACTTTGGCGACTACATTAGAAAAATTCGCATTAACAAAGCGATAAAATTAATACAAACTTCTACCTACTCGCTAACAGAAATTGCTTATCTCACAGGCTTTTCAGACCAAAGTCATTTTACAAGAATATTTAAACAACATACAGGCAAAAATCCATCGGCATTCAGAAAAAATTTGAAAAAAAGTAAACAAAATACAAAAGGTAATTAACCTGCTATTCATTTAATGTTTTCATAAATACCTTTGCATAGTACTAAGTAAATATATTATGAAGCACATTCGTTACCTAATTTTTATATTTTTTTTATCTTACCATATAGCAGCATTTTCACAAACCAATTATCCACAAGTAAAGGGTTATGTTGGCATTTTGCACCCCATAGTTACATTTAGTGAGCAAGAGCCAAACTATAATTTTGATGGGCATTATGTTGTAGGATTGCCTACAGGTATTAATATTTGGAAAAATCCCAAGATTGGGTTTTCGATGGAATTTGTACCAATCATTAAAGCAGAAAACGGTACCAGCAAAACAAACAAACTTTTGTTTCACCCAGGTATATTATTAGCGTTAGGTAAAGGGTTTACATTTGCTGGCAGGGCGGCTTTTGAAACATCAGGCAGGTATGGCTTTACCCCTGTTTTAAACAAAACTGTAATTAAAAACAAAAACAGCAGCTACTTTATAGCTATGCCAATTCCTGTTAGATTTGGCAACAGCAAACCAACATCTTTAACCTTTGCATTCCAGTTTGGCATTGCTTTTTAAAATTTATAACCATGCACAGTAAGCCAATATATACTTTACAACAACTCATTTTTTACTTCCTAAAGTTAGGATCAACAGGTTTTGGTGGACCCGTAGCTTTAGTAAGTTATATACACAAAGATTTAGTTGAAAAACGAAAATGGATTTCTGATGAAGAATATAAACAAGGATTGGCTTTGGCACAGTTAGCGCCAGGGCCTTTGGCAGCACAATTGGGTATTTATATTGGCTTTGTTCATTACCGCATATTAGGAGCAACTTTGGTAGGGCTTGCTTTTGTAATTCCTTCTTTTATAATGGTTGTGTTGTTAGGCATGGCTTACAAACTGTATGGAGGACTTCCATGGATGCAAGCGGTTTTTTACGGTGTAGGTGCAGCCGTTATTGGCATTATTGCTAACAGTTCTTACAAACTCACTACAAAATCAATCGGCAAATTTAATCTTCAATCCTTTAAAGAAAATTGGATACTTTGGTTGTTCTTTTTTACAGCGGCAGCCATCACTTTTTTAACAAAACATGAACAAGTTATGTTATTCGTTTTTGCAGGGCTTTTATATATGCTTGTTAAAGCACCCCCAAAATGGCTTAACAAAACCACAGCAAACGGTTTTGTTTTATTGCAAATCGGCTTTTGGAATTTCGAAAGTTCTACGCTTACTAAAATTGCCATCTTTTTTACTAAAGCAGGTGCATTTGTTTTTGGTAGTGGTTTGGCTATAGTTCCTTTTTTGCATGCCGGAGTTGTAACAGAAAATAACTGGCTTACAGAACAACAGTTTGTAGATGCAGTTGCTGTTGCGATGATAACCCCAGGACCGGTTGTAATTACAGTTGGTTTTATTGGATATTTAGTCGCTGGTTTTCCGGGTGCAAGCGTTGCAGCTTTGGCTACGTTTTTTCCTTGTTATTTATTTACAGTTATACCAGCTCCATACTTTAAAAAAATATCCAAAAACACATCTATCAAAGCATTTGTAAACGGCATTACAGCTGCAGTTGTTGGCGCATTGGTTGGTGCAGTAATTGTAATTGCAACAAGAAGCATTTTAGACATCCCAACGGCATTAATTGCTATTGCAACTATTTTAGCTTTATTTTATAGTAAAAAACTACAAGAGCCGTATATAATAGGGGCAGCAGCAGTTTTAGGCATCTTTATAAAACTAATGATATAACCAAAATATTATTTTAAAAACTATAACAAATGTTTCAAAAAATTATTCAAACAGATAATACCAAGTCAACAATTATTATTCGACTTATGGTTGGTGCAGTTTTTCTTTCGGAAGGAACTCAGAAATTTTTATTCCCAGACTCGTTAGGTGCTGGTCGGTTCGAAAAAATAGGCTTAAGTATGCCTATATTTTTAGCAAATTTTGTTGGATGCTTTGAAATAATATGCGCTATATTAGTTTTAATTGGCTTTATTACCCGTTTAGCAGCAATACCATTAATAATAATTATGCTTGTAGCTATTGCCACTACCAAAGTAGAGGTATTTAATGAAAAAGGTTTTTGGGAATTATTTCATGCAAGCAGAACAGATTGGGCAATGTTATTAGGAAGTATTTTTATTTTAATAGTTGGCGGAGGGCATATTTCGATAGATAAAAAATGGTTGAATCAAAAATAATTTTATGCTATAAAAAGATTACAACGAACAAAAAATACATTTTAAGACCGTAACCTTTAAATATTGTACCCACAAGCTTAAACCCATCATAAAGGCCCGATGATGCTTTAAACCTACCTATTTGCCAATATTTATACCTCGTTTAACAACTTTATTTGGCCATTTTTAGCCTGTTTTTATTCCTGAGATTACGTAAAAAGCTAAAATAGTATCCTCATTCAGTTAAATATAAAGAGATTTTTTTAGTTTGAGATATTGATGATGCCAATGTTGGGGTTAGTTTACGCTCAAATCAAATTTTTAAAATAATTTTTTAAAATCTAGCGGAAATTAATAAATCCTTACTTCACCATCCTCCACCTAAACCAAATATTTACACACAATAGGCATTCGCCTGCCCATACCAAATGCCTTGGGCGAAACCCGTAATATTGGCGGGGTTTGGTAACGTTTAAATTCGGCATTGTTAACTAGGTTTAAAATGCGGCTAACGGTAGCTTCGGGGTAACCCAAAGCCATAATTTCTTGGGCACTTTTGCTTTCTTCGATATAGTGGAACAAAACTTTATCTAGCAAATCGTAATCGGGAAGGCTGTCGCTGTCTTTTTGGTTAGGGCGCAACTCGGCCGATGGTGGTTTTGTGATGGTATTTTGTGGGATAATTTCTTTATCACGGTTTATAAAATCGCATAACTGATACACTTGGGTTTTGTAACAATCGCCTATTACGGCAATGGCACCACACATATCGCCGTATAAAGTGCCGTAACCTACGGCGGTTTCGCTTTTGTTTGAGGTATTTAAAAGTACATAACCCAGCTTGTTTGATAACGCCATTAACAACACGCCACGGCTGCGGGCTTGTAGGTTTTCTTCGGCAATGTTTTGCGGTAGGTTGTTAAAAGCGGGTTTTAAAATATCTTCGAAAGTTTGGGCAATGCTGGCAATGGGTAAGGTTATACTTTTACAGCCTAGGTTTTTTACCAAATCTTCGGCATCTTTTATAGAGTGATTTGAGGAATGTTTTGAAGGCATTAAAACCGCCAGCACATTATCGGCACCCAAAGCTTCGGCCGCTAAGGCACATACCAAGGCCGAATCTATACCGCCCGATAAACCTAAAGTTGCTTTTGTAAAGCCCGATTTTTGAAAATAATCTCTAATGCCCAATACCAAAGCGTGGTAAATTTGCTCGGTAGCGGTGGTAGGTGTTTCGGTAACATCGGCGAAAGCCAAACCCATATTTTCGAAATCAAAAACCTGAATTTGCTCTTCAAAATAATTTAATTGGGCTAGGGTTTTACCGTTTTTATCTAAAACTGTTGAGCCGCCATCAAAAATTAATTCGGTTTGGGCACCTACTTGGTTTACGTAAAATAGGGGTAAATTATATTTTTGGCAATTTTGTTGTAGTATGGCTTTGCGGGTTTTTTGCTGGGTATAATTAAAGGGCGATGCCGCAATGTTTATCATTAAATGGGGTTGTTGTTTTATCAACTCGTCCATAGGGCAGGTGGTGTACAGTGGGTTATCGCCCATGTTCCATAAATCTTCGCATACGGTAAGGGCAATTTTATAACCCATAAAATCCACGCAATCAAATTGTTGTGCGGGTTCGAAATAGCGGTATTCGTCGAAAACATCGTAAGTGGGCAGCAAGGCTTTTTTTACGGTTGCCCTGATTTTGCCGTTAGCTATAAAGTAAGCAGCGTTAAATAAATTTTTTCCCTTTGGCAGGGGATTTTTAGCGGGCGAACCAATAATACAGGCAATACCAGTGCTTGCCAATGCAATTTTTTGCACCGCTTTATCGCACATTTCTACAAACGATGGATATTCTAAAAAATCGCGAGGCGGGTAGCCACACACACTTAACTCGGCAAAAACCACCAAATGTGTACCCAGTTTTTTTTGCTGGTTTAATACCTCAATTATTTTATTGGTATTGTAATCGAAATTACCAATGTGGTAGTTTAATTGTGCTAAAGCAATTTTCATGCATATAATTTAAAAAAATACCGCCAAGTTTAGACCTATATACGTATTTTTAGTGGTAACACCAGCCGTATTTTGAATATTGGTAAAGCCATTATTAAATGCTAGGCCTGCACTCGCTTTTGTTTTGCCCGAAATAGCAAACTCGGCACCACCACCTATAATTACACTGCCACGGTAGGCCGCAATACTGCTCGAAATATTTACATCTTTTTGTTCGGTATTGTTTGATGATTTAACATCGTTTTTTGCACCAATGTTAATGCCATTACCTAAACCCACCTCGCCATAAAAGCGCATATCGTTTTTTTGGTTGGTAAATAATTTTAATTTAAGTGGGATTTCTATGTATTGCAGTTTATATATCGTTTTGGTTTCGATAGGATTGTTAACCGTAATACTTTGCCCATTTAACGTAGTTAATAAAATACCCGTACTAAAAGTGTAGTTATCGGCAAAGGCAAAATCGCCCAAAAGGCCATAAGAAAAACCAGCCCGCAAGCCATCGGATTTTACAGCCGCATTTTCGCCATTAATTTTTAAGTAGCCAAAAGTGGGGTGTGCAGCAATACCTAATTTAAAGCCTTTAAAGGTATCGCCCTCTTGCGCAAATATTAAAACCGATGTGCAAATAAAAAATAAACCGAATACTAACTTTTTCATAATTTTGAATTTTTAAAAAGACTATTAAACAATGAACAAAATAAAAACCAAAATTACTCTTTTTTTTTTAGCCCTTACCATATTATTTGCTTGTAATAATGATAAAAATATAGATGTAAGCCATGTAAAAGTTAACCCCGAACTATTGCGTTTCGACCAAGATTTTGCAAAACTAGAACCCAATAAATTAACCGCCCAATTACCTTTAATGCAAAAAAAATATGGCGCATTTTATACCGATTACTTCGAAAAAATTTTAAACCTTGGCCCACTAGCCGATACCAGTTATTATAAACAAGTAAGGGAAATAATTAAAGGACAAGCATTTTTAGATTTACAACACGAAACAGATTCGGTTTACACCAATACGCAAAAAATAGAAAGCGAAATTACACAAGCCTACAAGCATATATTATACTATTACCCACAAACTAAAGTGCCTAAGTTTATTACTTACATATCTGGTTTTCAGGTGCAAAACCCTATTGGTGTGGGTTATATAGGCATAGGTTTAGATATGTTTTTGGGTGCTAATTCTAAGTTTTACCCTGCATTGGTTGAGAGCGTACCCAGCTATATTTCAAAACGATTTACCCCCGATAACATTGCCCCACGGGTGGTAGAACTGGTAGCTAGGGAAGATATGTTTCCTGAGTTAGATAAAGATAAAACCCTGCTTTCCAAAATGATATATAACGGAAAAATTATGTATTTTATGGATAAGGTGTGCCCCAACTTAGCCGATAGCACCAAAATAGGTTTTAACGCCACACAAATAAAATGGGCTACACAAAACGAACCCGATATTTGGGGCTTTTTTTTAGAAGAAAATTTACTGTACCAATCCGATTATTTTAAAATACAACGCTACCTATCCGAAGCACCGTTTACGCCAGGTATGGGTAGCCAAAACGAATCGGCACCTAAACTGGGTATATTTATAGGCTGGCAAATAGTAAAAAAATATATGGCCCAAAACCCCGATGTAACTTTACAGCAACTGATGCTAGAGCGTGATGAACAAAAGGTGTTAAGGCTGGCAAAGTATCATCCCAAAGTAGTTACCCAATAATTTTGATGATATTTTTTTTAGCCTTGTTCGGTTAACTTTATGCCATCGGTATTGGTTTGTGCTGTTATTATAACAAGTTGTTTTTTCTTTTTTAATATCTCGACATTAACAAAACTATAATCAAACGCCACTTTTGTGTACTTAATTTGATTTAAATTAAATATATTGCTTTTCAATTTTAGTTGGTGTTAAATTAAGATATTTTAAAATTTAAAAATAATCCAAAATGATCGAACAGCATTTTCTTAACCACGTATTTAAAGCAACCGAGTTTACAAAAGATGAATTAGAGGCCATCATACCAAAATTTAAACAAGTAAAATTTAATAAAAACGATTTTCTTTTACACGAAGGGCAAACGGCTAGTAAATACTGGTTTGTGCAAAGTGGTTTTGTTCGCTCGTATGTAGTTGATATCGAGGGTAACGATATTAGCACTAATTTTTATTCGGTGGGAGATATTGTGATTGACTGGTCGTCGTTTTTTTTAAGAAATCCTACCCGCGAAAACATACAAGCCCTTAGCGAATGCGTGTGTTGGCAATTAGATTTTGACACCTTTCAGCAACTTTTTCATAACATTAAAAGTTTTAGAGAACAAGGCCGTACCACGCTTGTGAGCAATTATTTTGCTTTAAAAAACCACAACATTTCAATGATTGCCGATGAAGCAAAAGACCGTTATTTAAGGCTGTTAAAACAAAAACCACATATTGTACAAAATATTTCTTTAAAACAAATTGCCACTTATTTGGGCATTACCGATACATCGCTTAGCCGCATAAGAAAAGAAATTGCTATCAAATAGTTTTCTTGCCTTATGGCAAGTTTTATTTAATTAGATGCTTGCATATTTGCATCATACAAATTAAACAATTAAAAAAATGATGGAAAAGTTAAAAGAATTTATGTTGCTGTTTAGAATGGAACCCATTAACCAACAGCCTACACAAGAGCAGTTAAACGAAATGCACCAACAATGGGGCGATTTTATTGCCAACATTGCAATGCAAGGCAAATTGGTAAGTACCCACCAGTTAGGTTTTGAAGGCGTACAAATTACTGCCAACCAAAGTACCACCCAAGGTATGTATGTTGCCAACAACCAAATACTGGCTGGCAATATGGTTTTAAAGGCCATTAGTACTAACCAAGCCGTTAATTTGGCTAAAAAATGTCCCATACTTATAATGGGTGGTACGGTTGAAGTGCGTGAAATACAACCCATGTAAAAAACTAACAATTAAAAAATGAAAATGAAAATGAAAAAGAAAATGATTTTAACAACAGTAGCCATTGCCCTTGTAGCATTTATTGGATTTGGGTTGTACAAAGCGAGCGAGCTTCAAAGTATTCAAATCGTAAAATCGGTAACCATAAAAGGCACTAAAACCGAAGTTTTTGATATGGTACGATATTTAAAAAACTTCCCAAAATGGTCGCCATTTTTAGCGCTAGACCCTAAACAAAAGTACGAAGTAAAAGGAACCGACGGTACCGTGGGGGCACAGTACCACTGGGATGGCAACGAGGGTAAAGATTTAGGTTATCAAGAAATTGTAAAGATTGATACCTTTACTTTTGTAAGCATGCAATGCGATATTCAAAAACCTTTTGTTGCTAAACCCACTTTTGATTACACCTTTAACGAAACTAGCAACGGCATTACAGTTACCCAAGATTTTAAAGTACAATCGGGTTTAGTAGATGCTTTTTTTATGTGGCTATTTGGTGCAAAAGCCGAAATGGAAAAAACCAACATGCAAGGGTTAAATTTACTTAAAGCAGCTGTAGAAAAATAACTATGCTAGCCTTTACATTTATACTCATAACCCTTTTATCGCTGCTGTTTTTTTATATGGCATCGGAAAGTGATAAAAGGTTTTTAACCATAAGTTTACTATGGATAAGCATTGTAACTGCATTAGCAATTTTTGGCTTTTTTAAAAAAATAAACACCACACCTCCAAGGTTTTTGATTGTAATATTAGGCAATATAGTATTTGTTTTTTTTGCACTAAAATTCTTAAAAAAAGTAAACATAAATACCAATTTTTTGCTACTTGTACATGCATTAAGGTTGCCCGTAGAAATTGGTTTGTACCAACTATTTTTACAAAAACAAATACCCAGGGTAATGACTTTTGAAGGGTACAACTTTGATATTTTAATAGGAATTTCGGCAATATTACTATTTGCTTATGTGCATTTAACTCAAAAAAGTATCTATAAAATATTTTTTTTGTTATGGAATTTTGTTGGGATATTTTTATTAACCACCATAGTTGTAATTGCAATTATTTCGGCACCGTTGCCCATACAACTTTTAGGTTTCGAGCAACCTAATGTTGCCGTGTTAAAGTTTCCTTTTATTTTATTACCAGCATTTATTGTTCCTGTGGTGTTTTTAAGCCATATTTTAGCAATTAAAAATTTAAATAAGCACTAATGCCATCCTTAGTTGCTAATTTACCATGTTGCGAAACTTAATAATTAACCAAAACAATAATAATTTGTTCATGAAAAAAAAGCCAACTCAACAAATACGTTGAGTTGGCTTTTAAATAAACAATAACCGAATTATTTTTTTAATAAATCTCTAATTTCGGCCAATAGCACTTCCTCGTTTGATAATACAGGTGCAGCTGGCGCAGCTTCTTTAGTTTCATCTTTACGTTTCATACTATTTACGCCTTTAATTAATAAGAAAATAATAAAGGCAAGTATGGTAAAATTAATAACCTCGGTAACAAAATTTCCGTACGCAAATACTGGACCTAGTTTTTTAGCATCGGCCAATGCCAAACCCGATTGTACCGAACTTGATAGTGGCACATATAGGTTTCTAAAATCGGCATTAAAAAAAATACCTACTACGGGCATTATCAAATCTTCGACCACCGAATTAACTATTTTACCAAAAGCAGCACCAATAATTACCCCTACGGCTAAGTCAATTACGTTGCCTTTTACGGCAAATTCTTTAAACTCTTTAACGAAACTCATGATTTTAAAATTTTTGGTTTATATTTTTTGTTAAAACTAATTATATTTTTTTACAAATTTTATACAATTTAAAAATTATGGTTTTTAGCACTTTCATATTCAACAACGTTTTTTTTATACCTTTGCTTTCTATTTTTAACTATGCTTAGCCAAAGTTTACAACAACGATTATTACAAAAACTATCTCCCCAGCAAATACAGTTTATAAAACTTTTGCAAGTGCCCACTGTTGCGTTAGACGCTCGCATTAAAGAAGAGTTAGAAGAAAACCCTGCTTTAGAAGATATCAGTTTAGCCGATATGAACGAACCTGAAGAAGAATATCCTGATAAAGACCCCGAAGACTATAACACCGAAGATAACAACGAACCATACGATGAATTTAATGTAGATGATTACCTACAATACGAAAATGTAAACGATTACAGCAGCAAGTACGATAGCAATAACGACGACGAAGACGATAAAAAAGAATTTCCTTTAGCGGTTGCAAATACATTTTTTGAAAATTTACAAACGCAATTAAACTTACTTATTTTAGATGATAAGCAATACTTAATAGCCCAGCAACTAATTGGTTCATTAGATGATGATGGCTATTTGCGCCGCCCCATTACATCGATAATAGATGATTTGGCTTTTTCGCAAAATATTACAACCAACGAAAACGAAGTAGAAGAAATACTATTAAACATACAAAACTTTGAACCCGCCGGTATAGGCGCCCGAAATTTGCAAGAGTGCTTACTAATACAGCTTAAAAAAAAGCTAAAAACCAAAGCGATTGCGCTGGCATGTATTATTGTAAAAGATTATTTGGATGAATTTACCAAAAAACACTACGATAAATTAGAAAAACTATTAAACATAAGTGCTACCCAACTGCGTGATGCCATAAACGAAATACTAAAACTTAACCCCAAGCCAGGCAATTCGGGAGCCTCAAACATAAAACAATTGCAGGTTATTCCCGATTTTCATATTGCCAACAACAATGGGGTTTTACTGCTTACTTTAAATGCTAAAAATGCGCCCGAATTAAGGGTAAGCAAATCGTACCAAGAGATGTTTCAACATTACGATAAGGCTAGCATTAAAGATAAAAAACTAAAGGAAGCAGTACAATTTGTAAAACAAAAACTTGATACAGCCAAGTGGTTTATTGATGCTATAAAACAACGCCAGCAAACATTGCTAAAAACAATGAATGCCATTATGCACTATCAATACGATTATTTTTTAAACGAAGGCAACGAAAAATACTTACGCCCAATGATATTAAAAGATATTGCCGATACTATAGATATGGATATTTCTACGGTGTCGAGGGTAGCCAATTCTAAGTATGTGCAAACAGATTTTGGTACTTTTTTGCTAAAATCTTTTTTTTCTGAAGCTATACAAATGGATGATGGCGAAGAAGTATCAAACAAAGAAGTTAAAAAAATATTGGAAGAATGTATAGGAAACGAAAACAAACATAACCCCCTGGCCGACGAAAAACTAACCGAAATATTAAAAGAAAAGGGCTACAGCATTGCCCGCCGTACAGTAGCAAAATACCGCGAACAAATGGGCATACCCGTAGCAAGGTTACGAAAAGAGCTATAGTATTAGCTATATTTTACCCTAAATTATATGTTCTTTTATCACTAACTCGATAAATTTGAGCACTTTTTAAATAAATTACCTTATCAGTTGGGTTTATTTTATTTAGTTATTGATTTTGATAAGCTATCTACCTCATTGGCTACCTGTTCCCAATGCAATTGCAAAGCCCCCAAAGTTTCTTTAAAGGTAGCGTAACGTACGTTTACCTCTTTTAATTTAATGGCATCGCTGTAAACGTCTTCGTTTGCTAGTTCAGTTTCAATGGTTTTAACCATTTTTTCTTTTTCCGAAATTTGGTTTTCTAATTCAAGTAATTGTTGGTTTAGTTTTTTTAATTGTTTATGTAGTTCATCGCTTGGGGCGGATTTAAGGGCATCAAAACCAAACGTACCAATACCACATTAAAAAAAAGTGCGAAAATTGTGCATTACGATACCGCAAACGGCATTTTTAAAAAAGTGCGAATAAAACCACACGCACTTTTATCTTACAACTGATTATAACTTACTTAAAACATTTGGGGCATTTACTTACAACCTGCTTACAACCTATTAAAAACCTATTTAATACCTATTAAACGTTTTAACTCTTGTACATCTGCTTCTAAATTATTTAAACGTTGTTGGTACTCTACTGGGCTTTTAAAGTGTGTGCTTAGTAGCTGTTTTGGGTGCCACACCTCCAGTATATCTTGCGGTAAAATATTAAAATTTGGGTACTCATTTAAGCGGTGAGCATCTGATTTTGCTATGAGGTAACCATACTCATTTATGCGGTTTAATAGCCTTTTAACCACTATACCATCATTTTTGGTAACTATAATGTATAAGTGGTTATCTTTAATATCTGTTAGGCCCTCTACCCATTGGGCAAACACAATATCTTTATTATTAAGAGTTGGAAACATACTGTTACCCTCTACCTCAAAGGCCCTAAAGGTGGCGTTGCTTAAACCCGGTACGGCATATACAGGTAGGTTTTGTATAAACTCTGTATCTGCGTAGCCATTTAAGTAGCCAGCCCTTGTTTTTACCCCTACTAAGGCAATATTATTGTTACCCGAACCATCTATGGTAACAACCGCTGGTATAGCGTTTTTTTGAGTTGGGTGTAGTGTTGGGTGTAGTTTTGGGTGTAGTTTACCCCCCTGTGGGTTTTGGGGTATTATCTTTTCTGAACTGTTTTTGTAAGCAATATCGGGAGTTGAAGTAGGGGTATTGGCTACAATTTCACTATCCAACCCAAATATAAAAGCTGGGCTAATTTGATACTTACTAAAGAATATCTGTAAAAAGTCGCCACTTATTTTAATTCTGTTATTCAGTATTTCTGAAAGATAAGACGGTTTCAAGTCCATAGAAATAGCAAACTCCTTCTTATTTGATACGATTTTACGTTCAAGTAGGTAGTTTAGTGCTAAATTAAATGTTTGATTAACAGTATTTTCCAATCTTTTAAAAATATTTATTCATTTATTCTGAAATATTATTTTGTTTTATACAGATATTCTGTGTTATTGTGAACGCAAATGAACGATATGCAAAGTAAAGATAATAACAAAAAA
>RDYW01000077.1 GCA_004293485.1 Sphingobacteriales bacterium | reverse complement strand
CGCTGCACCTAAACCTAGCCTGTAAATACCTTTTCAGGTTATTTGCAACTACCCTTTTTGTACTATGGTATCCGTGCATTGGCATGGTATAAAATTAGGGTTTTAAGTACTATGAAAAAATCAGTGTTGTTGGTGAAGAACACCCACTTCGGCGGGAAATACTATAAAACATAGTACCGATAACCCGAGTCACAGACTCTACCATTCATGAAAAATCCGTAATCTGCTACGCTGAAGACTACGGATAGTGGGGGATAACAAGGATTAGAAATCCTTATCATTTGTGATTCGACATGCCCTGCGGAACATGTAGAATAGCGGCTTTACTTACTACCGTTGACCACTATATTAAGTCTTCTAAAATTAGAGCAATGTATAAATGACAAAAGCCCGATTACTCGGGCTTTTGTCATTTATAAACTTTCCATTAGCTCTTTAAAATAGGGTATCTGTCCTAAAATTAAAGGACTTAGAGTAATTACGACACAGGCTATCCAAAACATCACACCCTCGGGCGGTAGTGGTACATTTCCCCAAATGTTTTTTGACAAAACCGATAACCCAACATAAACAATTAAATTAAAAAGAGAGAATAATAACGGTTTGAATAGCTTGATATTTCCAACGTACTTAAACAATAGAAAATACAGTATTATAAATGGTAAACCATAAAACATTAAACGCCATAAATCCCACATTGCAATAGCTCTAAAGCATCCTCTAAAGTCTGAATCAGATAAATAAAACCAAAGAATAAGACATCCAACTATTGACTCAATAAGAAAAAAAAAGAAATACAATATTAAGAAATAGAATAACTTATTCATTATGTGCCTTTTTTATTAGTTCTTGTCCTAGCTTCACTCTATCAGCATAATTCTTAAAATTAAAAGACTTACCCCCATTAAAGCTTTCTTTCATTACATCATTTATTGCACTTGGTCCAATTGCTTTAGCAGCTTCACCAGTAAAAAGCTCATTAATATTGCCTATAATAGAATTAAGATCATTTCCTTTATAACTATTGATATATTCTTGAACCTTAGACTGTTCAAATTCTACCATCTTATTATCTAATGCCATTCCTGTCAGTCCTTCAAATGATTGTTTTGCTCCATTAGCATCAGTAAATCCTCCTGAAAGCTTCCCATCAGCCAATAAATCTTTTGCATTCTTCATGTTATGAGAGAAAAGAAATTCATTTCCGCCTTGAAGAAATTTATCCGTTGCAGAACTTGTAAATGCTCCTCCATCAGGTATGGCTGTACCACCGACAGCATTTAATCCTGTAACTAATTTGGCTGCACCAAACCATTTAGAACCGTATCCTTTTGCATCAGCTTGGCTTTGAGCCCAACCGTAATATGAATTTCTTTGATAAACAGACTGGAAAGCATCCGACCTTAAATGTTGTGTACTGTATGCAGCTGCTGCATTAAATGTTTTGCTGTCATAAATTCCTGCTGTAGAATACCACTGTGTGGGTTTTAATGTAAACCCAGGGTTTAGTCTTTGATATGATGGTACAGGTTCTCTACCATCAGCATCAAAGAACATTATCGGATTGTTAGCCATCGCAGAGTAAGGCGACCATTGCGGATATTTGCTTGCCAATGGGTCAACAACATGCCACCTCCCAATCTGATTATCATACATCCTTGCTCCATAGTCCAGCCATTCCAAGCCACTACCATCGCTAAACTCTTGGCGTTGCTCTTCTTTACCGTTGTACTTTATTTTGTTGGATGGATTTCCAAATGATAAAGTCTTAGAGCTAATTCCTGCTTGGGTAAGCCCAAAAGGATAATAACTAGTTTCCTCTAACAAGGCTCCGCGGTGGTGGGTTATTTTCAGGTTATCAAAATAAACAGGGTGCTGCTCATTGGTATTACTTACATACACATACAAATAACCATTTTGTGTAATACGCACTCCATTACCACCATTG
>RDYW01000048.1 GCA_004293485.1 Sphingobacteriales bacterium | reverse complement strand
TAAATAACAGACCTGTAAGAAAATTTGGTTATCTAACTCCTAATGAAGTATTTTTACAGCTTAAGGTAAGTGTTGCACTTATCAGTTGAACACAGCAAGGCCTAAAAATTCAAAAGTTAAAATTTAAAAACCTTTTAGGCGGTTACACTAATATTTTTTTTGAAGTTGGGAACTTAGCAGTTACGAAAAACAAACATGATTTTTTTTTAAAGCAAAGTTAATTAACTAAAAAAGTACCATGCTCGGCATAGGACTATATGCTAAAAGCTTGGCAAACCCTACTGTTGGGCTTACGAAAGCAGTTAAGTTAAACAAACTAAGGTTTATTATTTAACAATCAAATAAATTTTACCTAGCGGAGAAAGAGGGATTCGAACCCTCGGTACCGTTGCCAGTACACCAGCTTTCCAAGCTGGCTCATTCGACCACTCTGACATCTCTCCAATAATATTATTGGCTTACAAAAGTAGTTTTTTTGTAATGCAATTATCTATAAAATTAAAAAAACATAAATAGCACAAAGCATCAACTATAATTTTTATGTTTGCACTTTAAAAAAAATCGCTCTTAAAATTATATGCTAAACAGAACACAACTTAGGGTAAAAGTTTTTCAAGCATTGTATGCCTATCAAATAACCGAAAAAAAAGATATAGCAAAACACCAAAAATTTTTAAGCAATTCGGTAGAACAGGTTTATAGCATGTATATTGGATTGTTAGATTTAATAATAGCTGTAATACATTATGTAGATGTAGATGCAACTGAGGGCTTAAATAAACATATACCTACCGACGCCGACTTAAACCCAAATCTTAAAATACTTAACAACCTTTTTGTAAATGCTTTATTAAAAAATGAAGATTATTTGCAAGCTTTAAAAAAATACAAACCCAAGTGGAGCGCCGATGTAGAATTGGTAAAATCATTATTTGCAAGTCTAAAAATAGCCGACAATTATTCAAAATACATAGCTACAAATACCCACACACTTCATACCGATAAGGATATTGTTAAGTTTATTTTTAAAAAAATTATATTAAAATCGCCATTAGCATTGCAAACTTTTGATGATGACTTTATAAGTTGGTCTATTGATGAAGATGTATTAAAAGCCATGTTTGCAAAAACATTAAAAAACTTTAGTGAAAATGGAAATTATGCTTTGGCTGATTTAAGTGCTAACTGGATAGATGACAAGGAGTTTATCTTTGATTTATTGCATAAAACAGTAAGCAACGACACCATTTTTCAAACTTATATAGCTAACAAAACAAAAAACTGGGATGCCGAACGTATTTCGCTTACCGATACTATTATTATGAAAATGGCCTTATCGGAATTTATGTTTTTTGCGAGCATACCTACCAAAGTTTCGATAAATGAATATTTAGATATTGCTAAAGAATACAGCACCCCAAAAAGTAATGGATTTATTAATGGGATATTAGATAAAATTTTGGCAGATTTGAAATCCGAAAACAAAATACGAAAATTTGGCCGAGGATTATTAGAAAACTAAATTTATATGAAAAAAATTACACTAAGCATAGCTATAATTGTTGCATTATATGCTTGCACCAGCAAACCTGTATTACAAAACACTGATAATAAGCCTACAACATCCATAAAATTTGAAAAAGATATATTTGATTTTGGTCAAATTACCGTAGGGGATAAAGTTAAGCATTCGTTTAAATTTAAAAATACGGGCAAAATACCCCTTATAATTACCAATGCTTCGGCATCTTGTGGCTGTACTTTACCCAACTGGCCAAAAACACCAGTAAAGCCAAATCAAAGTGCTACTATCGATGTAGTATTTAACAGTGCTGGAAAAAAAGGTTTACAAGATAAAATTATAACCATTTTAGCAAACACCCAACCCGAAATAACTAAGTTACATTTGATTGGCGAAATACTTGAAAAAAAATAATTTACTCAATTTAATACCCTCTAAATACTAATTAAAATTTATGAACCTAGCTAACCTTATGCAATACTTACCAATGATACTTATTGTGGTAGTATTTTATTTTTTTATGATTCGCCCACAAATGAACAAAGCGAAAGAATTAAAAAAGTTTGTAGCCGCACTTAAAAAAGGTGATAAAGTAATTACCACTGCTGGCATGCATGGTAAAATTGTTGAACTAAATGAAACTACCTTTTTGCTAGAAACCGAAGGTGGTAGCAAAATCCGTTTCGATAAATCGGCAGTATCACTTGACGCATCAAAAACTTTAGCTTAATGGGTTGATATTAAGGTTAAAGTTGAATACTATACTGACAATTATTGTTGCTTAATTTTTTTCTTAGCCTTAATAAATTAACCTTAAATAAGCCTAAGCTTTATTTTCAACTTAAGCCACAACCTTAAAAACCTTATCCTAAATGGCCATAGTTAAATTATCAAGTTTAGAGAAAAAAAAAATAAGCGTTTATATGGTATGCCTTATATGTGCCGTATTTGCTTGGTTGTTTTTTGCGCTTTTTAATAAAACTTTTAAGTGGCAACAAAGAATATTGGTGTTTAAAAATTTACCTTTAAATAAATCTTTTTACCCCTTACAATCTGATACCGTATGGATACAGGTTGAAACCAATGGCTGGGAGGCTATTTTTACACGCTTACACAAGCAAGAAAAAAAACTAGAGGTAGATTTAAACTTATTAGGCAACAAAAACTACATTGTGCTTTCACAATATTTAACTTTTAATACAGATAATTACCGACGTAAAAAAAATATTAAGGTGCAGCCCGATACAATATTGTTTGATTTTACAAAACGAAAAGAAAAAAAAATTCCTGTAAAGTTAATAAGTGTAATATCATACCAAAAACAATATAACCAAAGTGCATGTGTAGAATTAAACCCTAAAATGGTTACTTTAATAGGCCCCGAAATTGAATTAAATAAAATTAATTTTTGGCCTACTCAATTACTCAAAACAAGCAAAACAAATGTTAACATAAGTAAAAACATTAGCTTATTTAAACCATTTAAAAATAATATTAGTGTTTATCCTAGTGTAGTAAAAGTAAAAATACCAGTTGAAGAGTTTACCGAAAAAATATTAGATATACCTATTAAGGTAACTAATAACCCTAATTACTATAATGTTAAACTATTTCCTAACAAGGTTAGTATAAAAGTATTGGTACCCCTATCACGCTTTCATAAACTTTCTGCCGATGATTTTGAAGCAAAAGTTGATTTAAACCTTTGGGCTATTTATCATGTCGATAAATTATCGGTTAAAGTAAGTAATTACGCTACTTATACACGTATAGTACAAGTAGAACCTCATCAAATAAACTATATTATAAAAAAATAAATGCTCAAAATAGGAATAACCGGAGGCATAGGTAGCGGTAAAACCACAGTTACACGGGTTTTTAAGCTATTAAATATACCCGTTTATTATGCAGATGATGTAGCAAAACATATTATGGTTAACGATAAAGAACTAGTTGATGCTATTAAAAACAAATTAGGTAAAAATGCTTACTTAGTATCGGGCAGTTTAAACCGCTCATACATAGCCGATATAGTATTTAATAACCCCATAAAATTGCAACAACTTAATAACTTGATTCATCCAGCAGTGTTTACCCATTACAACAATTGGCATACTCAACAAAATGCACCTTATACAATTAAGGAAGCTGCCCTACTGTTCGAAACTAATTTTTACACCTATAATAATTATAATATTTTGGTAACATCCCCATTGAAACTTAGAATAAAAAATTTAAAACAACGTGATAATAGTAGTGAAGATAAAATAAATGCAATTATAAATAATCAAATGCCCGAAAACCAAAAACAAAAATTGGCCGATTTTACTATTCATAATAATGAGCAAAGTTTTATAATTAAGCAAGTGCTACAGTTGCATACTCATTTTTTAAATTATGCTTAATGGGCATAAAAAACAACTTTATAATAAAAAACACACAAGGATTATACTGCCCTTACGGCGATTTTTACCTCGACCCACAACTACCTGTACATACTGCTATTATCTCTCACGCACATAACGACCACGCAAAACCTGGCCATAACCAAGTTTTTTGCACCCCTCCTACTGCCTTAATCATGCAATTGCGTTATAAAAAAAATGCTGCACAAAATTTTACAACTTATAATTACAAGCAAGTATTTAAAATTAAAAATGTTACTATCACTTTTTTTTCGGCCGGGCATATATTAGGGTCGGCTATGGTATTAATGGAATATGAAGGTATAAAATACTTGTTTACAGGTGATTATAAACTACAAGCAGACAGTACCTGTAGCCCCATTGAGTTTACAAATGCACATGTATTAATTACAGAAACCACTTTTGCACACCCTGAAGTAATTCATCCCAATCCAATCGAGGAAATAAAAAAATTAAATAATATAAAAGAGAATATTATGATAGGGGCTTATGCATTGGGTAAAGCACAAAGGATTAATAAGCTAATTACTGAATACTGTCCTACAAAAAAAATATTGGTTCATCACACTATCCTTCCGCTACATTTGCTATACCAAAAGCAAAATGTTGATATTGGAAAATTCGAACCCTACAACCGAAAGCTAATGAAAAACATTAATAACCAATACATTTATCTTGTACCACCTGTTACTTTTAAAAGCTATCAAAAAGCCGATAACACTATCCGAATGTTTGCCTCCGGTTGGAAAAACTTACAAATCAATCAAAAAAATTCATTATATATTTCCGACCATGTAGATTGGTGTGATATTTTGCTTACCATTGAAAAAGTAAAACCAACTTTAATTTATACCATACACGGAGAAGGCAAAAATTTACAACAACATTATAAAAATAAAATAGATATTAAAATTTTAGATAATGCTTACTAAGTCCGAATATTATATAAAATATGATTGTAACTATGTTTTTACTGCAAAAATCATCTTAAAAGATGTTATTGTTGTAAAAAACGAATGCAAACAAGGCAAAACTATTTATAGCCGAAGTTTGAACTAAAAAAACGCAACACGAATACAAATTACAAGTTAAATTTTTACCTGCCATATTATAGAAACTCACGTCTAACAAAAACAGCTAAATGAATGACAACTTAAAAAATTTCTTCGAAAGACTTTTTGGACAAATGCCGCAAAATGAATGGGAATTACTAAAAAGTATTTTAGAACCAATTGAAATTCAAAAAGGTGCAGACATTCATAAAATTGGAAAGTATTGTAAACACCTTTGGTTTTTACAAAATGGTGCAGTAAGAGTTTATGAAAATTCAAACGGATATGATAGAACAACTCATTTTTTTATTGAAAACAATTTGTTTATTGACTATCATAGTGTACTCAAAAATTCACCTTCAGAAATTGGATTTAAAGCAGAAGAAAAATGTATACTTCAACAAATGCCTTATGACAAACTTCTTCTATTATTCGACAAATCACATTTTTTAGAACGACTTGCAAGACTAATGGCTGAAAGGCAATTTGTTATGGAATTTGAGTTGCGAAGACAACTTTTAAATTTTGACGCATTAGAACGCTACGAATTTTTAATCAAAACACAACCCTACATATTTCAACGATTTGCATTAAAAGATATTGCAAGTTTTATAGGAATTACACCAGTTTCATTAAGCAGATTAAGAAAATTGAAATAACAAAGACGAAATTATCATTTGTAAAGTGAAATATTTGGCAATACATCTACATTTATTTTATTAACTCATAAAATAGGTAGGTATGATACGATTAACTTTTTTAGTACTTTTAATGGTTACACTGTTTTCTTGTAACAATTCAAAACAAAATTTAAATAATATGGACACGCAAGTAACTAACAAGAAAATTATTGAGCAGTATTTTAAATATTTTAACAACTACGAATGGCAAAAAATGGCTGATATGTATATTGAACAGCCTGAAATGAAAGACCCTGCCTATGGGATTAAAAATATAAAAATGACAAAAGCCAACATTGTAAAAAAATACAGCGAACTAAACCAAATTATTCATGATGTTCATGACAATGTAATTAATATGTATTATTCAGGCGACAACGTAATAGTTGAATTTGAATCGTCGGGTACAGCACCAGACGGTTCAAAATTTGTTATACCAATTTGTACAATTTTTGAAATTAAAAATGGTAAAATAACAAAAGACTTAACCTATTATGATAACTTTGAAGAGAAATAAAATAAAAACGGCTGGTATCAAGGTTTACAAAAACGAGAGCAGAATTTCTAAATTAAACATTTGTACCTCTATCTTCACCTTTGTTCGTGTATCCACAAAACAAAGCATAATTAAATTAAATATGTAAATATTAAACTATTATAAATTTAAAACTAAGATTTCGCCAATTTTTTTCACTACATCAAAACCGCTTTAACGATAAAGACGGCAAGCTAATTTAACCCTTTAAAATAATACGAAGAAAAAAGCAACTTGCCTGCGGGTAAGCAAATAACAAATAGCCCTAATCTTTTCGCGAAACACCAAGATATTCATCATGATTTAAAAAAATGATAAAAAAAGAAATACGCATATTTTTAACGGCATTAATGTTTTTTACACGCTTGCCCTGCCCTGCCAGTACCGATCATTCGGAGGAGTACCTTAACCGAGCATCAAAATATTTTACATTGGTAGGTGTACTGGTAGGAAGCTTGGTAGCACTCTCCTACTGGTTATTTAACTTTATTTTTAGTAGCGATATTTCCATTTTAATGGCTTTTGTAGTATCGATATTACTTACAGGAGCATTTCACGAAGATGGCTTTGCCGATGTATGCGATGGTTTTGGCGGTGGATGGACGAAAGAAAAAATTTTGGAAATTATGAAAGACTCTCGCCTTGGTACTTATGGTGTAGTTGGTTTAGTATTAATTTTCGGATTAAAATACGTATGCTTAACCAATATTAGCACCCAAATAATGGGTATAACTTTAATTAGCGCACATGCCATTAGTCGCTTAACGGCAGTAAGTTTAATTTATACCGAGCAGTATGCCCGCGAAGATTTGTTAAGCAAAGCCAAGCCCTTGGCTACCAAAATGAGCCATAACGATTTTGCTTTAGCCTGTATTTTTGGGCTATCTCCCTTATTTTTATTTGGTAATTATGCTGTTTTTTTGGTGCTAATCCCTCTACTATTGCTAAAACTATATTTTTCGTGGTATTTTAAAAAATGGATTGGTGGCTACACCGGCGATTGCCTTGGTGCAGTACAACAAATGGCCGAAATTGTTTTTTATTTAACTTTAATTTGGGTTTTTAAGTATGGATATTTTTTTAATTAGGCATACAGCGGTGTATAACCCTGGTAAATTATGCTACGGACACGCCGAAATACCCCTCGAAGAAAATTTTACGCATAATTTTAATAGCCTCGAAGAAAAATTAGGCAATGCCTTAAAAACAGATGCATTTTTTTATAGTAGCCCTTTGCGACGATGCATTAAGTTAGCCAGTTTTTTAAGCAAAGATAATTTTGTTATGGATGATAAAATTAAAGAATTAAATTTTGGCAATTGGGAATTACAGGCTTGGAATAGCATAAATAGCAAGCAATTAGATGCTTGGATGGCCGATTTTGTAAATTATAAAATCCCTAATGGCGAAAGTTTTATTGAATTAGCCCATAGATGCGGCTTATTTTGGGAACTAATAAAGCAAAACTGCAGCCATCAAAACCTGTTTGTTATAACCCATGCAGGCGTAATACGTTCGGTTTTGGCAAATATTTTACAGTTTCCGCTACACAAAAGTTTCGATATACAAATTGATTACGCATCGATAACCAAGATAAACTATGATAAAGAATTAGATAAAACCAGCATAGCGTATATTAACCTGAGTTAATGTAAAGATTTTGCTATAATTACAGTAAAACATAAAACCCTCCGTATTTTTGTTAATTACGGAGGGTTTTTGCGTTAGGGATAGTAGCGGTTAGCCCGCAAAAAAGCAAAGTGCAACGTAGCTTTTTGAGGACTAAGAGCGGATAGCCCGCCCCTTTTCGGGGAACGCCCAAATTTATATCTTAAAAATTACGATTTACGTTTTCTGTTTTAATTAATTTTGCTGCTTGTTCGGTTTTAGGTTTATTAATTAAACTTACTTTTTCGGCACTTTTAATGCCAATGTGTGGGGCAATTACCAGCGAAACTATCGACATTAGCTTGATTAAAATATTCATTGATGGGCCCGAGGTATCTTTAAAAGGGTCGCCTACGGTATCGCCAGTTACAGATGCTTTGTGAGGTTCGGATTTTTTATAATACATTTCGCCATCAATTAAAACGCCTTTTTCGAACGATTTTTTGGCATTATCCCATGCACCACCAGCATTTGATTGAAAAATACCCATTAACACGCCCGAAACTGTAACACCAGCCAATAAGCCGCCCAATACTTCGGGACCAAAAGTAAAGCCTACAATAATGGGTACAATTAGTGCAATAGCACCAGGTAGCATCATTTCGCGGATGGATGCATTTGTAGAGATGGCTACACATTTTTCGTACTCGGGTTTGGCTTTGTATTCCATAATGCCTGGAATATCTCTAAACTGTCGCCTAACTTCTTGCACCATATCCATAGCTGCCCTACCTACGGCGGCTATACATAGTGCAGAGAAAATGAACGGAATCATCGCACCTACAAATAAACCTGCCAAAACATCGGCTTTGTAAATGTCAATTCTATCGATACCTGCTACGCCTACAAAGGCGGCAAATAATGCCAATGAGGTTAAAGCTGCCGATGCAATGGCAAAACCTTTTCCTGTGGCGGCGGTGGTGTTACCTACGGCGTCTAAGTTATCGGTACGTTCACGCACTTCGGCGGGTAAACCGCTCATTTCGGCTATGCCACCAGCGTTATCGGCAATGGGGCCAAAAGCATCAATGGATAATTGCATGGCCGTGGTGGCCATCATACCTGCGGCGGCAATGGCTACACCGTAAAATCCTGCAAAGTAAAACGAACCATAAATACCTGCTGCCAATACCAAAATAGGCAACACGGTTGATTGCATACCTACCGCCAAGCCTGCAATAATATTGGTGGCATGGCCGGTAGACGATTGTTTGATGATAGATTGTACTGGGCCTTTGCCCATTGCGGTATAATATTCGGTAATTAAACTCATTAAAGTACCTACAATTAGGCCTACAATAATGGCTAAAAATACGCCTGTTTTTGTAAATGCGTGTGCGCCTTCTTTAAGGGTTCCATTTACCATATCGCGGCTTAAATAAAATTCGCCTTCGGGTAATAACCATTTTACAGCAAAAAATGCAGCTATGGCGGTTAACACTATCGACGACCAATTGCCTATATTTAAGGCGTTTTGTACGCTATCGGTTTCGTTTTTAATTTTTACAAAACTGCATGATACTATTGAAAGTAATAAGCCTAAGCCGGCAATAAGCATAGGCAATAATATGGGTGCAATGCCTCCAAAGCTATCGTTTGATACGATTTCGCGACCTAAAATCATGGTGGCTAAAATAGTTGCAACGTAAGAACCAAACAAATCGGCACCCATGCCCGCTACATCGCCCACGTTATCGCCCACGTTATCGGCAATGGTGGCAGGGTTGCGCACATCGTCTTCGGGAATGCCAGCTTCTACTTTACCTACTAAATCGGCTCCTACATCGGCAGCTTTGGTGTAAATTCCTCCGCCCACACGGGCAAAAAGGGCAATACTTTCGGCACCTAAACTAAAGCCAGCCAAAACTTCTAAGGCTTTTTCCATATCTTTTCCGTTTACCGATGCGCCTACTACGTTTACCACATACATTTGGTAAAACACAATAAATAACGAACCTAGGCCTAAAACAGCCAAGCCCGCAACGCCAATACCCATTACACTACCTGCTGTAAACGAAACTTTTAAGGCTTGTGCCAAGCTGGTTCGGGCAGCTTGTGTGGTACGTACATTGGCTTTGGTGGCAATTTTCATACCCAAATAACCTGCAAATGCAGATGTAAATGCGCCAATAATAAACGAAACACCAACTAACCAGCTTGAAGTATCTACTAAAGTACCCGAATAAATTAATAGTATCGAGGTAATTATAGCAAAGTAAGAAAGTA
This sequence comes from Sphingobacteriales bacterium, assembly GCA_004293485.1. Lineage (GTDB taxonomy): Bacteria > Bacteroidota > Bacteroidia > Sphingobacteriales > Sphingobacteriaceae > Pseudopedobacter. The sequence goes on along the minus strand of RDYW01000048.1, from coordinate 35,216 downwards.
TTTTCCACTCGGCTTTTAAAAATGCCATGGCGCCATCAGCAATGTAGCCTGCTAGTTCGGTCATATTTTTGTCGCCAGCATCTTGCTTGCTTACCCAGGCCGATTTGTATAGCATTACTACTATACCAATTATGCCCGAAAAGGGTATTAAATAGATTAAATTACTTTGTAAAAATTCCATACATGTATTATTTTTTTATGAATTAAAAATTGGTTAGGCTGAGATAAAGGATTTCTCAGTTTCCAAATGTAGCAGGCAAATTTAGATTTCCAAAAAAAAATGTGTTATTGTAAAGTTTTATAATATTGCGTAAAGCTTAGCTTGATTTTTGTTTAAAATAAAAAAGCTAAGAGAAAAATTTCTCTTAGCTTTTACCTTACGATGAAAAAATAATAGGCTATTTTTTAATAAACATTTTAGTTCTTACACCTTGTATATCTTTAAAGGCAATAATGTAGGCACCAGGGTTATAATTATGTACATTTATAACTCCTTTCACATAATCTTTAGTATTTTTTATTTCGAAAGTATATACTAAAGCACCTTTGCTATCTATAATCATTATAGTATTAAATGCAGCTCGGGCTTTGATAGAAAAATTTAACACATCGCTTGTAGGGTTTGGATAAATTTTTGTTTCAAAATTATCTTTTGTTTTATCGTTAATCGGGTTTTCGATACTTAAAACACCTTCGGGTAAAATACCTGCTAATAATAAGTTATTATCATATACCGGAATGTTAGAAATACTTGAATAGCCACGCGAAGTAGGAATATTTTCGCCTACACCTTTGTACGACCAATCGTTAGAGTTATCCCAGCTTCCTGAACTGGTAAGCGTAAACACTACCTCTTTTTCGTGGTGAGGATATCGGGGGTAAAGCGTTGGATTTAATTGGCTATCAGGATGCTCTTTACATCCACCGGGGTAAATATCAATATTTGGAAAAGAAACTTCAACATAATATAAATCGTTTTTTTCTTGTATAGGTTGCGATACCAACACGCCATCTACTCTAAAGCTTGTATTGGCTTGTTTAGTAACGGTTACGGTAGTTCCTGGCTCTTTGGTAAAGTAATATTTAAACGACATATTATTTTTTAATACTGCAGGCCATGCCGAATGATTAACTATTAAAGCACTTAATTGTACTGAATTTGCTGTGCTAGCTAATTGTTTAACACGTACAAAATATTCTTTTCCATCGCTTGCTTCGGGCGAAGGAAAATTTGCTAGTAAATTACCTGAACTTTCACCAAGCATTTCAACCATTCGGGCTAAACAGCCTTCGAAACCTTTTTGGTAGGTAGGACCAACTTCGTGGTTAAAACCATCGTAACCATTTGGGTTAAATGTACCATCGTAGTTTGGGCTAGTTAAACCACCGTAGCATACATGCCGGGGTTTTACGGTAGAAAAATCGCCAAGTAAATCGCTACCTGGGTAATTGGCTAACCACGAAAACTTAGGACCATCCCAGAAACCTTGTGAAGGCCCGTGAAGTACGTTTGTAGATATTGTTTTACCTGGAGGGTTAAAGCCAACTAAATAACTACGATTAAGAGGGTTATCGCCCAAGGCATAATCAATATTTTTTTTGGCAAAAGTTATATAATTATTGTAATTAGCATTAGTACTTGTAATTATTTTATCGGCAGCCACAAACAGGCAAAAGTTAGCACATTGCATACCACTTAAAGTAAGGTGTGTAGGCCCAAATATGGGCATACCCGATGCCGAAACTGTGGATAGTAAACTTGCATTAGCCAACGAAATCATTAAATTACTAAACGTAACAGGGCGACTGCTTCCTCTGCCACCACCAATAAGTGTGTGTTGTATGGGTGTATTGGCACCGCAATATTTAGCTAGTAAAACATAACACATGGTACTTACATTAGAATTAAATTTTCCAGAACCGCTCCAATCGTTTCTTACTTGGTTGTACATAAACCCTCTGGAGCCATCTTCGAACAAAGGAGGCAATGGAAATTTAGAATTATCGGTATATTCGATTGCTTGGTTAAGATAATCGTTACCATAAGAAGCATTTTTATTGAGTTCGGCACCATGTATCCATAACGATGCCCAGCAAAGTTGGGCAGAATATTCTACTCCTGGTCTGTACTTTTTAATATCTTTGTCCCATCGTCCTCCAGCAAAATCACTTTCAACAATTGTACCTTTGTTGTTTTTTAAGGTACCTGGTGCAGGCACACCTATACCACCATCAACAGGTTGTTTAATTACATAAGTTTTGGCATAGTTATATAACATTTTGGCTCTTTCGAGCAGTAAATCGGCATAGGCTACATCGCCTGCATTACTACCGTTACCTCTAAAAACAAGCGATGCCGAAGCCATAGAGGCTGCCATACTTGCTACAGCACTTGTTGCTGGGGCATCTTTATCGGCATAGTAAACTGGGCGTTGATAATTAGGAAAATCACTCAAATTAAACAAAGTATTTTCAATAATTTCGTGTGGGCATGATAGATATACTTGTTCGTTTAGCGTTTTATTAAAAGGAACTGCAGCTACGCCGCGATAGGTATCTACACCGCTTTCGCCACCTGAACCACCAACAATCATATAAATTCTATATTTACTAACGTCGGTTGGATTATCAGGGTCGAAACGAAAACACTTTAAAAAATAATCGTTTATCCATTTTAAATTGCCTTTGTTGTAAAGGTCTAAACCAGTACCTGTGTAAGCGGCAGGATATTCTAACCTTCCCCAAGCAAGCATTGTAGAAGAAATACTTAAAGCTGGATTCCATTTAGGTGGATCGCCAGCATCAAACCATCCGCCTGTTAAATCGGGTGTGCCTGCAAGCGCATAGGCATCATCGGTAATTGCTTTTCCATCGCTTAGGTATGAGTTAGATTTCCAGTTTACCCTATTGGGGATAACCGTTCCGTCGGGTAATGTAACGCCATCGGCTACTGCCCCAACACGTTGTAATTCTAAAAAAAATACTGTTTTTTGAAATGCTTCTTTGTAATTAAATTGTGCAAAAGAAACTGAATGTAGTAAGATAATTAGCGTACTAGTAACTAAAATCGACTGAAGTTTGTTCATAATATTGTTGAAGTTGGTTTATGTAAATTAAATTTATGAAACAATGTAATTTAATTGTTACCCAAAATTATAAAACTTGTTATTTTTTGCAAGCTTTATAAAAATTGAGTTTAAAAATATTTATCACAATGTAACTTTATATTTACAATATATTTAACTGTAATACAACATGTTAATATATTTAAATGAACATAATAATGAAAGAAAAAAAATATAGATTATTAATAAAATGACTATCCTATTACTTGTATAAGTTTAAAATGTTTGCTTGCAGTGATAATTACTCTTTTTAAATCATCAAAAATTAAACTACCAAGATAATCTTTTCCGTCGATAATTATTTTGGTGGGCGAAAAAGGTAAGCCAATTAATTTTAATTCATACGTTTCATAACGTGGTGTAAATAAACCTTCGATAGATTGCTTAATGGTCATAGAGTTTATATCGCCATTTACAACAAATTTTTTCTCGAGGTAAATATCTTGCTCGTAGGCAAAAGTATCGCCGTGGTCTTCGTAATGAAACGAGTTTACTTCGTAGTTTGAATAGTATATTTGAAAAATCAATTCATCAGCTTCAAATTCGTTTACATGTTGCATTACTGGTGCTTCGGGTATTACCGAGCCTGCTTTTACAAATATGGGCATACTATCTAATGGTGCCGCAACCGTGTGTTCTTGTGCCCCTTCCATTTCTTGGTGAGTCCAATAATCGTACCAAGTACCCGCTGGTAAATATAGTTTTCGGGTGGTTGCACCTTCGGTTAAAACTGGGCAAACTAATATTTTATCGCCAAATGTAAATTCATCTTCTCGGTAATGATTGGTGATGTTATCTTGCTCGAGCATAATTACAGGGCGCAATATGGGAAAACCGTATTTATGATGTTCCCAAAAGGCAGCATAAATGTAGGGTAATAGGCGGTAGCGAAGTTCGATAAATTTTTTATTTATGGCTTCGAGCTCGGCACCAAAGCTCCAAGGCTCTCGTTCGGCTGTATCACCAGCCGAGTGCGCTCGCATAAAAGGTGAAAATACGCCTAACTGAATCCAACGGGTAAATAATTCGCCTGTGGGTTCGCCGCTAAAGCCACCTATATCGGTACCTGCAAAAGGAATCCCGGAAACGGAAAGACGTTGCATTTGAATGCTTCCTATTTTTAGATGTTCCCAAGTGGCTACGTTATCTCCAGTCCAAACGCAACTGTAGCGTTGCAAACCCGAGTAGCCAGCTCGTGTAATGGTAAATGGACGTTTATTTTTTTGTAAAAGTTTTAAACCGTCGTAAGTTGCCCGCACCATTTGCATACCATATACGTTATGTGCTTTGCGGTGCGAACCTCTGTAACCGTCGTAATCATGACGTACATCATCGGGGAACGAACCTGCACCAAATACGGCGGGTTCGTTCATATCGTTCCATACGCCAGCTACGCCTACTTCTACCAGTTCTTTAAATAATGTTCCCCACCATTTACGCACTTCGGGGTTAGTAAAATCGGGAAACTGGCAGCGGCCTGGCCATACATGGCCTTCCATAAAATAATCGTCGCTGCGGCGGCAAAAGTATTTATTGTCTTTTCCTTCTTTAAAAACCCAATAATTATCATCTACTTTTATACCAGGGTCGATAATTACTACGGTTTTAAAACCATCGTCGGATAGTTCCTTAATCATTTTTTTAGGATTAGGGAAGTATTTTTTGTTCCAGGTAAAGCAGCGATATCCGTCCATATAATCTATATCTAGGTATAAGGCATCGCATGGGATTTTACGGTCTCTAAAGTTTTTTGCTAAATCTTGTAATTTAGATTCGGGGTAGTAGCTCCACCTACATTGATGATAGCCTAATGCCCACATTGGTGGTAATTTATGCGTACCTGTAAGGGTGTGGTATCGTTTTACTACATCCATCATGTGTGGGCCGTGTATGTAGTAATATTGTAGTTCGCCTCCGTCGGCCCAAAAACTAGTTTTATTTTGATCTTCCTGGGCAAAATCGAAATGTGTTTTATACGTATTATCAAAAAATATACCGTAGGAATTTCCTTGTTTTAAACTTAAATAAAAGGGTATGCTACGGTATAATGGGTCTTGATGTTTAGAAAACGAGTAAGTATCGGTGTTCCAGTTTTGAAAACGTTTACCACGTAAATTAAAATCGGTAGGTTTATCGCCCAAACCAAAAAAACTTTCGCCTTCGTTACATTTTTTTGTACAATATACATAGTAGCCTCCGAAGGCTGTATTTTCTTCGAAGTGCATGGCTTGATAATCTTGGTTGGTTATGTTTCCCTGATTATCAGCAAAGGATATAAAAAAATCGGATTTACTTATTAAACATTGTACCGTATTGGTAGCTACTTGATAATGTGTTTCGGTTTCGGTATAAGTAAACACGGCTACTTTTTGTTCAACCAATGAAGGTACTGCATATGAAAACTCTTCTAAAAAAACGCTATTGGGTGCTAATTTTACCCTAATAATTTCGTCGCTTACTACCCTTATTTGTACGGTTGAGGTACCATCTGAGAAGTAAAATTTGTTGGCCTCTTGGCGTACTTCTTTTATGGCATCAAGGTATTTTTTTACTATGGGCTGTATGCCTACAATAGGATTGTTTAAGTGTTGAATATCTTCTAAATCGGTTACCGATAATTCTATATTTGGCGATAAAAACTTTTCTTCTTCGTTCATTATATGTATGTAATATCAAAAATTGTGTATAATATCTGTTTTAAACAACAATAATAAACATTTATCCCTTTAAATATTTATAGAATTTGTAATTGTTAAGAAATTATGTGCTCAAGCAATAAAAAAAAAATTAAAAAATCATTTTTATTTAAAAATTTAGCTAATATTTTAATGCATAAAATCTTTCGTAAATAAAAACACAAAAAAACGATGTAAGCACACTTATTAACGAACCAAATGTAACATCGGCAAAAAAATGTTGACCTAAATAAATTCTAGAATACCCTACCATCATAGCTATTGCTAAAAATAACAATCCATAATATTTATTTTTAATTAAATAAGTTGCATAAATAGCTAGTGCAAAAGCGGTTATTGTATGTCCGGATGGGAAACTGTTGCTATTATAAATCGTTACACCATCAACAAAATGTATTAATTTGGGGTTTTTAAACCAACTTAATGGCCTTAATGCTTCATAAAAAATTAATCTTTTAAATATCGTTGAAACTAATGATGTAGCAGCAAAAATGGCAACGCCCAAATAAAATAATTTTCGCTTTACGAAGAAAAAAATTAAGCCCAAAAAAATACCAAAACTCCATCCATCGCCTAAGTAAGTAGTATAAGTAAACAAGGTATCAAAAAAGCTAAGGTGCTTACTATTAATATATAAAAAAATATTTTCCTTACTGTTTGTAGCCAAACAAATAAAAGATAAGCATAAAATTATAATGTAAGTAACAGTAAAATATTTAAACGTTTTAAAAAATGATTGTATCATATAATAAATGTTGGCAAATGTAAATACAAATAAATTATTACCTCAAAAAAAAAATGGAATTTTTTTTATTATACCTTAGTGCCTTTAAATAAAATTTTAAAATGACTTTTGATCAGCTACAAATATATCCACATTTAATTAAGGGTTTAACAGAACTAAATATTATTAACCCTACCGAAATACAAGTAAAATCAATACCTTCTTTAATAAAATATGATTTAGATTTTGTGGGGCAAGCACAAACGGGTACAGGTAAAACGGCTGCCTATGGTTTACCTATTTTACAAAATATAGATACAAAAAATCCAAAAATACAGGCTATTATACTATCGCCCACACGCGAACTTGCGCAGCAAATAGCCAAGCAGTTATTTAAATTTACCAAATACGCCAGCCAAAAAATATTTGTTGAAGCCGTTTTTGGTGGCGAAAAAATAGATGTACAAATATCGGCTTTAAGGCGCCCTACACATATATTGGTAGCCACACCAGGACGTTTAATTGATTTATTAAACCGTAAAATGGTAGATATAAGCCATGCGATAACTCTTGTACTTGATGAAGCCGATGAAATGTTAAGTATGGGTTTTAAACCCGATATTGATAAAATATTATTGCATACAGCTAATAGGCAAAACATGTGGCTATTTTCGGCAACTATACCCGATACCATACAGCAAATTATAAATACCTACATGCGCACCAATGTACTAAGTGTAAAAGTAGAGAAAAAAGATGTGGTAAATGCTGCCATTTCACATCAATATGTAATAGCCGATATACCTCAAAAACTAAATGTATTGCTTAAATTTTTAAAAACACAACATCAAACCAGAGGCATAATTTTTTGCAAAACCAAAGCAGCAGCACAAAATTTAGCACAACAATTAATAGCTAAAAACATAGCTGTAGATGCCTTACATGGCGACTTAGGCCAACGCGACCGCGAAAAAGTAATGCGGGCTTTTAAAAACGAAAAACTACTTATATTAATTGCAACCGATGTAGCTGCTCGAGGTATTGATATTCAAAATTTGGCTTTTGTGGTACAATACCAATTACCCGAACAAATAGAATATTATACCCATCGAAGTGGCCGTACAGGACGGGCTGGTAAAAATGGCCTAAGCCTAACTTTTATTTTACCTCACGAAGGTGCTAAAATTACCAAATTAGAAACCGAATTACATATCAAGCTCGAAAAAATAGATATATAAAACCAATACTTAACTAACGATTTGGTAAGCATTATTGATACTTATCTTATAAGCAAATCAATAGATTTTAGATTAAACACTGCTTTGGAGAGGGTAAACAAGCATTGGGAATAGCTGATTACCATTATAAAAAAATGGGCAAACTAAAAAATTACATGTTTAGTAAGTATGTAAAAGTAGAATTAAATATATTTGAAAATGCACAAGCATATTGCTTCGTTTAAAAATTTTATATACACCCAATATTTTTATGACGGTATAAAAATTACTATTGGTGTGCTTTTGCCTTCCCTTATATTTTTTCAGTTCGATAATTTATTGGTGGGTTTACCTTTATCGCTAGGTGCATTGTGCGTAAGTGTAGCCGATAACCCAGGCCCTAATACACACAAACGCAATGCTATGATTTTAACCGCTTGCTTTATATTTTTAATAAGTATTTTAACTGGCTTGTTAAACTCGAACCCTTACTTTTTAGGTATTGAGATTGTAATATTAAGTTTTGTTTTTTCAATATTTCATATTTATGGCGATAGGGCGGCGGCGGTAGGTACTGCTACTTTATTAATTATGATTTTTAATACCGACCAAGTAAGGCCTTACCAAGAAGTATGGCAACACGCATTGTTGGTACTAGGAGGCGGTATTTGGTATTTAATGTTAAGTTTAATTTTTGTACAATTAAGGCCTAACAGGTATGCACAACAAAGCTTAGGCGAGTGCGTACAAGAAATTGCAAAATATTTAAAAAACAAAGCCGATTTTTTTGATTATAGTATAACTGTAGCTAATGTATTTAAAAACTTAGTAAACCAGCAAGTTACAGTAAACGAGCTGCAAGAAAATGTAAGAGAAATATTATTTAATACCCATAAAAACCAAAATACAACCAGCGCCAGCAACCGCTTATTGGTGGTTATATTTATTGATATGGTAGATGTATTTGAACAAACTACCGCCTCACATTATGATTATAATGTAATACGTAAACAGTTTAATTCGCTACAAATATTATCCGATTTTCAGCTTATTATTAAAAAACTAGCAGCCGAAATAAAATACCTTGGTATATGCCTTATGCACAACCAAAAGCCAGGCAGACATTTACTTAGCCTAAGCGATTTAGATAATGTAAAAAAAAAATTAGATGAACTTGAAGCCAGTGGTGTTACGGTTTTGGTTTTAAAAAAAATATTAATAAACATTAGAAACATATTTAATAAAGTAGATGATATATACAAATATTACCAAACCCCTAACGAAAACTATATTGATAAAGATAGGGCTTCGGAGTTTACAAAATTTGTACACCATCAAGATTACAATGTTACCTTACTTAAAAATAATTTAACACTACAATCATCGTATTTTAGGCATGCTTTACGTGTAAGTTTAGTTATGGGTTCGGGTTTTTTAGTAGCCAAATTATTGCCTATTGGGCACCACAGCTATTGGATTCTTTTAACTATTGTAGTGATATTAAAACCTGGCTTTAGCCTTAGCAAGCAGCGAAATTACGAGCGAGTAATAGGTACCATTATAGGTGGTATAGCAGGCGTATTAATTTTAATAATTATAAAAAATCAAACTATACTTTTTTCGCTTTTACTAGTGTTTATGGTGCTTACATATAGTTTTCAACGTTTAAAGTATGTGGTAAGCGTACTATTTATGACTCCCTTTATACTTATATTGTTTAATTTTATAGGTGTGCAAAGCAATATAAATGTAGCTACCGAACGTGTTATTGATACCTTAATAGGTTCTTTAATAGCATTTTTATCAAGCTATTTACTTTTCCCTAGTTGGGAGTCCTTTAAATTTAAACAAGTATTGGCCAATATGGTTAAAGCTAATTTGAATTATTTTAACATAATTACTAATAAAATGGCTGGCGATGTTGTTGCTACCACTTCGTATAAACTTGCCCGAAAAGAAGTATATGTAAATACTGCCAACTTAGGTGCTGCATTTAAACGAATGCTTAACGAACCCAAAAATAAACAACACAAAACCAACGAAGTACAAAAATTTGTTGTGCTTAACCATATACTAACCTCGTATTTGGCCAATTTATCTCTTAGTACACAACAAAGCCAAAACAGCCTACACACCAATGAATTAAAAACAATAAAAAAAGTGTTTTATTATCTAAAAGAAGCTGTATTACAACTTAACGATAGTAATGATACAGAAATACCTAAACTAGGTATTACAAATAACAATACCAGTACTTACCCACAAGATACGCAACTATTAGGCGAACAATTGCAACAAATTTTAAAAACATCGGCTGATATATATAAAGTATCCGAAAAATTGTAAACCTATAACCGTACTTAAAAACCCTAGGTTATGTTAGCTTTAAAATTTTTATGTTTGTGAAATAATGCTAAGCAACTAATTTTACACATGCTGCAAAAAATTTTTACCAGAATATTTATTCTATTACTAACTTGTATATCCTATTTACCTTTTAGGATGCTATATATTTTATCGGATTTTTTATTTTTAATACTTTATTACGTTTTAAAGTATCGTAAAAAGGTGGTTGATGATAATTTAGCGGCTTGTTTTCCGAATAAAACAGTAGATGAACGCCATTTAATTGCCAAACAATTTTTTGCTTTTTTAGCCGATTTAATAATCGAATCGATTAAAATGATTTCGATAAGCGCTGAAGAAGCAAAAAAACGATTTGCTATTGTAAACCCCCAATTGCTCGAAAATTATGTAAACCAAGGCCGTAACGTAATTGTAGTAGCAGGCCATTATGGAAATTGGGAAATGGCTAATGTGGTAGGTTTTGTTAGCGATAAAAAAAAGCTAGTTATTTATAAACCACTTAGCAATAAGTTATTCGAAGATTTTTTAAATAGAGTACGCTCAAAGTTTTCGGCAATTATGGTACCTATGAAAATGGTAATGCGTACCCTCGTAAAACTTAAAAACGAACCTACAATTTCGTTTTTTTTGAGCGACCAAACGCCCGTATCACACGAGGCTAATTATTTTACAAAATTTTTAAATCAGCACACAGCTGTATTTTTGGGGGTCGAAAAAATTGCAAAAACTACCAACGGTGTAGTGGTTTTTTGTGATGTAAAACCAATAAAAAGAGGCTATTACCAATGTAATTTTGTTACATTAATAGATGAACCAAGGCTTACATCCGAATTTGAGATTACCCAAATACATACAAGCTATTTAGAAAAAATTATAAAAGACAAACCACAATATTGGCTATGGTCGCACAAGAGATGGAAGTTTTAAATGCTTTAAAAATGGGTTATTGGTTTCAATCAATAAAAGCTTAAATATTTGTTTTATACTATCGTAGATTTAAAAATTATACAACTAAATTTCAATTGTTATATTTGGTAAATATCTGCTTAAATAAAACTTGTATTGTGGATAGTTTATTCAAACCCTTCCCAAAAAAATAATAATGTAAAAGTAATTAATCAACTCGTATTACTATATGCAAAGCCAAAAACATATCATAAAAATTAACCTGCCAGGTGGCATAGTTTCGCCAGGCGATTTATTCGAAATACTTAACATTGCCGAAAAACATTTCGTAGATTCGGTAAGATTTGGCAACCGCCAACAGTTGCTTTTTACTATCAACGAAAGCCAGCTAGATGATATACAAGATAGCTTTTTAGTAGCCGATGTTGATTACGAACTAAATGAAGATAAATATGCCAACATTGTAAGCTCGTACGTTACCGAAGAAGTTTTATACACCTCGAACTGGTTGCGTGAAGGCGTTTATAAAGATATTTTAAATGGCTTTACCTACAAACCCGAGCTTAAAATAAACTTGGTTGATTATTACCAAAACCTGATACCTTTTTTTACTGGAAACTTTAATTTTATATCGTCCGATAAAAATAATTTTTGGTACTTATACATACGTTTCCCAAAAACAAACACCATGTATTGCTGGCCATCGTTGGTATACTCAGAAGATATACCACTTATAAGCAAACAACTTGAAAAAGTTATTTTAACCGAAAAACAACTTTTTTATAATCAACCAAATATTGATGGCTTTTTATTGTACCAAAAAATAGATGCTGAAAATAATTTTTTACATCAACCCTACGATAACCCACTGGTGCATACTGGTTTCCAATTACCTTATTACGAAGGTTTTAATAAATACGGAAACAATAAACTTTGGCTTGGCATATACCGCCGTAACGAAAGTTTTTCTATCCCATTTTTAAAAGAAATTTGTAGCCTTTGCCTAAATACGCGTATAGGGCAACTATATACTACATCTTGGAAATCGTTAGTAGTAAAAAGTATCAACAATGAAGATAGAAAATACTGGAGTACACTGTTAAACAAGCACCGCATTAACGTACGACACGCCGCTAACGAATTAAACTGGCAACTTGAAGACTTATGCCAGGAAGCTATTGATATAAAATTAGAACTTGTTAAACACTTCGAAGAAGCCGATTTACGCACCTATCCGCTTTGTTTTGCTATAAAAACACAGCCCAATACAGGCTTATTTGGGTCGGTAATTATACGCAAACGAAACACAATTTCGAAGTTTGGCGAAGCACTGTTTGAAGTGTTACATACCCATAATTTTAACCCTAACGCTAAACAATACGTAACCTTTGCCCCAAGCATTAGCCGCCAACAACTAGGCGAAAGCCTGGTTGCCCTTTGCGATTATTTTTACAATTTACACATTGGCGAAAGCCCCGAAATAACCGAAAAACCAAAGGCTAAACCAAGCCAAACAATGGTACAGGTGCATCAATGCAAACATTGTTTTACCATTTACGATGAGCGGTTTGGCGATATAGTGCAAAACATAGCACCCAATACGCAATTTGAAAACGTTGAAAACTACCACTGCCCTACTTGCGAAGCTCCTAAGCATGATTTTGTAGCTTCAGAAATGGCAAGTTAAATACCTATGAATATTGATATTTTTATAGCATTAAGTTTACTTTTAGTGGGTTTTTTATACGCATCGGTAGGCCATGGTGGTGCAAGTGGCTACTTGGCAGTGCTATCTATATTTGGTATCCCGGTAACGGTTTACAGTCCATTTATATTACTTTTAAATATCGTGGTGGCAAGTTTAAGCTTTTCGCAATATTATAAAAAAGGGTATTTTATTTGGAAATTAACTTGGCCATTTTTGCTTACTTCAATACCATTTGCATTTTTAGGGGCACAAATATATTTACAAAAAGAATATTATAATTTGCTTTTAGGTTTGGCTTTATGGTTTCCTATTGTAAAATTATTAGGCTTTGCGCCAATAAATAAGCAAAGCTACCATCGTGTAAACTTAGTTTATGCGCTAACTTTTGGGGCTGTAATTGGCTTTTTATCGGGCTTATTAAACATTGGTGGCGGTATATTTTTAAGTCCGGTAATTATATTGATGGCTTGGGCCGATAGCAAACAAGCCGCTACATCGGCTGCATTGTTTATAGTTTTAAATTCGCTGGCGGGCTTGGCGGGTAAAATTCCTAATTTTAGCTTTTTAACCTATACCCATTATATTTGGTTTACGGCTGCAATTATAGGCGGTGCAGCCGGAGCAGTGTTAGGTAGCCATAAATTTGCTATTAATACGGTAAGGTATTTGTTGGTGGTAGTTTTAAGTATTGCAAGTTTTAAATTGGTGTTTTTTTAGGATAAATTGTATCTAAAATTTTTCTTCAAAATCTTACTTTAATACCCCCCTATTTACAGATAATTTTTACTGCAAAAATATTTTCGCCAAAACCTGCATTTTTTTCTCACTAGGTTTGGTTACAAATATGCCAGTTTGTGATCCATTTCGTAAACCTCTTAAAAACAAGTAAATAACACCTCCAAACTGCGTTTTAAAATCAAAATTTGTAATACGACTTTCAAGATATTTTATGGCTGCAAGGGTATAAATATAGTATTGCAGGTGGTAATTGTTTTGGTTCATGGCTTGGTTAATAGCTTCGGTTTGGTAATTTTCGATGCTGTTGCCCAAGTAGTTTGATTTCCAATCGAGTACATAATATTTGCCTTTGTGCTCAAAAAATAAATCGATTTTACCGTTCATTATACCCTCTAACTGGCCACCGTAATTAAGCTTTATTTCTATATTATCTTCTTCTAAAACCTTTAATTGTTGAATATAAAAGGGTAAAACTGTAAAATCAAACTCCAATTCGTTGAGGCATTTTGCAGCACTTATTGATGAGAGTTTAAAAACTTCGTTACCTATATGTATATTGGTATTAAGGGTATGGTTTAGTAATTCTAGCAGTTTTTCGGTATTATTTTGCGTTGTATTTATGGCAAAATTTTTAATAGCATTATTTACTACTTTTGGCCACCCTGCCGGAGTATCAAACGCTATATTTTCAAAAATATGGTGTAGCAAAATTCCTGTTTGTGCGCCTTTGGCTACCTCATTAAATATAAAATTATCGTAAGCATGTAGGGTTTGGTTGCTTTTTGTAGTAGGATAATATTGATAAGGCGCTTTTAAAAACGAGTAACTTAATTTGTGCCAATTTTTTTGCAATAGCTGGAAGTTTACTGGGGAGTGGGTAGTGGGTAGTGGGTAGTGGTTAGTGGTTAGTGGGGAGTAGGTAGTGGCTGTTGGGTATTGGGTGGTTTGGGTTATTAAATTGGGGTTTGTTTCTTTTAAAGCATCAACAAAATAAGTCAATGGCGAATCTTTTGCGTTGCTTTTATAAATAAAACATTTATAAACAGCCCGAGTAATGGCTACATAAATTAACCTACTATTTTCTTGGGCTTCTTGTTGGTCGAAAATTATTTTCTCATCAGCATTTAGAGTGTCATATTCTGGAAACGATTGGTAATATTTAGTTTTGGGATTGCGAAATGAACAAACTTTACCTTTATTATATCTTGCATCTTTACCTAATACAAAATCTAAATAAGGTGCAAAAACTATATTATATTCTAACCCTTTGCTGCTGTGTATGGTAACAATTTTTACGGCTTCTTCGTCGCTTTCTATGCGTTGTTGGTACTCGTCGCCTTCGTTTTCTTCGCCATTAATGCCTCGGCTAAGCCAGTTTATTACATCCAAATCGCTCAAGTTTTTATTGGTTTGGGTTTTATGCAATAATTCGGTAAGCTGTAGTAAGTTGGTTAGGGTTTGATGGGCGTTTTGTTCGCTTAACAGGTTTACGGTGTTAAAATCGGCCATAAAAGTTTTTATGGTAGTAAACACACCTTCGTTTTGCCATAGTGATTTGTATTTTTGAAATAACTGGGTACATAGTTGCATATCTAAATGCAAAATTTGGGTTTTACCAAACCCTGTAAAAGGCGATAAAAGTGCTTTACGTATGTTTGCAACAGTAATATCGGCCACAGCCAATAAAAAATAAAGTACATAGCTGGCTTCGGTTGATTCTAATATTTTAGCATCGGTATTGGTTGTTGAAGGTATGCCTAGTTTGCTAAGTTGTGCTTGAATTTTTTTGCCATCTTTTTTATTACGTACCAAAATGCCAATATCCGATGGTTTTACAGGGCGTGTGTTTGGGTTGTTGGTATCTTCATGTATTGCAAAAGTAGCATTTGGCTTTAAAAGATCCGATATTTGGTTGGCTACGGCAACGGCAATTACATCTTTATTACTTAATTTGGTGAGGGTTATAGGTATTTCTAAATCGCTACCGTTTAATAAATTACCTTTGTTGTTGGGTGTAGGCGAATCTACTTTTATATAATCTATTGTTTGTTCGTTCCCTTTAAAATGGAAAGCATCATTTACACTAAAAAAAACATTCATTGCATCAATATACAACCCTGCCGACCTGTAGTTTTGGTTCATTCCGTAGCAATTGTGTGCCGCTTTTTGTGCTTCGAAATAGGTAAAAATATCCGCTTTTCGCCATGCGTAAATAGATTGTTTAGGGTCGCCTATGTAAAAAACAATGGTGTTGGTGTTAAAAGCGGTATCAAAAATTTGGTATTGTAGGCGGTCGGTATCCTGAAACTCATCAATAAAAACAGCTTTGTATTTGTTTTGTAAACCTTCAACTAGTTTGGTATTATCGGGTTTTAAAATGGCTGCATTAAGGTTGGCAATTAAATCATCATAACTTAATTGATTATTACGCAACTTGTAATTTTTAATACCTTGGCTTACTTGGTTAATAGCTTGGCAGATTATTTTATTGATGGTTTGTTGAGATATTTGATTGATTTGTTGGGTGATGGCATCACAAACAGCTTGTTTTTCTAAAATATCAGGATATAAGGTTTCTATATATTTCGAGCCATTTTTTGCGATAAAATTTAAACATTCGGCTACATTATTAAAATTTATTAAAACTGTTTTTTTAGCGTGTGTATTTTGTTGGCTTATTAAATTTAGTCGTTCAATATGTTCCACTACATAATTTTCTAAATCTAATTTCAATTTTTCAATCTGTATTTGTAAAGCCTTAATTTCTGCTAAAATTTCCACCTCATCAAACGCATAATTTTCCTTATCATCATAAATAAAAAAACTTTTGCCACTAATGTGTTCTTCAATGGCTTTTAACAATAAATCACGCTCTAGCCCTCCTTTATCTTTAATTAAATAAGCCAGTAAATCGGTACTTATACTTGTTACATTGTTGCGCCAAAACTGGTTTACTTCGTTTTGCAAAATGGCACTGGTATCTTGTAAAAGTTCGGCACCAAAAAGTTGATTGGTTTCAAAAGCAAACTCATTTAGCGTTAATTGGCAAAAACTATGTATGGTTAAAACCGATGTTTCGTCTAAAAAAAGTACGGCATTTTTTAATAATTCGCTTACGTTTTGGTGCGATGTTTGCGTTATGGCGGATGTTAAAAGGTTACCAATATCATCATTTTTAAACTCTTGGCTTTGTACTTGTTTATGGGCTTCACGCACAAATAAACGGATTCGTTCTTCCAGTTCGGCTACGGCGGCTTTGGTAAAAGTTACCATTAAAATTTCCTTTACTGGGATTTTTTTTTCGATAATTAAACGCAACACCATAAGCGCAATAGAGTAAGTTTTACCCGTACCCGCACTGGCTTCTATTAGGTTTATACCTGCAAGGTTAACGGTTTTTGCGTTAAAGGGTTTAAAGGTAACTCGTCCTGAAAAAAGTTTACTCATTTTTGTTTAAAAATCCTATTGCAAGTTTACACTTTAAAATTTATCCTATACAAGGTTTACATATAATAATTTTACATTTTTGTTACCATCGTAAGTGGATTATGCAGTATCGAGGTGCAATTTACTTGAAACTAAATTGGTGGTAAGCAATTTTTCATTGGCTTTAGTGTTGCAGCTACACGAAGTTGGCAATTTTTACCATAAAGCTTTCTTAATGGTAGGCAAGTGTTAATGCTTAAAACTAAACTTTATTTAACCACAAAACTATGATAATGAGCGCTTAACAGTCGGTTTTGCCAAACCTGTTTTAGCAGATTTGCCTCTTTTTGGTCGAAGCACTTTCGTGTTAAGTTTGCACAGTTATTGTGATGTTAGCTTGGTAGCTCTTTTGCATTTTTTTGTTTGGTTTTATGTTTTGGCAAAAAATCCAAATGTGCTGGCAAATGCGTGGGCTATGTTTAAACTCATAAAGTAATTTACTTGCTTAAATTCTCATGCTTCTAGGCCTCGCCAAGCATTGTTGTAAAACAAAATGCGTTCGGTACTGCAATCATAAAGTAAACTTGGTTTTAGCAAATGCGTTACAGCTCAGTAAGTAATTTCAATAAGTCTTTATTTTCTTTGTCAAAATTGTTTTCAATTATTGCTAATTGTGTTAGGCATGTTTTTAACGGTTTTACATAGTGGCTTATTTAAAAGCACTTACTTACAATTTAGCACTACTGTTAAGTACAAATCCTAATGTTTAATTTAGCCTTTAACCTTCCATTAAGCCAAAAGCGTGTAAATGGTTGGGGCTTTTTTGTGTTCGATACGCTTTTAGTTTATTTCCAATTGTATCGTTTTTTTGTTTCAGTTATGTGAGCAAGATGATGGTTGCAATGCCAAGCATAAACACCAATATTTTCATCTATTCTAAAAGTCTTTCCGTGTTCAGGATGAATAAAAATTCTTTCATATTGTTCTGCAGTCAAATTATTCAATAAAACAGTCCATCTTTTGTGTATGCCTTCAAGTATTTTTAGTGAAGGTTCAATTAGCATATTTTTGGTATCAATAAGTTCTGCCCAACGGTCTTCGTAATAGGGTTTTATTGTAGGCTGGTTTTCAGTTAAAGTAAGTTTTAAACGGGTTAAGCTGTTCATATGGCTATCTGCACAATGGTGAACTACTTGTCTGATTGTCCATCCATTAGGTCTATACTGCGTGTTAAGTTGTTCGTTTGTCAAAGGATTTACTTCATTTATTAACCTTGTCGGAAATGTTGAAATTTCTGAAATCCATTTTGCTAAAATGTCTTTCGTAATTCTTTCAGGTTTCTCAAACTTTCCAATCGGATATTTTAAATGCTCTAATGTCATGCTGTTTAAATTTGTAAAAGTTTTAGGTATGTTTGTAGCTTTAGTGCTTACTACTATACACCCCCCCCTAACTCCCTTTCTCCGTAATCCCCATTTTATCGGCAAAATGGGCACAATAATCTCTTAAATCGCCAATAATGGCTTCTTCGCCTGTGGCTCTTAAAAAACTATCGCCCATGGTTTGTAAGGTTTCGTAAAAAAAACGTTTCATTTCATCTACGGGCATATCTTTTGTCCACAAATCAATACGCAAGCTGTTTTTAAAATTATGGTCCCATAGGGCCAACATCATCGATTTTACCGCAAGGGCTTCTTCGCCTTCGTGGTCGGTTGATTGCCAAGTAATTTTTTCGGGTACGTTGCTGTCATCCAGCTCTATGGTAAGTTTAATTTCGGCTTTTCTCATTTTTTAAAAATAATAATTAGGGTGAATATGAGTAGGATAAACGAAGTTTCGGTTATCCACAGTTTTTTTTTGTGAGGTATAAATTTACGAAACAGCAAATCGGATAAAAACAATACAAATGCTAAAACAAGGCAATACCCAAAACTAGCATAAATGCTTATGCCCCCAATTATTTCGTAACCTAGCAGGCAATAAAAAGCGTAGGTTATGCTGGCCGCTATTATCAGCGAAAGCGGCGTTAGATTAATATTTTTTAGCATTCTTTTTAAAATTACCTACCGTTTTTCCTTTCCCGCTAAAGGCTTTGGGTTTGTTGTTTTTTTTCACATCGCTTTTTTTGTTGCTTAGTTTTTTTTCGTGAAAAGCACCTTTAAAATCGGGGTTGTCTTTCTTTTTTTGGTTATCAATTTCGCGGTTAATGGTTTGTTTTTCTTCGTAAGGTGTTTCTTCTATAAAAACCGTTTTAGGAATAGGCAATACGGGTATGGTTTGTTTAATCAGTTTTTCGATTTTATGGATAAAATAATTTTCGGCAGGGTTGCAAAAAGTTATGGCTTTACCTGTATTAAGTGCCCTACCCGTACGGCCTATGCGGTGAACATAATCTTCGTAAATAATAGGTACATCAAAATTTATTACATGGCTTACTTGGCTTACATCAATTCCCCTTGCGGCTACATCGGTGGCAACCAAAATTCTAACTTCATCATTTTTGAAAGCGTTTATAGAGTTTATACGCGTGTTTTGCCCTTTATTGGCGTGTAGTACTTTTACATGTTTATCGTTAAAACGGCGCAACAAAAACTTATACACGTTTTCGGCATTGCTTCGGCTACGGCAAAAAACAATAAGTTTTAGCACCTCGGCATCGTTTTCTACAAAATGCCTTAGCAGGTTAATTTTGGTTTTAAAGTTGGGTAAAAGGTACAAAGCTTGCGAAACCGTATCGGCTGGTGTAGCCTGTGGGCTTACTTCAACTTTTGTAGGCCATAGCAAAAAATTTTCGGCTAGCTTTTCTATCCTTTCGCTCATGGTTGCCGAAAAAAGCATGTTTTGTCTTTTTTTGGGTATAATTTCTAAAACTTTATTTATTTGTGGCATAAAGCCCATGTCCATCATTTTATCGGCCTCATCCAATACTAAAATTTGTATTTTTTTGGTAACAACGTATCCCTCTAGGTACAAATCCATTAATCTACCTGGTGTAGCAATTAAAATATCGATGCCTTTGATTATTGCTTCAATTTGGCGTTTTGGGCCTATCCCACCATAAATTACTTCGATACGTAAATCGGTATAATGGGCATATTGTTTTGCATTTTCGTGTATTTGTATAGCTAGCTCGCGAGTGGGTGCTATTATTAAACCTCGTACATCGTTACCTTGTGCATATTTTAGTTTCATTAGTATAGGCAAAATGTAGGCAGCAGTTTTACCTGTTCCTGTTTGGGCTATGCCTAAAATATCTTGCCCATTCATTATTAACGGAATAGCTTTTTGCTGTACAGGTGTAGGCAGCGTGTAACCGGCATCATGTACTGCACTTAATATTTGTTTATTAAAGTTAAAATCGGCGAAACTATTGGGCATAGCGCAAAGGTAATTTTTTTGTGTGATTGTTACCCAGCATGATTTATTAATATTTATTATTATCCATAGTTTTAAGCCTATTTTACATTTTACTAGTTTTAAATGTTTATTGGTTGTTATGTTGCCTCAACATAATCTATTTTCCCTATTTTATGGTTTTAACTCTTTTTTGTTAAAAACAAGCCGGTTACATCGCTTTGCCTACATTACATTATTTTTCATTACTATGTAACGATAACGCATTTTAAAATTGTAAAATTGATTTCTTGAAAAAAATTGTCACTCTAAACGATGTGAAAATTCTAAATAATGTGTTTAGATAATCTTGGTAACACTCATAATTACAAAACATTGCGTTTTTATTGTGTACAATTTTATAATTATTCACAAAACGGAGCTTATTACCTCTTTCGATTTTGTAACTGCAAAACCAGTTTCACTTATTTTTAATTCAGCCTGTTAGATGCTCCTGCCCTTTTTACACATAAAGCCGTGTAAACAGTATTTCAGGTATTTATTACACTACACGTTAATACAAACATAGCTACTTGTTTTTAAGCTTTTGTTTCCCCTTATAGGGTTAAAAGGTAGTTATATTTATTCAGCTTCAACTAAAATACTTACACTAATATTTGATACTGTTTTTGCTAATGGCTTATTAAGCCTGTTTTTTTAAAGTAACGCTACATTAGGTGTTAAGGCTAAGCCTATACGTTGCCTTTGCAAGGCCTTTACAGTTTTTTTGGTGGCTTTTCATCAGCTTTGTAAATGTACTTTACTAGCTTTTAAGTATTCAATTTTAGGCTTCCATTTTTATTAAGGCATTATCGTACCAAAGTATGTGGCTTTCAAGTTACACATGGGTTTGGGGTTTACGATGTTTGGCATTAGATGTAAAAATGTTTAATTAACTATACTTTTTTATCGATAATATCTGTTTTATCAAGTAATTTTAATAAAACTTAATACTTTTTTAAAGTTTAAATAATATTGTGCGAACCTATTGTTATATTAAATATTATTTGCCCAATTTTGATGTATTTTTGTGACTTTATGCTAGGTACCCAACACAGTAATAATACAACAATTTATACATGCTTATGTACTTTATAAACAAACACTTACCTATTTTAACACTTTTACTATTAAGTGCTTTAATTGCCTGTAGCCCCAAACTTAGGCAAAAAAAAGCCGAAAAGGTGCTTTACCCTATCGATAAAAATTTACCCGTTGATAGTGAAATGCTAGCTTTTTATAAACCTTACAAGTTAGAGTTAGATTCGGTAATGAACGATATTGTTGCTGTATCGGACATTGAAATTACCAAAGCACAACCCGAAGGGCTTTTAAATAATTTTTTTGCCGATGCTTTGTACCAAAGTGCAAAAGCGGCAAATATTAATTTCGATATCGTATTTACAAATTATGGAGGTTTGCGCTTACCTTTACCTAAAGGAAATATTTACCGGTATAAAATTTTTGAATTAATGCCTTTCGAAAACTATTTTGTATCCCTAAAATTAGATGGTAACAGCACCCAAAAATTTTTTGATTTTATGGCTGATAAAGGAGGTGAACCTATTGCAGGTGCATCTTATACTATCAGTAACCATAAAGCTATAAATATATTTATACACAATAAACCGTTTGATAACACACAATACTATACCATACTTACCTCCGATTATATGGCCAATGGTGGCGATAAAGGAGCTGTTTTTTATTTAGGTAAGGATAAAAAAGAATACCCAATTTTACTTCGAAATGCGGTATTAAAATACTTAGAAAATCAAAAAAAAGCTGGCAAAAATTTAAACCCTGTGCTAGATGGGAGAGTTAAAGTATTACCTTAATAATTTTTTAAAAGGTTAATTTTAATACTTTGTTTATTCAATCATTTGTTTAATTTTCGACAATTAAATAACACTAAATTATTGCTCACAAAATATGGAAAACATATACAAAGATATACACCTATTTATCGTAGAAGATGATGTATATATGCAAAATCTACTAAGTATTCACTTATCGTTTCAATACTCAATATCAATTTTTAGTAATGGGTTAGAGGCACTTACCAGCATACAACTTGGCAACGTACCTGATGTAATATTAAGCGACTTAAACACTCCAGAAATTGGAGGTTTGGAGCTAATAAAACAAATAAAAACAAGTGGCTTTTTTAGTTTTATACCAATACTAATACTTTCGGGCGAAGAAAACTCTGATAAAAGAATACAATGTTTAAATGCTGGTGCCGATGATTTTATTGTTAAACCCTTTAACCCTCAAGAGCTTGACGCAAGATTGAAGATAGTTTTAAAACGATTAGGTAAAATAATTTAATTTGTTTGTAAATTATGGATGCAAACAATACCAAAACAAACAAAACAATTGCATTAATTAATGCAAACAGCCAAATTTTTAATTTTTTTAAAAGTTTTAAAACCGATAATTTTGAAATTATTTCGTTTAAAAACGGATTTGAAATGCATACTTACTGGGTAAAAGGTACTACACCCATTGATGCCGTTATTTGTGTTGGCGAAATTATGTCACCGATGGGCATTGCGCTTTACCAAACATTATTACAAAATAAGTTTTTAAATGTGCCATTTATTTTAATATCTAATTACATTAACGATAACCTTAGGTTAATATGCTTAAAAGCGGGTATAGCCGATGTTTATACTAAACTTCCAGATAAAAGCGAAGATTTATTTTTAAGAGTAAATTTTTTGGTGCAAAACTGGCAAAAAATTAATAACAATAGCCGTGTAACGGCAAAATATTCAAAATATAAAATACCGTTAGCTAAACGAATTTTTGATGTATTTTTTAGTTCAATTGGTTTATTTGCACTATCGCCATTATTTTTATTAGTAATTATAGCACTTAAATTAGAATCTAGTGGGCCAGCATTTTATTTTTCGCTTAGGGCTGGTACTGGTTATAGGGTATTTAAGTTTTTTAAATTTAGATCAATGTATGTAAACGCAGATCAAAAACTTAAAGATTTAAAACACCTAAATCAATACAATGCAAATTCAGATGTTGATAAAAAAACCACAACACCAATTGGCTTATGCACAACATGCACCAACGCCGGCACCCCATGCCAATATCCAATATATGCCGATAAAATAGAATGGTGCGAAAAAAACTATTTAGATTTTAAGCACTCGTCGGCAAAATCGGCATTTGTAAAAATTAAAAACGACCCTAGGGTAACAAAGGTGGGTAATTTTATAAGAAATACAAGTATTGATGAACTGCCGCAACTTTGGAATGTTTTAATTGGCGATATGAGCATTGTAGGAAACAGGCCATTGCCACTTTACGAAGCCGAAAAACTTACATCTGATAAATACGCATTACGATTTTTAGCTCCAGCAGGTATAACAGGCCTATGGCAGGTAGAAAAAAGAGGGAAAGGTGAAATGTCGGAGGAAGAAAGGTTGTTGTTAGATAACCAATACGCTAAAAACCATAGCTTTACTAATGATATAAAACTAATATTAAAAACTATACCAGCCTTGTTTCAAAAAGAAAATGTTTAAAATAAAATGCAATTAAAATTTTATATATTAATTATATTGTTGTTTGTAACCCAATTATTAAATGCACAATCAAAACCTAATACTAATTTAATGTTTGTGTTAGACGAAAAAACTGACCTACAAAGTCAGATTTTACCATTAGATAGCATTATAGAAATTGCCATTAAAAATTCACCTATCGTAAGGTTTCAAAGCGATTTAATAGATGCAGCAAAATACCAAGTAGATTTTTCTAAACGGGTTTGGACAAATAATATTGTTGGCTTTGTAGGCTACACAGCTGGTAATCAAAACTTAATTTCGGCAGGTAATCAAAACGTTGGCACATTAGATGCAACCAACATTACAAATGGCTACCGAATGGGAATTCAGCTAAATTTACCTTTATATGAATTTGTGGGTCGAAAATCAAGGGTTAATCTATACAAATCACAACTTAACTCAACAATAAGCAAAAAAGAGGAAGCCATTCAAGAGCTTAAAAAAGAGGTTATACAAACGTATTATAGTATGCTGTATTATAATAACTTGGTAAATATACGTAGCGATTCTAAACAAACAACAATTAACCAATATTTAATAGCACAAAAACAGTTTAAAGATGGTTTAATTGATGTTACCGAACTATCTCGACTAAAAACAATAGAGGTAAACTCGAAGGCCGATTTTGAAGAAGCAAAAAGACAGTTTTCTACCCTTTATTTTTTGTTAGAAAACCTTGTAGGTGTACCCATGCAACAACTAATATTAAAAAAATGAATTTAATACATTATTTTAAATTATTGTGGAGAAATATAATTTGGATAGTTGTTGTACCTATTGCAACCGCTATTACCGTTTATTTACTTACCCAAAACGAAAAAAAAGAATATTTAAGTACAACAACTTTATATACAGGGGTTGCTAGCGGATACTCTATTGCTAGTACCGAAGACCAACGTATAGATTATTTTGCTGTAAACAATGCGTTTGATAACTTATTAGCATCGGCAAAATCAAGAGAAACAATTGAAGCGGTTTCGTTACGCTTGCTGGCCGAACATTTGGCACTAAAAAAACCCGATTCGCATATTTTAGGACAAGAAGGGTTTGAAAACTTACAACTACTAGCCAGCAAAGAGTTGTTACAAAAAACAGCAGCGTTAAAAACCAGTGAAAAGGTGTATAAGTATATATCGGAGGTGTATAAATCTAAGGCCAATAATATTATCGAAAAAATAGTAAACAACAAGGGTACTTTTTACAACATTAACGAACTAAAATCAAACTTAATAGTTACTCGCATTAATGCCAGCGATATTATACAGGTAGTGTACACCTGCCACGACCCTGCCGTGTGTATGCGCACCTTACAGCTACACAGCGAAATTTTTAATGCCAATTATAAACAAATAAAATCAAACCAAACATTTAGTGCTGTACGCTATTTTGAAGCTAAGCTTGAAGAGGTAAAAAACAAATTAAGAAGATCGGAAGATGAATTAAAAAAGTTTGGTAAAGAAAACCAAATTATAAATTATTACGAACAAACTAGGTACATTGCTGAAGCAAAAGAGGGCTTAAATAAAGATATTTACGACTTAAAAGTAAACCAAAGCGCAAGTAAGGAAGCCTTACAATTAATTGAAAAAAAACTTAATGATAGAGAAAGGCAAATTACCAATAGCTTGGATATTATAAAATTAAGACAAAATATAGGGCTATTAAGCGCACAAATAGAAAAAGTAAAAGTGTATGGCAACTCAAATAAAGCCGTTGACTTACTTTCTAAAGTAAAAAAAACCGAAGATTCGTTACGTAATGAAACCAACCAATACATTAATTTAAACTATACATTAGAAACAGTACCGCGTGGCAACCTTATACAAGAGTGGGTAAATAATGCCATTTCTTATGATAAGGCAACAGCAGGACTAGTGGTTTTAAAAAAACAAGAACAAAACTATTTAGACGAAATTAATGAATTTGCCCCACTAGGTTCAACACTTAAAAGATTAGATAGGCAAATAGATATTAACGAAAAGGAATTTTTAGCCATCCTACACGCCTTAAACCTAGCAAGATTAAGGCAAAGTAATATTTCATTAAACTCAAACATTGTTGTACAAGACAAGCCTTTTTTACCGCTAGAGGCACAACCATCAACCAGAAAAATGCTGATAATTGTGTCTTTTTTGGTGTCGTTTTTACTAGTTGTGTCCATTATTATTGCTAAAGAATTGCTAGATACCTCGATAAAAACACCCGAAAATGCAATAAAAATTATAGGTTTACCTTTGGCAGGAGTATCTCTTTACCAAACAAACCCGCAAGAAACCGGGTATAAAAAAACTTTGGTAAAAATATTAACCGAACAATTAATTAATACCATAATGCCCTATATTTCGGCATCTGCGTTAGAGAAAAAAAGATTACAAATAGGATTTATAACTACCCAAAACCAAGTATTTAACGTGGCCGATATTGTTACTTTAAATAAAGGATTAAAAGCACTATACCCCAACTTAATTTGGGTTATACCCCACGCTTACCAAAATACATTTAATAGCGATACAGGTACTGATTTTTTAGTTTACACACCCACCATAGAACAATTAAATTTTAAAACTACCGACGAGCTGGCTAACACGAAATTAGATACCTATGATTTGATTTTGTACATCACTCCAAATCTATCAGAAAACGGCTTACCTTTAGATATCATAAAAGCATCAAACATTAATTTATTAGCGGTAAATGCCCTAACTACTTGGCGAAAAATAGACAAAGAAATTATTTTACGTATAAGTAAATTTAATGCTACCATACCAACATATACTTGGCTAATAAATACAAAAGAGAGTGATTTAGAAACCCATATTGGCGAAATACCTAAAAAAAGAGGCTGGATTAGAAAAAAATTAAAAAAATTGTTAACCCTAAATTTACGATAGCTTGAACAAGCCTTACACTACACAGCATATAATATGTTTTGCACTGCCCGCTTGGCATGCCGATTATTTACGGTCAACGGTAGAGCTAATGAAATGTGCCGCAAACGACAATTTAGTAATTTATGTAGATTATGCCTATACATTTGGCGATTGCCTGAAAGCAATTTTAGGAAAAAAAAAAATAGATTGGAAACGGATTTTGGGCTTTAAAAATAGGCTTCAAAAAATCAGTGGAAACAACAATAAAGGTCTTTATGTTTTATCGCTTCCACCTATATTTCCATCATTTGCCCTAAATAATTATAAATTATTTAAACTGGCCAATAAATTTAATGCCTTTTTAACAGGCTATTATATTAACAAAGCAGCAAAAAAATTTAAAATGAAACAAATTATAAGTTTTAATGCTTTTCAGCCATTTTTAGGATTGTATTGGAAAATACGCAATGTAACTTTTAAAGTATATTATTGTTACGATGATTTTACAAATGTACCTTATTTTAAAAATTTTGCCGCTATAGATGAAAAAGCATACATAGCTAAAGTAGATTTACTAATTGTAACATCAACCGAATTGCAAAAAATAAAAACAAACCCTAATATACCTACCGAAATAGTGCATAATGGGGTGCACTTTAATGCCTTTAATAAATACTTTGCAACCAAGCAAAACCCAATAAACACGCCAATTACAATTGGTTATACAGGGAGTATTGATAACCGAATAGATATAAACCTGCTGGAAACTGTAGTGAAAGATATGCCACATTTTAATTTTTTATTTATTGGTAAAGTTTTTGAACCACAGGTTTTTAGCCGTTTATCGCAATATAAAAATGTTACTTTTTTGCCTCCAGTTGCGCCAGAATATATACCTCAACTGCAAAGCAAAATTAATGTAGGTATTATTCCATATGTATTAAACTCGCTTACCAAAGCTATTTATCCTTTAAAAGCAAACGAATATTTAGCAATGGGCTTACCGGTTGTAATAACGCCGTTTGCAAGTTTAGGTTTGGCCGATGAAGTGGTTTATACCGCTGCAAATAGTGCCGATTTTAAAACCAGCTTAACACTTGCAACTCAACCACAAAGCGAAGAAATAATAAACAAAAGGTTAGAAATTTCGAAAAATGCTGATTGGCAACAACGAACCAACCAACTTATGGCTTTTATACTTAAATATAAACAAATTTGCGGGCAAAAACTAAACTAAGGCATTAAAAATTGTAAAATTTATTGTATCGCTTTTCTAATTCTAACCAGTTTTAGCAGTAAATCTTCTAACAAATCTAAGTGTAACATATTTGCTCCGTCTGATTTTGCATTTTCGGGTTCGGGGTGTGTTTCTATAAATAAGCCATCGGTACCTACGGCAATAGCGGCTTTAGCAATAGTTTCTATTAAAGCTGGTTTACCGCCTGTAACGCCTCTGGCTTGGTTGGGCTGTTGTAACGAGTGTGTACAGTCCATTACCACTGGAACGTTAAAAGCCCTCATTTCGGGTATTCCTCTAAAATCAACCACCATATCTTGGTAGCCAAAAGTATTTCCACGGTCGGTTAGTATTACGTTATGGTTGCCCGATTCGGTAATTTTATCAACCGCAAATTTCATGGCACCAGCCGACAAAAACTGCCCTTTTTTAATATTTACTACTTTACCTGTAAGTGCTGCGGCGGTTAATAATTCGGTTTGGCGGCATAAAAAAGCAGGTATTTGTAGCACATCTACATATGCGGCGGCCATAGCCGCTTCGTGGCTTTCGTGTATATCGGTAACGGTGGGTATATCAAACTCGTGGCCAACACGTTCTAAAATTTTAAGAGCTTTTTCGTCGCCAATTCCTTTAAACGAATCAATCCTCGATCGGTTGGCTTTGCGGTACGAGCCTTTAAAAATATAAGGAATTTCGAGCCTATCGGTAATGTTTACAATTTTATCGGCTATGCGTAAGGCTATTTCTTCGCTTTCGATAGCACATGGCCCTGCCATCAAAAAAAAATTGCCCGATGAGGTATATTGTAATTTATTTAAAATCATTATTAAAAATTTGAGGCTTAGTTGCCCAGTTCCGACATAAATTTAATTCTCATTAATTGTATTTCTTCGTAGTTATAATCGTCGGTGCCTAATTCTTTTAGGGCAGCATCAATAGAATCTACTTCGGCAGTTTTAAAATAATCAAAAACTTCGTCTTGGCGATCGTCGTCTATCATCTCATCAATAAAATAATTTAAATTAAGCTTAGTACCTGAGCTTACTATCGATTCTACTTCTTTTAAGATTTCTTCGTACGAAATTCCTTTTGATGATGCTATTACTTCTAAAGATACTTGTCTATCGATATTTTGAATAATCGAAACTTTTAAAGCCGATTTATTGGCTGTTGTTTTAACTACAAAATCAATGGGGCGGTCAATTTCGTTATCTTCTACATATTGCTTAATTAAATCGATAAATGCTGTACCAAATTTTGCGGCTTTACCGTTACCTACACCCGAAATATTTTTTAATTCATCCATATTAATAGGATAATTTGTACACATTTCTTCAAGTGATGGGTCTTGAAATAATACAAATGGAGGTAGATTTTTTTGCTTGGCAATTTTTTTGCGCAAGTCTTTTAGCATTTTTAATAGTTCGGTATCTAAGGCACCCGTTCCTGTTTGTACATTTTCGTCGTCGTCGTTTACTGTTGCACTTTCGATAGGGCGGTTTAAAATGTATTTTATCGCATAGGGGTTTTTTAAATAGTTATGCCCGGCTTCGGTTAAACTTAATAAACCATAATCATCTACATCTTTAACTAAAAAATTATTTAATAATGCTTGCCTTATTAAAGATTTCCATAACAGTAAACCTTTTATTTTACCTAAGCCATAAATAGGTAGTAGGTGGTGTTTGTACGATTGTATTAAAGCCGAATCTTCGCCCATTAGTACATTTAAAATGTACATATCATCAAACTTTTCGCCAAAATCTAAAATAGTTTGTAGCAATTGAGGTAAAAATTCTTCGGCATTAAAATAGTCTTTTTGGGCTCGGCAATTGTCGCATTTATCGTTACAGCCCGTTTCGTCGTAGTTTTCGCCAAAATAATGGAGTATTTGCTTGCGCCTACACACGGCCGATTCTGAATAATCTATAACTTCTTTAAGTATTTGTGTGCCTATTTCGCGTTCCGATACTGGCTTATCTTTCATAAACTTGGTAAGCTTTTCTACATCTTTTTCGGCATAAAAGGCTATACAATTACCCTCTCCACCATCTCGGCCTGCCCTACCCGTTTCTTGATAATAGCCTTCCATGCTTTTGGGTATATCGTGGTGAATTACATAGCGCACATCGGGTTTATCAATACCCATACCAAAGGCAATTGTGGCTACTATTACATCTACATCTTCCATCAAAAACTTATCTTGTGTTTCGGCTCGGGTTTTAGGTTCGAGCCCTGCATGGTAGGGTAGCGATTTTATGCCGTTAATAGTTAAAGCATTAGCTACTTCTTCTACTTTTTTACGGCTAAGGCAATATACAATTCCCGATTTGCCCACATTGTTTTTGGCATACCGTATAATATCTTTTAAAACATCTTTTTTGGCTTTTACTTCGTAGTATAAATTTGGCCTGTTAAACGACGATTTAAAAAGGTTTGCATCAGTCATCTGCAAGTTTTTTTGAATATCTTGCTGTACTTTTGGTGTGGCAGTTGCGGTTAACGCTATTATTGCAAGATCTTCACGTATATTGTTTATTACTTGCCTTATACGCCGGTACTCGGGCCTAAAATCATGCCCCCATTCTGATATGCAATGTGCTTCATCAACAGCAACAAACGATATTGAAATATTTTTTAAAAAATCAACTGTTTCTTGCTTGTTTAACGATTCGGGGGCTACATACAAAAGTTTGGTTTCGCCGGCACTTACATCATCTTTTACCTTGGTACTTTCGGCTTTATTTAATGATGAGTTAAGAAAATGGGCAATGTTATCTCGCCCGCCAAATACACGCAATTGGTCTACCTGGTTTTTCATTAAAGCAATTAAAGGCGAAATTACAATGGCAGTACCTTTGCTCATTAATGCTGGCAATTGGTAGCATATTGATTTTCCGCCACCCGTAGGCATAATTACAAAAGTGTCTTTTTTATCTAAAATACTGTTTATAATGGCTTCTTGGTCGCCTTTAAAGGTATCAAAGCCAAAAAATGCTTGTAAGTTTTCTGCTAATTTATAATCTATTTGCATCGATAAATTGAATATTGAAATCTATTTGTATTTAAGACTTCAAAATAACATATTTTTGGGACTTACAATAATTTATTTAAAAAAATTAAAAATATTGAAATCAAACAACGAAATACTAGCTATTGCAAAACGTACTTTAAAAACAGAAAGCGAAGCAATAGGGCATTTAACAAATTTATTAAATAGCCAATTTACCAATTTGGTAAATCAAATTTATAGCTTAAATGGTCGTGTAGTAATTACTGGTGTGGGCAAAAGTGCTATTGTAGGGCAAAAAATAGTAGCCACCTTAAACTCTACAGGTACACCTGCTTTGTTTATGCATGCTGGCGAAGCTATTCATGGCGATTTGGGTATGATACAGGCCGATGATTTAATTATTTGCTTATCAAAAAGTGGTAATACAGCCGAAATAAAGGTTTTAATACCATTATTAAAACGGGGTAAAAATAAAATTGCTTGTTTTGTAGGCGATGTAAACTCCTATTTAGCCAAACAATCCGATTTTGTAATCGATACTTTTGTGGCTTCTGAAGCATGCCCGCATAACCTTGCCCCCACTACAAGCACCACAGCACAAATGGCCATGGGCGACGCACTGGCTATATGCTTGGTTGAGTGCCGAGCGTTTTCCGGTGTAGATTTTGCTAAGTATCATCCTGGTGGCACTTTGGGTAAAAAAATGTATTTAAAAGTGAGTGATTTGGTAATATTTAACCAAAAACCCGTAGTAAATAGCACTTGTAAAATACACGATGTAATACTTGAAATTTCGAAAAAACGTTTAGGTATAGTGGCTGTAATTAACGATAATAAACTTATTGGTGTAATTACCGATGGCGATTTACGCCGTATGATGCAAAAATATACCTCTTTTGAAAACTTACTTGCAAGCGATATTATGGGAAAATATCCTAAAACCATCGAAAATAATGAGTTAGCCGTAACTGCTTTACAGCTGATGCAAAAAAATCAAATCACCCAACTTATTGTTATGGAAAATGATAATTTTGAAGGCGTAATTCACTTACACGATTTACTTAAAGAAGGCATTTTCTAGTTTTTTTTTAAAACTTATTTATTACTCTTACATTAAAAATAAAAAATGAAAAATAACCAATACGCACTAATACTTGCTGGCGGTATAGGAAGCCGATTTTGGCCTGTAAGCCGTAGCACTTACCCCAAGCAGTTTTTAGATATATTGGGTACGGGTAAAAGTTTAATTCAAAACACTTACGATAGATTTGCCCAAATTGTACCCAAACAAAATATTTTTATACTAACCAACGAAAGTTACTTTGAGTTGGTAAACAAGCAAATACCAGGCTTGCACCCCAACCAAATAATAGGCGAACCCGTAATGCGAAATACTGCACCTTGTATTGCTTATGGCTGTTATAAAATTAAGCAGCTTTGCGCCGATGCTGCCATTGTTGTTGCACCCAGCGATCATTTGATTTTAGATACCCCAGCTTTTATACATAAAATTGAAACTTCGCTGGATGTTGCTGAACAAAACGACTGCTTAATTACGTTAGGCATACAACCCTCTAGGCCCGATACAGGTTACGGATACATACAATACAACCAACATCAATTAAGCGAAAATTTATATAAAGTAAAAACATTTACCGAAAAACCTAGCCTCGAAATTGCCGAATCGTTTTTATTAAGTGGCGATTTTTTATGGAATGCCGGTATATTTATATGGTCGGTAAACTCAATTATACAAGCTTTTAATACCCACTTACCCGATATTGCCGAAATTTTTAATGAAGGCAATGGCTTATACAATACCCCGTCTGAAAAAGAATTTATACAAACCTGTTTTCAAAAATGCACCAATATTTCTATTGATTATGGCGTGATGGAAAAAGCAAATAACGTATATGTAATGCCATCCGAATTTGGATGGAGCGATTTAGGTACTTGGGCCTCTATTTACGAGTTAGCCCTCAAAGACAATGCGGGCAACGCAATAATAAACCCCGAAAACGTAGTAATGATAGACAGTAGCAACTGTATGGTTAATGTACCTAAAGATAAATTGGTTATTTTACAAGATTTACATGATTTTATTGTAGTAGAAGCCAATAATACTTTATTAATTTCGCCAAAAGTAAAAGAACAAACGGTAAAACAAATTGTTGCCGATGTTAAAACCAAGTACGGTAATAAGTATATTTAGGAAACGGGCTACGGGCTGCGGGCTTTCGGGCTGCGGGCTTTTTGTTTTATGTTTCATCAAAGTAAAACATTGGTACAATAATATGATTTCCATAGCCCGAGGCCCGCTGCCCGAAGCAAAAATATCGAAAATGCAACTTCCTAAAGCTTAAAAAATTATGAAAATAGGTTACGAAGCAAAGCGTGTATTTAAAAATTTTACTGGCTTGGGTAACTATAGCAGATGGCTTATTTATAGTGTAGCTACTACTTATCCCAGGTATAGCTTGTTTTTATATAGCCCCCAAAATTCAATAAACCCGAGGGTAATTTTTTTGCAAAATTTTAAAAATATAATTATTTGTACACCAGCTTCACGTTTTATTAAATTTTTGTGGCGTAGCTGGGGTGTGGTAAACGATGCAAAAAAAAATGGTATCGAAATTTTTCATGGTCTAAGTAACGAAATCCCTTTGGGCTTAAAAAGTAAAAACATAAAAGCCGTAGTAACCATACACGACCTTATTTTTATACGCTATCCACAGTATTTTAATTACATTGATAGGCTTATTTACAAGTTTAAATTTAACTATGCATGTAAAAAAGCCGATACCATTATTGCCATTAGCCAACAAACAAAGCAAGATATTGTACATTATTTGGGTATTAATGCGTATAAAATTGATGTAGTATATCAGGGTTGCGATGCCTCATTTTACGAAAAACCCCTACCCAATACTTTGCTTAGTGTAAAAAAAACTTATCAACTTCCCGATGTTTTTTTGCTATGTGTAGGCACAATTGAAACCCGTAAAAATCAATTATTAATTATAAAAGCTTTAACGCTTTTGCCCAATAACACTACTCTAGTACTTATAGGAAAATCCACTACATATAAAAATGTTTTAGAAACTTACATTGCCCAAAACCATTTACAAACTAGAGTACTTTTTTTACACAATGTAGCTTTTAATCATTTACCAAGTATTTACCGATTAGCAAAAATTTTTATATATCCATCTGTTTTTGAAGGATTTGGTATCCCGATTTTGGAAGCCTTAAATTGTGATGTACCCGTTATTGCTGCCAAAGGTTCATGCTTAGAAGAAGCTGGAGGAAGCCACAGTATATACATTAACCCCTATAACGAAACCGAACTAGCCAACAAAATTACCTTAATTTTAAATGATGATGCCTTGCGCCAAAATATGATTATGGCTGGTAAAAAATATGCGCTTAATTTTAGAGAAGATATAATTGCCCAACAATTGGTAGCTATATACCAAAAAACCTTATTAAAATGTTAAAAAACGAAGTATTAAAAGCACTCGAAGTATTAAAAAATGGAGGCATTATTGTTTACCCAACCGATACCGTATGGTGCATAGGCTGCGATGCTACCCATAACCAAGCTGTTAAAAAAATTAAAGAAATAAAAAAATGCAGGCTTAGTAAGGGCTTTAACATACTTTTAGATAGCGATAACAAATTGCAAAGTTTTGTAAAACAAGTACCCGAAGTAGCTTACGATTTAATACAATATGCCGAAAAACCATTAACCATTATTTACTCTGGTGCAAAAAACCTAGCTCAAGATATTATTACGCCCGATGGCAGCATAGGCATTTGTGTTGTAAAACACAGATTTTGCCAGCAACTTATACAGCAATTTCGTAAACCTTTAGTAGCTACATCTGCTAATATAAGTGGTGATAAAACACCTAAAAATTTTAGTGAAATAAACCCTAAATTATTTGAGTTGGTAGATTATGTAGTAAATATTGAGCAAAATGTTATTAAAGAAAATCTACCCTCAACAATAATGAAACTTGAAGCCGATGGTACGTTTAAGTTTTTGTAAATTACCACTAACAATCCATAAGCCCCAAAATAGCTTTTAACTTTTTATTTTTATAATAAATGCTGTGTTCAACTGATAAGTGCAACACTTACCTTAAGCTGTAAAAATACTTCATTAGGAGTTAGATAACCAAATTTTCTTACAGGTCTGTTATT